>NZ_CAJMZJ010000011.1:0-267736 GCF_905220295.1 Paraburkholderia sp. J76
GTTCGACGCCGCTTGGCGATGCCCAGCCATTCGATTACCAGCCTGATATGCCGGACGGCGACGCGGAGGATCTGGCGGCCGGCGATGGTCGGCCAGGGAATAATCAGGCACAAAACAAGCAATTTCGGGCGGTGGTTAAGGCCCTCGGCTTGAATCAGGATCAGGCTAGGCAACTCCACGACGACATACAGGACGATGACGAAATGGACTACCACGGACTCATGGACCGTGCTCAAGACTTGTTTGGCGGGAGTGATTGAAATGATTGATGCGCGGGAACAAATTGAGCAGCGTCTTTCTGTCCTCATCGGGCTGGACCTAAGCGCGGCCGGGCGAGCAGCGGACATGCTCACCTTGCAGTTCGGCCCCCTTCGCGAAATGACAACGAAGCGCGGGACCGTCAAGCGGGTTGGTGCGTGGGCGCTGCACGTCCAATGCGACTGGAAAATCGAGCGCGCCAATGAGATCTTCGCAGATGCCTCGGACTTCACCGTTTCAGACGAGGGCACTCGCGCGACGCTAGAGCGGATACGAGGCCTCATTGCCGACGGCGGTCCGCTCACTGTTGAGCGCGTGGTCGTCGGTGATAGCGGCAACGTGTCCATCTCAATGCCGCGGCGACTGTGTCTCACCATCGTTACGGATGCCGCGCCCGACGAGGAAGATTGGCGCTTTTTTGAACCGGGCTCCGACGGAAAGCACTTCGTGATCCAGGGCGGTAAGGTAGACCCTTGGAGTTTGGCGTGAGCGAGGTTTCAAAGCGGGATCGCCTCGCTGGCGAACTTGGCTGCTTCGTGCAGAAGTACGCCCGAAAGGCCCGCCCCGGCGGCCTCGATCCCAATGACAGGAAGTACGACCACAAGATCGAGAAGGCGATGCGACGGCTGCGCCCCGATGAATTATCCGACCTGCTTTCGGGCGATAGCGAACCGGATGCCGCCGACTGAAACGCAAAAGCCGACCTGCGAGGGTCGGCGTGTCTTCATCTCGCGAGGCGCGGCGAAGCCCGGATCGTCAAACCCATTAACCGTAAACAAGAGCGCTGTGCAAGAGTTCGAACGGGGCAGCAAGTCGCGACGTCAATCGCGGATCACGATGCTCTCCGTATTGTCACTTCCCGCGCTTGTGGAGCTTGGTGCAGCGGGACAATGTGTTCGCGCAATTCGGCCTCTTCCAGGGCTTCATTGAAGTCGCGCGCCAGTTGCGCAAGCTTTTTGAAGTGGTGCGGAACGTCGGCGGCCTCATCCAGTGCCGTGCACATGTGCTTGTGGATCGCCTTTAATTCTTCTGCCAGATCCGCGCGAAATCTGTAGAAGTCGCTTACACCAAAGTCGGCGAAGATGTCGATGTACGCTGGCCCGTCTTCGGCGCGTCGGACGTGCGCACCAAGGAAACTGGACAGGCGAGTCTCAGGCTGCTCGCGACGCTTCTTCTCGATGTGCTGCCAGACGGTGTTCTGCATGATTACGCGCGGACCGTCCGCGTGCGTCGATTCGAAGGTGTACGCTGCGACAAAGGCTGGCCCGAACCAGAATACTTTCCGGCAATCAGCCTATATCCGAAACCCGCGAAACCCCATGGCTTCGCGGGTTTTTCGTGCTCAGCGCAAATTCGTCTGCGCCAGTTCCACCACCTCGTCCCCGCGACCGCTCAGCACCGCACGCAGCATGTAGAGGCTGAAGCCCTTCGCTTGCGCCCACTGCAGCTTAGGCGGCATGGCCAGCTCGTGCTTCGTCGTCACCACATCGACGAGCGCCGGTCCTGCATGCGAGAACGCCGCGCGCAACGCCTCGTCGAGTGCTTCCGAAGTCTCCACACGCACGCTGAACAAGCCCGCGCCTTTCGCGATATCCGCGAAATTAGTGGCCGCCAGATCGGTGCCCGTCTCCACGTAGCCGCCCGCCTTCATCTCCATTGCGACAAAGCCGAGCGAGCTATTATTCAGGACTACGATCTTGATCGGCAGATTGAGCTGGCGCGCCGTGAGAATATCGCCGAGCAGCATGGAAAGGCCGCCGTCGCCGGAGAGCGAAACCACCTGGCGCCCGGCGTGCGCCGCCTGCGCGCCGAGCGCCTGCGGCATGGCGTTCGCCATCGACCCATGGTTGAACGAGCCGTGCAGACGGCGCCGCCCGTTCATGGTCAGGTAGCGCGCGGCCCAGAGCGTGGGCGTACCCACGTCGACCGCGAAAATCGCGTCGTCTTCGGCGAGGGCGTCGAGCCGCGAGACCACATACTGCGGATGAAGCGGCTTGCCCGCGGCGGCCGGGCGCGCGAGTTCGTCGAGTCCCTTGCGCGCGGTCGCGTAATGCTCGCGCGCGCGGTCGATAAAGCGCCGGTCGGTCTTGCGCGTGAGCTTCGGCATGAGCGCGCGCAGCGTTTCGCGCACGTCGCCGACGAGTCCGAGCGTAAGCGGCGCGCGCTTGCCGAGCGCGGCGGCGTCGCGGTCGATCTGCACGATGTTCGCGTGCTGCGGATAGAAGTTGCGATACGGGAAGTCGGTGCCGAGCATGACGAGCGTGTCGCACGACATCATCGCGTGATAGCCCGAGCTGAAGCCGATCAACCCTGTCATGCCCACGTCGTATGGGTTATCCCATTCGACATACTGCTTGCCGCGCAGCGCGTGCACGGTCGGCGCGCCGAGCGCGTCCGCGAAGGCCACCACTTCGTCGTGCGAGTTCTTGCAGCCGCTACCGCACAGCAGCGTCACCGCCTCGGAGCGGTTGAGCAGCACGGCTAGCCGGTCGATATCCGCCGCCGAGGGCAAGGTCGCCGGACGCGCCGCCTGGGACCAGACGGGCTCTTCGTCGGATGCTTCCAGCAGCGCCACGTCGCCGGGCAGCACGATCACCGCCACGCCCTTCTGGTCGATCGCCGTGCGCAGCGCCGTGTCGAGCACGCGCGCGAACTGCGACGCGTTCGTCACCAGTTCCACGTAATGGCTGCACTCGCGGAAGAGTTCGGTCGGGTGCGTCTCCTGGAAATAGCCGAGGCCGATTTCCGTCGACGGAATATGCGCCGCAATCGCGAGCACTGGCGAACGGTTGCGATGGCAATCGTACAAGCCGTTGATGAGGTGCAGGTTGCCCGGTCCGCAACTGCCCGCGCACACCGCTAGCCGGCCGGTTGCGGCCGCTTCGGCGCCCGCGGCGAAGGCGGCGACTTCTTCGTGCCGCGTGTGCATCCAGCGGATCGTGCCGAGCTTGCGCAGGCTTGCCGACAACCCGTTCAGGCTGTCGCCCGTCACGCCCCAGATGCGCTCGACACCAACTGCCTCGAGCGTTTTTGCCAGATGATCCGCGATTGTCTTCGCCATGGTGTTCTCCACGTGAGCCGTATGGCGCAGCGCGCGCACCCAGGCCGTGCGCTGCGCGAGAAGGAAATTGGGGGGAATCAGCAGGCGTCCGGGCCGCGCAATCCGGCCCGACGCGTCAATACTCGCGCTACGTTACGCCATCCGCCCGAAACGCGTGGTCAAGCCGTGCGCGGCGCGTTGGTACGGCGCGTTGATGCGGCGAGATCGGCGCAGGCGGACGCGCGTAACGCGTTGCCGCGGATAAAATACCCGGCTCCACGCTGTTCGCCGTCCGTCATGAATCTCGAAAGCATTCTCTTCACGCAGGGTTTCGGCACACGCCGTCAATGCCGCGCGCTCATCGCCGACGCGCGGGTCGCCGTCGCGGGCGAGCCGTGCTCCGATCCGCTCACCACGTTCGACACGGCCGGCCTCGTCTTCAGCGTGGACGGCACGCCGTGGCCGTTTCACGAGCGCGCGTACATCGCGCTCAACAAGCCCGCTGGCTACGAGTGCTCGCGCGATCCGCAGCATCATCTGAGCGTGTTTCATCTGCTGCCGCCGCAGTTCGCCGAGCGCAACGTGCAATGCGTCGGCCGCCTCGACCAGGATACGACCGGCCTTTTGCTGCTTTCCGACGATGGCCCGTTCGTCCACGCTTTCACCTCGCCCAAACGCAAGGTGCCGAAGGTGTACGTGGCGACGACGCGTCATCCACTCGACGAAACGCAACTGAACGCCCTGCGCGAAGGCGTGTTGCTGCACGGCGAGCGCGAACCGAGCGCCGCCGTCGCGGCGAACGCACGTGCGGACCACGAGCTGGAGCTGACGGTGCTCGAAGGCAAATATCACCAGGTCAAGCGCATGGTGGCGGCGGCGGGCAACCGCGTCGAGGCGCTCCACCGCGAGCGCATCGGCGGCTTTTCCCTTCCCCCCGCACTGGCGCCGGGCGCCTGGGAATGGCTCGACGCTTCCGCGCTCGAAGCATTGCGCAACAAGGGGTAAACCACCACGGCGCGCCCCCTGAAGGCCGCGCGCAGCCGCCGCTCCGTGGGTCGACGCCCCCACGCTTGCAAACAGGCGGCGTTTTCGCCGCGCCGCAGCATGCCCTTGCCGGGCTTCCGCCCTATACTCGTTTCAAGAACGATTACAAGTTGCAAGGAGGGGCATCATGATCATCAACGGATCATTCGAAATCTCATTCGTGTTGATGGCATTTATGGCGCTTGGGGCGGTGCTGATTGGGGGCCTGCTCGCGTCGATGCATATGCGACATCGGTATCATCCGAACCTCATCGGGGCGCTCATCGGGGCGCTGCTGTGCTTCCTCCTGCTCGAAGCGCTGCCGGCCATCACGTGAACGGCACGCTTTGCGCCGCGCCGCCCGCCCGGCGTCACGGGCGCGGCGGCAGCGTGCGCAAGAACGCATCCACATCGGGATAACGCAAACGCACGCCCAGTTCGCCCTTGAGCCGCGTATTGGCGAGCCGGCGCGACTCGCGCATGAACGACAGCAAGACGGGCTCGAGTTCGCGCTCGGCCTCGGCGCGGCTCACGCGCGGCGCGCGCGCGAGGCCGAAGGCGTCGGCCACGCGGTCGAAATACTCGCCCATCTTCAGTTCGCTGTCGTCCGTTGCGTGAATCGTGCGGCCGGGGCGGCCATGCGTCGCGAGGCGCAGGAGTATGGCCGCGAGGTCATCCGCGTGGATGTGGCTCGTGTAGACGTCGTCGCCTGCGACAAGCGCCGGCGTGCGCTTTTCCAGCCGCGCCAGGGGGAGTCGATCGGCGGCGTAAATGCCCGGAATGCGCGCGATCGTGGCGGCCAGTGCGCCGCGCGCCGTGGCGCGCCGCAGTTGCCGTTCAGCCGATACCCGTCGTATGGCCCGGGCGTTGGCGGGCTGAACCGTGCGGGTTTCGTCGATGCGCGCGCCGCCACAATCGCCGTACACCCCTGTCGTGCTGGCGTAGACGAGCGTTGGGCGGCTCGGGCCGTTCAGGCGCTTGTGCCGGACGCGGGAAAACCGCCGGATGCGCTCGGGTACAATGATGGATGCTCCAAAGCCTGCGGCGGAGCCGAAAGCGCTGCGGCGCAGGCGGCCCACGAGCGAACGCAATGGGGGCCGCAATGCGCGTGGCGCTACGCCCGCGAGCGCTGGCCGCGACACTGCCCGGCGGCGCGCGGCGAGCGCTGCGATCAGGCGGCGCGTGCGCAGGTCGTCGTCGCCGGATTTTTGCGGTGGCGCGAGGTGCAGCACCGTGCCCGCCAGGCCCGCGATCCGCGCGAGGCTCGTGCGGGAATCGAGGTCGCCGCGCACCGGCACGGCGCCCGCGGCCCGCGCCGTGTGGGCGCGCTCGTCGCGGCGCGTGAGCGCAAAAACGCGCGCGCGGTCTGGCCGCTCGCGCAACTGGGCGACGCAGCGCAGGCCGACGTCGCCGCAACCGACAATGAGGATGCGCGCACGGCGCAAGGTTCGTGTGGCAATCATGGTGGAACCATTTTAGCGGCCCCGGCCTTTCGGCGAGGCCGGCAAGGAAACGCGGCAACCTGACCAGGCAACCCGCGACCGATTCAACCCCCGGATACAGACTTACGCTTCCCTGAATATGGCTTTCAACGTAACGCTCAAGCAAAGCGGCCGGCAATTCCAGGTCGAACCCGACGAACCCATTCTCAACGCGGCCCTGCGCCAGGGCATCGGCCTGCCGTACGGTTGCAAGAACGGCGCCTGCGGCTCGTGCAAAGGCACGGTCTGCCACGGCGAAGTCGAGCAGCGCGCTCACGCGGCGTCGGCACTGTCCAACGACGAAAGAACGCGCGGCATGGCCCTCTTCTGCTGTGCGACGGCGCAAACCGACCTCGAAATCGATATCCGCGAAGTGGCGGGCGTGGGCGACATGCAGGTGCGCAAGCTGCCCACCCGTATCGCCGCTATCGAACGCCGCGCCGACGACGTCGTCGTCCTCAGGCTGCAACTGCCCGCCAACGAGCGCCTGCAGTATCTCGCCGGGCAGTACCTCGAATTCATCCTCAAGGACGGTACGCGCCGCAGCTACTCCATGGCGAACGCGCCGCACGAGGAAGGCCCGATCGAGCTGCACGTCCGCCACATGCCGGGCGGCAAGTTCACCGATCACGTCTTCTCGCAGATGAAGGAGCGCGACATCCTGCGCTTTGAAGCGCCGCTCGGCACCTTCTTCCTGCGCGAGGAGTCGGACAAGCCCATCGTGCTGCTCGCCTCGGGCACCGGCTTCGCGCCGCTCAAGGCGATCGTCGAGCACGCGGTCCACAAGAACCTGAACCGCCCGATGACGCTCTACTGGGGCGCGCGCCAGAAGAAGGACCTGTACCTGATGGATCTCGCCGAACAATGGGCGAAGGACATCCCGAACTTCCGCTTCGTGCCGGTGCTCTCGGAGCCCGCAGCGGACGACAACTGGACCGGCCGCACGGGCTTCGTGCACCGCGCCGTGATCGAGGATCTGCCCGACCTTTCGGGCTACCAGGTCTATGCGTGCGGCGCGCCGGTGATGGTCGAGTCGGCGCAGCGCGACTTCACGCAGCACCACGGCCTGCCCGAAGACGAGTTCTACGCGGACTCGTTCACGAGCGCCGCGGACCTCGCGAACGCCGTCTGAAGCGCTTTCCGGCGGGTCGTTGCGTACGCAATGCAATGACTCGCATCGCCCAATCCAGGCGGCCGTCACGAAAAATTCTTCGGCCGCCTGAAAAAAATCGGCACATTGACGGTTTACATCGCCGTTCGGCTTGTCGTATTCTTGCGCCCATGAACTGCATCCTGTCCGCTCTCCGACGTCGCCGCTCGCCCCATCTTTAGGGCCTGGCTACTCGCGGACGCGCGTTGCACTTCTCAACGCACAGCAAGTTCGAATCACGAAAGCCACGGCCAGTCCGTGGCTTTTTGTTTTTCCGCCGTATCGTTTGTAACCCAGTCTGCAACCCAGTTTGCAACCCCGTTTTTCAACCCTTTAGCAGCCCCAACGCGGAGCCCGTTGCCATGAATTATTCCGAGTACCCGATCGAGTCGCTGATGTACATCACCAACCGGCCCGAAATCGTCTTCACGCATGGCAAGGGGTCGTGGCTCTACGACAACGAAGGCAAGCGCTACCTGGACTTCATCCAGGGCTGGGCCGTCAACAGTCTCGGGCACTGCAACGAGGGCATGATCGAGGCGCTGGAAAAGCAGTCGCGCCTGCTCATCAATCCGTCGCCGGCCTTCTACAACGAGCCGATGGCGAAGCTCGCGGGCCTGCTCACCGAGCATAGCTGCTTCGACAAGGTGTTCTTCGCCAACAGCGGCGCCGAAGCCAACGAAGGCGCGATCAAGCTCGCGCGCAAGTGGGGCAAAAAACATCGCGACGGCGCCTACGAGATCATCACGTTCGACCACAGCTTCCACGGCCGCACGATCGCGACGATGTCGGCGAGTGGCAAGCCGGGCTGGGACACGATCTACGCGCCGCAAGTGCCTGGCTTCCCGAAGGCCGACCTCAACGACATCG
This sequence comes from Paraburkholderia sp. J76, assembly GCF_905220295.1. Classification (NCBI taxonomy): domain Bacteria; kingdom Pseudomonadati; phylum Pseudomonadota; class Betaproteobacteria; order Burkholderiales; family Burkholderiaceae; genus Paraburkholderia; species Paraburkholderia sp. J76. The sequence goes on from NZ_CAJMZJ010000011.1 coordinate 7,823, forward strand.
CTTCGGTCGAAAAGCTCATCAACGCGAAGACGGTCGCCGTGATGCTCGAGCCGATCCAGGGCGAAGGCGGCGTGATCCCCGCCACGCGCGAGTTCATGCAGCAACTGCGCGCGCTCACGCAGAAGCACGGCATCCTGCTGATCGTCGACGAAGTGCAGAGCGGCTGCGGCCGCGCGGGCACCCTTTTCGCGTACGAACTTTCGGGCATCGAGCCGGACATCATGACGCTCGGCAAGGGCATCGGCGGCGGCGTGCCGCTCGCGGCGCTGCTCGCGAAGAAGGAAATCGCCGTGTTCGAAGCGGGCGACCAGGGCGGCACGTACAACGGCAATCCGCTGATGACGGCTGTGGGCTATTCGGTGATCTCGCAACTGGTTGCGCCCGGCTTCCTCGAAGGCGTGCGCGCTCGCGGTGAATATCTGCGCGAAAAGCTGCTCGAACTTTCGGCTGAACGCGGTTTCCAGGGCGAACGCGGCGAAGGCTTGCTGCGCGCGCTGCTGCTCGGCAAGGACATCGGGCCGGAGATCGTCGAGAAGGCGCGCCTCATGCAGCCGGACGGTCTGCTGCTCAATGCCGCTCGCCCGAACCTGCTGCGCTTCATGCCGGCGCTGAACGTGACGACGCAGGAAATCGACCAGATGATGGCGATGCTGCGCACGATTCTCGACTCGCTGTAATCAGGCGGAGCGCGAGCGATGTCCATCACGATCCGCGTGTTCAAGGAAACCGATACCGAAGCGGTGATCGCGCTCTGGCTGCGGGCGTTTCCCGAGTACAACGACGCGAGCCGGCCGCACCGCAATCCGCGTCTGTCGATCGCGAACAAGCTCGGTACGCAGCCGGAGCTGTTCTTCGTCGCGATTCGCAACGACGGCGAGGTCGACAGCGCGCTAGTCGGCACGGCGATGGCCGGTTACGACGGGCATCGCGGCTGGCTCTATTCGGTCGCCGTCGCGCCAGATGCGCGGCGCCATGGTCTCGGCACGCGGCTCGTGCTTCACGCCGAAAACGCGCTCGCCGCGATGGGCTGCCTGAAGCTCAACCTTCAGGTGCTCACCGACAAGGCCGAGGTGCTCGCGTTCTACGAGCGGCTCGGCTATCGCGCCGATGCCGTGGTGAGTCTCGGCAAGCGGCTCGCCACACAGGAGTCCGAAGCAATCGTTTGAGCCTTGTTGGCCGATGCCATAAGAAAAGCCGCATGGGGTTCGAAACCCATGCGGCTTTTGTTTTTTATGCGGCCGCCAGGGCCGCATTGCGATGCTTACTCACCCAGGTACGCCGCGCGCACCTTCGGATCGTCGAGCATCTGCTTCGCTTCGCCTTCCATCGTCACGAGGCCCGAATCCATCACGTAACCGCGATTCGCAGCCTGCAGCGCGAGCCGTGCGTTCTGCTCCACCAGCAGCACCGTGATGCCTTCCGACGAGATCGTGCGCACCACTTCGAAGATCTTCTCGACCATGATCGGCGAGAGACCCATCGACGGTTCGTCGAGCAACAAAAGCTTCGGCTTGCTGATGATCGCGCGCGCCATGGCCAGCATCTGCTGCTCCCCGCCCGAGAGCGTGCCCGCGAGCTGCGTGGCGCGTTCCTTCAGACGCGGGAAGAAGCCGAACATGCGTTCGACGTCCTTCTGGATGCCGTCGTTGTCGCTGCGCAGGTACGCGCCCATCTGCATGTTTTCGAGGATCGACATGCGCGCGAAGATGCCGCGGCCTTCCGGCACCATCGCGAGGCCGCGCTTGAGCAGTTCATACGCCGGCACGCCCTTGATCGACTGGCCCATGTACTCGATGTCGCCCGCCGAGTACGGCTTCAGGCCCGTGATGGCCTTCATCGTCGTGGTCTTGCCCGCGCCGTTCGCGCCGATCAGCGTGACGAGTTCGCCAGAGCGTACTTCCATGTCCACGCCCTTGACCGCCTGAATGCCACCGTAGTTGACCTGCAGACCCTTGATTTTCAGAACTGGTGTAGCCATCAATGAACCCCCGCGCCCAGATATGCCTCGATCACCTTCGGGTCCTTCTGCACGTCTTGCGGCAGCCCTTCGGAGATCACCTTGCCATAGTCGAGCACTGTCATCCGGTTGCACAGGCCCATCACCAGTTTCACGTCGTGCTCGATCAGCAGGATGGTCTTGCCATCGGCGCGGATCTTGTCGAGCAGGCGCGTGAGTTCGACCTTCTCGGTCGCGTTCATGCCGGCTGCCGGCTCGTCGAGCGCGAGCAGCTTCGGATCGGTCGCGAGCGCACGCGCAATTTCCAGACGGCGCTGGTGGCCGTACGAGAGATTGCGCGAGGTGTAGTCCGCGTATTGCGCGATGCCCACGTATTCGAGCAGTTCGATCGCGCGTTCCTTGATCTCGCGCTCTTCCTTGCGCTCGGACGGTGTTTGCAGCACCGCGCCGATCAGGCCGTGCTTCGTGCGCACGTGGCGGCCGACCATCACGTTTTCGAGCGCCGTCATGCCGCCGAACAGACGAATGTTCTGGAACGTGCGCGCAATGCCTGCCTGCGCCACCTGATAAACGGCGGTCGGCGTATAGGCCGTGCCGTCCAGCTTGAATTCGCCGGAATCAGGCGTGTAGAGACCGGTGATCACGTTGAAGAACGTGGTCTTGCCCGCCCCGTTCGGGCCGATCAGGCCGTAGATCGTGCCTTCCTCGATCTGGAGGCCCACATCGGAGAGCGCCTGGAGGCCGCCGAAGCGTTTGTTCACGCCCTTTACGGACAGACGAATGGATTTGTTGCTCATATTCTGGTCTCCCCGTTATGCGCGAACCGGCTTCTTGCTGGCGCGCCTCGCGATCTTCGCGATCTTGTCCTCGTGCTTCGCCGCGGGCCACAGGCCTTCCGAGCGATACAGCATGATGACGACCATGGCGAGGCCGTAAAGCAACTGGCGAATGACTTCCGTGTCGACGACTTCGTGGCCGAACAGCATGTGCTGGAGCGGGCCCATCGTCGAGCGCAGGAACTCGGGGAAAATGGCGAGCAGCACGGCGCCGAGAATCACGCCGGGGATGTGGCCCATGCCGCCCAGCACCACGCAGGCGAGCACGACGACCGATTCCCAGAACGTGAACGATTCCGGCGACACGAAGCCCTGGAACGCACCGAACATCGCGCCAGAAAGACCGCCGAACGACGCGCCCATCGCGAACGCGAGCAGCTTGACGTTACGGGTGTTGATGCCCATGGCCTTGGCGGCGATTTCGTCTTCGCGGATCGCGGCCCACGCGCGGCCGATGCGCGAGTGCTGCAAACGCGTACACACCCAGATCACGAGCAGCGCGCAGATCACGAACACGTAGTAGTACATGTAGACCGACGTGAACGTGAAGCCGAGGATCTCGTGCGGCTGCGCGAGATTGAAGCCGAACACCTGCAGCGGCGCCACGCCCGTAATCCCCTGCGGCCCGTTGGTGATGTTCACCGGACGGTCGAGGTTGTTCATGAAGATACGAACGATTTCCCCGAAGCCCAGGGTCACGATGGCGAGGTAGTCGCCTCGCAGACGCAGCGTCGGCGCGCCGAGCAATACGCCGAAGATGGCGGCGAGCGCCATGGCGCACGGCACCACGATCCAGTACGGCGTATGCATGCCGCCCGGGAACATGCTGGCGATCCACGCGAACTGCGTGGTGAGGTGCGGCGAAGTGAGCAGCGCGGCGACGTAGGCGCCCACCGCGTAGAACGCGATGTAGCCCAGGTCCAGCAGGCCGGCGAAGCCCACCACCACGTTCAGGCCCAGCGCGAGCATCACGTAAAGCATCGCGAAGTCGAGCACGCGCACCCAGTAGTTGCCGCCCGCGGCGCCGACCACGAAGGGCAGCGCGGCAACGACGACAGCGGTCACGATGCCCACGGCGAGCGTCTTCGTCGTGTTCTTTTCGGGGATGAGCGTCGTCGACGGCTCGATCGGTTGAATTGAAGTCATGTTGTGCTACTCCCTCTTATGCGCGGTCCGCGACACGTTCGCCCAGCAGCCCCGACGGACGGAACACGAGCACGACGATCAGCACGATGAATGCGAAGACGTCCTGATAGTTACTGCCGAACACCCCGCCGGTCAGGTTGCCGATGTAGCCTGCGCCGAGCTGCTCGATCAGACCGAGCACCACGCCGCCGACCATCGCGCCGCCGAGGTTGCCGATACCACCCAGCACTGCCGCCGTGAAGGCCTTCATGCCGGGGATGAAACCCATGTAGAAGTGCGCGTTGCCGTATTCCGAGGCGATCATCACGCCGGCCAGCGCCGCGAGCGCCGAGCCGATCATGAACGTGGCCGAAATCACGAAGTTCGGGTTCACGCCCATCAGCGAAGCGTTGTTCGGGTTCTCGGCGATGGCGCGCATCGCGCGGCCGAGCTTGGTCTTGTGCACGAGGATCAACAGGCCCGCCATCACGAGGAACGCGACCACGATGATGACGATTTCCGTCATCGAGATCACGGCGCCCACGCCGGTTTCAGTCGGCTTGATGACGTTGATCGGGTCGGTCGAGATGAGCTGGGGGAACGCGAGCGGATTGCGGCCCCAGATGATCATTGCGAGCGTCTGCAGCAGGATCGACACACCGATGGCGGTGATCAGCGGCGCGAGACGCGGCGCGCGGCGCAGCGGCCGGTAAGCGACCTTTTCGATCGTGTACCCGACGACCGCACACACTACGGCGGCGACCACCAGCGCGATACACAGCGTGGGGATGTTCCCGAGGCCCGGGAAGTGATTGTGGAGCACGTTGATCGCGGAGAGCGCGACCATGGCGCCCACCATGAGCACGTCGCCGTGCGCGAAGTTGATGATGCCCAGAATCCCGTACACCATGGTGTAGCCCAGTGCGATGATGGCGTAGATGCTGCCAAGCACCAGCCCGTTCAGGATCTGCTGGATGAAAATATCCATGTAATGCTCCTTAGCCCGTGCAACCGGATTCGCGCTCGTCATCGGCCGGTGGGCGATGTTTTACGGAACCGCAACGACACTTTCGGGTATTGAGTAAAAACCGGTAACGGTTGGCCGCCCGGGTTCGCGTTGCCGCTGTGTTGCAGCGGCAGGCTCGCCAGAAGCGGATGCAAAAACGGCACCGTCGGATGGTTCGGTGCCGTCGGGTTCAATCAACTACGCGCCATGTTCGCGTTGGCGTATTCGCGGCGAGCCTTTCGGCCCGCAAACGCGAATGCGTCAAACGCCATGACTCCTTTTCCCCGACCGCTCGCGCACTTCGAAATCTCGCCTGCGAGATTCGTCGCACTTGAGCGGCAAACCGGCATGACTACGCCGGTGCATGCAAAAGCAACCTGCATGCCAGGAATGATCGATGTTGCGCTCATACCCGTCTCGACATTGCAGCGGCGCCACGCGTGACGCAGCGCAACCGCATTAATCGCAGACGCGGCAAAAGCAGACTTGAATCGCATTAATCAGGTCTCCTGCGCCTTCCGAAATGCTTGCCTGATGGCCTTCCCAACGATGTCCGGCCTTCAGAACGCGCGCATTGTAACGCCAATTATGCGACGGGCAATATTGTTGAACCGGCAGGGTTTTCCTGCATTGCAACCATATTTCTAGATAAGCCCACAGATAGGGTTGCACCATGGGTTGCGCCTTATTTTGGTGCACCAGTTGCACCAGAAATCGACCGCTTCACATCATGTGTTGCGGATAAGGACCGCAATGCCTTATCGGATGGGCATGAACTCCCGTGTAACGGATTTAAGGGAGAGCATAAAACTCTCGCCCCCGCGGGATGCATGTGTGTCGAAATTGTGCCAAGTGAAGCAATAAATCGGGGTCACACCATGAAATTCGACACCCCACTCTAGCGAAAACACTGATAAGAACGCCCGCCCGACGTGAGGTTAACCTGCTCTTTCTTGTGATGCAGCCCTTTTTATTGCGGTGGGACACGGGGCGCAGCCATAAAAAAACGCGCCGCATGGGCGCGTTGTTCTGGGAGCGCGAAGCTTCAGAGTACCTGGCCGAGTCCGCGCGGCAAGGGGAACGCAATATTCTCCTCGATGCCTTCGAGCGCGCGCACATTGCGCGCACCAAGTTCGTGCAGACGCTGGATGATTTTCTGTGCAAGCGCCTCGGGCGCGGACGCTCCGGCCGTCAGACCGATCCGGCGCTTGCCGGCAAGCCACTGCGGGTCGATCTGCTCGGGGGCGTCCACCATATAGGCGGGAATGCCGCGCTTTTCCGCGACTTCGCGCAGACGGTTCGAGTTGGAACTGTTCGGGCTGCCCACCACGATCACGACGTCGCACTGCGGCGCCATGAACTTGACGGCGTCCTGGCGATTCTGCGTGGCGTAGCAAATGTCCTGCTTCTTCGGCTCGCGAATGGCCGGAAAGCGCGCCTTGAGCGCCGCGATGATTTCCGCGGCGTCGTCCACGGAGAGCGTGGTTTGCGTGACGAACGCCACGCGCTGCGGATCGCGCAGCTTGAGCGCCTCGACATCGGCAATGTCTTCGACGAGGTACATGCCTTCGGCCACCTGCCCCATCGTGCCTTCCACTTCCGGATGGCCCTTGTGCCCGATCATGACGATGTCGAGCCCTTCGTCGCGCATTTTCGCGACTTCCACGTGCACCTTCGTGACGAGCGGGCAAGTCGCGTCATAGACGCGCAGGCCGCGCGATTCGGCGTCGGCGCGCACCGACTTGGAGACGCCGTGCGCGCTGAAGATCACGGTGTTGCCGGACGGGACCTCATCGAGCTGCTCGATGAAGATCGCCCCTTTCTTGCGCAGGTCTTCGACGACATATGCGTTATGGACGATCTCGTGACGCACGTAGATCGGCGCCCCATGCAACTGGATGGCGCGTTCGACGATCTCGATGGCCCGATCGACGCCGGCGCAGAAGCCGCGCGGCTGGGCGAGCAGGATTTCCGCGTCAGTCAGGGGTGCGACGAGGGACGTGTCCGTGTTGGTCATGGGCTTTAAAGGATTCCGATGATTTGCACTTCGAACGCAACCGCCTGGCCAGCGAGCGGGTGGTTGAAATCGAACAGGGCGGAGGTCTCGTTGACCTCCTTGAGCACGCCCGCATAGCGGCCGCCGCCGGGCGCATTGAACTCGATCAGGTCGCCCGGATTGAATTCCTCGCCGATCATGCCGTTCTCGCGCAGGGTCTTGAGCGAGACGCGCTGGATCAGGTCGGGGTTGCGCTGGCCGAAAGCGACGCCCGGTTCTAGCTGAAAGGTCGAGTGGTGGCCCACCTTCAGGCCCTGCAGAATATCTTCCAGCGGCGGCGCGAGCTGGCCGGCGCCCATCAGCAGGGTGGCGGGACGATCGACAAAGGTATTGACGATCTCGGTGCCATCGGCGAGCGAAAGCCGGTAGTGCAGTGTCACGTGAGAACCGGGTTTCACTTCGGAGATGTCGATGATGCTCATGCGTAACTCTTTTCGTCGGAACGCGCGCTTCGCGCGTGCGCGCCGCAAGGCGCCGGTCCGGCCTGTTTTCGACGGCCGTAAAGGATCTATTGTAAGCCACTTGGCCGGGGCGGTCGCGGCACGATTTCGTACCGCCGCCGCTCGCGCGCGCCCGCTCCGTGCGCGCCCGGGCTGCCTGCGGAGACCGTCATGACCGAACTAGACTGCACGCCGGACGTGGCGCCCGCGACCGCCGGCGGCGCCCTTTCCCGCCGCCTGCATCGTCTGGACTGCGCGGAGCGAGGCCCCGGCGACGCCGCGCTGCCCGCGACCACTGAGCCTGCGGTGTCGGCCCACGAGAGCGCCGCGCCAGCGGCACGCCGCCGCGACATGCCTCGCGAACGGCTGCGCACGGCCGGCGCGGAGGCGCTTTCAGACGTGGAATTGCTCGCGATCCTGCTCGGTTCCGGGCTGCGGGGCCACGACGTGTTCGAGGTGGCTCGCGCGCTCCTGGCCCAATTCGGCTCGCTGCGCGCCATGCTCGACGCGCAGCGCGAAGAATTCGAGGCTCTGCGCGGCATCGGCCCCGCCAAAGCCTCGATGCTGCAGGCCGTGACGGAACTTGCACGCAGAGCGCTGGCCGAAGCGCTCGACGACAAGCCGCTCGTCGATTCGCCGGGCGCGGTCGAGGACTATTTACGCCTCCTGATCGGCGGGCGGCCGCACGAGGTGTTCGTGTGCCTCTTTCTGGACGCTCGCCACCGGCTGATCCGCTCGGAGGAAAGCTCGCGCGGCTCGCTCACGCGCATGGCGGTATATCCTCGTGAAATCGTGCGGCGCGCGCTCACGCTCAACGCCGCGAGCCTGATCGTCGCCCATAATCACCCTTCGGGCGCGGTGCAGCCGAGCGCGAGCGACCGGCGCCTCACGCGGGTCTTGCGCGAAACGCTGGCGCTCGTGGAGGTGCAACTCATCGATCACCTGGTCATCGGCACACGGGAAACGTTTTCGTTCGCGCGGCAAGGCTGGTGATGCGTCGAACCACGCCCGCACGACGCCATGTGCAAATCGTGTTTGATTTTCCTGGCCTTTTTCTGCTAGACTCACGGTTTGCCTATTTCCAACCCTGTTCCGAAGCCCGTCGCGGCATTCCAGGGGAAATACGGCCTGGGTTCGAGGTTGTCTCTCATCCATACGTGAGCGCGCTCTTATTCCGGCCATTTCTCGCCTGGGAAACTTAAGCGGCTCACGAACTCAGAATTTCCGTAGGAGTGCACTCATGGCACGTGTATGCCAAGTCACTGGGAAAGCGCCGATGAGCGGCAACAACGTTTCCCACGCTAACAACAAAACCAAGCGCCGTTTCCTCCCGAATCTGCAAAACCGCCGTTTCTGGGTTGAAAGCGAAAACCGTTGGGTGCGTCTGCGCATCTCGAACGCAGGCCTGCGCCTGATCGACAAGAACGGCATCGATTCCGTGCTCGCAGACCTGCGCGCACGCGGCGAACTGTAAGGAGTAAATCATGGCCAAGGGTATCCGCGACAAGATCAAGCTCGAGTCGACCGCAGGCACGGGTCACTTCTACACGACCACGAAGAACAAGCGCAACATGCCGGAAAAAATGTCGATCAAGAAGTTCGACCCGGTTGTTCGCAAGCACGTCGAGTACAAGGAAACCAAGATCAAGTAATTGATCGGGTTTCGAGCCGGACGAAGACAGAAAAACCCCGCTTTTTAGCGGGGTTTTTCTTTTTGCGCGCCGTGCGCTCCCCTCTCGGAGTATGCTTCCCGCTTCATACCGGCTGCCACACGCGTGTCATATGCCCGTGACGGCGCAGCCAGAAAGCGTAGAACAAGAGAGACGGAGAAGCAGGATCATGAATTTCGATGTAGCGATCGTCGGCAGCGGCCTCGCAGGGCTGAGCGTCGCGCTGAATCTCGCCGGTTCGCGTCGCGTCGTGATCATCGCCAAGCGCGCGATGACCGAAGGCGCGAGCGACCGCGCGCAAGGCGGCATCGCCGCCGTGCTCGATTCGGCCGACAGCGTGGAGAACCACGTGGACGATACGCTCGTCGCCGGCGGCGGCCTGTGCGACGAGGCGGCAACGCGCTACATCGTCGAGCATGGCCGCGAGGCCATCGAATGGCTGATCGCCCAGGACGTGCCGTTCACGAAGGACGCCGCCGCCGAACTCGGCTTTCATCTCACCCGCGAAGGCGGCCACAGCCATCGCCGCATCATCCACGCCGCCGACGCCACCGGCCACGCCGTCGTGCAAACGCTGCTCGAACGCGCGCGCTCGCACCCGAACATCACGATCCTCGAAGACCATCAGGCCATCGACGTCATCACCTCCGACCGCCTCGGCCTGCCGGGCCGCCGCTGCCACGGCCTGTATGCGCTCGATCTGAAGAACGACCGTACGGTGACGATTCAGGCGCCGCACACGGTGCTCGCCACGGGCGGCGCGGGCAAGGTCTACCTCTACACGACGAATCCCGACACGGCGACCGGCGACGGCATCGCCATGGCGTGGCGCGCAGGCTGCCGCGTGGCGAATATGGAGTTCATCCAGTTCCATCCCACCTGCCTCTTTCACCCGCACGCCAAATCGTTCCTGATTTCGGAAGCCGTGCGCGGCGAAGGCGGCGTGCTGCGCCTGCCCGACGGCACGCGCTTCATGCCCGCGCACGACGAGCGCGCCGAGTTGGCGCCGCGCGATATCGTCGCGCGCGCGATCGACTTCGAGATCAAGAAGCACGGCATCGACTGCGTGCACCTCGACATCAGCCATCAGCCGCCGGCGTTTCTCGAAGAGCACTTCCCCACCATCCTCGCGCGCTGCCGCGAATTCGGCATCGACATCACGAAAGAGCCGATTCCGGTCGTGCCCGCCGCGCACTACACCTGCGGCGGCGTCGTCACCGATCTGGGCGGGCGCACCGATCTCGCGGGCCTCTACGCCGTGGGCGAGACCTCGTACACGGGCCTGCACGGCGCAAACCGGCTGGCCAGCAATTCGCTGCTGGAGTGCCTCGTGATCGGCCGCTCGGCCGCCGAGGCAATCGAGGCGGAAGGCTTCAGCGCGGGCGCGCATGCACCGCTGCCCGACTGGGACGAAAGCCGCGTTTCGGATTCCGATGAGGAAGTCGTCGTTGCCCACAACTGGGACGAACTGCGCCGGCTGATGTGGAATTACGTCGGCATCGTGCGCACCGACAAGCGGCTCGAGCGCGCACAGCATCGCATCTCGCTGCTGCGCGACGAAATTCTCGAGTACTACGCGAATTTCCGTGTCACGCGCGATCTGCTGGAATTGCGCAATCTCGTCGAAGTCGCCTCGCTGATCGTGGAGAGTGCGCGCTCGCGCCGCGAAAGCCGTGGCCTGCACTACAGCCGCGACTGGCCGAACTCGCTGCCCAAGGCGCTGCCGACCGTGCTCGCGCCGGAGCGCGTGCGCAATCGCACGGTTTCCTAAGACCTGCGGCGTACTCTACGCGCCGCAAAAACAAAGGCCGCCTCAATCGCGAGGCGGCCTTTTCGTTTTGGTCCAGCTTGGCCGATTCCGGCTTCAGACAATGCGCATCGAGAAGTCCGTCGCGCGCACGTCCTTCGTCAACGCGCCGATCGAAACCCGGTCCACGCCCGTTTCCGCGATGGCGCGCACCGTGTCGACGTTCACGCCGCCCGAGACTTCGAGCACCGCGCGCCCCGCCGTGAGCTTCACCGCATCGCGCATCATGTCGAGCGAGAAGTTGTCGAGCAGGACCGACTTCGCGCCGTGGGCGAGCGCCGTTTCGAGCTGTTCGAGCGTCTCGACTTCGATCTGGATCGGCACGCCCGCGTCGAGCGCGAGCGCAGCGTCCATCGCCGCGTCCACGCCGCCGGCCGCCGCGATGTGGTTTTCCTTGATCAGAATGCCGTCGTAAAGCGCCAGTCGCTGGTTTGCGCCGCCGCCCACGCGCACCGCGTACTTCTGCGCGAGGCGCAGGCCGGGCAGTGTCTTGCGGGTGTCCAGAATGCGCGTGCTCGTATGCGCAATCATGTCGACGTAGCGGCGCGTCACGCTCGCCACGCCCGAAAGCAACTGCAGGAAGTTCATCGCGTTACGCTCGGCCGTGAGCAGCGAGCGCGCCGGACCGCGCAGCGAGCACACGGTCGTGTCGGCGGCCATGCGGTCGCCTTCGCGATACTGCCAGCGCACCTCGATGCGCGGATCGACGCGCTTCACCACGCCGTCGAACCAGAGCACGCCGCACAGCACGGCCTCTTCGCGCACGATGATGCGCGCGTCGCGCATTTCGTCGGCGGGCACGAGGCGGCCCGTCTGGTCGCCCGGGCCGACGTCTTCCTCGAGCGCGTCGGCCACGTTGCGTGCGATCGCGGCGTCGAACGCTGCGCCGTACTGCGCACGCACTTCATCGAGCACGGGCGAAACGGCATCGACTGCGAGCAATTCGAGTGCACCCATTTACGCGGCCCCCACTTGCGAGAACAGCGCGGTGTCGCGCGCAAGGTCGCCGCTCGCCTGCACGCGGCGCTTGTGCTCGGCCGCGAAGGCCAGCATGCGGTCGATCGGCAGACGCGCGCGTTCGCCGATCGCGGCATCCACGTGGATCTCGTTGTGACCGCGCTCCAGCACGTCTGCGAGGTTCGCGAGACCGTTCATGGCCATCCACGGGCAATGCGCGCAGCTCTTGCAGGTGGCGCTGTTGCCGGCAGTAGGCGCTTCGATGAAGGTCTTGCCCGGTGCAGCCAGGCGCATCTTGTGCAGGATGCCCAAATCGGTCGCGACGATGAAGCGCTGCGCGTCGAGCTTCACGGCGGCGTCGATCAGTTGCGTCGTGGAGCCGACCACGTCCGCGAGCGCGACCACGCCTTCGGGCGATTCGGGGTGGACGAGAATCTTGGCGTCCGGGTATTCGGCGCGCAGCAGATCGAGTTCGACGCCCTTGAACTCGTCGTGCACGAGGCAGGAGCCCTGCCACAGCAGCATGTCCGCCCCGGTCTTCTTCTGGATGTAGCTGCCCAGATGCCGGTCCGGCGCCCACAGAATTTTTTCGCCCTTCGCGTGCAGGTCGGCCACGATTTCGAGACCGATGGACGACGTGACCATCCAGTCCGCGCGCGCCTTCACGGCCGCGCTCGTGTTCGCATAGACGACCACGGTGCGGTCCGGATGCTCGTCGCAAAACGCCGAGAATTCGTCGATGGGGCAGCCGAGATCGAGCGAACAGGTCGCGTCGAGGTCGGGCATGAGGATGCGCTTGTTCGGACTCAGAATCTTCGCGGTCTCGCCCATGAATCGCACGCCCGCCACGACAAGCGTCTGTGCTTCGTGGTCGCGGCCAAAACGCGCCATCTCGAGCGAATCGGCCACGCAGCCGCCGGTTTCGTCGGCGAGTTCCTGCAATTCAGGATCCACGTAATAGTGCGCGACGAGCACCGCCTTCTCGCGCTTGAGCAACGCGCGAATCCGCTCCTTCAATGCCATGCGCTCCGCCGTGGACGGTGCATCGGGCACGCGCGCCCACGCCTGTCCCACGCTGCAGACGGCACCTTGCGGCCGGTCGTATTCGACCTTCCTGATTGCCTGACTCATCATCTCCTGCCCCTACCGATCGCCGCGCCATGGAAGCCATTGAGGGAACTCCGGCTTTTTTGCGGCCCAAAAAGAAAAACCCCGCCAGCGCGGGGTTTTGTGACGTCTCGTCATTCTAAAGGATTTTCTTACGCCCGACTGAGGGCCAAAATCCGCTCGCGACGATCGATTCGGTCAGGCGTAGCGGCGCAGGCGCGACGCAAATTCCTGAAGCGCCTTGATACCGCTTTGTTCGGCGCGATGGCACCAGTCCTGGAGTTGAGCGAGGAGCTGTTCGCGCGAGGCGCTCGAACGTTCCCAGATTGCGGCCAGTTCGTTACGCAGTTCGATGTACGTGCGCAGCTTCTGGCTGTTCGCGAAAATCTGCGGAAGCTGTCGCTTCTGCGGCTCGTTCAGGCTGGCTTCTTCCTTGTCGAACCACTTGCGCGCACCGCGCATGACCTTGTACTTCTCGCGCTCGCCCACTTCCTTGAGGTGCGCGAGTTCCTGGCGGTACGCCTGCTTCACGGCCTTCGCGTACGTCGCCATCACTTCGTAGCGGTTCGACAACACGGCTTGCAGCGTTTCGTGGTCGGCCACGAGCTTGCCCTTCGTTAGGCGCGGCGTAGGCGCGACCTTCTTCACCTTGGCCAACCCAACCGCCTGCATCATGCGGATGTACATCCAGCCGATGTCGAACTCGTACCACTTGTTCGAGAGCTTCGCCGAAGTCGCGAACGTGTGGTGATTATTGTGCAGTTCCTCGCCGCCGATGATGATGCCGATCGGCAGAAGGTTCGTGCTTGCGTCGGACGAATTGAAGTTGCGGTAGCCCCAGAAGTGGCCGAGACCGTTCACGACGCCAGCCGCCCAGAACGGGATCCACGCCATCTGCACGGCCCACACGGTGAGGCCGACCGCGCCGAACAGCGCAACGTCGATCACCATCATGATGCTCACGCCGAGAATGGGGTAGCGCGTGTAGACGTTGCGCTCCATCCAGTCGTTGGGCGTGCCGTGGCTGAAGCGGCGCAGCGTTTCTTCGTTCTTCGCTTCGGCGCGATAGAGTTCGGCGCCTTCGAGCAGCACCTTCCAGATGCCGCGCGTTTGCGGGCTGTGCGGATCTTCCTCCGTTTCGCACTTGGCGTGGTGCTTGCGGTGGATGGCCGCCCACTGGCCCGTGAGCATGCCCGTGGTCATCCACAGCCAGAAACGGAAAAAGTGGCTCGCAATGGGGTGCAGGTCCAGCGCGCGGTGCGCCTGGCAGCGGTGCAGATACACCGTCACGCCGATGATAGTGATGTGGGTGACCACCACCGCGAACAACACGATCTGCCACCACGAGAAATGGAGCACGCCGTGGGCGAGGAAATCAAGCAGGGAGTTCAACAAGGCATTTACCTGTGAAGCGAAGCGCGTCGGCCTTTCAGCCAGGCGCCGGTGTCAAGAAAGTGAAAGCGACTAGAAGCAGTTGGACGGCATTCTACTAGAACCGTTCCAAGTGTTTGTAACAAAGGGAGATTTTTTTCTTTAATGGTTACGGCGTCAACGTCTGGAGGACGTTTCGAGGCGCTTTGCCGCACCCCGACCGGCCTTTTTTTTGTCATTCAACCCTATTAGCCTTTCACCGCCCCGCACCCTTGCGCTTCGCTGGACCGGCCGGCGCGTCCCGGCCGGCCAGTCCTGCGTCATGGCTGCCCTGCCGCGCGCTTATTCGAGCGCGGCGTCCGGCTCGGCCGCTTCGCTTTCCCGCGCCTTCGCGATCGCGTCGGACGCCTCCTGCACCACCGCGGCTTCTCCCGGCGTAGTCTGCGCGCCGGCCGTCTTCGTCCGGGGCTTCGCGTCGCCGCGACGCTCCAGCACGGCGGCGAAGAAGCCGTCGGTGGCGTGGCGGTGCGGCCACAGCGAGAGATAGTCGCCCGTGTCCAGGCCCACGCGCTGCTCGGTCAGCACGTCGCGCGCGCTGACCAGCGCGAAGTCGGGGTGCGCCTCGAGGAACTGCTTCACGACCGCCTCGTTCTCGGCTTCGAGAATGCTGCAGGTCGCGTAGACGAGACGGCCGCCGCGCTTGAGCAGGCGCGCGGCGCTCGTGAGAATCGAAAGCTGCTTGGGCGCGAGTTCCGCAACCGACTCCGGCGACTGACGCCACTTGAGGTCGGGATTGCGGCGCAGCGTGCCGAGGCCCGAGCACGGCGCGTCCACCAGCACGCGGTCGATCTTGCCGACGAGGCGCTTGATCTTGGCGTCGTGCTCGCTATCGATCAACACCGGATTGACGTTCGAAAGCCCGCTGCGCGCGAGGCGCGGCTTGAGCTTGGCGAGGCGGCGCTCGGACACGTCGAAGGCATAGAGACGGCCCGTCGAACGCATCATCGCGCCGAGCGCCAGCGTCTTGCCGCCCGCGCCCGCGCAGAAGTCCACGACCATTTCGCCGCGGCGCGGCGCGAGGAGCGTGCACAGCAACTGGCTGCCCTCATCCTGCACCTCGAACCAGCCGTTCTTGAACGAATCGAGTTTTGCGAGCGCGGGCTTGCCCGTCACGCGCACGCCGAACGGCGCGAACGGCGTTTCGCCGCCCTCGATGCCCGACTCGGACAGCGAGCGGATCAGCTCGTCGCGGTTCGCCTTGATCGGATTTGAACGCAAATCCAACGGCGCCGGATAGTTCAGCGCGGCGGCCAGTTGCGCGAGTTCGGCGGGCTCGAAGCGCGTTTCCAGCGCCTTCATGATCCACTCCGGCAGATTCAGTTGCACGCGCTGCGGCAGGCTGGCCGGGTCGATCTTCGCGACGTGCTCGAGCCAGGTGGCTTCGGCGTCGGAAACGAACGGACGGATCGCGGAGCGGCCCGCCGTCGCCATGAGGCCGAGCAGCGTGAGGCGGCGCGTCGGGCTGCCCGTGCCGCTTTCGGCCAGGTGCGCGAACTCCATGCGCCGGCGCAGCACGGCGAACACGGCTTCGGCGATCACGCCGCGCTCCGCGTGGCCGAGCTTCGGATGCTCGCGGAAGAAGCGGCTCGTCACGGCGTCGGCCGGGCCCGTAAATTTGAGGACGTCGGCGAGCAACGTTTCGGTCTGTCCAATCAGAAATCCATGCAGTCTCATGCGCCCTCCCCGGCGGCTTGCGAGTCGTCAAAGAAGAGCCATTGCGGCTCGGCAGGCGTGAGCGTCACGCGTTCGCCGTCGAGCGCGAGGCGCCCTTCGACGAACCAGCGCACCGCGCGCGGATACATTACGTGTTCGGTCTTGAGCACGCGCGCGGCGAGCGCCGCGGCGTCGTCGCCCGCGCGCACCGGCACCACCGACTGCGCGACGATCGGACCATGATCGAGTGTAGGCGTGACAAAGTGCACCGTGGCGCCGTGCACGCGGCAGCCTGCGTCGAGCGCCTGCTGGTGCGTCTTGAGGCCCGGAAACATCGGCAGCAGCGACGGATGGATATTGATCATCCGACCCGAATAATGGTCGACGAACGCGTCGGTCAGCACGCGCATGAAGCCCGCCAGCACGACGAGGTCCGGCGCGTAGCCGTCGATGACTTGCGCGAGCGCCGCGTCGAAGCCGGCGCGATCGGAAAACTGGCGGTGATCGACGACCGCCGTGGCAATGCCGTTCGAAGCCGCGAACGCGAGGCCCGCGGCATCAGGACGGTTGGCAATCACGGCGGCGATGCGCGCGCCCCAAGCTTCCTGTGCGCACGCGCGCACGATGGCTTCCATGTTGCTGCCCCGCCCCGAAATCAGGATGACGAGATTTTTCATCCGCGGATTTTATCATCGGGGGGCGTGCTCAACGCGCGGGCGGCGGCGATCGTCGCCTCGTGCGTTTATAATCTTCTGTTTCGTCGCGGTCCTTGGGCCGCGAGTGGCCCAGTCAGCAGGTCCCAGCACGCGTGCTGCGCCAGCGCGCTTTTCGAGGTTCCACCAGGTTCCGCTATCGTGAGAGTCTTCCGCGGTCTTCCCAATGCCGAAAGCCGCGCGCCCTGCGCGCTGACCATCGGCAATTTCGACGGTGTCCACCGCGGGCATCAGGCATTGCTCGCGCGCGTGCGCGCGGCGGCCGACGCGCGCGGCCTGCCCGTCTGCGTGATGACCTTCGAGCCGCATCCGCGCGAATTCTTCAACCCGGCTAGCGCCCCGCCGCGCATCGCCATGCTGCGCGACAAGCTCGAAGCGCTGCGCGAGAACGGCGTGGACCGCGTGGTGGTCGAGCATTTCAATCACACGTTCGCGAGCCAGTCGCCCGAGGCGTTCGTCGAGCGCATCATCGTGGGCGGGCTGCACGCGCGCTGGATGATGATCGGCGACGACTTCCGCTACGGCGCGAAGCGCGCGGGCGACTTTGCCTCGCTGCAGGCCGCGGGCGAGCAGTACGGCTTCGAAGTCGAACAGATGGCGACCGTGGCCGACCCCTCGGGCGTGCGCATTTCCAGCTCGGCCGTGCGCGCGCAACTGCACGCGGGCGACCTCGACGCCGCACGCGCCTCGCTTGGCCGCGGCTACCACATCAGCGCGCACGTCACGCATGGTCTGAAGCTCGGCCGCGATCTGGGCTTTCCCACGATGAACCTGCTGATCGGCCACAAGCGGCCGGCGCTCAAGGGCATTTTCGTCGTGCTGGTGCATGGCATTGGCGACCAGCCGCTTCCGGGCGTCGCGAGCCTCGGCCTGCGCCCGACCGTGGACGACTCGGGCCGCGTGCTGCTCGAAGTGCATCTGCTCGACTGGCACGGCGACGCCTACGGCAAGCTCGTGCGCGTCGAGTTCCTCAAGAAGCTGCGTGACGAGGAGAAGTTCGCCGACCTCGAAACGCTCACCGCCGCGATCGCTCGCGACGTGGCGAACACCCGCGCGTGGTTCGCCGCCGCGGGCGCCGACGTGGCTGGCGGCGCATCCACCGGCTTCGCCACTTCGGCCACCGACCGAATTAGGTGATCCGCGGCCCGCATGCGCGGGCTGCCCCGCCCCCAGGCGCCGCGTGCCCCAGGCACCGCATGCAGCGCCCGAGGCGACGGTTGCGCGGCATCGGCCGCAACGCTGACGCCATGCATCCCCCGAATTCCACGTGACATACCATGAGCGACAAGAAAGCATCCTCCGGCAAGCCGCAGAAGTCCGAATCGAAGTACCCCGTCAACCTGCTCGACACTCCGTTCCCGATGCGCGGCGACCTGCCCAGGCGCGAGCCGCAATGGGTCAAGGAATGGGAAGAGAACCAGGTCTACGAGAAGATCCGCGCGGCCTCGAAAGGCCGCAAGAAGTTCATCCTGCACGACGGGCCTCCGTATGCGAACGGCGACATCCACCTCGGCCACGCGGTGAACAAGATCTTGAAGGACATGATCGTCAAGGCGCGCAATCTCGCGGGCTTCGACGCGGTCTACGTGCCGGGCTGGGACTGCCACGGCATGCCGATCGAAATCCAGATCGAGAAGCAGTTCGGCAAGTCGCTGCCCGCCCAGGAAGTGATGCAGAAGGCGCGCGAGTACGCGGCCGGCCAGATCGAGACGCAAAAGAAGGGCTTCAGGCGCCTCGGCGTGCTCGGCGACTGGAACAACCCGTACAAGACGATGAACTTCGTGAACGAGGCGAACGAGATTCGCGCGCTCGCGAAGATCATCGAGAAGGGTTATGTGTTCCGCGGTCTGAAGCCCGTGAACTGGTGCTTCGACTGCGGCTCGGCATTGGCTGAGGCCGAAGTCGAGTACAAGGACAAGACCGATCCGACCATCGACGTGCTGTTCACGTTCGCGCAGCCCGCTGAAACGGCGGCCGCGTTCGGCCTGCCCGCGCTGCCGCGCGAGGAAGGCGGCATCGTGATCTGGACCACCACGCCCTGGACGATCCCGTCGAACCAGGCGCTGAACGTGCACCCGGAAATCGATTACGCGCTCGTCGATACGCAACGCGGCCTGCTGATCCTCGCCGTCGATCGCGTGGAAGCGTGCATGAAGGACTTCGCCCTCGAAGGCAAGATCGTCGCCACGACCAAGGGCGAAAAACTCTCGCTGCTTCGCTTCAATCACCCGCTCGCCTCGGCGCATCCGGGCTACAAGCGCACGTCGCCGATCTACCTCGGCGACTACGTGACGACCGACACCGGCACGGGCATCGTCCACTCGGCGCCCGCCTATGGCGTGGAAGACTTCGTGTCGTGCAAGGCGCACAACATGCCGGACTCGGACATCATCAGCCCGGTAATGGGCGACGGCCGCTACATCGAATCGCTGCCGCTCTTCGGCGGCCTCTCGATCTGGGCGGCGAACCCGAAGATCGTCGACGCGCTCGACGCCGCCGGCACCCTGCTGCGCAGCGAAAAGTATCTGCACAGCTACATGCACTGCTGGCGCCACAAGACGCCGATCATCTACCGCGCCACGTCGCAGTGGTTCGCGGGCATGGACGTGACGCCCAGGGACGGCGGCAAGACGCTGCGCGAAACGGCGCTCGAGGGCATCGAGGCGACGGCGTTCTACCCCTCGTGGGGCAAGCAGCGTCTCTATTCGATGATCGCCAACCGCCCGGACTGGACGCTCTCGCGCCAGCGCCAATGGGGCGTGCCGATGGCGTTCTTCGTCCACAAGGAAACCGGCGAGCTGCATCCGCGTACGCTGGAGTTGCTCGAACAGGTTGCGCAGCGCGTGGAGAAGGAAGGCATCGAAGCGTGGCAAACGCTCGACCCGCGCGAGCTGATCGGCGACGACGCGAACCTGTACGAAAAGAACCGCGACACGCTCGACGTGTGGTTCGACTCGGGCACGACGCACTGGCACGTGCTGCGCGGCTCGCACAAGGACGAACTGCAATTCCCGGCCGACCTCTACCTGGAAGGCTCGGACCAGCACCGCGGCTGGTTCCACTCGTCGCTGCTCACGGCCTCGATGCTCGACGGCCGCCCGCCCTACAACGCGCTGCTCACGCACGGCTTCACCGTCGACGGCGAGGGCCGCAAGATGTCGAAGTCGCTCGGCAACGGCGTCGATCCGCATGAAGTCGCGAACCGTCTGGGCGCGGAAATCATCCGCTTGTGGATCGCGTCGACCGACTATTCGGGCGAGCTGGCCATCTCCGAGGAAATTCTCAAGCGCGTGACGGAGGGCTATCGCCGTATCCGCAACACGCTGCGCTTCCTGCTCTCGAACCTGTCGGATTTCGACTTCGAGAAGCACGCGCTGCCCGCGAGCGAATGGCTGGAGATCGACCGTTACGCCGTCGCGCTCACGCACACGCTGCAAAACGACGTGCTCTCGCACTACGACCGCTACGAGTTCCACCCGGTCGTGGCCAAGCTGCAAACGTTCTGCTCCGAAGACCTGGGCGGCTTCTACCTCGACGTGCTGAAAGACCGCCTCTACACGAGCGCGGCGGACTCGAAGGCTCGCCGCGGCGCGCAAACGGCGCTGCACCACATCACGCACAGCCTGTTGCGCATTCTCGCGCCGTTCCTCTCGTTCACGGCCGAAGAGGCGTGGAAGGTGTTCCAGCCGCAAAGCGAAACCATCTTCACCGAAACGTTCCACGCGTTCCCGGACATCGCCGAAGCGCCGGAGCTGATCGCCAAGTGGACGCTGCTGCGCGAAGTGCGCGGCAACGTGACGAAGGCGCTCGAAGAGGCGCGCGTGGCGAACCAGATCGGCTCGTCGCTGCAGGCCGAAGTGCGCATTCTCGCGAGCGGCGCGCGTTACGACGCGCTCACCTCGCTCGGCGACGACCTCAAGTTCGTGCTCATCACCTCGGCGGCGCAAGTCGTGAAGGTGGAAAGCGAAGCGGAGGAAGGCGTCGAAGTGGTCACCTCGAAATACCTCAAGTGCGAGCGTTGCTGGCACTACCGCGAGGACGTGGGCGCAAACGCGGAGCATCCGGGCCTGTGCGGCCGCTGCGTCGTGAATCTGTTCGGCGGCGGTGAAAAACGGAGCGCGGCATAATGGCAAAAACCCTGTCGAAGCCAACCCGCTCGAACGGCGCAGGCGGCACGCTCGCGCCGTGGCTCGGGGTCGCGGTCATCGTGATCCTTGCCGATCAGCTCACGAAAATCGCCGTCAACAAGGTGTTCAGCTACGGCGAAGGCCGCGTGATCACGCCGTTCTTCAACCTCGTGCTGGTCTACAACAAGGGCGCGGCGTTCAGCTTCCTGTCCGCCGCGGGCGGCTGGCAGCGCTGGGCGTTCACGGCGCTCGGCGTGGTGGCGGCGCTCGTGATCTGCTATCTGCTCAAGCGCCACGCCACGCAGAAGCTCTTTTGCACGGCGCTCGCGCTCATCATGGGCGGCGCGCTCGGCAACGTGATCGACCGCCTGCTGTACGGCCACGTGATCGACTTTCTCGACTTCCACGTGGGCGGCTGGCACTGGCCGGCGTTCAACCTGGCCGACAGCGCGATCTGCATCGGCGCGGCGCTGCTGGTGTTCGACGAGTTGCGGCGCGTGCGCGGCGCGCGCTGAGTGTGCGGGCTGCACGGTTAAAGGAGTTGTGACTTGAACACGTCCGCTGCAACCCCAGGCGAGCTTGCCGGCCGCCACCTCGTGCTCGGCATGACGGGCGGCATTGCGTGCTACAAGATCGCCGAGTTGACGCGCCTGTTGACCAAGGCCGGCGCGACCGTGCAGATCGTGATGACCGAGGCGGCCACGCAGTTCATCACGCCTGTCACGATGCAGGCGCTCTCGGGGCGCCCCGTCTACACGAGCCAGTGGGACGCGCGCGTGCCCAACAACATGGCGCACATCGACCTCTCGCGCGAGGCCGACGCCATCGTCATCGCGCCCGCCTCCACCGACTTCCTCGCCAGGCTCGCCCACGGTTTCGCCGACGACCTGCTCTCCACGCTGTGCGTGGCGCGCGACTGTCCGCTGCTGGTCGTGCCCGCGATGAACCGCCAGATGTGGCAAAACCCGGCTACGCAGCGCAATGTCGCGCAACTGCGCGCGGACGGCATCGAAACGCTCGGCCCCGATTCCGGTCCGCAGGCCTGCGGCGAGATCGGCGACGGTCGCATGCTCGAACCCGAAGCCGTGTACGAGGCGATCGTCTCGTTCTTCGCGCCGAAGGTGCTCGCGGGCCGCAAGCTCCTGATCACCGCCGGTCCGACCTTCGAGCCGCTCGATCCCGTGCGCGGCATCACCAACCGCTCCAGCGGCAAGATGGGCTTCGCGCTCGCGCGCGCGGCACAGCAGGCCGGCGCCGAGGTGCATCTGGTGGCGGGTCCGGTCGCACTGGAAACGCCGTGGGGCGTGTATCGCGAAGACGTGCAGACCGCGCAGCAGATGTACGACGCGGTGATGCGCGCGGCGACCGACGCCGACGTCTTCATCGGCGTGGCGGCCGTGGCCGACTGGCGCGTCGATCACGTCGCCGAGCACAAGATCAAGAAGACGGCTGAGCGCCGCATGCCGACGTTCGCGTTCGTCGAGAACCCGGACATTCTCGCCTCGGTTGCGGCATTGCCGAATCCGCCGTACTGCGTGGGCTTCGCCGCCGAAAGCGGCGACCTCGACGTGCACGGCGAGGAAAAGCGCGCGCGCAAGAAGGTGCCGCTTCTGATCGGCAATCTCGGCCCGCTCACCTTCGGTCAGGACGACAATGAAGTCGTGCTGTTCGAGGCGGGCGGCCGCACGCCGCTGCCGCGCGCGGCCAAGCAGGCGCTCGCGCAGACGCTCGTCGCCGAAATCGCGCGGCGTCTGCCCGACCCGAGCATCATCTCGTGACGCGCGCGCCGGCGCCTGCGTGTGCCGGCGCGCCGCGAATCCAGGCAAGGAGCAGTACTGCCATGACACGGCTTTCCGTACTCGACCAGTCGCCCGTCATCGCCGGGCACAGCGCGGCGGACGCCATCGCCGCGACCATCGAACTTGCGCAGCTCGCCGACGACCTCGGCTACACGCGCTACTGGTGCGCCGAACACCACGGCCTGCTGGGCGTGTGCAACCCCTGCCCCGAAGTCATGCTCGCGCGCCTTGGCAGCGTGACGAAGCGCATCCGCATCGGCTCGGGCGGCATCATGCTGCCCTATTACAGCCCCTTCAAGGTCGCCGAGCAGTTCATGATGCTCGAAGCGCTCTTTCCGGGGCGCGTCGATCTCGGCGTCGGGCGCGCGCCGGGCGGCGACATGCGCACCGCGCAGGCCGTGGCCGCCGGCACGTACAACCGCGGCGACCAGTTCGCGCAGCAGGTGCAGGATCTCGTCGGCCTGATGGACGGGCAGCTTCCCGCCGACCACCTCGCGCACGGCGTGGCGCTCCAGCCGCAAATCGACACGCGCCCGCAGCTCTGGGTGCTCGGTTCGAGCGACTTCGGCGGCATGCTTGCCGCGCAGCTCGGGCTGCGCTTCTCGTTCGCGCACTTCATCAACGCGCACTTCGGGCATCTCGTGGCGCAGGCATATCTCGACCGCTTCCAGCCGGGTCACGAAGCGAAGCCGTATCTCGCGTGCGCCGTATTCGCGATCTGCGCCGACACCGAAGCCGAAGCCGCCGACCTCGAAAAGGCCGTCGATCTGCGCCGCGTGCAGATGGCGTACGGCCTGAACGCGCCGGTTCCGAACCTCGAACAAGGGCGCATGCAGGAATACGGCGAGCGCGAGCAGATCGTGATCGACCGCGAGAAGCCGCGCAGCGTGATCGGCACGCCCGGGAGCGTCACCGAGCGCCTTCTTGCGATCAAGGATAACTTTCACGCCGACGAGCTGATCGTGCTGACCGTTGCGGGCAGCTACAAGGCTCGTCTGCGCTCTTATGAACTTCTCGCCGAGGCGTTCCAGTTGCCTCGCGCCTGAGCGATCCACCCCCGCCCCATCATCCAGACTTCATGAAAATCGACATCAAGATCCTGAACGAGCGCATGCGCGACCAGTTGCCCCAATACGCAACGCCGGGCAGCGCCGGCCTCGACCTGCGTGCGTGCCTCGACGCGCCGATCACGCTCGAACCGGGCGAAACGAAACTCGTGCCCACAGGTCTCGCCATCCATGTGGCCGACCCCGGCTACGCGGCGCTGATCCTGCCGCGCTCGGGCCTCGGCCACAAACACGGCATCGTGCTCGGCAACCTGGTTGGCCTGATCGACTCGGACTACCAGGGCGAACTGATGATTTCGACCTGGAATCGCGGCCACACCACCTTCACGCTCAATCCGCTGGAGCGCCTGGCGCAACTCGTGATCGTGCCGGTCGTGCAGGCGCACTTCAATATCGTCGACGACTTCGAGGCGAGCGAGCGCGGCGCGGGCGGCTTCGGCAGCACGGGCAAGCACTAAGCCGAGCGGTTGCGCTGGCAACAAAAAAGCACGCCTGGGCGTGCTTTTTTGCGTTTAGACGGAAGCTTCGGTTCGTCGCGTCGCGCCGGGACGGCGGCGATACCAGAACGCATAGACCGCCACGAGCACCGCAAGAAACGCGAGACCGTAGACCAGCGTCATGCGGAATTCGCGCGTGAACGCCGTGCCGACCAGAATGCCGAGCATGAGCAGCGCGCCCAGCACGCTCGTGAACGGGAAACCCCACATGCGGAACGCGAGCGGCGCGCCGCCTTCGCGCGCCTGCCGTACGCGGAAAAAGATCTGCGTGACGAAGATCATGAGCCACGTGAACATCGCGCCGAACATGGCGATCGACATCATCAGCGTGAACGCCGCCTGCGGCCAGAGCGCGTTGAGCACGGCCGCGACCGCAATGCCGATGGTCGAGAGCGAAAGCGCGGCGGTCGGCACGCCGTGGCGCGTGAGGCGCCCGAACGCCGCGCTCGCATAGCCCGCGCGCGAGAGGCTGAACATCATGCGGGTGGTGATGTAAAGCTGGCTGTTCATGGCGGAAAGCGCCGCCACGAGCACGATGAAGTTGATCGCGCCCGCCGCGTACGGCACGCCGGTCGCGGCCATGACCTTCACGAACGGGCTTTCGTTGCCGCCTGCCTCGGTCCACGGCACGATGGCGAGCATGAGCGCGAGCGTGAGCAGGTAGAACAGCACGAGGCGCAGCACGGTCGCGCGAAACGCACGCGTGACGGCGCGCTGCGGGTCCTGCGCCTCGGCGGCCGCAACGGCGATCGTTTCCACGCCGAGATAACTGAAGAGCGAGACGATCGTCCCGACCCACACGCCCCACCAGCCTCGCGGCAGCAAGCCGCCGTGCGACGTGTAGTTCGCAAAGCCCACGCCGGAGCCTGCGGGCGCGCGCCAGACGAACCATGCGCCCAGCACGATGAACGCCACGATGGCGGCGATCTTCAGGCTCGAAAACAGATATTCGATGGTGCCGTACGCGCGCACGCTCATTGCGTTCACAACGATCAGTGCTGCTGAGAATCCGACGATCCAGTAGAGCCCCGGCACGTGCGGAAACCAGAACTTCATGTAGACGGCGATCGCCGCGACCTCGGTGCCGACCGCCAGCACGTAAGCCGACCAGTACGCATAGCGCACGACGAAGCCGGCGAGCGGCCCGATGTAGTGCTCGGCATACGCGCCGAACGAGCCCGACACAGGGTGCGCGACCGTCATTTCGGCCAGCGCGCCCATCAACAGCAAGGCGATCAGCGCGCCGATCGCGTAGGAAACGAGCACGCCCGGCCCGGCGAACGAGATGGCGAAGCCGCTGCCGAGAAACAACCCGGTGCCGACCGCGCCGCCAATGGCGATCATCGTCATCTGCCCGGCGGTCAAGCCCTGGCGCAGCCCTTGTTCGCGCTCGACGATGGCTTCGAACGCGCCCGATTTACGTGGTACCACTGTTACACCCCTGCTAAACGCCGACGGCTGGACAAACAGCTATTTTACCGGGTGCGCCGTTCGCGCCCGCGCGCCTCGACCGGCATAGCCCAGGAACACGACCGCAAAAAAGAAAACGGCGCAGTCCTTTCGGACTGCGCCGTCTTGCCCTAGGGCAGCGTAAGCGGTGCCGCTTACTCCACTTCCACCGCTTCCGGATTGCGCGGTGCCGGCTGCTCGTCGAACGTGAGCTGGACCTTGTCCTCCGCGTCGACGTCCACGGTCACGCGGCCGCCGTTCATGAGCTTGCCGAACAGCAGTTCGTCGGCGAGCGCACGGCGGATCGTGTCCTGGATCAGGCGCTGCATCGGCCGCGCGCCCATGAGCGGGTCGAAGCCGTGCTTGGCCAGATGCTTGCGCAGCGCGTCGGTAAAGACCGCATCGACCTTCTTCTCGTGCAGTTGGTCTTCCAGTTGCATGAGGAACTTGTCGACCACGCGCATGATGATTTCTTCATCGAGCGCACGGAAGCTGATCGTCTGATCGAGCCGGTTGCGGAACTCGGGCGTGAACAGGCGCTTGATATCGGCCAGTTCGTCGCCCTGCTCGCGCCGGGTCGTGAAGCCGATCGTCGACTTGTTCATGGCCTCGGCGCCCGCATTCGTCGTCATGATGATGATGACGTTGCGGAAATCCGCCTTGCGGCCGTTGTTGTCGGTCAGCGTGCCGTGGTCCATCACCTGCAGCAGCACGTTGAAGATGTCCGGGTGCGCCTTCTCGATCTCGTCGAGCAGCAGCACACAGTGCGGCTTCTTCGTAACGGCTTCGGTGAGGAGACCACCCTGGTCGAACCCGACATAGCCCGGCGGCGCGCCGATCAAACGGCTCACCGCATGGCGCTCCATATACTCGGACATGTCGAAGCGGATCAGTTCGATCCCGAGCGTGAACGCGAGCTGGCGCGCCACCTCGGTCTTGCCGACGCCGGTCGGGCCCGAGAACAGGAACGAGCCGATCGGCTTGTCCGTCTTGCCCAGACCCGCGCGCGCCATCTTGATCGAAGCCGAAAGCGCGTCGATAGCCGGATCCTGGCCGAACACCACGGCCTTGAGGTCGCGGTCGAGCGTTTGCAGCTTGCTGCGATCGTCCTGCGAGACGCTTTGCGCCGGCACGCGCGCGATCTTCGAGATGATCTCTTCGATCTCGCTCTTGCCGATGGTCTTCTTCTGCTTCGACTTCGGCAGAATGCGCTGGGCCGCGCCCGCTTCGTCGATCACGTCGATAGCCTTGTCGGGCAAGTGACGGTCGGTGATGAAGCGCGCCGACAGCTCGGCCGCCGCGTTCAGCGCGCCCGACGAATACTTCACGCCGTGGTGCTCTTCGAAACGCGACTTCAGACCGCGCAGGATCGCCACGGTTTGCTCGACGGTCGGCTCGACCACGTCGACCTTCTGGAAGCGCCGCGACAGCGCCGCGTCCTTCTCGAAGATGCCGCGGTATTCCGTGAACGTCGTCGCACCGATGCACTTGAGCGTGCCCGACGAGAGCGCCGGCTTGAGCAGGTTCGACGCATCGAGCGTGCCGCCCGACGCGGCGCCCGCGCCGATCAGCGTATGAATTTCGTCGATGAACAGAATGGCGTGCGGACGCTCTTTCAGTTCCTTGAGCACCGTTTTGAGGCGTTGCTCGAAATCGCCGCGATATTTCGTGCCCGCAAGCAGTGCACCCATATCGAGCGAATAGACCTGGGCGTCGGCAAGAATGTCCGGCACTTCGCCGCGCGTAATGCGCCAGGCGAGCCCCTCCGCGATCGCGGTCTTGCCGACACCGGCCTCACCCACGAGCAGCGGATTGTTCTTGCGGCGGCGGCACAGCACCTGCACCACGCGCTCCACTTCCAGTTCGCGGCCGATGAGCGGATCGATCCGGCCGTCCTTCGCCATCTGGTTCAGGTTCTGCGTGAACTGGGCGAGCGGGGTTTCCTTCTGGCTGGCGGCGTCTTCGGCTTCGGCATTCGCGTCGCTGGCCTTGGCCGCTTCGCCGCTGCCTGTCTTCGCGATACCGTGCGAAATGAAGTTCACGACATCCAGACGCGTGACGCCCTGCTGCTGCAGGTAGTACACCGCGTGCGAATCCTTCTCGCCGAAGATGGCGACCAGCACGTTCGCGCCCGTCACTTCCTTCTTGCCGTTGGAAGTGGACTGAACGTGCATGATCGCGCGCTGGATCACGCGCTGGAACCCGAGCGTCGGCTGCGTGTCGACGTCATCCGTGCCGGGAACCGTAGGGGTATTGTCGTGAATGAAGTTGCGCAGGTTCTGTCGCAGGTCTTCGATATTGGCGGCACATGCACGCAAGACTTCCGCCGCTGTTGGATTGTCCAACAGCGCCAGCAGCAGATGCTCGACCGTTATGAACTCGTGCCGCGCCTGACGTGCTTCCATGAACGCCATGTGCAGGCTGACTTCCAGTTCCTGGGCAATCATGCTTCCTCCATCACACACTGCAGCGGATGCCCGGCCTGCCGTGCGTGGGTAACGACTTGCTCAACCTTGGTCGACGCGATGTCCCGCGTATAGACCCCACAAACACCCCTGCCCTCGCGATGCACCTTCAACATGATCTGCGTTGCGGTCTCGCGGTCCTTATTGAAATACTCCTGCACGACCATCACGACGAATTCCATCGGCGTGTAGTCGTCATTCATTAGCACGACCTTGTACATGGAGGGCGGTTTGACCTTTTGCTCCTGCCGCTCCAGTACGGTTGAATCCTGCTTGTCCGGGATAATCGCCATACACCCATTCTAAACAACTCGGACAGGCCCGCAATCCTGCCGTAACCCGACCGGCCGGCCGGTGAACCCGGCGCTCCCGACCTGCGACCCACTGCAAGCAATTCACGCGCCCTGGCCCGGCCCCGATCCCTTGGACCGGCTGCGGGGCCGGTACACAATCCTGCTCTGAGCAGCTTTCACGCCACCGTTGAATCGAGTATCGCACAACCTTGACGTTGTCGTGGGAAGCGACTGTAGGCGCCCGCACGCTGGGTGTCGGAATCCATTGTGCGATGGATCGCATATGCGCCACTCGCGCGTTTTTTCAAGACGGCTGGCGCAGGTTGCTTTATGCAGTGGTGCTCAGCGTCGGCGAAAAGCAGGAAAAACCCTGGAAATGTGCTCTTTACAACGCGTTAAACAGCGTCTCAAAATATTCTTGACAGCAGAATAAAGACCCTCAACAATCAAGCTGGCACTTTTTTCAACCGCCTTAAATTCGAAAAAATGCCGTTGGTGAGCTTGTGAGGAGGGGGCGATCGCACCGCGATCGTTTGGCTTTTCGAACTGCTCGTGGTAGTGACATGAGTTACAGGGGAAGTTGGTATGGCAACCGGTACGGTCAAGTGGTTCAACGACGCGAAGGGTTTCGGGTTCATCACGCCGGATGAAGGCGGTGAGGACCTGTTCGCTCACTTTTCGGCTATTCAAATGAATGGCTTCAAGACCCTCAAAGAAGGGCAGAAGGTGAGCTTCGAGGTCGTGCAAGGCCCGAAGGGTAAACAGGCATCGAACATTCAGGCAGCAGCCTGATCTGTTCGGTACCCGTACCTGGGAAACCCGGCTTCGGCCGGGTTTCTTTTTTGGCGTCATCGTTTTTTAACGTCCGCGTGTTAGCTCAACTCACGCGCAGCGTACCCATCATGCCGAGATCCTCGTGCTCGAGGATATGGCAATGAAACATGCGGTCGCCCGCTTCGTGCTGGACCGTTGCGATATGCACCGTTTCGCCGGGCCGCACGTTCACCGTGTCGCGCCACGCCAGCAGTTCCTCCTCCTCGCGCACGCCGCCGCGCTCGCGCGCCAGCACCTGAAATTGCGTGCCGTGAAGATGAAACGGATGATCCATGTCCGTACCGTTTGCTATCGACCAGCGCTCGACTTCGCCGCGCCGGCTTGTCAGCGTCACGCGCGCCGGATCGAATACCGCGCCGTTGACCATGAACTGCATGCCGCGCGGCATGGGTTGTGCGGACGCGCCCGGCGCGTGCATCGCTTTCATGTCCATGGCTTCGCTGAATACCACGCTTTTTTGCGGAATCGTTAGCTGACCTGATGAAGCGAGCGGCGCAATCTCTCGCAAGCGCGCGGGCAGCGCCGATGGCGCCGCGCTGGCCGGCGCGAAGCCAACGCTCGCGAGGATCAGCGAAGGCCCCGCAGGCAAGCTGCCGTGGGTCATCGCCATCTTGTGACGGTCGTACTGCGCCGCGATCAGCGACGCCCGCGATGCGCCCTGCCCCGCGCGCACGACCAGTTCGGCGCGTTCGCCCGGCGCGAGCAAAAGCGACGTGACGCCCTCGCGCGGCGCGCCCAGCAGTCCGCCGTCGGTTCCCACCTGCGCGAAGGCGCGGCCGTCGTCGAAAGCAAGTTGCAGATAGCGTGCGTTACAGCCGTTCCAGACGCGCCAGCGCTCGTCGCGCACGACCTCGATGTGCGGCTCACGCGCACCGTTCACGAGCACGTACTGACCTTCGCGGCCGTTCATCCAGTCCATCATGCCGTTCGCGGGAATCGTGCCGTTGGCGGCGAGCTTCAGGTCGGACACGAACAGATGCCGCTCGGGCCACGCCGCGAGCGGATCGTCGGCGGCGCGCACGACGAAGGGCCCCGCCAACCCGCGAAACACCTGCTCCGAACTCAGCATGTGGGGATGCGGGTGATACCAGTAGGTCGCCGCGCTTCCCTGCGGCAGCGTGAAGCGATAAACATGCTGTTCACCCGGCGCGACGGGTTTCGACGGATTGCCGTCCTGATCGGGCGGCACGGGCAGGCCGTGCCAATGGATCGTCGAAGGCTGCGGCAGCCGGTTCACGAAAGTGATTTCGACGGTATCGCCCTCGCGCACGTCGATCAACGGACCGACGACGGGGCCGTCGTCTGCTGTCGCCACGCCTGCGTCGTATTGCCAGAACACGGTTTGCGGCTGGCCGGCGAGCAATGCGCGCGCCGCGGGCTGCGCGACGAGCGTCGCGCGAAACTGGCCCGGTTCGCGGCTCTGGCTGGCGAGCGTGCGCAGCGCGGCGAGCGGCGCGCCGGCGGGCAACGCATCGGCAGCGGCCAGCGGTCCTTGCGCGTGCATCATGCCGTGCATCGCTTCGCCCGCCTCTTGCGCGAAGGCGTGGCGCGCGAACAGGGTCGCCGTGGCGGCGCTCAATGCGCCGGATAGAAATGCCCTTCGTTTCATCGATAAAATCCTCATACCTCGTTCATACCTGAGCACGTGGCGCGCAATACAGGCGCGCGGCGCGTGCGACCGTTCGCTCCGCGCATGCGAAGCCCCTCGGCAGGCTCAGACGATCGGTGGAGGTAGTGGAGGAGCGTGGGTAATCCCGGCGCGCAGCGGGACGGGAAGAACATTGAGCGGCGAGCCAGCGGGAACGTGCAGACCCAATGCCGATGCAACGGGCGGCGCGCCGCAGTGCACGCCGCAGCCCGCGACACAGCAACCCGCGCCGCACGCGCCGTGCGAACCGTGACCATGCGTGTTCGTCATGCCGACGGCTTTCGCCGTCCCGCAATGATCGGCCGCCGCGACCATGCCGTGTGCCGCATGCCCGATTCGCTGCGTGTGCTCGCATGCCGCCGCACCACGCACGGCAAAGAGCGCGAACACGCAGAACACGCAGACGAAAAGAAAGCGGCCGGGAAAAGTCATGCGGGCGGCGGCAAGGAGTGAAGCCAGGTTAACCGGGGTCGCGACGCGCCAGTCGGCGCGCTCACATATTCTCAATCATCACCTGCCCAAACCCCGAGCAGGACACCTGCGTCGCCCCTTCCATCAAACGCGCGAAGTCATACGTCACGCGCTTCTGCAGAATCGACTTCTCCATCGACTCGATGATGAGATTCGCCGCCTCGACCCAGCCCAGGTGCCGCAGCATCATTTCCGCGGAAAGAATTTCGGAGCCCGGATTCACATAGTCCTTGCCCGCATACTTGGGCGCCGTACCGTGCGTGGCCTCGAACATTGCCACGGAGTCCGAAAGATTCGCCCCTGGCGCGATACCGATGCCGCCCACCTGCGCCGCCAGCGCGTCGGAGATGTAATCGCCGTTCAGGTTCAGCGTGGCGATCACGTCGTATTCGGCGGGGCGCAACAGAATCTGCTGCAAGAAGGCGTCGGCGATCACGTCCTTGATCACGATGTCGCCGCCCGTCTTCGGATTTCTGATCTTCATCCATGGGCCGCCGTCTATCAGTTCCGCCGCGAACTCCTTCTGCGCGAGCGCGTAACCGTAGTCGCGGAACGCGCCCTCGGTGAACTTCATGATGTTGCCCTTGTGCACGAGCGTGACCGAGCGGCGTTCGTTGTCGATCGCATACTGGATCGCCTTGCGCACGAGACGCTCGGTGCCCTCGCGCGACACCGGCTTGACGCCGACGCCCGAGCTGTCCGGAAAGCGGATCTTCGCCACGCCCATTTCTTCGCGCAGGAACCTGATGAGCTTCTTCGCGCCTTCGGACTCCGCGGGCCATTCGATGCCCGCGTAAATGTCCTCCGAGTTCTCGCGGAAGATGACCATGTTGACCTTCTCCGGCGCGCGCACCGGAGAAGGCACGCCCTTGAAGTACTGCACGGGGCGCAGGCACACGTACAGGTCGAGTTGCTGACGCAGCGCGACGTTCAGCGACCGGATGCCGCCGCCCACGGGCGTCGTGAGCGGCCCCTTGATCGACACCACGTACTCCTTCACGACGTCGAGCGTTTCTTCGGGCAGCCAGACGTCGGGGCCGTACACGCGGGTCGCCTTCTCGCCCGCGTAAATTTCCATCCAGTGAATCTTGCGCTTGCCGCCGTAGGCCTTTTCCACCGCCGCATCGACCACTTTCAGCATGACGGGCGTAATGTCCACGCCCGTGCCGTCGCCCTCGATGTACGGGATGATCGGCTGGTCCGAAACGTTGAGCGAGAAGTCCGGATTGACGGTGATCTTGTTACCGCCGGTCGGAACCACGATGTGCTGATACGGCATGATCGACTCCAGTAAGGGCAAGGCTGTTGTAGCGGGTTCGACGCGGCGCGCGGCGCCCCAGGCCTCCAGGCGGCGGCTAAGCGGGTTCGCCCGGCCCGAGCGGCCTGTCGGCGTGAGGATCTGGCGGTTATTCTAGCCCACGCCTGGCGCTCGCGCGCCGCACACTACATACGCGGGCCAGCGGCAGCCGGCATCCGCCGCGAGCCCTGTCTTATATCTTATATAAGAGATAAATATCGACGGGGCCCGATATGCATTAAGATTCCGGCGCTATCCCGTCATTCCTTCGTCACCGTCTCCTGTCATGCGTTTGATCGCCCTCAATAAACCGTTCGGCACGATCTGTCAGTTTTCGCCGCACGAAACCCGTCAGTCACTCGCGGACTGGGTGAAGGCGCCGGGCGTCTATCCCGCGGGCCGGCTCGATTCCGATAGCGAAGGTCTTCTGCTTCTCACCAACGACGGCGCATTGCAGGCGCGCATTGCCGAACCGAAGCGCAAGCTCGTGAAGCGCTATTGGGCGCAAGTGGAAGGCGAACCCGATGCGGCAGCGCTTGCCGCGCTCGAACGCGGCATCGATCTCGGCGACTTCGTGACGCAACCGTGCCGAACACGAATCATTGTCGAGCCCGAAAATTTGTGGCCGCGCAATCCGCCTATTCGTTATCGCGCGTCAATCCCCACCACGTGGGTGGAGATTGCGATCAGCGAAGGCAAGAACCGGCAAGTGCGACGCATGACGGCCGCAGTGGGCTATCCGACGTTGCGGCTCGTACGCGTCGCGATTGGCGCGCTCGATATTTTTTCGCTTGGCCTCGCACCGGGCCAAAGCGTCGACGTGAGCGCAGATGCGCCCTGGCAAAACACATCTCGAAAACACAAGTGATTGTTGTGCAAGCCCTTTTCCCGTGCTGATCGATTTTTTTCGAATCATGCGGCACGTCCCCCGCCTTTCTGTCGCATCTCGTTACGAAGCAAATAAAAAGTTTGCGTCAACCATCTCGCGAGACCGTGCGTTATTCGACGCAGATGCCGCCAGAAGCTATCCGGCATTCAGCCTTCCGGGTCCTCGCAGTCATGCGCGGTCCTGACCGCTGGCAGACGCAGAAATCAAGTTCAAGCGAATTTGTCGAAAGCGACTGTCAACCGAAAGGTGGATGGCACGTTTACCGACCTGACTCCAAAAACCGGGTCATTTGGTTAATCAACTCAAGCTTGAGGATTCACAACATGAACAAACTGATCGCTGCTCTGGTCGCTGGCCTCTTCGCATCGGCTGCATTCGCACAAGCTTCGGCTCCGGAAGCTGCTCCGGCTGCTGCACCGGCTGCTGCTGCTTCGGCACCGGCACACAAGGCTTCGCACAAGAAGTCGCACAAGAAGTCGTCGCACAAGAAGGCAGCGAAGGCTGAAGCCGCTTCGGCAGCTTCGGAGTAAGCTTGCTGTAAGACGCATGAGCAGCGGCATTCGTGGCCGCTCTTCAGCGCGAAAGGCAGAGCGCCGCGAGGCGTTCTGCCTTTTTGTTTGGCTGCGTGATTTTCCGTGATGTGCGAGCTTGCCAAGTCATGTCGATTACGTGAAAGACGACATGAATGACGGCTGGAATCGCATCACGCATTTTGACCCGTTCTGACCTGGTCGCGTAACATGCGCGAATTAACCTACAGCAAGGAGTTTCTCGTGCGATTTTCCCTGCGCTCGTTTTTCGTGCGCTGCGCGCTTGTCGTCGCATTGCCCATTGCCGCTTTCGCGGCGCTCACGTTCACTGCGGCAGCGACATCGAACGTCGCGCAAGCACAAGTGCCGCCAGGCGCCAAACAGCCCAGCGAATTTCCGCGCGTGAAGCTCACGGCAGGCATGTTCGTGATCGACGCAGCGGTCGCCGCCAACGACGCGGACCGCGAACAGGGCCTCATGTACCGTTCGCAGCTTGGGCCCAATGAAGGCATGCTGTTCGTGTTCGGCGAGAACGCCGTGCACTGCTTCTGGATGAAGAACACGCTGATCCCGCTGTCGATCGCCTTCATTCGCGCCGACGGCACGATCACCGACATCGACGAGATGCAGGCCGAAACGACCAACAACCACTGCCCGCGCAATAACGGCGTCTTCGCGCTCGAAATGCCCAAGGGCTGGTTCACGGCGAAGGGCATCAAGCCCGGCATGACGATTCAGGGACTGCCGCCGCTGCAGTAAGCGCGCGGTCGTTCTGCGCAAGCCGGTCCCGCACGTGCGCGGCGCCGGCTTTTTTTGCGTCTGCTCGCGGCGCGTGTGCCAGCGCGCCGCCGGGCGTTAGGCGCGGCCCGCCCGGGCCCACCGGGGCCGCTCTCGCTCCTTCCCCCGCCCGACACGCGTCCTGCAAAACGGGCGCGCAAGCGCTATTCTATTAATTTGCTGCATTGCGCGTGCCAGGCGCGCGCCGTGCGGCGCATCGGGCCGCGCGCTGGCCGCGCCGCGTGCCGCCCGGCAGCTTCCATGGCGCGTCATTCCAAGGAGATCACCGTGCCTCGCAAGACCCCCATCGAGCGCTATCGCAACATCGGGATCAGCGCTCACATCGACGCCGGCAAGACCACGACGACCGAGCGCATCCTTTTCTACACCGGCGTGAATCACAAGCTCGGCGAGGTTCACGACGGCGCGGCGACCATGGACTGGATGGAGCAGGAACAGGAACGCGGCATCACGATCACCTCGGCCGCGACCACCGCGTTCTGGAAAGGCATGGCCGGCAATTACCCCGAACACCGCATCAACATCATCGATACCCCGGGGCACGTGGACTTCACCATCGAAGTCGAGCGCTCCATGCGCGTGCTCGACGGCGCGTGCATGGTGTACGACTCCGTGGGCGGCGTGCAGCCGCAGTCGGAAACCGTGTGGCGCCAGGCGAACAAGTACAAGGTCCCGCGCATTGCGTTCGTCAACAAGATGGATCGCGTGGGCGCGGACTTCTTCCGCGTGCAGCGGCAGA
Source organism: Paraburkholderia sp. J76 (assembly GCF_905220295.1). Taxonomy (NCBI): domain Bacteria; kingdom Pseudomonadati; phylum Pseudomonadota; class Betaproteobacteria; order Burkholderiales; family Burkholderiaceae; genus Paraburkholderia; species Paraburkholderia sp. J76. Next base: position 43,484 of record NZ_CAJMZJ010000011.1, read on the forward strand.
TCGGCGAGCGTCTGAAGGGCGTGGCCGTACCTATCCAGATTCCGGTGGGCGCGGAAGATCACTTCCAGGGCGTGGTCGATCTCGTGAAGATGAAGGCGATCGTCTGGGACGACGAAAGCCAGGGCGTGAAGTTCGAGTACGAGGAGATTCCCGCGAATCTCGTCGAGCTTGCGCACGAGTGGCGCGAGAAGATGGTCGAAGCCGCCGCCGAAGCCGACGAAACGCTGCTCGAAAAGTACCTTCACGATCACGAGAGCCTGACCGAAGAAGAGATCAAGGGCGGCCTGCGCAAGCGCACGATCGCCAACGAGATCGTGCCCATGCTCTGCGGCAGCGCGTTCAAGAACAAGGGCGTGCAGGCCATGCTCGACGCCGTGATCGACTATCTGCCCTCGCCCGTGGACGTGCCCGCGATTCTCGGCCACGACCTCCACGACAAGGAAATCGAGCGTCATCCAAGCGACGACGAGCCGTTCTCCGCGCTCGCCTTCAAGATCATGACCGACCCGTTCGTCGGGCAGTTGATCTTCTTCCGCGTGTACTCGGGGGTGGTGAATTCGGGCGACACGGTACTCAACGCGACCAAGGACAAGAAGGAGCGCCTGGGTCGCATCCTGCAGATGCACGCGAACGAGCGCAAGGAAATCAAGGAAGTGCGCGCGGGCGACATCGCGGCAGCCGTGGGCCTGAAGGAAGCGACGACGGGCGACACGCTCTGCGATCCGGCGCACGCCATCGTGCTCGAACGGATGATCTTCCCCGAGCCCGTGATTTCGCAGGCCGTCGAGCCCAAGACCAAGGCCGACCAGGAAAAGATGGGCATCGCGCTCAACCGTCTCGCGCAGGAAGACCCCTCTTTCCGCGTGCAGACCGATGAGGAGTCCGGCCAGACCATCATCTCGGGCATGGGCGAGCTGCACCTCGAAATTCTCGTCGACCGCATGAAGCGCGAGTTCGGCGTGGAAGCGACGGTCGGCAAGCCGCAGGTCGCGTATCGCGAGACCGTGAAGAACAAGGTCGAAGATGTGGAAGGCAAGTTCGTGAAGCAATCGGGCGGCCGCGGCCAGTACGGCCACGCGGTCATCACGCTCGAACCGCAGACACCGGGCAAGGGCTACGAATTCGTCGACGCCATCAAGGGCGGCGTGATTCCGCGCGAGTTCATTCCGGCCGTCGACAAGGGCATCCAGGAAACGCTCAAGGCGGGCGTGCTCGCGGGCTACCCTGTCGTCGACACGAAGGTGACGCTCACGTTCGGCTCGTACCACGACGTGGACTCGAACGAAAACGCCTTCCGCATGGCCGGCTCGATGGCCTTCAAGGAAGCGATGCGCAAGGCCAAACCGATCCTGCTCGAACCGATGATGGCCGTGGAAGTGGAAACGCCCGAGGACTTCATGGGCAACGTGATGGGCGATCTGTCGAGCCGTCGCGGCATCGTGCAGGGCATGGAGGACATCGCGGGCGGCGGCGGCAAGATCGTGCGCGCCGAAGTGCCGCTTTCGGAAATGTTCGGCTACTCCACGTCGCTGCGCTCGCTCACGCAAGGCCGCGCCACCTACACCATGGAGTTCAAGCACTACTCGGAAACCCCGCAGAACGTGGCCGAAGCGGTCATCAACGCGAAGAAGGCGTAGCACGGGCGGCGTGCAGGCGTTGCCATGCTCACCGGAAGCCCGTCCCTTGCGGACGGGCTTTTTTGCATGCGCGCCGCGCAATTTTGACCATGCCACAATGCGGCGATAACGCTTCGATGCGCACAGACAGTCAAGGAGACACGACGATGAGCCACGATCACGACCATGAGCACGATCACCACGACGACGCCCCCGTCGACTGGCGCGAAAACGGCGTCAAGGTGATACGCGGCGATCAGCTCGATACGAACACCGCGCAAACGCCCGGCATGAACCGCGCGGCGGCGATCAACGCGGCGCGCGTGGGCGCGCAGAAAATCTGGGCGGGCACGGTGACGATCCATCCGAACGCGAAGACGGGCGCGCATCATCACGGCGCGCTGGAAAGCGTGATCTACGTCGTGCGCGGTCACGCTCGCATGCGCTGGGGCGAGCATCTGGAATTCACCGCCGAGGCAGGTCCCGGCGACTTCATCTTCGTGCCGCCCTACGTGCCGCACCAGGAAATCAACGCGAGCACCGACGATCCGCTCGAATGCGTGCTCGTGCGCAGCGACAACGAGGCCGTGGTGGTCAACCTCAACATCGACGCCGTCGAGGCGCCGGAAACCGTGTACTGGGTCGATCCGATCCACCGCCATCCGCACGATCATTGAGCCGATGCCGACGCCCGCCGCCTCGCTGCGCCCCCGCCTGATCCCGCTCTATGCCGCGCTCATCGCCGCCAATCTCGGCGCGTGGGCGTGGGCGCTGATCGCGTTTCGCCACTATCCGCTGCTGCTCGGCACGGCGCTCCTCGCCTACGGCTTCGGCTTGCGCCACGCCGTGGACGCAGACCATATCGCCGCCATCGACGCCGTCACGCGCAAGCTCATGCAGGCGGGCCAGCGCCCGCTCGGCGTGGGACTCGCGTTCTCGCTCGGCCATTCGACGGTCGTCGTCGCCGCCACGCTCGGCATCGCGCTCACGGCCCTCTCGCTGCACGGCCGCTTCGAGGAGTTTCACGCGCTCGGCTCGACCGTCGGCACGCTCGTGTCCGCGACGTTCCTGCTCCTGCTCGCGGGCGTGAACCTCGTGATCCTGCGCGACGTGTGGATGCGCTACCGCCGCGCGCAGCAAGGCGACGGCGCAGCGCCCGCGCCCGCGCCCGCCGGCCTCTTCTCGCGCGCGCTGCGTCCGCTATTCGCGCTCGTCACGAAAAGCTGGCACATGTACCCCGTGGGCGTGCTGTTCGGCCTCGGCTTCGACACGGCCACCGAGATCGGCCTGCTCGCCATCGCCGCCGCGCAAGCCGGCCGGGGTTTGCCCATATATTCGATTCTCGTGTTCCCCGCGCTCTTCACGGCGGGCATGACGCTAGTCGACTCCACCGACAACGTGCTGATGGTCCACGCCTACGGCTGGGCCATGGACGATCCCAAACGCAAGCTCTACTACAACGCGAGCATCACGTTCGTCTCCGCGCTCGTGGCGATCGTGATCGGCGGCGTGGAAGCGCTCGGCCTCATCGCCGACAAGCTCGGCGCAAGCGGCGGCGCATGGACGCTCATCGCCGGCCTGAACGAGCGCTTCGGCGAACTGGGCTACGGCATCGTCGCCGCGTTCATTGCGTGCTGGATCGGCTCCGTGCTGTTTCATCGCTGGCGCCGCCCGGCCACGGTCCGCTAACGCTCAGGCGCCTCGCGCGCGCAACCCCGCGAAACCCTACCCTTCGTCTACCCTTCGCCTCGTTTGCCGAAAGCGCGTAAACTAGGCCCAGCTATTGCGTCCGATATTTCATCCATCGTTACGCGTGGCTATACCCATTCGTCGTCTGCCGTACCGCATGCCACCGTCGCGCAAGCCCTCGGGCCTCGCGCGTCCCCTGAACGGAATCGCACGGAAACCCGCACCGATGAAACAACCGCAGTCCCGCCGTCCGCTCCTTTCCGCCCTCGAAGCGCTGCGCTCCCAAGCCGGCGATCACGGCAACCACGCCCTCGACGAATTCGCAGCCGGCCGCCTCACGCGCCGCGAGCTGCTGCGCTATGCAAGCGCGATCGGCCTCACCGCGCTGCCCGCCTTTGCGGGACTCGGCGCGCCGCGCGCCGCGCACGCGCAGGGCGCGGGCAAGCCCGGCGAGCAGACGATCCGCGTCGCGCACCTGATGCCCGCGGGCGCGGTCGATCCGCTCACCGTGACCGATGCGGGCGCGCTGTGTCTCCTGAACCAGACTGGCGAATTCCTTGCCAACGACGACGCGCAAGGCCATCTGCAACCCGCCCTCGCGCTCTCGTGGCAGGCCAACGCGAAAGCAGACGTCTGGACGTTCAAGCTGCGCCCCAACGTGAAATTCCACGACGGCCAGCCATTCGGCGCGAAGGACGTGGTGGCGACGTTCGATCGGCTCGCCGATCCTGCGACGGGCTCGGCGGCGCTCTCGGTGCTCAAGGGCGTGCTCTCGAAAGGCGGCACTAAAGCCATCGACGATCACACGGTCGAGTTTCATCTCGACGCGCCCAACGGCAACTTCGCCTACTACGTTTCTTCGGACAACTACAACGCCATCATGCTGCCCGCCAACTATGCGGGCAATTACGAAAAGAGCTTTATCGGCACGGGGCCGTTCAAGCTCGACAAGTTCGAAGCGCGGCGCGGCGCGAGCTTCGTGCGCAATCCCGGCTATTGGGGCGACAAGGCGCTGCCCGCGCGCGTGGAGTTCGCGTTCTACGCCGACGAGCAGGCGCAGTTGCTCGCGCTGCAAGGCCACCAGGCCGATGTGATGGGCACCTTCACCGTGCAGGGCGGCATCGGCATTTTGAACAATCCCGACTTCAAGGTGATCGGCGTGCGCTCCAGCGCGCATCGCCAGATCCACATGCGCAACGACTCGCCCACGTTCAAGGACAAGCGCGTGCGTCAGGCGCTGGCGCTTGCGCTCGATCGCGACGTGCTCGTGCGCGGGCTCTTCAAGGGCCGCGCCGTGCTGGGCAACGATAGCCCGTTCGCGCCCATCTTCCCCTCCACGGCGACCGACGTGCCCCAGCGCAAGCTCGACGTCGCGAAGGCACGCCAGTTGCTCGCGCAGGCGGGCGTGGCCAACGGCTTCGACGTGACGCTCACCACCGAGAAGTACATGGAGATACCGGACCTCGCCGTGGTCGTGCAGAACGCGGCGAAGGCAGTGGGCATTCGCATCGCGCTCAAGGTGGAAAGCCAGTCGCAGTACTACGGCGCGGGCACGTTCGGCAAATCGGACTGGCTCGACTCGCCGCTCGGCATTACCGACTACGGGCACCGGGGCGTGCCGAATGTGTTTCTCAACGCGCCGCTCACCTCCGGCGGCACGTGGAATGCTGCGCATTTTCGCAACGCGCAGTACGACAAGCTGGTCGCGCAGTTCGCGGCGACGCTCGACGTGGCGGCCCAGAAGCAGGTGGCGAGGCAGATCCAGAAGCTGCTGCTCGACGAAACGCCCGTGATCATCCCGTACTTCTACGATCAGTTGATCGCGCAGCGCGCCGCGCTTTCGGGTGTGCGCTTCACGGCGCTCGCCCAGCTCTATTTCGACCGCGCGACGCTCGCCGCCTGAAGAGGCCCTGGCGCCACCGAAACGGAAGTCCGATGGCAACTCCGCTCCCGCCCATGCCGAGCCCGACCGGGTCGAACCCGATCGGCACCGCGCGCGCCTTCGCGCCGCGCCCGGGCATCGCGCGCTTTCTTGCCCGGCGCGCCGTCTGGGCGATCTTCACGCTCTGGCTGCTCTCGGTGCTCGTGTTCGCGGGCGGCCAGTTGCTGCCCGGCGACATTGGCCGCGCCGTGCTCGGGCCCCTGGCCGACGCGCGCGCCGTGGCCGCCCTCAATCACGAACTGGGCGCGGACCGGCCGGTGCTCGACCAGTACGTTTCGTGGATCACGCACGCGCTGCGCGGCAACTTCGGCATGTCGTGGAGCTACAAGCAGCCCGTGGCGCCGTTCGTGGGCGACGCGCTCCTGCAGTCGGCGAAACTCGGGCTGCTCGCGTTCGTCGTGGTGGTGCCGCTCGGCATTGCGGGCGGCGTATGGGCGGCGCTCAACGAAGGCCGCATGATCGACCGCGCGATCAGCACGGGCGGCCTGTGCGCGAGCGCCGTGCCGGAGTTCGTCTCGTCGATCGTGCTGATCCTCATCTTCGGCGTGTGGCTGCGCTGGCTACCCATCGAAGCGACCGCGCCCAGCGGCGCGGGCGTCCTCGAACAACTGCGCCATCTCGTGCTGCCCGTGCTGCCGCTCGTGCTCGTGTTCTTCGGCTATCTCGCGCGCATCGCGCGCGCGGGCACGATCACGGCGCTCGACGCCGACTACACGCGCACCGCGATTCTCAAGGGGCTGCCGAGCCACGTCGTGATCGTGCGCCACGTGCTGCGCAACGCGCTCTTGCCTAGCGTGACGGTGGCGGCCACGCAGCTCGGGTATCTGATCGGCGGGCTCGTCGTGGTCGAGTCGCTGTTCCGCTATCCGGGCATCGGCTCGCTGATTTTCAACGCCGCGAAAGCCAAAGACTTCCCGTTGCTCGAAGCAGGCGTGCTCGCGGTGGGCGCGGTCTACACACTCGCCAATCTTGCCGCCGACGCGCTGCACGCGCTGCTCGACCCACGCTTGCGCTCGCGAGGCGGCGCATGAACGATATGGCCTCCGAAGCAATGTCTCCAGACGGCGAATCGCCCGACGGGCAACCGCCGGGCCAGGAAGCGCTCGCCGACACGCGTCTGCGCGACACGCTGCATCTGCTGCTGCGTTCGCCCTCGTTCGTCGCGGGCGCGCTGATCCTCTTGTGGTGGATCGTCTGCGCACTCGCGGGACCGTGGTTCGCACCGCACGACGCCTATGCGTCCGACCCGCTCAGCTCGCTCCTGCCGCCCGACCGCACGCACTGGTGCGGCACCGATCAACTCGGACGCGACATCTGTTCGCGCGTAATAGTCGGCGCGCGCGACATCCTCACGATCGCGCCGCTCGCCACGCTCGTCGGCACGCTCGCGGGCGCGGCGCTGGGGCTCGTCACGGGCTATTTCGAAGGCGCGTTCGGTACGCTCGTCGCACGCACGCTCGACGCCGTGCTCGCGCTGCCGCTCGTGATCGTCGCGCTCCTCGTGCTCGCGGCCGTGGGCGCATCGAATCTCGCCGTGGTGCTCGTGATCGGCATTACGTTCGCGCCGCTCATCGCGCGCACGGTGCGCGCGGCGGTGCTCGCCGAGCGTCATCTCGACTACGTAGCGGCGGCGCGTTTGCGCGGCGCGAACGCGTTCTCCGTGATGTTCACCGAGATCCTGCCGAACGTCTGGCCGCCCATCGCCGTCGAGGCGACGGTGCGCCTCGGCTACGCGATCTTCGCGGTGGCGACGCTCTCGTTCCTCGGCTTCGGCATCCAGCCGCCGTCGGCCGACTGGGGGCTCGCGCTCGCCGAATCGTACACGCTGCTCGCGGGCGGCGCGTGGTGGACCGTGACGTTCGACGCCATCGCCATCGCCTCGCTCGTGGTGGCCGTGAACCTGATCGCCGACAGCCTGCGCGAGGTGCTCCAATCGTGAACCGCCCCGCTTCCCCACGCCCCGCGCTTGCTACCTTCAGCGCGCCGCGCGACGACGACGCGCTCGCGCTCGTCGGCCTCACCGTCGCTTATCGCGTGCGCGGGCGCGACCGGGACGTGCTCACCGACGTCTCGCTGCGCATCCGGCGCGGCGAAGCGTACGGGCTCGTGGGCGAATCCGGCTGCGGCAAGTCGACGGTCGCGCTCGCCGCGCTGCGCTACCTGCCGCGCAACGGCCGCGTGAAGGCGGGGCGCATCGCGATCGCGGGCGAAGACGTGCTCGCGCTCGACGCCGGGAGCCTGCGCACGCTGCGCGCCAACGCCGTTTCGATGGTCTATCAGGACCCCGCTAGCGCGCTCAATCCCACGCTTACCATTGCTCGTCAGTTGAACGAAGCATTCGAAGCCGCAGGCGCCGATGCAAGCACGGCGCGCTCACGCTCGCACGCGATGCTGGAACGCGTGCGCATTGCCGATCCGGGCCGCGTGCTGGCGAGCTATCCGCATCAGCTTTCGGGCGGCATGCAGCAGCGCGTGGTGATTGCGATGGCGCTCGCATCGAACCCCGCGCTCCTGATCCTCGACGAGCCGACCACGGGCCTCGACGCCACCGTCGAGGCCGAGGTGCTCGACCTTATCGCGAAGCTGCGCGCCGAACTGGGCATGGCGGTGCTTCTGATCAGCCACGACCTCGCCGTGATCGGGCGCATGTGCGAACGCGTGGGTGTGCTCTATGCGGGGCGGCTGGTCGAGGAAGGCGCCACGCGCGACGTATTCGAGCGCGCGCGGCACCCGTACACCGTGGGGCTGCTGCGCTGCTTGCCCGCGCACGGACGAAACAAGCATGCAGGCGCGCTCGACACCATTCCGGGCGAGTTGCCCGCGCCCGGCGCGAGCGCGCCCGGCTGCATCTATGCGCCGCGCTGCCGCCTCGCCGACGCGCGTTGCCGCGTGGAAGCGCCCCCGCCGCATCGCATGACGTCGCCGCACGGCGAGCAGATGTCACGCTGCCACTATCACGAACGCGCAATCGAGTTGCCGTTCGGCAATCTGATTGGCAATGGCTCGCAAACTTCGGGCGATGGCCCAGCGAACGGCGAAGCGGAACCGCGCGTCGTGTTGCGCGCGCTCGACGTCTCGCGCACCTTCGGACACGGCGCGCAAGCCGTACGCGCGCTCGACGGCGTATCGATCGAGCTGCATGCGGGCGAAACGCTCGGCCTCGTCGGCGAATCGGGGAGCGGCAAGACGACCCTCGCGCGCATGCTGCTCGGCCTGCACGCGCCCGATGCGGGCGGCGCAGTCGAACTCGACGGCCAACGCCTCAACGCGCACGTCGCGCGGCGTCGCGCCAGCGAGCGCGCGGCGCTGCGCGTCGTCTTCCAGCATCCGGATGCCTCGCTCAACCGCGCACTGCCCGTGAAGCGACTGATCGAGCGTGCGTTGGCACGGCCGCACGACGAGACCTCGGACGGATCGCGTATCGCGGGCCTGCTCGAATCCGTGCGCGTGCCCGCTCGTTATCTCGTGGCGCGCGCGCGGCAACTTTCGGGCGGCCTCAAGCAACGCGTGGCAATTGCCCAGGCGTTCGCGGGCGAGCCGCGCATCGTGATCTGCGACGAACCCACGTCGGCACTCGACGTCTCGGTGCAAGCCGCGATTCTCAACCTGCTCGCGCGACTGCAGCGCGAACGCGGCGTGAGTTACCTGTTCATCTCGCACGACCTCGATGTCGTGCGCTATCTCGCCGATCGCATCGTCGTGCTCTACGCGGGCCGCATCGTGGAAAGCGGTCCGGCCGGCGCCGTGTTCGACGGCCCATGGCATCCGTATACGGAAACGCTGCTGGCCGCGCGCGCGCTCGGCGCAGCGTCGGCAAACGGCGCGCAATCCACGCGGCGCGGCTGCATTTTCAGCGCGCACTGCCCGCGCAAGCTCGGCGCTATTTGCGACGAAACGCCCCCGCCGCTAGCCGATGCGGGCGGCGGCCATCGCATTCTCTGCCACATTCCTGTAGACGAATTGCGCGCTCAACAGCGCGGCACCACGGTCACGCAAGCGGCGACCTGAGGTGTTGCCGCAGGTGCCGACGATGCAATAGCGCGCACAGCGCCGCGCGGTTCGTTGCGCTGTCCGCTTTCGCAACGTGGACACGCGCCATTCGGCGCGTGCGTTTCATCGCCGTAACGTTTTTCGCGTTTTTTGCGTCACGCGGACGGCACATCAATTGTTAAGTCCACCCTGCGCGCCCTTCCACGGCCGATGGCACAAAACTGGCTACATCGACAACAGGCATCCGGCCGCTGCAATCCAGTGCGATTCACCCCGACACGCGCGGGGTCGTCGCACCGGGCGGAAGGATGACCGGCCGCTCGACGCGCTTGTAATCTGCCGTCCCACGCCATGGGCCTCGACAATCCACAAGCAGTCCTGCACAAACCGGTCACCCTGCGCGCGGCCCGACCGGGTGCCTTTTGTTTGGGGGCATGAGAAACGCCAGTGCATCGCGCTGCCGTCTCGCGGGGAGAACAAGATGAAAAAGACGAACATTCATCAGTACTGCTATTGGATAAGACGGGGAGCAGGCATGTGTGCGGTGAGCGCGGGCGTGATGTTCCCCGCGATCGCCGCCCACGCCGCAGACGACACCATCAATCCCGTGATCCTGCTCGCCGACGCGCCTTTGCCGGCGAGCGGAGCCGAGGGGTTCGGCGCTTTCGGCGCGCCGGTTGCCGGGCAACCGCCTGCCGTGGGCACCTCGTCGAAAACTGATTCGGAGTCCGATTCAGATATCCTGGCGAGCGACGTTTCCACCGTATTCGCGCCGAACGATTGCATTAGCCGTCCCACAGGCGGCGCGTGTTTTCGGGGCAACGGCGGCGGCGGCCATGGCGGCTCGGGTTCGTCGGCTGGCGGCAGCGGAAGCAGCGGCGGCGCTGCGGGCGCCGCTACGGCCAGCACGGGCGGCCTTGGCCGCAGCGGCAGTTCCAGCGTAGGAGGAACGGGACCGAGCGGCTCGGGAGGCGGTTCCAGCAATTCCGGCGGCGGGAAAGGCGGCGGTGGCAAGGGCGGCGGCGGCAACAGTGGCGGTGGGAACAGCGGCAGTGGCAACAGCGGCGGTGGCAACAGCGGCAGTGGCAACAGCGGCGGCGGCAACAGCGGCAGTGGCAACAGCGGCGGCGGCAATAGCGGCGGTGGCAATAGCGGCGGCAGCAACAGCGGCGGGGGCAACAGCGGCGGTGGAAACAGCGGCGGCAACAGCGGCGGTGGAAACAACGGCGGCGGCAACAATGGCGGTGGCAACAGCGGCGGCGGCAGTTCGAGCGGCTGTGGTTGCGGCGGCCACGGCGGATCGGCAAGTGGCCCTTCGGGCGGCCCCGCAGGCGGATTCGGTGGCGGCTTTGGCGGGGGTTTCGGCGGATTCGGCGGTGGATTCGGCAAGGGTGGACCGTCGGGCGGCCCGGGCGGCGGGTACGGCGGCGGACACGGTGGCGGCCATGGCAGCGGTCATTGAGCCTGTACGGCGGTGCAGGCAGACCGCAGCAGCCACCCCGATCTGGCGCGACGGCCAGGCGCGCCAGTCCTGGCGTCGGCGGCGGCGTCCCGGTCCCCCGGCCGGGCACCGCCGCCGTGGGCCGGTCGCCGGATGCGCGATGCGCGTGGCGTCGCCGGATACCCACGCCCTCTGTCTTCTCGCGATACGCCGGCGCGGGTCATAAGCGCGCGATAAGCGCGTTACTACACTCGCGCGCTACAGCATCTCCAGCGCGCGCTTGCTGCGCGGCGGCTTGAAATACGCGTCGAGCGCCGCGTGTTCTGCGGCATCGAGCACGAGATCGAGCGCGGCACGGTTGTCCCGCACGTGCTCCACGCGCCCCGCCTTCGGAATCGCGCACACGCCCTCTTGACCCAGCACCCACGCCATCGCCACGCGATACACCGACACGCCATGCGCATGAGCAATGTCGTCAAGCGGCGAACGTTTGGGCAAGCGCGCATGATCGACGGGGCTATACGCCATTACCGGCATGCGATGCGCGGCGCTCCACGGCAGCAGGTCGAATTCGGCGCCGCGCCGCGCGATGTTGTAGAGGATCTGGTTGGTCGCGCACGCGTTACCGCCGGGCGCGGCGAACAGTTCTTCCATGTCGTCGGTGTCGAAGTTGCTCACGCCCCAGTGCCGGATCTTGCCCGCGCGCACGAGCGCCTCGAACCCTTCGATCGTCTCTTCGAGCGGCACGCCGCCGCGCCAGTGCAGTAAATAGAGATCGAGGCGGTCGGTGCCAAGCCGTTTCAAGCTCGCCTCGCACGCGCGCGCGACGCCGCCGCGGCTCGCGTTGTGCGGATAAACCTTGCTCACGAGAAACACGTCGTCGCGCAAGCCCTGCAAGGCTTCGCCGACAAGGCGCTCGGTCGCGCCGTCGCCGTACATCTCGGCGGTGTCGATGAGCGTCATGCCGAGCGCCACGCCTTCGCGCAACGCGGCAATTTCCGCGGCGCGATGCGCGCTGCGCTCGCCCATTTCCCACGTGCCCTGTCCGAGCTTTGGAATGCGTTCGCCGTCCGGCAATGCGACGCTTGCGATATAGGTCGACATGATCACCCTTTGCGCGCTGGAACGAACGGCCAGTGTATCGCCTCGCGCGCAATGCGGTCATACGCACTCTCGCAACCCGTTCATTTCCGTGATTGCACGCCGATGACATAAAATTGCCGTTCGCCTTTCATGCCTGCCTCCCATGAACGCACCCACGGAAGACCGCTGGCGCGACCTGCGCCCGGACCCGGACAACGACACGCCGCTGTATCTGCAGCTCGCACGCAAGCTGAGCGTCGCGATTCACGACAATCGCTGGAACGCGGGCGAAGCCCTGCCTTCCGAGCGCGTACTCGCGGAATCGCTCGGCGTTTCGCGCATCACGGCGCGCAAGGCGATCGCGCTGCTCGTCGAGCAGGGACTGATTCGCCGCACGCAAGGCGCGGGCAGCTTCATCACGCCGCGTATCGAAGACCCGCTCTCGCGCCTCACGAGCTTCAGCGAGATGCTGCGCCAGCGCGGTTTCACGCCCAGCTCGCGCTGGCTGTCGCGCGAAATCCAGCCCGCGAGCCGCGACGAGGTGATCCAGCTCGGCCTCTCGCCCGCGGCCGCCGTCACGCGCCTGAAGCGCCTGCGTCTCGCCGACGGCATCGTCATGGCTGTAGAGAACTCCACCTTCCCCGCCGCGCTGATTCCCGATCCGAACGCGATCGGCGACTCGCTCTACAGCTTTCTCGAACAGCGCGGTCTTTCGATCGTGCGCGCGCTGCAACACTTTCGCGCCGTCAACGCGAGCGAGGAAATCTCCCGGCAGATGAGCATCGCGCCCAACGAGGCGCTGCTGCTCATCACGCGCGTGGGCTATACCGCCGATCAGCGCGCCATCGAACTCACCGACACGTACTGCCGCAACGACTACTACGATTTCGTCGCGGAATTGCGCAAGTAGCTCGCGGTTCAGGCGCACGCAGCCGCCTGGTCACCCCACACCGGCGCATCGCTGCCGATCGGCACCGGCGGCCGCGCATGGAACGCGGGCGTGAGTTCGAGCCGCTCGGCGGGCGCCACCGCGCGCACGCGCCCGAACGGCGAATCCATTTCCTCCAGACAATCGGCGAGGTCGGCGGCGCCCACTTCGGGGGCCTGCTGACCGTCTTCGAGCGTGCCCATCGTCTGCAGCCAGCGGCCCGTTTGCGCAAGCGAAAGGCGCACGTGCCAACTGCCGCCTTCGCGTGCGCGCCGCGCGAGCGCGACCATCGCGCCGAACGCCGCGAGATAGCCCGTGGCGTGATCGAGCGCCTGGCACGGCAGCGGACGCGCGGCGGTGAACGGCGGCGCGCCTGCTGCGCCATTGCCGTGTTTCGCCGCGGCGACGCTCTCGGCCCACACGATGCCGCTCGCCGACTGCACAAGGCTGTCGAAGCCGCGCCGCTCGCGCCACGGCCCGCGATGCCCATACGCGCTGATCGACACGCACACGATGCCGGGCCGCAACTGCGCGAGCGCTTCAGGCGTGAAGCCGCGCGCCGCGAGCGCGCCCGGGCGGTAGCCTTGCACGAACACATCGGCGCCCCGAACCAGCGCGCGCAACTGCTCGCACGCGGCTTCGTCGCGCAGGTCGAGCGTGGCCGAGCGCTTGCTGCGGCCGTTGTCGATCACGAGCGGCGCAATGTTCGGCAAATGCGGGCCGTTGATGAGCAGCACGTCCGCGCCATGTTGCCCGAGCGTGCGCCCCGCCACCGGCCCCGCGATGATGCGCGTGAGGTCCAGCACGCGCACGCCTTCCAGAGGGCGCTCGCCCGCTGGCGGCGCTTCGGCGCTCGCATCGCCGATACGCTCGATCTCGAAAAGCGGCAGGCTCGCCACCGCCCCGGCCTGTTCGTGCGCGGCCCATTCGCGCGGCGTGCGCACGAGCGCGGCGCACAGGCCCGCTTGCGCGAGCGCGTCGTCGAGCGCCACGCCTTCCCAGCCGAGGATCGCGCGCGCCACGGCGTCGCGGTCGTCGGCGCACTGGAGCACGCGCAGGATGCCGGCGAGGTGATGGGGGAAGTTCGCGTGTAGTTGAACCCAGCGGCCGTCGCCGGTCGGAAAGTGGCCCGTCACCGGGTGACGCAGTTCCGTGGGCGGCTTGCCGTCCACGCTCAAATAACGCTCGCTGCGAAACGCGGCCAGCGCCCGGCGCACGTCGATCGCCACGCGTTGCGTGCGGCCCGTGCGCAACGCGTGCAGTTGCGCGGCCGCGAGGCCCGCCGCGCCTATGCTCGCCGCCGCGAGCGTACCCACGCGAAAGATCGACGGCAAACCCGGATCGCGGCCTTGCATGTCGAGCCAGTCGAGCGCGGACGGATCGCAGCCCGCCAGCATCCAGAGGTGTTCGAGGGCGTCGCGTGGCGTCATGGCGTGAAGTCCTTGTGCGAGAGAAGTGATGTCACGAATCCTCGCGCCGCTCGAATCCGGGATCAATCTTGATTATCATGATCAACATAGATTGATTTCTCCGGTTCCGGGAGGCGAGCCACCATGTCCAGCTATATGAACGCGCAGGAAGCCGCCGCCGAACTCGGCATCAGCCGGGCCACGCTTTACGCGTATGTGAGTCGCGGACTCATCGCTTCGGCGCCCTCGCCCCATGGCCGCCACAACCGCTACGACGCCGCCGAAGTAAGGCGTCTCGCGCGCCGCAAGGCCGATGGCAAGCGCGCGGGCAAGGTTGCGCAGAAAGTGCTCGACTGGGGCGTGCCCGTGCTCGAATCGTCGATCACGCTAATCGCCGACGGCAAGCTCTTCTATCGCGGGGAGGACGCCATCGCGCTCGCGCGCGAGGCCTCGCTTGAAGAAGTCGCGGCGCGACTCTGGCAATGCACGCCGCGCCGCGTGCTGCAGGCGCCCGAAGCGCCCATCGCGGCCGCTCAATGGTCGGCATGGCTGAAGATCTGGAGCGGACACACGCCGCTCGAACGCGCGCTCGTGCTGTTGCCCGCCGCAGCCGCGCAAATGCCGCGCATCTGGGCGCAAGGCCGCGACGCGCAAATCGATACCGGTGCGATGCTCATGCGCCTGCTCGCGGCGGCGCTCGTTTCGGCCGCGCCGTCGAGCGAGCCGCTGCACCGCCAGCTAGGCGAGGCGTGGGGCGTGCGCTCGCGCGCGCAGACCGACCTGCTGCGCGCGGCGCTCGTGCTGTGCGCGGACCACGAACTGAACGCCTCGACTTTCACGGTGCGCTGCATCACCTCGACCGGCACGCATCTGTTCGGCGCGGCAACGGGCGGCCTGGCCGCGCTGGCCGGGCCGCGCCACGGCGGCGAGACCATGCGCGTGGCCGCGCTCTTCGACGAAGCCGCGCGCGCCGACGACCTGCATCGCTATCTGGCCAGCCGTCTCGCGCCCGACGAACTCGGCGCGGCTGTGCCGCTGTCCGGCTTCGGCCATCCGCTTTATCCCGATGGCGACCCGCGCGCGCGTCTGTTGCTGGACCTGCTGGCGCAACGCGCGCCCGCGCGCTCGCCGATGGACGAAGTCGACGCGCTCGCCCAGGCCGTGGCCGAAACGAGCGGCGCGCGTCCGACGCTCGACTACGCACTCGCAGCGATCGAGCGCGTGCTGGGGCTGCCGCGCGGCGCGGCGTTTACGCTGTTCGCCGCGGGCCGCGTGACGGGCTGGATTGCGCACGCGCTGGAACAGACCGCCGATGGGCGGCTCATACGCCCGCGCGCTCGCTACGTGGGAGAAACGGCGGGCGATATGCGCAACGGTGCGAGGCACCTCGCCTAACACGAGCAGCAAGCTCAACTCGCCGCTCGCGCACCCCACTGCCCGCGCTGCGCCCACCCGCGCAACGCCTCGGCAACGCGCACCGCAACGCCGCTCGCCCCCGCCGCGCGTACGCGTTCCACGTCGACTGGCGCGATCGTCCACGCCGGCGCATCGGCGGTTGCGCCGCCCAGCGCCAGCACGAAACGCGCACCGTCGCGGCCCGCGCTCACGTGCACGCGCACGCCCGCCGCGAGCCCGATCGACTCGCCGGCGCGCAGCCAGTAGTCGCCCGCGTCGCCTGCGATCGTGAGCCAGAGTTCACCCTCGCTCACGTGCAATTGCATTGCCTGAGCGAGCCGCCAGGTTTCGACGGGCTCGCCGTGTTCCAGTTCGAAGATTCGGATTTCGCGCATGGCCGTGCTCCTTGCAGACTGGCCGCCGATCACCCCGGACGGCCGCCGGAAGGCTCGCTGCCAAGGACTTGAAGCGACTTCCCGGTAAGCGCATTATTGCGGTCAGTAAAGGACGGTCCCATGCACAGTTCCGAACAGTTCATCTGGAACTGTGCAGTGAAAAAACCGGACAGTCACCCGCCGCTTCAGCAAGACACCAGCGAGCCCATATGAAACTCGAACTCGACCGCGCGAGCGACGTGCCGCTCACCGACCAGATCGTCACCGGCGTGCAAACCTGGATCCGTTCGCGCGCGGCGCACGCGGGCTCGCGCCTGCCGTCTATCCGCCAGTTCGCCGCCGATTACGCTATCAGCCGCTTTCCCGTAATCGAGGCCTACGACCGGCTCGTCTCGCTCGGCTATCTCGACTCGCGCCACGGCTCGGGCTTCTACGTGAGCGAGCACGCGCGCGCGGGGCTGTCCGGCATGGGCACGTGCGACCTTACGAACGCCGCCGACGAATCCGGACATCTGCTCAACCAGCTCGAACGCGCGGACGAATCGCTCCAGCTCGACAGCGGCTCGATCCCCCAGGCGTGGCGCGATATCGACGCGCTCGGCCAGGCCATTCGCCACGTATCGCGCAGCGACCCGGCGAGCCTAGTCGACTACGGCACGCCAACGGGGGACGCCACGCTGCGCGAGCATTTGCGCAACCGGCTCGCGCCGCTCGGCATCGTCGCCGGGACGCAGCAGATTCTGGTTACCGAAGGCGCGAGCGAGGGCCTCGACCTGCTCATGCGCTACATGCTCAAGCCCGGCGATACGGCGTTCGTCGAAGACCCCGGCTATTACAA
The DNA here is from genome assembly GCF_905220295.1 of Paraburkholderia sp. J76. Taxonomy (NCBI): domain Bacteria; kingdom Pseudomonadati; phylum Pseudomonadota; class Betaproteobacteria; order Burkholderiales; family Burkholderiaceae; genus Paraburkholderia; species Paraburkholderia sp. J76. The sequence goes on from NZ_CAJMZJ010000011.1 coordinate 60,210, forward strand.
CCTGTACGGGCTGCTCAAGCTGCACGGCGTGCGCCTCGTGGGCATCCGCCGCACGGCGAGCGGCCCCGATCTCGACCATCTGCACGCGATGCTCGCCGAACACCGCCCGCGCGCGTTCTTCGTCAACACGGTGTTCCACAACCCGACCGGCTCGACGATCTCGCCGCCCGTGGCGTTCCGCTTGCTGCAGCTTGCGCGGGAGCACCGCTTCACGATCGTCGAAGACGACATCTACGCCGATTTCCAGGCCGATCCCACCGACCGCCTCGCGGCGCTCGACCAGTTCGAACACGTCGTGTACGTGGGAGGCCTCTCGAAGACGCTCTCCTCGGCGCTGCGCGTGGGCTACGTGGTGGCCAGCCCGGCGATCGTGCGCGATCTCGCGGCCATCAAGGCGCTGACCACCATCAGCGGCTCGCGCTTCACGCAGGCCGTCGCCGCCACGCTGCTGGAACGGGGCGCGTACCGCAAATACCTGGAGCGGCTGCGACGGCGCATCGCCGAGGCGCAAGGGTCGGCCACGCGCACGCTCGAAGCGCATGGGTGGGAACTGTTCGGGGGCCCGGTGTCGGCGGCACCGGCGGCGCGCGGGTATGCGCAGACGGGCGGCAAGTTCGTCTGGGCGCGCGTGCCGCACGTGGAGGATTCCACGCGGCTCGCGGCCTGCGGCGAGCCGCTCGGCGTGGCGGTGTCGCCGGGCAGCCACTTCCGCCCGCACGGCGAGGCGAGCCCGTGGATCCGTATCAACGTGGCGCTCACGCTCGATCCGCGCGCCCAGGCGTTCTTCGCGGCGGCAACGCGTCTCGGCGAATAGCACACTAGCGCGGCGGGCGCGGTGGACAGGCTGCGCCCCGTGCCGTGCCGTCTGCGCGCGCACGCCATTTTCCCTACAATGGCGCTTGCCTGCGCGCCCCTCTCCTGCCCCATGTCCGAATCCATCGCTGCGTCCAGCAACGCCCCGTCGCCCCGCTCGTTGTCCGTGATGCTGTGGCTCGTCGCCACCGGCTTCTTCATGCAGACCCTCGATTCGACCATCGTCAATACGGCGCTGCCGGCAATGGCGAAGAGTCTTGGCGAATTGCCGTTGCGCATGCAATCGGTCGTGATCGCGTACTCGCTCACGATGGCCGTGATGATTCCCGTATCGGGCTGGCTCGCGGACAAACTCGGCACCCGGCGCGTATTTCTCGGCGCGATTTTCGTGTTCGCGCTCGGCTCGCTCCTGTGCGCGAGCGCGCATACGCTGAATCAGCTCGTGGCCTCGCGCGTCGCGCAGGGCGTGGGCGGCGCGATGCTGCTGCCGGTCGGGCGGCTCGCCGTGCTGCGCACGTTTCCCGCCGAGCGCTATCTGCCCGCACTCTCGTTCGTGGCGATTCCAGGGCTGATCGGCCCGCTCATCGGCCCGACGCTCGGCGGCTGGCTCGTGCAGATCGCCTCGTGGCACTGGATCTTTCTCATCAACGTGCCGGTGGGCGTGGTGGGCTGCATCGCCACCTTCATCTTCATGCCCGACAGCCGCAACCCCGACACGCCGCGCTTCGACCTGCCGGGCTACCTGCTGCTCGTCATCGGCATGCTCGCCATTTCGTTCGCGCTCGACGGGCGCAGCGAATTCGGCATCCAGCACGCCACCGTGCTCGTGCTTTTCATCCTCTCGCTCGCCGCGTTCGTGGCCTACGGATTGCACGCGGTGCGCACGCCGCAGCCGATCTTTTCGCTCGATCTCTTCAAGATCCACACCTTCAGCGTGGGACTGCTCGGCAACCTGTTCGCGCGCATCGGCAGCGGCGCGATGCCGTATCTGATTCCGCTGCTTTTGCAGGTGGCGCTCGGCTACACCGCCTTCCAGGCCGGCCTCATGATGCTGCCCACGGCCGCGGCGGGCATGTTCTCCAAGCGGCTCGTCACCTATCTCATCATGCGCTACGGCTACCGCAGCGTGCTGGTCGCGAACACGGTGCTCGTGGGCCTCATGATGGCGAGCTTCGCGCTCTCCACACCGGGCGAGCCGCTGTGGATGCGCATCGCGCAACTGGCGATTTTCGGCGCGGTGAACTCGATGCAATTCACGGCGATGAACACGCTCACGCTCAAGGATCTCGGCACGGGCGGCGCGAGCAGCGGCAACAGCCTCTTCTCGCTCGTGCAGATGCTTTCGATGAGTCTCGGCGTGACCGTCGCGGGCGCGCTGCTCACCACCTTCACGGGCATCATGAGTCACAAGACCGGCGAGAACGTGATTCCGTCGTTCCATGCGACGTTCATTTGCGTGGGCATCATCACGGCGGGGTCGTCGTGGATCTTCGCGCAGCTTTCTTCGGATGTGCGGCGCACGGCGAAGAAAACCGACCCGTCCGAGCGCACCTGACAAACCCGAGACTGCACTGAGCCTGCGCCGCTGCCGCGCGCACCGCGACGGTGCGGCGCGCCTCGCGGCCGTGCGTCGCCGGCGTTCGCGCCGGGTTTCAGGCACCAAGCCGGCACCCTCGCGGCACCCTCGCCGCTCCGTCCTGAAATAGCGCAGGCGCCAGCCCGCGGCGCTTTCGCCACGGGGCCTGGACTCGCATACTTTTTGCTGTCCTATCCTGTAAACTTGACGCTCACGCGTTCCGCCCGTCACGTCCGTCCCGCGCGCCATCGAAACGAAATGACCAGCATGATCGACATCGATCCTCCCGGCTTCCAGTCGCGCCCCATCGCGGGCGAAGAAGGCGCCCGCCGCACCGTGCTGTACGGCGGCTACACCGTCTTCAGCGTGTTCCAGCCCGTGTTTTCGGTCGCGCACCGGCGCGCGATCGGCTATCACGCCTCGCTGCGCGCGCACGATGAACAGGGTCAGCAGGCGCCGTCGCAGGAGGTGTTCACGCAGGCGGCGCGGCGCGGCGACCTGCTCGAACTGGGGCGTCTCGCGGAATCGCTGCATCTGGGCAACTTCAACGCGTTCGATTCGCATGACGAATGGCTCTTTCTGAGCCTGCATCCGGCCGCGCTGATGGACACGAGCTACGGCGACGCCCTGCTCGCCGGGCTCAAGGCGCTCGGCCTGCAGCCGCAGCGCGTGGTGCTCGAAGTGTCGGAGCAGGCGGGCGGCGAGAATTCGCGCTTCGCGGAGATCATCGACGGATTGCGCAAGGCGGGCTTCGTGATCGCGCTCGACGGCTTCGGCGCGAAGCATTCGAACATCGACCGCGTGTGGCAGCTACGGCCCGACATCGTCACGCTCGACCGCAGCCTGCTCGCCCAGGCGAGCCGCCACGCGCACATCGAGCGGGTGCTGCCGGGGCTCGTCTCGATGCTGCACGAGTCGGGGCAACTCGTGCTCGTGGGCGGTCTCTCGACCGAGCGCGACGCGCTGATCGCGCTGGAAAGCAACGCCGACTTCGTGCAGGGCGCGTATTTCGCGCGGCCCGACGTCGAGCCGGTGCCCCCGGCCAAGGCCGCGCAGCTCATGGACGATCTATCGGCGCGCCTGCGCGAGCGCGTGGCCGCGCGCGAGCGCTCGCAGTCCGCGCGCCTCGCGCCGTACGTGAGCGCCATCGAAGCGGCGGCAAAGCAGCTTGCCGAAGGCGTGAACATGAACGACGCCACACTGCCGCTGCTCGGTCTCGACGATACGGCGCGCTGCTTTCTGCTCGATGCGTCGGGCCGCCAGATCGGCGACAACGTGCTGCCCGACGGCCGCACGTCGCAACGCGCCAAGCGCTTCCGGCCGCTCCTGCATTCGGAAGGCGCAAGCTGGGAGCGGCGGCCGTACTTCATCGGCGCGATGAAAGCGCCGGGCCGCGTGCAGTTCACGCCTCCTTATCTGTCGATCAACGAGGCGCACCTGTGCGTCACGGCGTCGGCGGCCGTGCAGACGGAACACGGCGTGCACGTGCTGTGCGTCGACATCAACTGGGATGCGGCCTTGCGCGGCTAACGTTCAAGCCAGTACGAGCGGTTGCGCAAGCATCGTCGTGTAGTCGTGCGCGCTGGACGCGCGAGCGCTGACGGAAAGCGTGGAGACGCACGCCGCGCCGTCGCTCGCCGCAAGCCGGGCGAGCAGCTTGCGCACCGCTTCGCCGCCGAAAGCCGCATTGGCCGCCTGTAGCGCGCTACCCTCCTGCATTGCCGCCACGCAAACGACCGGCTCGGGCGAGCCGTCACGGTCGTCGCGCACATGCAGCCAGGCCGCCAGCACGCCATTCTGCGCGACAAGCGCCACGCCGGGCTGGCCGTCCAGCGCCAGCGCCTCGGCGCGCAGCGCACGCGCGGTTGGCGCTTCCCGTGTCGCGCGAGCAGGGTCCGCGGCTTCGGCCATGCTCGCCACGACCAGCGCCGTTGCCGTCACGCCCAGCAAATCCATCAATCCCGCGCGGTCCTGCGCATGCAGCACGTCGCGCAACCGCTCGACGGTACGCGCGTGCCGCGCCTTGTCCGCGGGAGCCGCTTGCGTCGCGGCCTCGCGGGCGAGCCGCACTCGGGCGCGCCGCACGATCTGGCGGCAATGTTCGCTCGTGCAACCGGTGAGCGCGCCGATCTGCGCGTAGTCGCACTCAAACGCCTCGCGCAGCACGAACACGGCCTGCTCGAGCGGCCCCAGCCTTTCGAGCAGGAGCAGCAACGCGTCCGAGAAGCGGCGCCCGCGCAAGCCGGCCTCTTCCGCCGAGGGCGCCGCGTCGTCGAGCCACGCCGCCTCGCTCGCCGCCCCGCTTGCCACCTCGTTGGCGCCCGCATTCTCGCGGCGCAAACGCCGCAGCCGGTCGATTGCGAGACGCACCGTGACCGTGGCGAGCCACGCCTGGGGCGCGCGCAAGGCTGGCGCGTCGGCGTCGCGCCAGCGGAACCACGCGTCCTGCACGACGTCCTCCGCCTCCGCGCGGCTGCCCAGCACGCGCGCGGCCAGCGCAATGAGCCGCCCGCGCGCCTCGCCGAAGGCGGCGGCGCGGCGCGCGTCCGTCCACGCCGCTTCTGCGCGCCCGGCATCCGCCGGACTGGCTGCTTCGATTGTGTCGATTTTGTCGATCGCGTGCGTCATTCGCTTCGCTCCTTCGCCATGCGTTCGCGTGCGTCCTTTCCCTCATGACGTTCGGCACGAGGCCGACGTGACAGCCCTGCGCAAAAATATTTTCGTCACGCGGCGCACGCGCCGGCCGTCATGGCAGGAGCGGCGCAATCGCGCCGCCAACGAGAAAACATCGAGGACACTCATGCCATCTTTCGCACACCATCATGCAGCAATGCCGCCGAGCGCGCTCAATCTCGTCCCGACCGTGATCGAAACCTCGGGGCGCGGCGAGCGCGCCTACGACATCTACTCGCGCCTGCTGCGCGAGCGCATCGTGTTCCTTGTCGGGCCGGTGACCGAGCAGAGTGCGAGCCTCGTGGTCGCGCAACTGCTCTTTCTCGAAGCGGAAAACGCCGACAAGGACATCAGCCTCTATATCAACTCGCCGGGCGGTTCGGTCTACGATGGACTCGCTATTTACGACACGATGCAATTCATCAAGCCCGACGTCTCCACGCTATGCACCGGCTTCGCGGCCAGCATGGGTTCGTTTCTGCTCGCTGCGGGCGCGCATGGAAAACGCTTCGCACTGCCAAACGCACGCATCATGATCCATCAGCCTTCGGGTGGCAGCCAGGGCACCGCCGCCGATGTCGAACTGCAGGCGCGCGAAATCCTTTATCTGCGCGAGCGCCTGAACGCGATGCTCGCCGCTCGCACCGGACGCAGCATCGAGCAGATCGCGCAGGACAGCGACCGCGACAACTTCATGTCGGCGCGGGCCGCGGCGGAATATGGCTTGATCGACCGCGTGATCGAGTCGCGCGAAGAACCGCTGCTGCGCTAGGGCCTGTTCACGCTCGTCACAGGCCCTAAGCGAGCCGCACCGCGAGCCAGGCTGCCAGCACGCCCTTGTACTCGGCGACCAGCAGCTTGCGCTCCTTCGGTTTCGCTGCGGCGTAGAGCGGATTGAGGCTCTTGATGACTTGCAGCATGACTTCGGCCACGCGATAGGCGTCGTCGGGCGAAAGCGCAGGCTGATAGCGCAAAAAGAGCGCCGTGAAACGCTGGCGCAGCAGATTGCGCACGGCCGCATCGCGCCTGAAGCCGAGCGGCACGGAAAGCAGGGGCAAATATGCGGGATAGTGGTGCATCAGATCGACCATCAGGTCGAACAGGCGCTCGACCAGCTCCGCGAGCGGCAGCTTGCCGGCATCGTCGTGCGCGGCGATGAGCGCGCTCCAGCGCGCGTCCATTTCGTCGCCGTAACGCTTGCGCAGCGCCAGCGCCAGCGCCTCCTTGTTCGGAAAGTACTGGTACGCCGCGCCCACCGAAACGCCCGCTTGCTGCGCGATCTGCGTCATCGTCGCCGCTTCGAAGCCGCGTTCGGCGAAGGCTTCGCCTGCGGCTTCGAGCAGCGCCTCAACCGTGCGCGCCGCGCGTTCCTGGCGCGGCACGCGCCGTGCGTTTTCGCGCGGATCCTCTTTTTGCGCCTCCTTGCGCGCGAGCGGGTCTGCCGCCATATCTGAAGCCTCCTTCATATTCGTGTATGATTATGTGAAGCCATCCTCACATACAGGTGAACCATGACGCAAGCACTTTCACTGAACGCGCGCACCACGGCGCTCGTGATGATCGACCTTCAGCACGGCATCGTGAGCCGCCCGGTCGCGCCCTATAGCGGCGCGCAGGTCGTGGCCAACGCCCGGCCGCTCGCCGACGCATTGCGCGCCAGGGGCGCCACCGTGGTCTGGGTTCACGTGCTCCTGAACGAACTGCTCGCCCTGCCCGCCGACGCACCAGGCCGCACGCCCGACACGCCGCGCGCCCCGGACGAAGCGTCGGAACTCGTGCCGGAGATCGGCGTGCAAGCCGGCGACGTGATCATCGCGAAGCGCCAATGGGGCGCGTTCTACGGCACCAATCTCGAACAGCAACTGCGCCGCCGCGGCATCGACACTATCGTGATCGGCGGTATCGCGACGAACTTCGGCGTCGAGTCCACCGCGCGCGCGGCGTTCGATCTCGGCTTCAGGCTCGTGTTCGTCGAGGACGCCACTTCCGGCCTGAACGAAGAGATGCATCACTTCTCGTTCAACAAGCTGTTCCCGCACATGGGTCACGTGCGCACGACGCAGGACACCATCGCGGCCTTTGCGTAAAACCGCTTTTGCACTAAAGCTTCGCGCCAAAACAAAAAGCCCTCGATTCGCATCGAGGGCTTTTTTGCATGCGCCGCAGCGAGTGCGGCGTACAACACAGGCTTCGTATTACGCGAAGTTTTGCGCTGCGAAGTCCCAGTTTGCGATGTTCCAGAACGCTTCGACGAACTTCGGACGCGCGTTGCGGTAATCGATGTAGTAAGCGTGTTCCCACACGTCGATCGTGAGGAGCGCCTTCGCGTCGGTCGTGAGCGGCGTGGCGGCGTTGCTGGTCGACACGATGTCGAGCGAGCCGTCTGCCTTCTTCACGAGCCACGTCCAGCCCGAGCCGAAGTTGCCCACGGCAGCCTTCGTAAAGGCTTCCTTGAACGCGTCATAGGAACCCCACTTCGCGTTGATCGCGTCGCCGAGCGCGCCCGACGGTGCGCCGCCGCCTTGCGGCGAGAGGCAGTTCCAGAAGAAGGTGTGATTCCAGACTTGCGCCGAGTTGTTGAACACGCCACCCGACGACTTCTTGACGATTTCTTCGAGCGAAAGCTTTTCGAATTCGGTGCCCGGAATCAGGTTGTTCAGATTCGTGACGTAAGCCTGGTGATGCTTGCCGTAGTGGTAATCAAGCGTCTCTTCCGACATATGCGGAGCGAGGGCATTCTTCGCGAACGGCAGCGGCGGGAGCGTAAATGACATGATGCGGTTCCTTCGTCGTGTTATGGGGAGTTCTGCGTGAAGTTCTACATAGTCGCCGGCATGGAGCACTCGATTGTAGGCGAGTTGGAATAACCCCGCAAACGCGCGGCCTTTATGGCGGATATCGTTTGGGCGGGGCTTTTGCGGATGAACCGCAATGCGGTTTTCGCCGATGCAATGGCGCTCGGGCAACGCATTCCATGCAATGCAACAACGATCGTTCGCTGCCGCGCTTTTTTCGTCGGGCAGCGAGCGATCGTGCGTTTGAGCCGGTGCTTTCGTGCAGCAAGCAGCGCGCCTGACTGCGCGCGCCTTTCAGAAACCGTCGGCGAGACGCGGCTGGACGTCGGCGAGCGAAACGTCGGCGCTGCCTTGGGCAAGGTGCACGGTGAGGCGCTTGCCGGGCTTGAGCGTGGCGGGCGAGCGCACGGCCGCGCCGCTTTGCGCGTCGAGCAGCGCCGCATAGCCGCGCTCGAACGTGCGTTGCGGGCTCAGCACTTCGAGCCGCGCCGTGAGTTCCGAAACGCGCGCCGCCTCGCGCTCGCGCTGGCGCGCGAAAGCGCCATCCAGGCGCCGTTCGAGCGACTCCAACCGGGCGCGCTGAGCGGCGGCGTCGGGCCGCGCGCGCTGCCAGCGCATCCGCACGACGTTCAGGCGCGCGCGCGCCTCCGCGCTGGCACGCGAGCCCGCCGACGCGAGCCGTATCGTCAACTGGCGCAAGTGCGTGCGCTGCTGCGCAAGCCGCTCGACGGGCGACACGAGCCGGCGCGCCAGCCAGTCGAGCTGCTGCGCGCGCCGTTCGAGCAGACGGCCGAAATCGCGCGCGAGCGCGGTATGGCGCTGGTCGAGGTCGCGCAGCAACAGCGTGCGTTGCGGACTGACGAGTTCGGCCGCGCCCGTGGGAGTTGGCGCGCGCACGTCGGCGGCGAAATCGGCGATCGTGAAATCGGTTTCGTGGCCCACGCCGCTCACCACGGGAATGGCGCTCGTGGTGATCGCGCGTGCCAGCGCTTCGTCGTTGAACGACCAGAGGTCCTCGATCGAGCCGCCTCCACGGCATAGCACGAGCACGTCCACTTCGTTGCGCGCGTTCGCGGTTTCCAGCATCGCCGTGAGCTTTTCCGCGGAGCCCGCGCCCTGCACCGGCGCCGGATAAATGATCACCGGCACGTGCGGCGCGCGGCGGCACAGCGTGGTGAGCACGTCGCGCAGCGCGGCGGCCTGCATCGACGTAATCACGCCGATGGCGCGCGGATGCGAGGGCAGCGCGCGCTTGCGCCCGGGGTCGAAGAGCCCTTCGGATTCGAGTTGCGCCTTCAGTCGCAAGAAGGCTTCATAGAGGCGGCCCTGACCGGTGCGCCGCACGGCCTCGACGTTGAGCTGGAGTTCGCCGCGCGGCTCGTACATCGTGACGAGCGCGCGCACTTCGATGCGGTCGCCTTCGCGCGGCGTGAATTCGGCGTATTGCGCGCGGCCGCGGAACATCACGCAGCGAATCTGCGCCTGGGCGTCCTTGATCGAGAAATACCAGTGGCCGCTCGCGGCGCGCGTAAAGTTGGACACTTCGCCGGAAATCCATGCAAGCGGGAACGTGCGCTCGAGCATCGAGGCGATCGCCCGGTTGAGGGCGGAGACCGGCACGACGACGTCGCCCGATGGCGCGGAGGAAGCGGAGAAGCGGTCGGATAGCATGCGAAAGGGTGTGGAGAAACATCAGCCGGACAGACGATAGACCGTTCGGGGGGCGGTAGTCCAGCACGAATGAGACCTGGCCCGCAAGTCCCGCGAAGTGTCCACATCGGCGCTGTCATGCGTCAAGATGACCGCACGCCGCCCGCAAACGCAGGAAAAACAGCCCATCTCTTTGATTTTTATACGATTTTTATCTCCATAATATACCGATAGGCCGATGGAGAGGCCGGATAACGGGGCTTTCAGCCTTCCCGGCACTGACTTCTCCACAAAGTTATCCACAAGCGGCGGTTTTTCGCGCGTTTCACGCGTTTCGCGCGGTTTGCGCGCAGCCGGCAAGGACGCCGGGCCCGGCAACTTGCCGCGCGGCGCCTACCCGCGCTAGAGTGCCGGGTTCCCTTGTCGCTCACCTGGAACCGGAGAACCGACCCGATGGCCGCCTTGCCTGTCTGCTTCCCGCATGCCGCGTGCGGCGCTTTGCCCGCAGTTCACCCCGCAGTTCGCCCCGCCATTCGCCCCGCCGTTCGCCGCGCAATTAACCGCGCAGCTAACCGATGAGCGGCCCCGTCTCCGGTCTGAAGGAACGCCTCGAAGCGCGGTTTGCGCACGCCTGGCAACGCCGTGGCCCGCTCGCCTGGGCGCTCACGCCGCTCGCCGCTGTGTTCGCCGCCGTAAGCGGCGCGCGGCGCGCCGCCTTTGCGGCGGGCTGGCTCAAGAGCGTGCGCGTGGGCGTGCCGGTGGTGGTGGTCGGCAACGTGACCGTGGGCGGCACGGGCAAGACGCCCACGGTAATCGCGCTCGTCGAGGCGCTGCGCGCGGCGGGCTTCTCGCCCGGCGTGGTGTCGCGCGGCTACGGCGCGAAAATCGCCCGCCCCACGCCCGTCACGGCGGATACGCCCGCGCGCCTGTGCGGCGATGAACCTCTGCTGATCGCCCGCCGCACCGGCGTGCCCGTCTGGGTTTCGCCCGACCGCGTAGCCGCGGCCACGGCCTTGTGCGGCGCCCATGCCGACGTCGACGTGATCGTGAGCGACGACGGGCTGCAACATTACCGCCTCGTGCGCGACGTCGAGATCGTGGTATTCGACCATCGCCTCGGCGGCAATGGCTTTCTGCTGCCCGCGGGCCCGCTGCGCGAACCGCTTTCGCGCCGGCGCGACGCCACGCTCGTCAACAATCCGTTCGAGCGCACGCTGCCGCCCTGGCCCGATACGTTCGCGCTCAAACTCGAACCCGGCGATGCCTGGCATCTAGCCAATCCGGCGCTGCGCCGTCCGCTCGCGCAGTTCGCCGCGGGCGCGGCCGCGCCGGGGCAAAGCCCCGGCGCGCAAGGATCGCAGGCCGCGCTGCGCCTCGTGGCGGCGGCGGGCATCGGTTCGCCGGAGCGTTTTTTCGCGACGCTGCGCGCGGCCGGCCTCGCGCCGCACACCCTGCCGCTGCCGGACCACTACGCCTATGCCACCAACCCGTTCGCCGACGTCACCGCCGACGCGATCCTGGTCACCGAAAAGGATGCAGTAAAATTGGGGGCCTGGAACGACGCGCGCATCTGGGTCGTCCCCGTGGAAGCCGCGCTCGATCATCGCCTCATTACCCTGGTTGTGGAGAAACTCCGTGGACGCTCGTCTGCTTGAAATCCTGGTCTGCCCGATCTGCAAGGGCCCGCTCAGCTATGACCGCGCCGCGCAGGAGCTGATCTGCAACGCCGACAAGCTCGCCTACCCGATCCGCGACGGCATTCCGGTCATGCTCGTCGACGAAGCGCGTCAAACCGTGGAAGGCACGCCGGTCGATCCGCACGGACCGGGCGCTGCGTAAGGCCATGACCGCTCCCGTGCAACCCTTCATCGCCGTCGTCCCGGCGCGCCTCGCGTCCACGCGGCTGCCCAACAAACCGCTCGCCGACATCGGCGGCAAGCCCATGGTGGTGCGCGTGGCCGAGCGCGCGCGCGACTCGGGCGCGCAGAAGGTGCTGATCGCCTCCGACGCCCAAACGGTGCTCGACGCCGCCCGCGAGCACGGTTTCGAAGCCGTGCTCACGCGCGCCGATCATCCGTCCGGCACCGACCGCCTCGCTGAAGTGGCCGGGCACTACGGCTGGAGCGACGACACGATCGTGGTCAACGTCCAGGGCGACGAGCCGCTGATCGACCCCGCGCTCGTGTGCGACGTTGCGTCGCACCTCGCCGCCCACCCCGAATGCGCCATCGCCACGGCGGCGCATCCCATCGCGGCGCCGGACGAAATCTTCAGCCCGAACGTCGTGAAGGTCGTGCTCGACGCGCGGGGCATGGCGCTCTACTTCTCGCGCGCGCCCATTCCCTGGGCGCGCGACGCGTGGCAGCCGCACTGGTCGCCGGCGCGCCTCGATCTCGGCGCAATGCCCGCCCCGCCGGCTCCCGCGACCGTTTATCGCCATATCGGCCTGTATGCGTATCGCGCGAAATTCCTGCGCAGCTACCCCTCGCTCGCGCATTCGCCGCTCGAGCAGGTCGAGGCGCTCGAGCAGCTTCGCGCGATGTGGCACGGCGAGCGCATTGCGGTGCTCGTGACGGCCGAAGCACCCGCGCCGGGCGTCGACACGCCCGCCGACCTCGCTCGTGTGCAGGCGTTATACCGGCCTTAATTCCGTCCGTGGGGCAAAAATCCCATGGCATAATCAATTGTTTGCGCGAGCCGTCTAAAGCCTTTGTGCGTCGGGGTTTCCCCGCTTTTCGGCACCATCCCGCAGCGCCGCCGCGTGTCCCGTGAGAATCGTGGACACCGGGCGAAAGCCGCGCGGGACGGGCCGTCGCCCCGCCAGCACTGCCCTCGACGGCCGTGAGCAAACCGGCGAGGAGACGCACGACGCTGACGACGCCGCCCCGCCGCGTGTGCAGGGGCCGCCGCCGCGCCGCAAGAATTCACACAGATCGGAGATTGTTCACATGCGTTTGATCCTGTTGGGCGCCCCGGGCGCGGGCAAGGGAACCCAGGCAAGCTTCATCAAGGAAAAGTTCGGCATTCCGCAAATCTCGACGGGCGACATGCTGCGCGCGGCCGTCAAGGCCGGTACGCCGCTTGGCCTGGAAGCAAAGCGATTCATGGACGCGGGCGAACTCGTGACCGACGAACTCATCATCAATCTCGTGAAGGAACGCCTTCAGGAGCCCGACTGCAAGAACGGCTACCTGTTCGACGGTTTCCCGCGCACGCTGCCGCAAGCCGAAGCGATGAAGCAGGCGGGCGTCGCCATCGACTACGTGCTCGAGATCGACGTGCCGTTCGACGAGATCATCACGCGCATGAGCGGCCGCCGCATGCACCCGGCTTCGGGCCGCACGTATCACGTCAAGTTCAATCCGCCCAAGGTCGAGATGACGGACGACGTCACGGGCGAACCGCTCGTTCAGCGCGACGACGACAAGGAAGAAACGGTGCGCAAGCGTCTGGACGTGTACGTTGCCCAGACCAAGCCGCTCATCGCTTATTACAGCGACTGGGCGAAGCGCGGCGAGGAAAACGGCCTGAAGGCGCCGCAGTATCGCGCGATCTCGGGCCTCGGCAGCGTGGACGAGATTCGCGAGCGCGCATTCGAAGCGCTCAAGTAAGCGATTCGACTTCCGGCTAAAAACACGATTCGAAGCCGCTTTCGGCTTCCTTGCTGGTTTGCCTGCGGGCCGGCTGGCGCCGCACTCCCGAGGCCGCTCGGGGCGCGACGTCAGCCGGCCCGCTTTGTTTTTGCGTAGCCTTGCGCGGGCGTGCGCTCCGCGCAAGGCATAGCCACAACGACAGGAGACGAAACATGCAGATCCGCGACACCGTATTTCTCATCACCGGCGGCGCGTCGGGGCTCGGCGCGGCCAGCGCGCGGCTGATCGCGGGCGAAGGCGGCAAGGTCGTCATCGCCGACCTCAACGAGGACGCCGGCAACGCGCTCGCGAAGGAACTGGGCGGCGTGTTCGTGAAGTGCAACGTTGCCAGCGAAGAGGACGGCGCGCGCGCCGTAGCCGCGGCGACGGGGCTCGGCACGCTGCGCGGCCTCGTGAACTGCGCGGGCATCGCGCCAGCCATCAAGACCGTGGGCAAGGACGGCCCGCACCCGCTCGACGCGTTCTCGAAAACCATCTCGGTGAACCTGATCGGCACCTTCAACATGATCCGCCTCGCGGCGGCCGCCATCGCCCAGACTGCGCCAGACGTTGGCGGCGAGCGCGGCGTGATCGTCAACACGGCTTCGGTGGCCGCTTACGACGGCCAGATCGGCCAGGCGGCCTACGCCGCGTCGAAGGGCGGCGTTGTCGCGATGACGCTGCCGATCGCGCGCGACCTTTCGCGCAGCGGCATCCGCGTGATGACGATCGCGCCCGGCATCTTCGAAACGCCGATGCTGCTCGGCATGCCCAAAGAGGTGCAGGATGCGCTGGGCGCGATGGTCCCGTTCCCGCCGCGCCTCGGCAAGCCCGACGAGTACGCGATGCTCGTCAAGCAAATCGTGGAGAATCCTATGCTCAACGGCGAAGTGATTCGCCTGGACGGCGCGATCCGCATGCAGCCGAAGTAACGGCGCGCCCTTTTCCGTGCGATAAAAAAGCCCGCGCAGTGAACTGCAGCGGGCTTTTTCGTCTGGGCGTTCAGTCGTTGTCGAGCGTGCGCTGGCGCAGCTCATGCAACTGCGACTCGACGACGGTCGCGTCTTCCGCGTCGGGACGCTCGTCGAGATAGTGTTCGAGGTCTTCGAGCGCCGGGCGCAGATAGTCGAGCCGCGCGTAGGCGAATCCGCGATCGCGTATTTCCTCGATATTTTCCGGCAGCAGGATCACGAGCCGCTGCTGGATGGCCAGCAGGCGCTGCCAGCGCTCGGTCTGCAAATACACCGATTTCAGGTTGCGCAGCATGCGCGCGACGATCTCGCGGCGCGTGGCCGGTTCGAGCAGCATGCGCAGCGCGCGCGCCACGGAGTCGCCCGCGTTGGCCACGAAGGGTTCGAGCATCTCCACCATGTCGGACTCGGTGAGCGTGCGGCCCGTGGTCGGGTCGACCATCTCGTCGCCTTCGGGCAGCGCGACGCGCAGCAGAAAATGCCCGGGAAACGACACGCCTTTCACCGGCAGCCCGAGCTGGGTCGCCATCTCCAGATACAGCACCGCGAGCGAGATGGGAATACCGCGCCGGCGCTTGAGCACGACGTTCAGATGACTGTTTTCGGGGTCGAGAAAATCGTTGAGGTTGGCCGCGAAGCCCATTTCGCGAAAGAAACAGCGATTGAGCACGGCCACCTGCTGGCGCACGTCCGCCCCTTCGGGCATGCGGCGACGCACGCGCAACGCGAGTTCGTCGATCTCGGCGAGCGTGCCTTGCAGATCGAGATCGGGATACGCGTCCTGCGCGATGGCGAGCGCCGCCTCGGTGAGCGGCAGGCTCTCGTCGTCGGCCACGAGCGCGCTGAAATAATCCAGAACTCGCGTAGTCATCGGTGTCACTTCGTCCGCCTCTTGAAGTACGCGTATTTGAAGCCCATGAGCCAAAGCATACCGAAATATAGCGCCGCGAACAGGACGAGGCACGCGCCGAGCAACGCGATGCGCGCAAGCGGTTCATGCCGCAGCGCGATCCAGTCGTAGCTGATCGCGCACCAGTGCATTGCCCCGGCCAGCACGAGACATGCCCCGAGCAACTGCACGAAGAACGTCGTCCAGCCCGCGGACGGCATGTAGATGCCGCGGCGGCGCAGCCCGATGAAAAGCAGCAGCGCGTTCATGCAGGCGCCAAGGCCGACGGAGAGCGTCAGGCCCGCGTGCGAGAAGATCGGCACGAAGACGTAGTTGCTGATCTGCGTGGCGATCAGCACGCCCACGCCGATCTTCACCGGCGTCTTGATGTCCTGGCGCGCGTAGAAGCCCGGCGCAAGAATCTTGATGAGGATGAGGCCGACGAGCCCCACCCCGTACGCCGCGAGCGCGCGGCCCGTCATGACGACGGAGGTCGCGTCGAACTTGCCATAGTGAAAGAGCGTGGCCGTGAGCGGCTCGGCGAAGAAAAAGAGCGCGACGGCCGAAGGCGCGGCGAGCAGGAACGTCACGCGCAGGCCCCAGTCGAGCAGCGCCGAATACTCGTGCGGATCGGCATCGACGTGTGCTTTCGAGAGGCTCGGCAGCAGGATCGTACCGAGCGCCACGCCAAGCAGCGCGGTGGGAAACTCCATCAGGCGGTCGGCGTAGTTGATCCACGACACCGCGCCCGGGCCGAGACGCGAGGCGATATTGGTATTGATGATGAGGCTGATCTGCGCGACCGAGACGGCGAACATGGCGGGCACCATTTTCGCGAGCACGCGCTTGACGCCCCGATGCGCAAGCGCCTTGAGCGGATTCAAGCCGATGCGCGGCATCATGTCGATGCGCTTGAGTCCCGGCAGTTGCACGATGAACTGCAGCACGCCGCCCACGATCACGGCCCAGGCGAGCGCGTAGACGGGTTGCTTCATGTGCGGCGCGAAGACCACGGCCGCCGTGATGAACGCGACGTTGAGCAGAACCGGCGCGAACGCGGGCAGCGAGAACTGCTTGTACGTGTTGAGCACGCCGGACGCGAGCGACGTCAGCGAGATGAACACGATGTACGGGAACATGATGCGCGTCATCGTGACGGCGAGCGGGAACGCCTGCCCGTCGCTCTTCAAGCCCGAAGCGACCACGATCACGACGAACGACGCGCCGAAAATGCCGAGCAGCGAGAGGATCGCGAGCGCCCAGGCGAGTACGGTTGAAGTCGCGTCGACGAGCGCGCGCGTGGCGTCGTGGCCCTGCTGGTTCTTGAATTCCGCGAGAATCGGCACGAACGCCTGCGAAAAGGCGCCTTCCGCCGAGATGCGGCGCAGCAGATTGGGAATGCGAAACGCGACGTAAAAGGCGTCGGTGTACTGGCTCGCGCCAAAGGCGCGCGCAATCAGCGTTTCTCGGGCCAGACCGGTCACGCGCGACAGCAGCGTGAAGCCGCTGACTGTCAGCAGGGCTCGGAATAGATTCATGGGGCGGCTATTATACGGGTGCCTTCCGCTTCATCGCGGATGCGCGGCGCGACAGCCGGCGCGAAACACCCCGCGAGGGCGCCTGCGCGCGGAAGGCCAGGACGAAGGGCGCTGATTGTGACCCCATCGCGTTAAAGGCGTTCACCTCCACGTGCGATTGTCATCCTGCTGATTCTGTTGCTATAATCTTCGATTCGAGTTCTCAATGAGGGCTCGAACGCGTCTTGGAAAGGGAGCAGGAACCCGCTCTGGCACAAAAGGCGCGGCCAGCTTCGAAAAACGCGAACTGGCAAATACCGTTTTGAACTGCTCCGCTCACGCGGGCGGCAGTTCAAATCCAGGCAAAGAGCGTCGGCAGGTCCGCGCTCCGCAATCACAAGGAATCGCAATGGCAAACTCCGCACAAGCACGCAAGCGCGCCCGTCAGGCCGCGAAGGCAAACTCGCACAACTCGGCACTGCGCTCGAAGTTCCGCACCGCCATCAAGGCTGTTCGCAAGGCAATCGACGCCGGCGACCAGGCCAAGGCCGCTGAAGTTCTGAAGGCTTCGGGCAAGACGCTCGACATCATCGCCGACAAGAAGATCGTTCACAAGAACAAGGCCGCTCGCCATAAGAGCCGCCTGGCTGCTGCCGTCAAGGCAATGCAAGCCGCGCAGTAAAGAGACTCCGACTGCCGGCCACGGCTGGCAGCGCTCTCTTTGAGCCGCACGACAAAAAACCCGCTTCGGCGGGTTTTTTGTTTCCGCTCCCCTGATCAGCACAGAAAAGGCACAAAAAAACCCGCCGAAGCGGGTCCATTCGTTGCCGCGCCTGCGGCCACCTAGCGCACAGCCGTTTGCTGCGTGGCGTGATCGTGCGGCAGCTCGCACGCCTCCGTCACCACGAGGTCGTTGTCCTTCGCGAAGTTCATCACGAAGTTGAAGGCCATCGGCTCGATATCTTTCAGACGCGAGTCCAGCACGACAACCTTGAGGTCGCCGATCATCGTCGGGCGCACATAGAGCGAGTAGCGCAGATAGGCGTTGGGGCCGCGAGCATTGGCCGACGCCTTCGGACCGAAGCTCGACATCACCCCGGCGAGGCGCTCCGACCAGTCGCTCGGACGAAACTTCTTCCCCGCGCTCGTGATGCCTTGAATGAAGTATTCGGTTGGAGCTTCGTCGGCCATGCAGGATTACCTGTGTGTGGGGCTGCAGGGTGTGTTTGCAGCATGTAACGGCGGCACGAGCGCGGCTGCCGCACCACGCCCCCGCCTGTATCTCGCGGGACCGCGGAACGCCGGCCGCGGGGATCGCCCGCCGCCACGCGCTTGTGGACAGTCCGATAGCCAGGAAAGGCCTGGAAGCGGCTGCCGCGCACCCCGCCTGGCGTCCAGTCTCGAAAATCGCCGCCGCACGTCACAAGCGGATCTTGCAATGGGAGCGACGGGACGATTTCGCGGCGCACTGCCAGTTGGCGCTCAGGGTTCCGCAGACCTGCCTGCCGTGGTTGCGAAGCGTTGCCGCCGCACGTTCAGGGGCCGCTTGTCGTGCCTAAGAAATCTCCGAGATTATAGCGCACCGACCGTTTTGACGCAGTGCACACAAGGCACCCGAAAGGGTGAATGCGGGACCGGACGATGCCGTCGAAACGGTCACGAAAGCCATTGCAAAAGCGCCCCGCGCCGCACGCCAGAGCGCGCTGCCCGATTTTTAGGCAACTCGTCAAATTGCGCAAAATCCTTTATGCTGCTTTGACTTACCACCAACCGCAGCGGCGTCGCCGGCCCAATCCTGCAGTTCGAGGCCGGATCGGGCGCCGTTTTTGTTTCATGACCTCCCGGACCATACGCCATTACCTGCAGTTCAAGGATTTCTCCCTTGACGAATATGAATATGTGCTGGAGCGCGCCCGCATCCTGAAGCGCAAGTTCAAGAACTACGAGACTTATCATCCGCTGCACGACCGCACGCTGGCGATGATCTTCGAGAAGAGTTCCACGCGCACGCGCCTCTCGTTCGAAGCCGGCATCTTCCAGTTGGGCGGCCACGCCGTGTTCATGAACACGCGCGACACGCAGCTCGGCCGCGGCGAGCCGATCGAGGATTCGGCGCAGGTCATCTCGCGCATGGTCGACATCATCATGATCCGCACATTCGGCCAGGACATCCTCCAGCGCTTTGCCGAAAGCTCGCGCGTGCCGGTCATCAACGGCCTCACGAACGAATACCACCCTTGCCAGGTGCTGGCCGACATCTTCACGTACTACGAGCATCGCGGCCCGATCCGCGGCAAGACCGTGGCGTGGATCGGCGACGCCAACAACATGCTCTACACGTGGATCGAAGCCGCGCAGATCCTCGGCTTCAAGCTGCGCATTTCCACGCCGCCGGGCTATCCGCTCGATCCAGCGCTGGTCGCACCGGAAAGCAAGCCGTTCCATGAAGTGTTCGAGGACCCGCACGACGCCTGCGAAGGCGCCGACCTCGTGACGACCGACGTCTGGACCAGCATGGGCTTCGAAGCCGAAAACGAAGCCCGCAAGACGGCGTTCGCCGACTGGTGCGTGGACGCGCCGATGATGGCTCGCGCCAACGCCGACGCCCTCTTCATGCACTGTCTGCCCGCGCACCGCGGCGAAGAAGTGAGCGCGGAAGTGATCGACGGCCCACAAAGCGTGGTGTGGGACGAGGCGGAAAACCGCCTGCACGTGCAGAAGGCGCTCATGGAGTTCCTGCTGCTCGGCCGCTTGAACCACTGAGCTTCGCGCACGTCCGCACGCCATCGCGGAAAAGCCGACCCCAAGCCGACCCCAAGGTCGGCTTTTTTGCGCCCGCTGCGGCTCGCGCGTCAGACCGTTTCGCCAAGACGCCGCGCCAGCGACTTCAGGAGCGGCGCCACGCGCTCGCGAAACACCTCGGGCCCCATCGACGAAGCCGGCCCGCTACAGCTAAGCACGAGCCAGCGACGCTCGCGCAGCTCGCGAAACGGCACCGCGACGGCATTGACGTCTTCGTGCCAATCGCGAAACGAATAGCAGCACCCTTCCCTGCCGAACACTTCGATCTCGCGCTTCGCGGCCTCCACGAGCGCCGGCCCTTCGGCGCCCGCCGCCTTCTCCAGTTCCGCGAAGAGCGCCATGCGCACGTCGATCGGCTGCACGGCGAGGTACGCGCGGCCCATCGAACTCGTGAGCATCGACAGGCGCGAGCCCGAGGCGAGGCC
Source organism: Paraburkholderia sp. J76 (assembly GCF_905220295.1). Lineage (NCBI taxonomy): Bacteria > Pseudomonadati > Pseudomonadota > Betaproteobacteria > Burkholderiales > Burkholderiaceae > Paraburkholderia > Paraburkholderia sp. J76. The sequence goes on from NZ_CAJMZJ010000011.1 coordinate 79,953, forward strand.
CAGCGTGAGCGCCGTCTCGCTGCGGATCGTCTCCAGATAGATCACGTCCATGCCGTCGCGGCACCCAAGCGACACCGCTGCGCCCACCTCGCGCGCGAACGCGCGCATATGCGGGCGCGCCAGTTCGAGCGTGTCCGTGCCCGACAACAGCGCAAAGCCGAGTGACAGCACCCCGGCGTCGAGCGCATATTTCCCGAGCGATTCGTCAAAACGCAGATAGCCAAGCACGGTGAGCGTGTACGCGAGCCGGTTCACGGTCGCCTTCGGCAAACCCGTGCGCTCCACGAAATCGCGGTTGCCGAGCAGCGTTTCGCCAGGGCGGAACGCCCGCAGCAGGTCGAGCCCGCGCGCCAGCGCCACGACGAACTTGCGCTCGTCGATCGGACCCTCGGCCAGCGCCGAAGAAAAAGAAGAAGTTGTCGTCGTTGCGGATGCAGACATGGGCGCCCTGGTGCTACACTAAGGTCAATTTGCAAAACATTGTTCCGCATAGCGGAACTCAAGTCAAGCGCAAATTCGCCCGTTCAAGGATTTGAGAAAGGAGAGACACCATGGCCGCACACGCCCAGTTCCATTGGGAAGACCCGCTTCTGCTCGACCAGCAGCTCACCGAGGAGGAGCGCATGGTGCGCGACGCCGCCGCCGCGTACGCCCAGGACAAGCTCGCGCCGCGCGTGATCGAAGCGTTCCGCCACGAGAAGACGGACGCCTCGATCTTTCGCGAGATGGGCGAAGTCGGCCTGCTGGGCCCGACGATTCCCGAGCAATACGGCGGCCCCGGCCTCAATTACGTCGCGTACGGTCTGATCGCGCGTGAAGTGGAGCGCGTGGATTCGGGCTATCGCTCGATGATGTCGGTGCAGTCGTCGCTCGTGATGGTGCCGATTTTCGAATTCGGCTCGGAAGCGCAAAAGCAGAAGTACCTGCCGAAGCTCGCGAGCGGCGAATGGATCGGCTGCTTCGGCCTCACGGAGCCGAACCACGGCTCGGACCCGGGCAGCATGGTCACGCGCGCGAAGAAGGTGAACGGCGGCTATTCGCTCTCGGGCGCGAAGATGTGGATCACGAATTCGCCTATCGCCGACGTGTTCGTTGTCTGGGCGAAGCTCGAGGAAGACGGCAAGGACGACATCCGCGGCTTCATTCTGGAGAAGGGCTGGAAGGGTCTCTCGGCGCCGGCCATCCACGGCAAGGTGGGCTTGCGCGCGTCGATCACGGGCGAAATCGTCATGGACGAAGTGTTCGTACCGGAAGAGAATCTCATGCCGGGCGTGAAGGGCCTGCGCGGTCCGTTCACGTGCCTGAATTCGGCGCGCTACGGCATCGCCTGGGGCGCGCTCGGCGCCGCGGAATCGTGCTGGCACACGGCGCGTCAGTACGTGCTCGACCGTAAGCAGTTCGGTCGCCCGCTCGCCGCGAACCAGCTCATCCAGAAGAAGCTCGCCGACATGCAAACGGAAATCACGCTCGGCCTGCAGGGTTGCCTGCGCCTTGGCCGCATGAAGGACGAAGGCACGGCGGCCGTCGAGATCACGTCGATCATGAAGCGCAACTCGTGCGGCAAGTCGCTCGACATCGCGCGTCTCGCCCGCGACATGCTGGGCGGCAACGGCATTTCGGACGAGTTCGGCGTGGCGCGTCACCTCGTGAACCTCGAAGTGGTGAACACGTACGAAGGCACGCACGACATCCACGCGCTGATCCTCGGCCGCGCGCAGACGGGCATCCAGGCGTTCTTCTGATCGCCGCCCTGCCCGGCATTGCCTGGGCATGAAAAAACGCCGCACGAATGGGTATCGTGCGGCGTTTTGCTTTGGCGCTGGCCGAACGGCTTACTTGTTCGGCTGCGGCGTCATGCGCAGATACGGACGCAGCGCTTTGTAGCCCTTCGGGAACTTCTGCTTGATCACTTCCTCGTCCTTCAGCGACGGGACGATCACCACGTCGTCGCCCTGCTTCCAGTTGCCGGGCGTGGCGACCTGGTAGTTGTCGGTGAGCTGCAGCGAGTCAATCACGCGCAGCACTTCGTCGAAGTTGCGGCCCGTACTCGCCGGATAGGTGATGATGAGGCGCACCTTCTTGTTCGGGTCGATCACGAAGAGCGAGCGCACGGTGAGCGTCTCGTTCGCGTTCGGGTGGATCATGTCGTAGAGCGTGGACACCTTGCGGTAGCCGTCCGCGAGAATCGGGAAACCGACGTTCGCCGCCTGCGTCTCGTTGATGTCCTTGATCCACTCGTTGTGCGACTGGGCGCTGTCCACCGAGAGCGCTATCGTCTTCACATTGCGCTTTTCGAATTCGTCCTTGAGCTTCGCCGTCAGGCCAAGTTCCGTCGTGCAGACCGGCGTGAAGTCGGCCGGATGCGAAAACAGCACGCCCCAGCTATTGCCGAGCCACTCATGAAACTTGATGCGGCCAATGCTCGAATCCTGCTCGAAGTCGGGTGCGATATCGCCAAGACGTAGACTCATGGTGCGGTTCCTTTGAACGAGATGAACGAAGTTGATCGAAACGGCGCGCGGCACGTTGATCCAGTGGACGTTTACAACGCTCAAGCATACAGGCCGCGGTTGTGCCCCGCGAACGAACATCGGCTCACACCGGTATGAGTTTTTGTAATTTTGAACCGGATGAGGGAAACTTTAGGTGCCGGACCAACTCAATGACTCTCTCACCCCGCGCTTTTTTGCGCGAAGTCCAACCCCGTCCATACGCGGTTTCGGGAACGGATCGTGCGAAGGCGGATGTCGAGGCGGCGCGTCACGCTTGCCAGCGCCCGTATCTTTGTTACGATTCACGCGTGATGTGACACGATGGGAGCCAGTCAATGTCAGAGGTCAATAAGGAGAGGCTAATGTCCGATATCAAAACCGTCCTCGCGGATGCAGAGGACCTGCTCAAGCAGGCTGCGAGCGCTACGGGCGAGCGCGCTTCGGAACTGCGCGAAACGGCACTCTCGCGTCTGAAACAGGCAAAAGAGAAGGCCGCCGACGTCCAGGTGGTCGTGGTCGAGAAAGGCAAGAAAGCGGCGCGCGCCACCGACGACTATGTTCACGAGCATCCGTGGGCGTCGATCGGCATCGCTGCCGGCGTGGGCGTGCTGGTCGGTCTCCTGATCAACCGCAAGTAACGCGGCGCTCACCGCGCCCCGGGCGGCTTCAGAGCCGCTCGCGCGGCGCGGCCGAACGCGCGGCCCAGCAGCCCCTGGCGGGGTGGTGTCCGACGACTTACGGGCCGCCCCGCCGCTCGATGTAAACGGGCGAAGCCGCCCGCGGTTTCCCTTGCGTTTTTCTTGCGCATTGTTCGGGCACACGCCTGCGCCACCTGCCATCGCCATGACGACAGATACCCACTCGCAGCGACACGAACACGGCCCCTTGCGCCGCCTGCTCGGCTCCGCGTCCGCGATGCTACAAACGCGGCTCGAACTGATCGGCATCGAACTCGCCGAGGAGAAGGACCGCCTGATCGGCGTGCTCTTCATTGGCCTCGCGGGGATGATGTTCGCGATGCTGGCGCTGATCGCGCTCACGGCGCTCGTGGCCATCGCCTTCTGGGACACCTACCGCTGGCAGGCGCTCGCCGGCCTGACGGTCGTCTATGCGCTCGCGGCGATTTTTTGCGGCCTGAAGGCGCGCCGCGGGCTGCACACCGCGCCGCTCGTGTTCCAGGCGACGCTCGAGGAATTCGAGAAAGACCGGGACGCCCTGCGCAACCCTTAGCCGCGAGCCGACGCCATGAACCAATCCCGAACGGACAACGCTTTTCGCCCGCGCCACGGTCGTGCGCACGACCTCTCGACGCCGCAACTGCGCGCGCTGCGCAAGGAACTGCTGCTGGTGCGAGCGAGCGTGGAGCGCGCCGAAATGGCCGAAGCGCTCATCGACATCCGCACGACCGTTACGAACTTTAGCTGGCTGCGCTTCGTCGTGCCCGGATTCGGCCGCATCGGCTCCGGCGGCGGCGTGGCTTCCGGACTCGGCAGCCTGCTTAAGGAATATCCACTGATCAGTTCGCTCGTCTCGCTCATTCTGGCGAAACCGCTGCGCACGACCATCGTTTCCGCCGCGCGCCCCGTCATCAAGTGGGGAGGCCTCGCCTTTACGGCGTGGGAGGCCTATCGCGTGTGGCAGCAGGTGCGGCGCCAGCGGGGCGCCTCCACGAACGCGCCAGCTCGCGCCAAGTCCGGCGAGGACGACCTCACAGGCTGATGGCCGGCCACGTTTCTGCCAGCCGTCTCGCCGTGCCGCGTCTCGCCGTGCCGGGAAGTTCATCGGTCCCTCCAGCACATTGATGTAGCCGCCGCGACCGCGCCGCCGTCCGCGGCGTGGTTGCTGCGCGCGCCGGTTGCATCGAGCACGAAAATACCGCACGCATCGCCGCGCATGGGCCCGGTTTCCACTGGATTCGCCGCGATGGCGTAGCCGCCATTGGATTCGTCTGCGGGCGTCAGGCGCAAGCGATAGACAGCCGCTCCCGTCGACGGCGCCTGGTCGAATCCCGCGGGTAGCGACGCTGCCGACGCGCCCTGCGTGTCGACAAGCTGCGCCGCGCGATAGAGCGCGGCCACGGCGTCGATGCGATGTCCCCGCGCAATGTGCGCGCTCCATCCCGGCAACGCGAAGACCGCGACGATAGCGGCTACCGCCAGCGCGATGACCAACTCGAGCAGCGTGAACGCGTTGTACCGATTGCTCCTCACCTCTCCTCCCGCTGGCTTCCTCAAAACGGCCTGGCGACGACATGACGCCAGTGATACTCGACGCGCGTCGCGTCACCCGGGGCTTCGAAAACCAACTGGTCCTGCAGCCAGCTTTGCGTGTCTTCCGAGGCGCCGAACCCTCGCGCCGTGACGAGATACGCGCGCACCCACGGGCGGCTCTCGATGCGCCAAGGCTCGACGACACATTGCGGCGGACGGCCGGACCCCGGCCACGAGGCAACGGGCACGATGGCCTGCCGCTCGAAGCTGTCCTGCCGCCGCCAGGCTTGCGGCTCGCCCGACTCGGCCGCGACAGTGGGCGGAATCAGCGAGCCATTCATAAGCGCCCGGGAGCACAGCACGAGCGCGGCGTCGGCGGCATGAAAGGACTGCAGATGATCGGCAACGGCATCAGCGTTGCGTCGCGCGAGCAGCGCTGCCTCGAACCACGCCGCCGAGGTCACGAGCATCATCGCGACGATGAGCAGCACGACCGGCAACGCGACACCGCGACGACGGGCGCATGGGCGACGCTTCACGCCGGGACTCGCTCTCATGACGCGACGGGCGCAACGACCGCCACAACGTTACGCAGCACAACGTGCCGCCAGAACGCCTGTCGCGCTCGCCCATCCGCGCCCACCACTTGCGCCCCCTCGCAATCGACGTAACGCACGCGCCGCGCAAAGACGGCCCCGCGCACCAGCACGCACAGATCGACCGCGACGACCGACGCCCACTGATCGCGCGCAATCGCCGAAGCCTCGACCGCCTGCGCCGCGCCCGCCTTCCAGTAGCGCACCCTTAACCGCTCGACGCCCTCGACGAGCGGTTGCGCTGTGCCGACTTTTCCGGAGCCCTCGCAGTAAAGCTCGGTCTCGCCGGTCGAACCGCTCACCTTGGCGTGATAGCGGTTCACGATTTCGACGCCCGCCGCGCCGATTGCCTGTCCAAGGCAATCGGTAACCTGGCCGTTCGCGGCGGCCCACGTCGATACGGCGTCGCCCTGGTAACGCACGGCAAGTCCATCGGAGCGGCTCGATAGCGACTCGCAGGTGAGCGCGGCGTCGGCGCCGCTCGGGCGTCCCGCCGCGCAGCCGAAGATCGCAGGGCCGGCTAGCGGCGAGCGTGCGTCCGCGGCTACAAAGCCGGCCATCTGGATCTGCTCGCCGATCAGCATCAACGCATTCATGCCGGCTTCGTGGATACGCGCGGCGTCGCTCGCCCGCGCATAGGCCTCACGCTGCGTGCGGTAAGCCGACAGCGCCCCGAGCGTCACCACGAGGCCGAGCGCGACGGCGATCGTCAGTTCGAGCAGTGTGTGGCCGGCCCGACGGTGCACATGGACAAGACGCGCGTTCATCGCAGGAACGCCAGAGCGATGCACGCGCGGCCGGAAGGCGCTGTGGCATCGATACACGGGGCGACACGGGAAACCGCTGCCGATGCCGACGCCGCGCCGAACGGTGCCGCCGCCCAACTGACGGACGCGATCGAGGCGTCGCCGCCCGCGCTCGACGTACTCAGCCGCGCATCCGGCACGACACTCGCCGTCAGCGCCTTCCATCGATCATTCGTGGCGCCCGTTGTGTCTGCCTCGCGTGCAGCTTCGGCAATCGCGTCGGCGGCAAACGCCGCGCGTTCGCGCGCCGCCGCCAGTTGCGCGTGTCGGCCCAAGCCGATCTGCGTGCTCATCAGACCGAGTCCGCACATCGCCATGACCCCGAGCGCGATAGCCACTTCGAGCAGCGTCGATCCGCGCACGCTTCGTCCGCTCGCCTGGCTCATGACGCCCCCGTGCATGCGCCGTCGCTGATGCGTGCCCGGCCGCCCGCCGCGATGCGTATGCAGCGCCGCCACCCCGCGCCGCGTTGCGCGGCCGACGTGATCCGCGGGCCGATCTCGAAGTTGCGCAAGCTGCCGATGGTCTGCCCCGCCGGCGGCGAAAACGCGATCGCGGTGAGCCCCGACGCCACACTGATTGCGTCGAGCGCAGGCTGGATGCGCAAGGGAATATACGCGCCGGCGCGCTCGATCATGACGGCCCAGCCGCACGACCAGTCGGCAACACCGGACGGACACGCCTTTGCCGCCGCAAGGCAGTTGCGCGCCGTATCGACGCGGCAAACGGTGATACGCGCCTTGCGCCGTATCGCCTCATTGCGCGCGTAAGCGAGCGTGCCGAGCATGGCGTTGGCGCGCGCGTCGACCTGATCGCGCACGCGCCACGCGGTGAAAACGGGCGTGGACACCGTCGCGCAGATCGCCAGCAAGGCGATTACGATCATGGTCTCGATAAGCGTGAATCCTTCGCACTTCATCAGCAATCCTTAATTTGAGCGGATTGCCATCAATCTACGGACGAAAGCGAAACGAAACAATTAGCCGAACGGCTAGCTGGTGCGCGCAGCGTCGGCTCGCGAAAATGCAAGCACTACGACAACGGCCAGGCAGGAGGGAAGAAAAATGCGAATGCGCTCAGCGCTTTTTCGTGGGGTTGTTGGCAGCACCCGCACGGCGGAATTCCTCGATCACGTCTTCGAATTCCGAGACGTCCTCGAAGCGTCGGTACACCGAAGCAAACCGCACGAACGCGACCTTGTCGAGTTCGCGCAATTCGCCCATTACGAGTTCGCCAAGGCGCTCGCTGCGCACTTCGCGCTCGCCGCTGCCGAGCAATTGATATTCGATACGGGCAACCGCCGCGTCGATCGCATCGGCCGCAACCGGACGCTTGCGCAGCGCCAGTTGCATGCTCGCCACGATCTTGCGGCGGTCGAATTCCGTGCGGCTGCCATCCTTCTTGACGATGGCCGGCATTGCCAGCTCCACCCGCTCGTACGTCGTGAAACGCTTGTCGCAGGCCGGGCAGCGGCGGCGGCGCCGGATCGCGGCGCCGTCTTCGGACACGCGCGAGTCGACGACCTGCGTGTCTTCATGCCGGCAAAAGGGGCAGCGCATGGCTTATCGCGCGGCTTAACGGTAAACCGGGAAACGCTTCGTCAGCTCGGCGACCTGCGCCTTCACGCGCTCGATCGTCGCGGCGTCTTCCGGATTGTCGAGCACGTCGGCAATCAGGTTGCCCACCTGCTCGGCTTCCTTCACGCCAAAGCCGCGCGTCGTCATCGCCGGCGAACCGAGACGGATGCCGCTCGTCACGAACGGCTTTTCCGGATCGTTGGGGATCGCGTTCTTGTTCACCGTGATGTGCGCGCTGCCCAGCACGGCTTCCGCCGCCTTGCCGGTAATGTTCTTGGCGCGCAGGTCCACGAGCATCACGTGGCTTTCCGTGCGGCCCGAAACGATACGCAGGCCACGCTTGACCAGCGTTTCCGCCAGCACGCGCGCATTCTCGACCACTTGTTGCTGATAGGTCTTGAATTCCGGCGCGAGCGCTTCCTTGAACGCGACCGCCTTGCCGGCGATCACGTGCATGAGCGGGCCGCCCTGGATGCCCGGGAAAATGGCCGAGTTGATCTGCTTCTCGAACTCCGCCTTCATCAGGATCACGCCGCCGCGCGGGCCGCGCAGGCTCTTGTGCGTGGTCGTGGTGACGAAGTCGGCGTGCGGAACCGGGTTCGGGTAGACGCCCGCGGCGATGAGGCCCGCGTAGTGGGCCATGTCGACCATGAAGTACGCGCCAACCGCCTTGGCCACCTTGGCGATGCGCTCGAAATCGATACGCAGTGCGAATGCCGACGCGCCAGCGATGATCAGCTTCGGCTTCGTTTCATGCGCGCGCTTTTCGAGCGCGTCGTAATCGATGTCTTCCTTCGCGTCCAGGCCGTAGCTCACGACGTTGAACCACTTGCCGCTCATGTTCAGCGCCATGCCGTGCGTGAGGTGGCCGCCTTCAGCGAGGCTCATGCCCATGATGGTGTCGCCCGGCTTGAGCACGGCGAAGAACACGCCCTGGTTGGCCTGCGAGCCCGAGTTCGGCTGAACGTTCGCGGCTTCGGCACCGAACAGTTGCTTGACGCGGTCGATCGCGAGCTGCTCGACGATATCCACGTTTTCGCAGCCGCCGTAATAGCGCTTACCGGGGTAGCCTTCGGCGTATTTGTTGGTGAGCTGCGAACCCTGCGCGGCCATGACGGCGGGCGAGGTGTAGTTTTCCGACGCGATAAGCTCGATGTGCTCTTCCTGGCGGCGGTTCTCGAGTTCGATCGCCTTGAAAAGTTCGGGATCGACGTTGGCGATGGTGCTTTCGGCTCTGTCAAACATACGGATTCCGTTAAGTGTGTTCAGGTTGACCAGGTCTCGCGCGGAACGCGTAGCGGGTACGCGGCGCTGCTGGCGAAGAGGCCAGCCTTGACGTGGCGGAAGGAGGCGCCGCACACGCGAGGCAGGACAGCCCCGGCAGCGCTAACGAAAGCGCGCGGAATCAGGCTGCCCAGGCGAACGGCAAAACGGCGCCCTGCGCTTCACGGTGGGTCGTTCCACCTTGAGTCCCCAATAGCGAGCGTGTTGCCGCCATGCCGGAACCCTATCGCCAGTCACGCAGGGATTGAGCGCGTTAGTGTATTGGAACGGCAGGGAATAGGCAACCGCCCGCGCCCGGGGCGTCCGGGCGCCACCTGCCTGTGGGCGCGGCGGCCAGGACCGCCGGCCATGCGGCCCGCGCGCGTACTGTCCCTTCCTTGTCGCAACGCAGCATTGCAAGTAGGCTTCCCTGTTTCCTCGCCTTCTACCGACCAGGGAGCCTCCATGATCGTTTTCGTCACCGGCGCGTCCGCAGGATTCGGCGCCGCCATTGCCCGGGCCTTCGTGAAGGGCGGCCATCGCGTCGTCGCCACGGCCCGCCGCAAGGACCGCCTCGACGCACTGGCCGCCGAACTCGGCGACGCCCTTCTGCCCCTCGAACTCGACGTACGCGACCGCGCGGCCGTCGAAGCCGCGCCCGGTGCGCTGCCGCCGGAGTTCGCCGCCGTCGACGTGCTCGTCAACAACGCCGGCCTCGCGCTCGGCGTGGAGCCGGCGCATAAGGCCGACCTCGACGAATGGGAAACCATGATCGAAACCAACTGCACGGGCCTCGTGCAAGTCACCCAGGCGTTCCTGCACGGCATGGTGGCGCGCAACCGCGGCCACATTTTCAACCTCGGGTCGGCGGCGGGCCGCTGGCCGTATGCGGGCGGCAACGTTTATGGGGCGACCAAGGCGTTCGTGCGCCAGTTCAGTCTGAATCTGCGCGCGGACCTCGCGGGCACCGCGCTGCGCGTGACCGACGTCGAACCGGGCCTGTGCGGGGGCACCGAGTTCTCGAACGTGCGCTTTCGCGGCGACGACACGAAGGCCGCCAACGTCTACAAGGACATGCAACCGCTCACGGCCGGGGACATCGCCGACTCGATCTACTGGATCGCTACGCGCCCCGCGCACGTCAACATCAACACCATCGAACTGATGCCCGTTGCCCAGACGTTTGCCGGTCTCAGCATCCATCGCGGCTAAAATTACCTTACAAATTTTATACTTACGTCAGTCGTACGAAAGACGTTGGGGGCGTGCGTTCCGGTAGAATGCGCGGCATGGAAAATTCCACCAGCAAGCCGGATGAGGCGTCAGCGCCGGCCGGGCGCGGTTTTACGTGGCCGGTACGCGTCTACTACGAGGACACCGACGCCGGTGGCATCGTGTTTTACGCGAATTACCTGAAGTTCTTCGAACGCGCGCGCACCGAATGGCTGCGCGCGTGCGGCGTCGATCAGCGTCGGCTCGCCGAGGAAACGGGCGTGCTCTTTGTCGTGCGCAGCACTGCGCTCGATTACCGCGCGCCCGCGCGCCTCGACGACGTCGTCACGACCGTGAGCCGCGTCGAGAAGCTGGGGCGCGCTTCGGTCGATTTCATGCAGGAAGCGTGGCGCGAGCACACGCTGCTCGCCACGGGCACCATTCGTGTCGCCTGCGTCGACGGCGCGGCCATGCGCCCCGCGCCAATTCCGGCCCGCGTTCATGAAGCATTGCAGCGTGGACCACAGAAAGACCTGTACGCCGTGTCAACGGCAGTGCAGTAATTACCGTTGATACGACGCCAGTGAACTCGCGCCGGTCAATGCAGGACCAAGCAGGGTTCGGCCGCGACGGCGCGAGAGCTTCCCAACCGCCTACAGGAAGCCTTGCGTTGTCTTGCAGCCGCTCGCCCCTTTCGGGACGTCACAACGAACCTATATGAACACTACACAAGATCTGTCGATCATTTCTCTCGTTCTTAATGCGAGCATACTGGCACAGGCGGTGATGGGGCTTCTTCTGCTCATGTCGCTGATTTCCTGGACTTTTATCTTCCGCAAGTGGTTTGCGATCCGCCGGGCGCGGTCCCAGACAGAGCGCTTCGAGCGCGACTTCTGGTCAGGCGGCGACCTGCAGGCGCTCTATCAAAGCGCAGCTAACAACCGTCACACGATCGGCGCGCTCGAGCGTATCTTCGAGTCGGGCATGCGCGAATTCCTGAAGGCGAAAGAGAAGCGCCTGAACGATCCGAGCCTGGTGCTCGACGGCGCCCGCCGCGCCATGCGCGCCGCGTTCCAGCGTGAAATGGATGCGCTCGAAGCGAACCTCTCGTTCCTCGCGTCCGTCGGCTCGGTGAGTCCGTACATCGGTCTTTTCGGCACGGTCTGGGGGATCATGAACGCGTTTCGCGGTCTCGCGAACGTGCAGCAGGCCACGCTCGCGAACGTCGCACCCGGCATTGCCGAAGCGCTGACGGCAACGGCAATCGGTCTGTTCGCCGCCATTCCGGCGGTCGTCGCTTACAACAGCTACGCGCACGACATCGACCGTCTGGCGATCCGCTTCGAAACCTTCATCGAAGAGTTTTCGAACATCCTGCAGCGTCAGGCCCACTAATCTTCACGAGCAAGGAGTCGAAGATGGGAGGCTCAGTCCGTTCGAGCATGCGAGGCAGCCGCTCGCGCCGTGCGATGGCCGACATCAACGTCGTGCCGTACATCGACGTGATGCTGGTATTGCTCGTGATCTTCATGGTGACCGCGCCGCTGGTCGCGCCGTCCATCGTCAATCTGCCGACCGTCGGCGGCGCGTCGCAGCAACAGCAGGTGCCACCCGTCGTTGTCAATATTCGCCCCGACGGCAATCTGAGCGTACGCTACAAGGATGACTCCGGCGCCACGCAGCAGGAAACCATGACGCGCGCCGATCTCAACGGCTTCGTCGCCGATCGCGAGCAAAGCCATCCCGACCAGCCCGTCGTGATCGCCGCCGACAAGTCCGTCAAATACGAGACGGTGATGAACGTGATGTCAGACCTGAAGTCGCATGGCGTCAAACGTGTCGGACTGCTCGTCAAATCGCAATGATCCGGAAGAACGATTCGTATCCGCTGCAGCCTCCGCGCGAGCGTGGCACGGGACGTGCTATCGCCCTCGCGGTGGTCATGCACGTGCTGCTCGGTCTGTTCCTCTATCACGGCATCCACTGGCAGAACAGCACGCCGGCGGGTGAGGAAGCAGAACTGTGGACCGAGGTGCCGGACCTGTCGACGCCGAAGCCGCTGCCGCCGCCCGCGCCGGTCGCCCCTGCTCCGCCGCCGCCTCAAACCGAGGACGCCGACATCGCGCTGCAACAGCAGAAGCGTAAGCAGCAGGAAGCGCAGCGCGAGGCGCAACTGGCCGAGCAGCAGCGTTTGAAGGCACAGCAGGAAGCCGATGCGAAGCGCCAGCAGCAGCTTGCGGCCCAGCAGGCTGCCCAGCTCGCCGCGCAGCAGAAGGCGGAAAAGCTCAAGCAGCAGCAGGAACAGCAACAAGCCGCGGCAGCGAAGCAAAAGCAGCAGCAACAGCAGGACGCGCTCAAGAAGCAGCAGCAGGAAGAGGACCAGCAGAAGCAGGCAAAGCTCGACGCACAGAAGAAGGCCGACGCCGAGAAGGCCGCGAAGGCGAAGGCGCAAGCCGACGCGCAGGCGAAGAAGCTCGACGCGGAACGCCGCGCCCGCATCGCGCAGATGCAAGGCTCGATGGGCGGCGGCGAAGGCACGAGCGGCAATGGTCTCGCGAAGAGCGGCACGGGCAGCGGCTCGGGCGGCAATGCGACGTCGCCGGGCTATGCGGACAAGGTGCGGCGCCGCGTGCGCCAGTTCATTGCATGGTCGGGCGAAACTTCGGGTCTTGAAACGGAAGTCTCCGTGCGATGCGCGCCGAGCGGCACACTGCTTTCGGCACAGATATCGCGGAGCAGCGGCAACCAGGCGTGGGATGACGCCGCGTTGCGCGCGGTTCAGCGCTCGGATCCGATGCCTGTCGATACCGACGGCAAGGCGCCTTCTAGCTTCAAGATCACCTTGCGTCCGGCGGGCTGACGGCGAGCGCAAGGCGCGGAAAGGTTGAGGAAAGCCGGCGCGCGGCAGTGGCCGACAAAGGAACGATTCGAACGTTTTCGGGTCAGTCTGCTGTTGCGCGTTATGACAAAATTGCTTTTTTCAGGAAATATCACAGCATGACATTGATGACGAAGCTTGGCCTGCGAACCCTCGTCGCGTCCTGCCTGATCACGGCGGGCGGCGCGGCGAACGCACAACTCAACGTCCTCGTCACCGGCGTGGGCTCCACCCAGTTCCCCATCGCCACGGCAAACTTTGCCGGTGAAGCGAATTCGCCCGAACAGGTCGCGGCCATCGTGCGCGCCGACCTGCAACGCAGCGGGAAATTCACCAACATCGACGCCGGCAGCGCGCCAGTCTCGGAAAACGACTCCGTCGACCTCGGTAGCTGGAAAGCCAAGGGCGCCAACGCGTTCGTTGCGGGCAGCGTGAACAAGCTCGGCAACGGCCAGTATGAAGTGCGCTTCAAGCTCTACGACACCGTGAAGGGCGAAAGCCTCGGCGGCCTTGTGCTCACGAGTCCGGCAAGCGGTCTGCGCATGAGCGCGCACAAGGTTGCGGACTACATCTATCAGAAGCTGCTCGGCGACCGCGGCGTGTTCGCCACGCGTCTTTCGTACGTGATCAAGACGGGCGGCCGCTTCCAGTTGCAGGTTTCGGACTCCGATGGACAAGACGCGCACATCGCGCTCTCCAGCCCCGAGCCGATCATCTCGCCGGCCTGGTCGCCCGACGGCACCAAGGTCGCTTACGTATCTTTCGAGAAGAAGAAGCCGATCGTCTACGTGCACGACCTGCCTACGGGTCGCCGCGTGATCATTTCGGACCAGAAGGGCAACAACTCGGCGCCGGCCTGGTCTCCTGACGGCCGCACGCTCGCGGTAGCACTGTCGCGCACGGGCAACACGCAGATCTTCGCCGTCAATGCCGACGGCTCCGGTCTGCATCGCCTCACGCAAGGCACGACGATCGACACCGAACCCAACTACTCTCCTGACGGACGCTGGATTTATTTCACGAGCGACCGCGGCGGCCAGCCTCAGGTTTACAAGATGCCGGCCCAGGGCGAAAGCGCCGGAGCGGCACAGCGTGTGACGTTCACCGGCAACTACAATACGAGCCCGAAGGTCAGCCCGGACGGCAAGCAACTGGCGTACATCTCACGCACGGGTGGCGGATTTAAGCTGTACATTCAGGATCTGCAATCCGGTGTCGCCACGGCGCTCACTGACACGACACATGACGAATCGCCCAGCTTCGCGGCGAACGGTCAGTACATTCTTTACGCCACACAGGTGAACGGCCGTGGCGTGCTGGCCGCTGTATCGACCGACGGTCGGACGCGGCAAATCCTGTCCGTTCAGGGCGGCAGCGTACGCGAGCCGTCCTGGGGTCCTTTTATGCAATAACACTTCAGGAGAGCAAAAATGATGTCGAAGAAAGTACGCCTGGCCTTGGCCGTTTTGATGATCGGTGCACTGGCAGCATGCAAATCGGGTGTCAAGGAAACGAACCCGAACGCCGGCGCGATGAACACCCAGCCGAACCCGAACGCGGTCGCCCAGGTGAACGTCGATGAGCTGAACAACCCGAACAGCCCGCTTGCCAAGCGCAGCGTGTACTTCGATTTCGACAGCTACGCCGTGAAGGACGACTACCAGTCGCTGCTGCAAGCTCACGCCCAGTACCTCAAGACGCATCCGGAACGTCACGTCCTGATCCAGGGCAACACCGACGAGCGCGGCACGAGCGAATACAACCTGGCGCTGGGTCAAAAGCGTGCTGAAGCAGTCCGTCGCGCCCTTTCGCTGATGGGCGTGCCCGATTCGCAAATGGAAGCTGTCAGCCTCGGTAAGGAAAAGCCGGTCGCAACGGGCCACGACGAAGCCTCGTGGGCGCAGAACCGCCGCGCTGACCTCGTGTATCAACAGTAATTGAGCATTGGATGAAGGGGCGTATGTCGCACCGTTTCTCCCCGCTGCGCGCAGCCGCAGCCGCCTGCGTGGCTGGCGTCGCCTTCGCGGCGCTGCCAGCCCACGCGGGTATCTTCGATGACGATCAGGCGCGCCAGGCGATCCTCGACCTGCGCGCGAAAACGGACAGTCTGTCGAGCCAGTTGTCCGCCGCTCAACGCACGATCCTCGACCAGTCCAACCGCCTCGACCAGCTCAACCAGCAGGTCGCGACGTTGCGCGGACAGAACGAGGACATGGCGAACCAGTTGGCGACCCTGCAGAAGCAACAGAAGGACTACTACACGGATCTCGACACGCGGCTCAAGAAGTTCGAGCCGCAGCAGGAGACCGTGGACGGCGTGCAGGGCACGGTTCAGCCGGGTGAGATGGACGCGTTCAACGCCGCTTCGCAGCAGTTCCGCAACGGCGACTTCAAGAACGCGGCGGCATCGTTCCGAAGCTTCATCGCGAAGTTCCCGCAGAGTCCTTACCAGCCGACCGCGCAGTACTGGCTCGGCAACGCGCTCTATGCGCTGAAGGACTACAAGGGGTCGACCGCGACTTGGCAGAACGTCGTCAGCAAGTACCCGCAGCATCCGCGCGCTCCCGAGGCGCTGCTGGCCATTGCGAACAATCAGATCGAGCAGGGGCAAAAGGCTGCGGCCAAGCGCACGCTCGAGCAGGTCGTTTCGCAATACGGCAGTTCGGATGTTGCCCAGACGGCGCAGAGCAAGCTTTCACAGCTCAAATAAGCGCTGCTGGCTGGTTTTGGCGTGATGTGGCGTTGGCGTATGCCGATGCCGCGAAATGCGCCTCTCGCGTACAGGAAAGCCCGGGGCACCGCGTGCCTCGGGCTCTTCCATCGGTTTTATGGCAGCAATGGTTGACGCTCTTGTCATTCATCGCTATAATCCCGCTTCTCTTTTGGGTCGTTAGCTCAGCTGGTAGAGCAGCGGACTTTTAATCCGTTGGTCACAGGTTCGAATCCCGTACGGCCTACCAAAGAATCAAACAGAAAGCCCAGTCTTCGGACTGGGCTTTTTGCGTTATGACATGCGCCCAGCATGTATACTCCCCGCTCCCCCGCCGTCCCATTCCCGCTGCACAGGCCAACGTCACCATGAAGTTCACGACCCTTGCCTGCGCTCTGCTCGCGCTTTTCTGGCTCAGTCTGCGCGTTCAGGCGCAAACCCAACCGCAACCCGAAGACTACGAATACCTGCGCCGCATTCGCGTGCCGGATGCCGTCGTCAACTGCGTTGCCGCGCTCGACCAATGGGTGCACAAGGCGCAGCGCTACGATTCGCTGCTCGTGCCCGATCGCCGTGCGCTTTCGGCGAAGATCGAGCAGCCCGTCAATGCCACGCCTGCGCCCGCCGCAAGCGAGCCACTCACGCCTGTCGCGTCGATCGACACGTTGATCCATCTGCACGCCTTCGCCAAGGTCCGCGGCAAGTACGCCTGGGTTCCGGTGAAGGCCACCTGCGGCATCTGGCATTCGCACGTCGTCGATGTCGCGTTGTCGCCGCGCGGCACGCACACAACGTCGCCGATCCACTGACGATACTTCGTCGTCCTTAGCGGCTTCAGCATAAAAAAGCGCGCACGCCAGGGGGCGCACGCGCTTTTTCGTATCGAGCGAGGCGCGGCCCATGCCGCGCGCAAACTCAGTCTGCCTTCACGCCTTCCACCTGGATCTGCAGCGTCGTGGCCGTCTTGAAGCCATACGACTGACCCCAGTTCACACCGTAATCCGCGCGGTCGAATTGCGCCGAGGCGTCCGCGCCGCACACTTCACGCTTGAGCATCGGGTTCTGGAAGCACTTGAACGAATCGATCTTCAGATTCAGCGGCTTCGTCACGCCGTGCAGCGTGAACGTGCCGATCACTTCCACCGGCTTGTCGCCGTCGAAGCGGATCGACGTGCCCTTATAGGTGGCCGTCGGATACTTCCCGGCGTCGAGGAATTCGGCCGAACTCACGTGCTTGTCGAGCTGCGCGTTGCCCGTGTCGATCGACGACGCGTCGATCGTCACGTCCACCGTGCCAGTCTTTGCCGCGCGGTCGAGCGTGACCGTGCCCGCGCTCTTCGTGAACTTGCCGCGCCACACCGACACGCCGCCGAAGTGATCGGCTTCGAAGCTCGGATAGGTGTGCGTCGGGTCGAGGTTGTAGGTCGTGGCGGCTGCGAGCGCCGGAGTGGCGACGAAAGCTGCGAGCGCGGCGGCGGTGGCCGCGGCGAAAATCGTGGTCTTCATGAATCGGTTCCTGGTGCGAGAGAAACTGGGTGAAAAAGCGATGCCGCGCGCGCGTCAGTGCGCGCCGGTCACGATGTGAAACTTGATCTGTACGTCGTCGGCGACGATCGAGGTGTCCTTCCACTCGCCCGAGCCGATGCCGTACGCGAGGCGCTTGATGGGCAACGTCCCGTCGAACACCTGGTTGGCGCCGTCCTTGCGGTACTGCACCGGTACGACGACGTCGGTCGTCTTGCCCTTGATGGTCAGCTTGCCGGCCACGCTGAACGCGCCGTTCGCGCCCGGTTTGATCTGCGTGGAGACGAAGGTCGCGTGCGGGAAATGCGCGGCGTCGAACCATTCGCCGCCGGCGACTTCCTGGTTATATTCCGGCGCGCCGATGTCGAAGCTCGCCACTTCCACGTCGAGCTTCGCGCTCGATGCCGCGACGTTCGCCGGATCGAAGCGCACGTCGGCGGTGAAGTGATTGAAGCGCCCTTCGACCGGCACGTTCATCTGCTTGAACACGGCAGTCACGGAGTTCTTCGCGGCTTCCGCCGCGGCGCTGGCGTTGGAAGCGAAAGTCGCGGTAAAAGCCGCGCCGGCGGCGAGCGCCGCGCCGAGCGTGACGACGGAAGCGGTATGGGCAAGACGCTGGATCATGGGCAGTCGGTCCAAGGTGGGAGGCATCGGGAAAGGGATACGACGCGTGCGCGCCGCGAAGTCAGTCGCGCGGCGTGCCGAACGGCAGCATGCGCGAGAGGATGTTCTGCCGGTCGATCAACTGATGCTTGACGACGGCGAGCACGTGCAGCACGACCACGATGAGCAACGTGTAGTTCAGCGAGATATGCACGACGCGCAGCACGCCCTTGAGCGCGGTGTCGGGGCCGATCAGCACGGGCAGCGGCCAGATGCCGAGGTACACGACCTGGATGCCCGCCGCCGAGCTATAGAGGTAGCCCGTCACCGGGATCGCGACCATCAGCACGTAGAGCGCGGCATGACCGAGGTGCGCGGCGAGCCGCTCCCAACCATGCATGGAGCGGGGCAGCGCGGGCGCGGCGTGCGTGACGCGCCAGAGAATGCGCACGAGCACGAGCGCGAGCACGGTCACGCCTATCCATTTGTGCCACGAGAAGTAGCGCAGCTTGGTGGGCGTGATGCCGGGAATGTCGGTCATGATCCAGCCGAGCGTGAAGCCCCAGACGATCAGCGCGGCGATCAGCCAGTGCAGCAGCATGGCGACGCCGCTGTAGCGGCCGGCGGGCTTGACGGTAGGATTCATCGGCATACGACTCCAATATTCGAGGTGTGCACTTTACCCGGCCAAACCTATTCAAACAATCGTCTAAAATGGATGGTTATCATCCACTTTTTCGATAGGTCGAAAAGGACCGCACCTCGTGGACCGCACCTCGGACCGCTCACCCAGCCTCGAACAATTGCGCGCGCTGATCGCTGTCGCCGAAACCGGCAGCTTCTCGGCGGCGGCGCGCCAGCTCGACCGCGCGCAGTCGGTGGTCAGCTATACGATCGCCAATCTCGAGGCGCTGCAGGGCGTCGCACTGTTCGAGCGGGGCAAGCGCAAGCCGGAACTCACGGCCGCGGGCCGCGCGATCCTCGCCGACGCGCGCCGCCTCGATCTGCTCATGGGTCAGCTTAACGCCAAGGCCGCTGGCCTGCAGAGGGGCCTCGAGGGCGAAGTTTCGCTCGCCGTCGACGTAATGTTTCCGTCGCAGCGCCTCGTCGAAGCGCTGCAGGCGTTCGCGTTCACGTTTCCCACCGTCGCGCTGAATCTCACCATGGAAGCGCTCGGCGGCGTGCTCAAGCTCGTGCTGGACGGCGACTGCGCCGTGGGCATCAGCGGGCCGAACCACAACTGGCCGCATGTGATCGAGGCGCAGTCCATCGGCACCGTTGAACTCGTGCTCGTGGCCGCGCCCTGCCATCCGCTCGCGAGGGCGGAGCACCCGGTGCGCATCTCGGATGCGCGCGAGCACACGCAACTGGTGCTCACCGACCGCAGCCGCCTCACCGAAGGCCAGAACTTCGGCGTGTACAGCAATCGGGCGTGGAAGCTCGGCGATCTTGGCGCCAAGCACCGGTTGCTGCTCGCGGGCCTCGGCTGGGGTTCGATGCCGAAGCACCTCGTGGAAGCCGATCTCGAAGCCGGGCGGCTCGTGCGCGTGGCGCTCGCGGACCGGCGCTCGGTGAGCTACAACATCTCGCTGATCCATCGCACCGACGCGGCCCGCGGCCCCGCCAGCGAGTGGCTCTGCCACTACCTGACGCAAGGCACGCCGCCCCAAGCGCCGCTGCCCGACGCCCGCTGAAATAGCGCCTCGGCGTTGCGCATGCGAGTTGTACGCATGCAACCCCGCGTACGCCTGACAATGCTTCACAATCCCGCGCGAACCGCGTCACGCGGGGCTCGCGCGAAGACAAGCGCCAAGCGGGCGCCTTCGGCCCTCACACGCCCGCATTTATCGAGATGGACCTCCGTGCCAGGATCGCGCCACCGCTCGCCCAGAACACCCGCGCGAGCTTTGCGTCACACGCCCGGTCACTTCGCATCATGGTCAACTTCGTCTGCTTTCTGCTCTGGAATCTCGCCTTGCTCTTCGCCGTGCGCGTGGGTTGCTGGCTCATTGGCTGTGCGCGGCCCGACGTCGCGCTCAATGGCACCCGCATCTTCGTCGGTTTGATGTCGATTGCACTCGCGTTCGACACGGCGGTCACCTTCCTCGTGTTCGCCGATGCCGGCGGCCCGTGGCAAGCGCACAACCCGAGCGAGACTTACCCCGAGCGCGCCTTCGCCTACGCGCTCGCCGCGTTGATGGCGCTGCTGATCGCGCGGCATGCGCGCCGGCAGGACTCACGCAAGGCGCGCAGTGAGCCGGCTGGCGAACAGGAAATCGAGACGTCTCCGTACAGCAAGTCGACGCTGCGGATGTAAGGCGCGCCGGCCGCTTTTGCTCTGTTTTTAACTCTTCCCCGCCTTGGCGGCCTTGCCCCCCTTGGGCGCCCTTGCAGCCTTGCCAGGCGCTTTGGCTGGCGCGGGAGGCAGCACGCCCGACCAGCCCGGCAGATAGCGCGCCTCGGGATCGTGTGCGTGCGAGAGCGCGTCGGCAAGCGCCGCGTCGAAGTCCTTGCGCAAGCGCGTTTCGGATACCTTGCGACGCAGATAATCGGCCCATAGAAATTCGCTGAACGGCGTCGTGTCCTTCGCATAGCCGCCCGACGTACGCAACTCGCCCGCGAGGCTGCGATACGGATCGTCGGCGAGGCCGAGGAGCTGCTTCGGCAACTGGTCGAATTCGCAGCGCTCGCCCGCGGCGTCGAACGGATGCACCCACTGGTTGTGCTCCATCATGCGCCAGAAGATGGTGGGCTCGAGCCACGAGAGATCCTTGAGCACGGTCACCCGCACGCTCTCCACCGATTCCTCGAGCCACGCCCGGCCAAGGTGGTGGTGGTCGACCACGTAGTAGCGCGACTTCGGCCCGAGCACGGCGGGAAACCAGTGCGAGTCGATGGCCGCCGCGCGGCCTTTCTTGTCGAGCGCCTGCCAGTGCGCGCGCTTCGCGCTCACTTCGCGAAAGCCCACGGTGATCTGCGTGGGGCGCAACTCGTCGAGCTTCACGGTAATGAGATGCAGATCGGTATTCTGAAGATTCATGGCGGGCCTCCTGTTTCGTTCCGGTACGTGCCAGTTTCGATCGCGCAACGATACAGCCGAACCGCCATGCATGCCGCATCAATCGAACGGGCGCAGCGCGCTGCGTGCGCAGGGTCAACCCCACGGCGCCCTGGGCACGTTGAATGCGCGCTTTTTCCACTTGGCCTATAAATGCTCCAGGTGACAAACCGGCGCCAGCCACGGCACAAGCGAGGGCATTGTGGATCTCGAAACCATCCGCGTATTCATCATGACCCGGGGCATCGACTTCGGGACGAAGGTCGTGGCGGCGATCGTCCTTTGGATCATCGGGCGCTGGGCCATCAGTCTCGTCGCCAGCTTGCTGCGCAAGGTGCTCGCGCGCAACGAGCGCGTCGATCCCACGCTCGCGCATTACCTCAGTTCAATTCTCGCCGCCATCCTGAACCTGCTGCTGGTTCTCGCAATCCTCCAGGTGTTCGGCGTGCAGACCACCTCGTTCGCCGCGCTCCTCGCCGGTCTCGGCCTTGCCATCGGTACGGCGTGGGGCGGCCTGCTCGCGCACTTCGCGGCGGGCGTGTTCATGCAGGTGCTGAGGCCGTTCAAGGTGGGCGACTTCGTGACGGCCGGGGGCGTGACGGGCACCGTGAAGGAACTCGGCATCTTCGGCACGACCATCATCTCGCCGGACAATGTGGTCAACATCGTCGGCAACAACAAGATCTTCTCGGACACTATTTCGAACTACAGCGCCACGTCCGTACGCCGCGTCGAGCTGACCGCGAAGATCGCCAACGGCGTGGATCCCGTCGATGCCGCCAGCCGCCTGCGCGCGGCCATCGCGAAAATACCCAACGTGTCGCAGGAACCGGCGCCCGACGTCGAGATCCTCTCGTTTACGCCCGAAGGCCCGCTGCTGGCCGTGCGGCCCTACACGAACAACGACACCTACTGGCAGGTCTACTTCGACACCAACCGCGCGATCGTCGAGACCTTCAAGGACGCGGGCTACCCCACGCCCGAAACGCCTTCGATCATTCGCCGCGTGGAGTCATAGCGCCGCGAGCCGGGTTCGACGCGCTCGACGCGCTCGCCAAAGCAAAACGGCATCGCCCTCGCAGGCGATGCCGTTTTTCATTGCGTTGCGGCGAGCAGGCGCCGCGCGCTCATCCGCGATTGGGCTTGCGCACGGCGGCGCCGCGCGACCCCTTGCGCAGCATCTTCCACAGCCCGCCGAGCAGGATCGGCACGATAGCCGCGCCGATGCCGATGAGCACGATCACGTTGAGGTACTGGCGAATGAACGGAATGTTGCCGAAGAAGTAGCCGAGCAGCACGAGCAGCAACACCCAGAACAGCGCGCCCGTGACGGTGAACAACTGAAAGCGTCGCATGCTCATTTGCGAGACGCCCGCGACGAACGGCGCAAACGTACGCACCACAGGGATGAAACGCGCGAGCACGATGGTCTTGCCGCCGTGGCGCTCGTAGAATTCGTGCGTTTTCTGCAGCGCGGCGCGATCGAGGAAGCGCTCGAGCACGGGAATATGCGAATTGAACACCTTCGGCCCGATGGCGCGCCCGATCAGATAGTTGACCGTATTGCCGAGGACCGCCGCCACGAGCAGCAGCACGATCAGCAGACCGAGATTCATCTCATGCGTAGCGGCAAACGCGCCGCCGATGAAGAGCAGCGAGTCGCCGGGCAGGAACGGCAGCACCACGAGACCGGTTTCGCAGAACACGATCAGGAACAGCACTGCGTAGACCCAGCCGCCGTACTGCTGGATGAAGACACCGAGAAACTTGTCGATGTGCAAGACAAGATTGACGAACTGCAGAAGCGTATCCAAAAGTGTCCCTTATTGATCGTGGGCCGCGCACCTGAAAAAGCGCGTTCGCCCTGTGTTGCGCGAGAAGCAAAATTGACCGCGCCATGATACCGAAAGTGCCCGGGCGTCACGAAAAATTCCCGCTAATTTCGGTGAATTCGCACACAAAGCGCGGCTAGATGGCGGTTTTAGGGGCGCACAAGCGCGTCGAGTCCGCGCGCGCCGACTCGCTATAATTGCGCGCATGTCTTCGAATTCCGAACCCACCGGCGCCGCGCCGGATTCCGCTCAAGCCGCCGCCGCTGCAAGTGCGGCCCGCGCCGCCCAACCCGCGCGCGCGATCCAGGCGCTGCCCGATCAGCTCATCAGCCAGATCGCCGCGGGCGAAGTGGTCGAGCGGCCCGCCTCGGTCGTCAAGGAACTGCTCGAAAACGCGCTCGATGCGGGCGCGAGCACGCTGCGCATCCTGCTCGACGAAGGCGGCGTGAAACGCATCTCCATCGCAGACGACGGCTGCGGCATTCCCGAAGCCGAACTGCCGCTCGCCCTCATGCGCCACGCCACGAGCAAGATCCGCTCGCTCGCGGAACTGGAAAGCGTCGCGACGCTCGGGTTTCGCGGCGAAGCGCTGGCGTCGATCGCCTCGGTGGCCGAGATGTCGATCACGAGCCGCAGCGCCGACGCACCGCACGCCGTGAAGATCGAGGGGCATACCGGCGCGGTCTCGCCGGCCGCGGGCGGCCAGGGCACCACCATCGAAGTGCGCGAGCTGTACTTCAACACGCCCGCGCGCCGCAAGTTTCTGAAGAGCGAGCAGACCGAACTGGGCCATTGCCTCGAGATGATCCGCCGCAGCGCGCTCGCGCGCCCGGACGTCGCGATCTCGGTGCTGCACAACGGCCGCGCGGTCGAGCACTGGAACGCGAGCGATCCGGCCACGCGCGTTTCGAAGATCCTCGGCGAAGTGTTCGCCACGGCGCACCTGCCGCTCGATGAGCGCGCCGGGCCGCTCGCCGTATACGGCTGCGCGGGTCTGCCCACAGCGAGCCGCAACCGCGCCGACCAGCAGTACTTCTTCGTGAACGGCCGCTTCGTGCGCGACAAGCTGCTCACGCACGCGGTGCGCTCGGCGTATGAGGACGTGCTGCACGGCGACCGCTATCCGTCGTACGTGCTGTTCCTCGACCTGCCGCCCGAAGCCGTCGACGTGAACGTGCATCCGTCGAAGATCGAAGTGCGTTTTCGCGATTCGCGCTCGATCCATCAGTTCGTGTTCCATGCCGTGCAGCGCGCGCTCGCGCGCCACGCGGGCGCGTCGCCCGAGACGACCTCGGGCGGCCACGCAGCCGCGCTCATCGAGCCGCGAGCGTTGCCGGGCGCAGGCGTGCTGGGCGCTTCGGTCGGGCTCGCATCGGGCGCGTCCGACCACGCGCGCTCAGGCGCCGCGTCCGGCGCCGCGGGCGGCTTCGGCGCGGACGGCAAGTTCGGCACCGCGAGCGTGGCGAGCAGCTTCGGCGGCGGCGCGGGCGGCGCGCTCTCGCGCGCTTCCGGCTTCGGCTCCGCAAACGCAGGCGGCGCCAACGCGAACAGCGGCAACACGTGGCTGCGCCAGTCGCGCATGACGCAAGGCAGCCTGCCCGTCGCGCAGCCGCTCGCGCTGTACGACGCGTTGTTCGGCCGCAAGGATGTCGGCGCGGGCACGGCGCAGGGTTCGACCGTGCCGCAGGCGCAGGACGGCGCCGCCGGCGCGTTCGCGGCCAGCACGCCGCACGCCGCGTTCCAGGCGGGCGAGGACCACCCGCTCGGCTTCGCGCTCGGCCAGGTGCACGGCATCTACGTGCTCGCGCAGAACGCGCGCGGCCTCGTGATCGTCGACATGCACGCCGCGCACGAGCGCATTCTCTACGAGCAGTTCAAGCAGGCGCTCGCCGAACGGTCGCTGGCCGTGCAGCCCTTGCTGATCCCGATTTCGATGCCGGCCGATCCTGTGGAAACCGGCACCGTCGAGGAAGAAAAGGCGACGCTCGAAGCGCTGGGCTTCGATCTCGCCGTCCTCTCGCCCACGTCCATCGCGATCCGCGCGGTTCCCGCGCTCCTTAAGGACGCCGATCTCCAGGCGCTCGCGCGCGCCGTGCTCGCCGATCTGCACGAGTACGGCGGCTCGCGCGTGCTGACCGAGCGCCAGCACGAGATGCTCGGCACGCTCGCCTGCCATCATGCGGTGCGCGCGAACCGGCGTCTCACGCTCGACGAGATGAACGCGCTCCTGCGCCAGATGGAAGCCACCGAGCGCGCCGACCAGTGCAACCACGGCCGGCCGACCTGGTATCAGCTCACGCTCGCCGATCTCGATCGGCTTTTCATGCGCGGTCAATGACGCAGTTCACGAAACACGAAGGCGGCGCGTTGCCGGTTGCCTGCCTGCTCGGCCCCACGGCCTCGGGAAAGACGGCGGCCGCGCTTGCGTATGCCGCGCAGGCGGCGGCTGGCGGGCGCACGGTGGAGATCGTGAGCGTCGATTCGGCGCTGGTGTATCGCGAGATGGACATCGGCACCGCGAAGCCGAGCGCCGCCGAGCGCGCGGCTGTGCCGCATCATCTGATCGATATCGTCGATCCTCTGGACGCGTGGTCCGCCGCCGACTTTCGCGCCGACGCGCTGCGCGTGACGGGCGAGATCGTCGCGCGCGGGAACGTGCCGCTGCTCGTAGGCGGGACGATGCTGTACTACAAGGCGCTCACGCAAGGTCTCAACGACCTGCCCTCGGCCGACCCGGCGGTGCGCGCGCAACTCGACGCGCAAGCCGCACGCGACGGCTGGCCCGCCATGCACGCCCGCCTCGCGCAAGTCGATCCGGCGACGGCCGCGCGCCTCGCCCCGAACGACTCGCAGCGCATTCAGCGCGCGCTCGAAATCTTCATGCTGAGCGGACAGCCGATGTCGGTGCTGCTCGCCACGCCCTCCACGCGCGAGGATGAAGCCGCGCGTTACCGCTTCGTGCCCGTTGCGCTGGAGCCGTCCGAGCGCGGCGTGCTGCACGCGCGCATCGAGGCGCGCTTCGACGCGATGCTCGCGGGCGGTCTCATCGACGAGGTGAAGGCGCTGCGCGCGCGCGGCGATCTGAATCCCAACCTGCCATCCATGCGATGCGTGGGCTACCGCCAGGTGTGGGAATACCTCGACGGCGACGTGGCTTACGACACCATGCGCGACAAGGGCGTGTTCGCCACGCGCCAGCTTTGCAAGCGCCAGCTCACATGGCTGCGCGCGATGCCGGAGCGCATCGTCGTGGATTGCTGCGCGCAAGACGCGACCGCGCAGGCAGTTGCGGCGATTGCGCGCATTGGCGGCTGACACCGCCGGCCCTTCTCGCCGCCGTCTCCTTTAGGGCGCTTTGTGCGCCACAACATCCCCAACAGCATTCACCCGACGCGCGTTCGACGATCGCGCGCGAGTCCTCCCCCGCCGCAGCGCGCCACCGAAAACGCCCTCGCCCGCTTGACTTTCGCTCGACCGGATACGATCATTCGTTCATCAATAGAGCAATTGCTCAGGCATGAGCCGATCACAAGCCAACCGGCCGCTTTGAGTAAGGAGACACCGAATGAACACCGAACGCAGCCAGGCGAACGTGATCCTGCACATCGGCGCCGGGTCGTTTCACCGGGCGCATCAGGCGTGGTACCTGCATCGCGTGAATCTCGCGCGCAAGCCCGACGAGCCCGCCTGGTCGCTCACTGTCGGCAACATCCGCTCCGACATGAACGCCGTGATGGACGCGCTGGCCGCGCAGAACGGCGCCTACACGCTCGAAACCGTCACGCCGCAGGGCGAGCGCGCCTACGAAACGATCCGCTCGATTACGCGCGTTCTGCCGTGGTCCGCCGATCTCGCCAACCTGATCGACGCGGGCGCCGATTCGAACTGCAAGATCATCGCGTTCACGGTGACCGAAGGCGGCTATTACCTCGACGAACACGACCGACTCGACACCGCGAATCCCGACCTCGCCGCCGACCTCCAAGGCGGCCGCACGACGATTTACGGTGCGCTCGCCGCGATCCTCGAAGCGCGCATGGCGCGCGACGGCGGCCCCGTCACGCTGCAAACCTGCGACAACCTGCGTAGCAACGGCAAGCGCTTTCATGCGGGCATGCGCGAGTTTCTCGCGCTGCGCGGCGCGATGGATCTGCGCGAATGGTTCGACGCGAACACGGCCTGCCCCGACTCCATGGTCGATCGCATCACGCCGCGTCCCACGCCCGACGTGCGCGAGCGCGTGAAAGCGGCGACCGGCGTGGACGATGCCTGCCCTGTGATGGGCGAGGCGTTCATCCAGTGGGTGATCGAGGATCACTTCTGCGCGGGACGGCCGGCCTGGGAGCGCGCGGGCGCGGAGATGGTCGAATCGGTGATGCCCTACGAGGAGGCGAAGATCCGCATTCTCAACGCCACGCATAGCTGCATTGCGTGGGCGGGCACGCTCGTCGGGCTCGACTTCATCCACGAGGGCACCAATGACGCCGACATCCGCACCTTCGCGCGCGAATACGTGAGCGAGGACGTGATTCCCTGCCTCACGCCCAGCCCGCTCGATCTCGCGAAGTATCGCGACGTCGTGCTCGAACGCTTCAGCAATCCCTACATCCAGGACACCAATCAGCGCGTGGCCGCCGACGGCTATTCGAAGATCCCCGGCTTCATCGCGCCCACGCTCGCGCAACGCATCGCCAGCGGCGCGACGCCCGCCGCCACGGCCATGCTGCCCGCGCTCTTCCTGCGCTTTCTGGAGCGCTGGCACAAGGGCACGCTGCCCTACACCTACCAGGACGGCGTGATGGACGAAACGGCCGTGCACCGCATGTTCGACAGCGGCGACCCCGTCTCGACGTTTCTCGGCGACAAGCTGCTGTGGGGCGGCCTCGCGGGCAACCCCACGCTCGGCGGCGCGGTGCGCGGCGCGCTCACGCGCGTCGACCAGTGGCTCGCCTCACGCGGTTGCAGCGTTTGAAGCGATACCGCGGCGGCGTCCGTCACATTCGCGCCGTGCGCGCCCTCCGGGTCGGCGCGCATGGCGCCGCGCCCGGCGCGCGGCTAAAGTAGCGCAACTCTCTTCACGGCTTTAGCGCGCCTATGTATCTCGGCATCGACCTCGGCACCTCCGAAGTGAAAGTCCTGCTGCTCGCGCCCGACGGCCGCGTGATCGGCACCGCCGGCACGCCCTTCGTCGTCTCGCGCCCCTACCCGCGCTGGTCCGAGCAGAATCCCGCCGACTGGTGGGACGGCACGCGCCGCGCGCTCGCCGCGCTGCGCGAGGCGCATCCGCACGAATTCGCGCAGGTGCGCGGCATCGGCCTTTCCGGACAGATGCACGGCGCCGTGCTGCTCGACGCGCACGACACCGTTTTGCGCCCCGCGATCCTCTGGAACGACATGCGCGCCGTGGACGAATGCGCCGAGCTCACCGCGCGCGCGCCGCAGTTGCATCGCATTGCCGGTAATCTCGCCATGCCGGGCTTCACCGCGCCCAAGCTGCTGTGGGTCGCGCGCCACGAGCCGCAGATCTTTCGCAAAACGGCCTGCGTGCTGCTGCCGAAGGACTATCTGCGCTTGCAACTCACGGGCGGCAAGGTCTCCGATCCCTCCGACGCGGCGGGCACGCTCTGGCTCGACGTGGCCAAACGCGACTGGTCCGACGCGCTGCTCGACGCCTGCAACATGACGCGCGCGCAAATGCCCTCGCTCGCCGAAGGCAGCGCGCCTTCCGGCACGCTCCTGCCCGCGCTCGCACGCGAATTCGGCCTGCGCGAGGACGTGGTGGTCGCCGCGGGCGGCGGCGACAACGCGACGAGCGCCATCGGCATCGGCGCAACCCAGCCCGGCGACGGCTTCGTCTCGCTCGGCACCTCGGGCGTGCTCTGCGTGGTGGGCGACCGCTTCCGGCCCAACCCGGCTTCCGCCGTACACGCGTTCTGCCACGCGATTCCCGACCGCTGGCATCAGATGAGCGTCGTGCTTTCGGCTGCGAGCTGCCTGCGCTGGGTTTGCAAGCTCACGGGCACGAACGAGCCCGCGCTGCTCGCCGAAGTCGAACAACTCCAGCCGCAAAGCCTCGCCGAAGCCCCGCTCTTCCTGCCGTATCTCTCGGGCGAGCGCACGCCGCACAACGACCCGTACGCGCAGGGCGTGTTCTTCGGCATGACGCACGCAACCGACCGCGCGCTGCTCGGCTACGCCGTGCTCGAAGGCGTGACGCTCGCGCTCACCGACGGCCTCGACGCGCTCGCGGCGGCCGGCACCGAAGTGGGCGCGCTGTCGATGCTGGGAGGCGGCGCGCGCAGCGGCTACTGGGCGCAACTGGTCGCGGACGCATTCAACACGCCCACGCGCCAGCACGGCGGCGGCGAAACCGGCGCGGCGCTCGGCGCGGCGCGCCTTGGCTGGCTCGCGGCGGGCGGCGACGCGCGTGAAGTGCTGACCAAGCCGCCCGTGGTGGCCGAATACACGCCGAACGCAGCGCGCCATGCGGCGCTGCGCGAGCGGCTCGCTGCCTACCGCGCGCTGTACCGTCACGTGCGCCCGCTCTTCGAGCCTTCGCGCGAACGCCACGCGTAAAGCTTGCAGTAAACTTCGGCCCCGAACCCTTACTCTCATCGTGCCCAAGTCCACCGAAAAACTCGATCTCGCGACCCGCGCCGCCTGGCTCTACTACGTGGCCGGCAACACCCAGAACGAAATCGCCGAGAAGCTGCAGGTGTCGCGCCCGGTCGCGCAGCGCCTCGTCGCGTTCGCGGTCGAGAAGAACCTCATTCGCGTGCGCGTCGATCATCGTCTCGCCGATTGCCTCGCGCTCGCCGATGCGCTTTCGAAGCGCTACGGTCTTTCGGTCTGCGAAGTGGTGCCCGTGGACAACGACACGCCCGAGGAAATCGACCGCAAGCTCGCGGTGGCCGGCGCGCAGGTGATGGAGCGTTACCTCACCGAAGAGCGGCCGATGGTGGTGGCGGTGAGCAGCGGACGCACGCTCAAGGCGGCCGTCGATCAGATCGCGCAGCTTGAGCGGCCGCAGCATCGGCTGGTTTCTATGGTGGGCGCGATCGCCCAGGACGGTTCGTCGAATCGCTATGACGTCGCACTGCATATTTCCGAGAAGACGGGCGGCAAGCACTTCCTGCTGCCCGCGCCGCTCATCGCCGATAACGAGGCCGAGCGCGCGCAGTGGTGCAATCACCGGCTCTACCGCATCGTCGAATCGCTTTCGGGCGAGGCCGATGTCGCGTTCGTGGGGATCGGCAACATCGGCGAGCACTGCCCGCTGCATGAGGACGGCTTCATCACGTCCGACGAAGTGCGCGAACTGATGGGCCAGGGCGCCGTGGCCGAAATGCTCGGCCTGCCGATCGACGCGGCGGGCAAGCGCGTCGATTCGCCCACGGGCCGGCGCGTGACGAGCGTGTACCTCGATTCCCCGCCGCGCCGCCCGACCATCGGCTTCGCCGGCGGCGCGCGCAAGCGCGAAGCGGTGATCGCCGCGCTCAACGGCGGCTGGCTCTCGGGGCTCGTTACCGATGAGTTGTGCGCGCGCGCGGCGATCGAGCGCTAAACTCTGCGCCGAGGCGAAAAAAAGCCCGCTCGAAGCGGGCTTGACAAAGGCAACCTCAGGTACCTCGCCACACAAAACACCGCCTCGCGCTTCGAGGCGATGCGTCCGGCAAGCCAGTTAAATCACGCAGCCAGTTGCTGCGCGAAGCGACGCTCGAACGCGAGACCGTCCGCGTTGAAAAGATGGCAATGGTCGGGCGTCGAGCCGACCTTGAACGCCTCGCCCCGTTCGTGCTGCTCGAGCGGCGGAATGCGCGCGATCAGGCCATCGGGCGCGACCGGACATTCGGCGTAGAGATAAGCGGCGTCGCCAAGGGACTCGACCGTCATCGCCTTCGCGCTCACACCTTCGCCGCCTGTCATGATGTGCAAATGCTCGGGGCGGATGCCCACGGTCACTTTGTCGCCTTCGCGCGCCGTGCCCGGCTCGACGGCCACCTTCTGCGTATCGCCCGTTTCGTAGCGAACGATAATGCCGTCGCTCGCAATCTGCTGCACCGTGCCGTCGAGGAAATTCATCTTCGGCGAGCCGATGAAGCCTGCCACGAACCGGTTCGCCGGCGCATGATACAAACGATTCGGACTGCCGACCTGTTCGACATTGCCCGCCGATAGCACGACGATCTTGTCCGCGAGCGTCATCGCCTCGACCTGATCGTGCGTCACGTAGATCATCGTCGTCTTGAGTTCGTCGTGCAGACGCGCGAATTCGAGGCGCATTTTCACGCGCAGCGCGGCGTCGAGGTTCGAGAGCGGCTCGTCGAACAGGAACACCTTGGGCTTGCGCGTGATCGCGCGCCCGATCGCCACGCGCTGACGCTGCCCGCCCGAAAGCTGCTTGGGCTTGCGGTCCAGCAGATGATCGATATGCAGGATCTTCGCGGCGTTCTTCACGGCCGCGTCGATCTCGGGCTTCTTCGCGCCCGCGAGCTTCAAGCCAAACGCCATGTTGTCGTAGAGCGTCATGTGCGGATAGAGCGCGTAGGACTGGAACACCATCGCGATGCCGCGCTTGGCCGGCGGCACGTCGTTCATGCGCGTGCCGTCGATCATCAAATCGCCGCCGCTGATGTCCTCGAGCCCCGCGATCATGCGCATGAGCGTGGTCTTGCCGCAGCCGCTCGGGCCGACGAACACGACGAACTCGCCGTCGCCGATGTCGAGATTCACGTCGCGCAGCACTTCGTTGTCGTCGTAGCGCTTCAGTACGTCTCTGAGGATCACGCTTGCCATGATGTGTCTCCGTTTCTGCACAAACCGTTCAGTTCGAACGCGTTCGCGCCTGGTTCATCCATTGCGCCACCCGCGCGGGCAGCGTCGTCATATCGTCGAAAATCTCGATTGCGCCAGCCTCGCGCAACTCGTGCGCGTGCGCGTCGCCGCCTACGTGCGTGCCGCCCACGAAGCCGAGCACCGTCATGCCGGCCGCGCGCGCCGCGCTCACGCCCGTCACGCTGTCCTCGACCACGAGGCACGCAGCGGGCGCGACGTCCATGCCCTGCGCCGCCGCGAGATAGACGTCGGGCGCGGGCTTCGGTCGGGCGACGATATCGGCGCAGTACACGCGCGGGCCGAAAAATCGCTCGAGCCCGTTGCGCGCCAGCACTTCGCGCACCACCGCCGTGTAGCTGTTGCTCGCGCACGCCTTGGTGAGCGTCACGGCTTCCAGCGCGGCGAGCACGCCCGGAAAAAGCGGCGCCTCGCGCGCTTCGGCTTCGGCCACCGTGCGGATCGCATCGACGTCGGCGGCCGTGAGGCTGCGCCCGAGCGCTTCGCCCGCGCCGCCCAGCACGCGCTCGATGCGCTGGCCGAGCAGCGGCATCACCACGGGCGCCGCGTCCGCGCCGGGCCAGCGCGCTTCGAGTTCGCGCACCAGCACGCGAGCGGCCACGGCTTCGCTGTCGATCAGCACGCCGTCGCAGTCGCAGATCAGGGCTTGAATGGACATCGCTTTGTCCATTACTTGACCGCACCGAACGTGAGGCCGCGCACCAGTTGCTTCTGCGAAAGCCAGCCGACGATCAGCACCGGTGCAACCGCGAGCAGCGACGCCGCGGAAAGCTTCGCCCAGAACAGACCCTCGGGACTCGAATACGACGCGATGAACACGGTGAGCGGCGCGGCGTTCGAACTGGAGAGGTTGATGCTCCAGAATGCTTCGTTCCACGAAAGAATGATCAGCAGCAGCGCGGTCGATGCGAGCCCGGGAACGGCCATCGGCATGAGCAGATAGACGATCTCCTGCCAGGTCGCGGCGCCGTCCATGCGCCCGGCTTCGAGAATGTCGCGCGGAATCTCGTTGAAGTACGTGAAGGTCATCCAAACCGCAATCGGCAAATTGATGAGCGTATAGACGATCACGAGGCCGGTCACGGTGTCGAGCAGACCGGAATTCTTCCACAGCAGATAGATCGGCACGAGCACGCCCACCGAAGGCATCATCTTCGTGGAAAGCATCCACAGAAGGATCTTCTGCGTGCGCTGGGTTGGGAAAAACGCCATCGCGTAGGCCGCCGGCACGGCAAGAATCAGGCAGACGATCGTCACGCCCGCCGAAATCAACACAGAATTCCACGCGAACGCGAAGTAGTTGCTGCGCGCGAACACCTCGCGGAAGCTGTCGAGCGTCGGCATGAAGAAGATCGTCGGCACATAGGCTTGCTGCTCGGTCTTGAATGCCGTGATCGTCATCCAGAAGATCGGGAAGAACAGCGCGAGCGCGATCAGCCATGCGAGCAGCCCCGGCAGAACGCGCCCGATGAACTGCAGCGGCGACGCACGGTCGACGGCGTGGGGCGACTGCGCGGGCGTAGCGGTAATCTGGCTCATTTTTCGTACTCCCCTTTGAGGTTGCGCGCGAGCATGCGCACGAGGAAGAACGACACGATGTTCGCGAGCACGACAGCGAGAATGCCGCCGGCCGAAGCGATGCCCACGTCGAACTGTTGCAGGCCCATCGAGTAGATCAGGTAAGTGAGGTTGGTGGTCGCGTTGCCGGGACCGCCGCCCGTGGTCGTGTAAATCTCCGCGAAAATCGACAGCAGGAAGATGGTTTCCATCATCACGACCACCGCAATCGCGCGCCGCAGGTGCGGCAGCGTGATGTAGAAAAACAGGGAGATCGGGCCTGCGCCGTCGATTTTCGCCGCTTCCTTCTGCTCCTGGTCGAGCGACTGGATGGCCGTGAAGAGAATGAGGAATGCGAACGGCAGCCACTGCCACGCCACGATCATGATGACGGCGGTGAGCGGGTAAACCGCGAACCAGTCGATCGGCGTGAGGCCTACGGAGCGCATCGCGATGGCGACAAGCCCGTACACCGGGTGCAGGATCATGTTCTTCCAGATCAGCGCGCTCACCGTGGGCATCACGAAGAACGGCGCGATGGCAAAGAGGCGCGCCACGCCCTGACCGATGAACTTGCGGTCGAACAGCACCGCCATCAGCACGCCGCCCACCACGGTAATCACGAGAACCGACACGATCAGCTCGATGGTGTGCACGATCGACGGCACGAACGAGGGGTCGGTGGCAAGGAACCGATAGTTGTCGAAGCCCGCGAAACCCTTGAGGTCGGGATTGAGCAGGTTGTATCGCGTGAACGAATACCAGATCGTCATCGCGAGCGGAATCGTCA
Organism: Paraburkholderia sp. J76; assembly: GCF_905220295.1. Taxonomy (NCBI): domain Bacteria; kingdom Pseudomonadati; phylum Pseudomonadota; class Betaproteobacteria; order Burkholderiales; family Burkholderiaceae; genus Paraburkholderia; species Paraburkholderia sp. J76. The sequence continues at coordinate 113,914 of NZ_CAJMZJ010000011.1, forward strand.
TCCACAGCAGGAGCACCGCTACGGACGGCGACACGAGCCAGCGTGACGCCGAGCGGCGTGATTCCACCTGCTGAGGCTTCTGTGGCGTGCGCGCTCGATTGAATATAGGCATGGGGAGATGGAGATGACGCATGAGGACCACCCTTCTCGTTTGCGCGCCGGCTCAAGGCGTCGGCGCGGCATCGGCTTCGCGAGGGCGCGCGCCGCGCCGGGTGGCCCGGCGCGCGCTCGCGTTGCTGCGCTGGCTGCCTGAACTTCGCAGCCTTTACTTCTCGCAGTTACTTCTGATATCCAGCTTGCGCCACGGCGCGGTTCGCGGCGGCGTTACCCGCGGTGAGCGCCTGATCGACGCTCATCTGCCCCGCCACGGCGCCCGCAATGCTCTGACCCACGACCGTACCGAACGACTGGAATTCAGGAATCCCGACGAACTGGATACCCGTGTACGGCACCGGCTTCGCGGTCGGATGATTCGGATCGGCGGTCTGGATCGCCTTGAGCACGAAGTCCGAGAACGGCGCGGCCTTCTTGTACTCGGGATTCTGATACGTCGAAATACGGGTGCCCGAGGGCACCGAAGCCCAGCCTTCGTCCTGCGCGACCATCTGCACGTATTCCTTCGACGTGGCCCATTCGATGAACTTCTTCGCGGCGTCCTGCGACTTCGACGACTTCGGCACCGCGAGCGCCCACGACCACAGCCAGTGCGCGCCGTTGGGCGTGACTTCGGTCGGCGCGGCCGCGAAGCCGATCTTGTCGGCCACCTGCGACTGCTGCTTGTTGTAGAGAATGCCGGCCGCGACCGTGGCGTCGATCCACATCGCGCACTTGCCCGAGGACATCAGCGTAAGGTTCTCGTTGAAGCCGTTCGAACTCGCTCCCGGAGGGCCGTCCTTTTTCAGCATGTCGACATAGAAGTTCACCGCCTTCTTCCACTCGGGCGACGTGAGCTGCGCCTGCCACTTCTCGTCGAACCAGCGGCCGCCGAAGGTGTTCGCGACCGTCGTCACGTACGCCATGTTCTCGCCCCAGCCGGCCTTGCCGCGCAGGCAGATGCCATACGTGCCGGCTGACTTGTCGGTGAGCTTGTCGGCGAAGTCGCGGATCTGGTCATAGGTAGGCTGCTCGGGCATCTTGAGGCCCTTCTTGTCGAACAGGTCCTTGCGGTAATACGTCATCGAGCTTTCGACATAGAACGGCAGCGCGTAAAGCGTGCCGTTGTACGAGAGGCCGTCGCGCGCGGTCTTCACCACGTCATTGATGTCGTAGCTCGCGGGCAGGTTCGTCATCGGCACGATCCAGCCGCGCTTGCCCCATTGCGGCGCCTCGTAGGTGCCGATCATCATCACGTCGAACTGGCCGCTATTGGTCGTGATGTCGGTGGTCGCGCGCTGGCGCAGCACGTTCTCTTCGAGAATCACCCAGTTCAGCTTGATGCCCGGATTGGCCTTTTCGAAGGCCGGCGAGAGCTTCTTCAGCTCGATCATGTCCGGGTTGTTCAACATGGCGATCGTGACGGTCTGCGCGTGAGCGGCGCTCGCCGCGGCGACGAGTGCGCCCGCACTCACCGCGCGGCTTATGCATTTCGCGGCGGTCTTCATTGCTGGCTTCATGACGTTGTCTCCTTGTTCGTTGCGTTATGTCTTGCTGCAGCCGTGCTGCTGTCGTGATGCGTCGTGCAAGGGTTGCGGCGAGGGTTGCGGGAAAATTCAGCTCATCCAGTTTCCGCCATCGACATTGAGCGTCTGCGCGGTGATGTAATCGGCGTCGGCGGAAGCGAGAAAGAGCGCGGCGCCCGTGAGGTCTTCCGGCAGACCCATGCGACCGAGCGGCACGGCCTCGCCCACGAGGCGCTTTTTCTCGCCGGGCGCACGATGCTCGTAGCGCGCGAAAAGCGCGTCGACCTGCTCCCACATGGGCGTGTCGACCACGCCCGGCGCGATGCCGTTCACGTTGATGCGATGCGGCGCGAGCGCCAGCGCCGCCGACTGCGTATAGCTCAGCACGGCGGCCTTGGTTGCACAGTAGTGCGAAACGAGTGCTTCGCCGCGGCGGCCCGCCTGCGACGACATATTGATGATCTTGCCGCCCTGCCCCTGCTCGACCATACGGCGCGCCACGGCCTGCATGAGGAAGAACATGCCCTTCACGTTCACCGCGAAGAGGCGGTCGTACACGTCCCAGGATTCGTCGAGGAGCGGGCGCATGTCGAAGAGCGCCGCGTTGTTGAAGAGGATGTCGATTCGGCCAAAGCGTTCGACCGTGCCCAGCACGATGCGCTCGATGTCCTCGCGGCGGGTAACGTCCGCGGAGATTGCGAGCACGCGCTCGGGATACGCGGCGGCCAGCGCGGGAGCGACGGACCCGGCGGCCTTTACGTCGACGAGCACGCAGCGCGCGCCCTCGTCCAGGTAGCGCTGCGCGACCGCCTCGCCAATACCGCTCGCCGCGCCCGTGAGCACGGCTACCTTGTCCTGCAAACGTCCTGCCGCTGGGCTCGCGGTGTGTGACACAGGTTGTCTCCAGTTTTCTGGTCGTGTGGGGCGCGCCCCGCAGGCATTCCGCGGAAGCATCGGAGCGATCGCCCGACATGTGAGCATTTGCTCTGTCGTTGATCGAATGATCGGATACGAGTAGGAGACTGTCAAGGCGAACAAACGCCATAGGACGAGATTTCGATGGTGCGACGCGCAAGCCCCGGCGCGCCGGGGCCCGCAGACCCGGCCCTGACCGGATGGCAAACCCGCCTCGCCAATCGAAGTGATACGTTATATCATCTCGCCTTCGCGACACCGACGCTTCCGCGCCCGCTTTCCGGCTCCTCTACAGACAAGGATAGAACCATGATCACGTTCAGCCGCGCCAACTGCACGCTCCGGCTTGCTACGACAGGCACGCGCCCAGGCTTCGCGCTGGCGCGCTTTGCGGCCGGCCTCGCGCTCGCGCTGGGCACGGCGTTCGGCGGCGCGAGCGTGGCGCACGCGGCCAGCGCCACGATTCCCGTAGTGGCGGCGGAAAACTTCTATGGCGACGTCGTCAAGCAGATCGGCGGCAATTACGTGGATGTGACGAGCATCCTGAGCAATCCCGACCAGGACCCGCACCTTTTCGAGGCGAGCCCGAAGACCGCGCGCGCGCTCCAGAACGCGCGCGTGGTGGTCTACAACGGCGCCGACTACGACCCGTGGATGACCACGCTGCTCGGCGCAACGGGCGGCGGCAAAAGCGCAAGCACGCGCACGACGATCGTCGCGGCGGACCTCGTCGGCAAAAAAGCGGGCGACAATCCGCACCTCTGGTACGACCCGAAGACGATGCCCGCTGTGGCGCGCGCCGTGAGCGCCGCGCTCGGCGCGGCGGACCCCGCGCACAAGAGCGTGTACGATGCCAACCTGGCAACGTTCCTCGCATCGCTGCAACCGGTCGACGCCAAAGTCGCGACGATGCGCGCGCGCTACCAGGGGCAACCGGTCACGGCGACGGAACCGGTGTTCGGCTATATGTCAGATGCGATCGGCCTCGACATGCGCAACCTGCGCTTCCAGCTCGCGACGATGAACGACACGGAAGCCAGCGCTTCGGACATCGCCGCGTTCGAGCGCGACCTGCGCGAGCGCCGCGTACGTGTGCTGATCTACAACAGCCAGGCGACCGAGGCGCTCACGCGGCGCATGCTGGCGCTGGCGAAGCAGTCGAAAGTACCGGCCGTGAGCGTGACCGAAACGCAGCCGGCCGGCGTGAACTTCCAGCAATGGATGCTCGCGCAGCTCGATTCGCTCGACAAGGCGCTGGCAGCGGGCGCACCCGCGCAACACTAACCGTATTCAGCAAGGACAGATGTCATGACCGGGGCCGGCCCTACGCCCACCGATATCGCTTCACACCACGCACAGCGCAACGGCGCCCACCGCGCGCCCGCGCCCGTGCTCACGCTCGCGGGCGTGACGCTCACGCTCGGCGATCGCACGATCCTGCGCGACGCGAACTTCGCGGTGAACCAGGGCGAATTCATCGGCGTGCTCGGGCCGAACGGCGCGGGCAAGACCACGCTCATGCGTGCCGTCCTCGGCCTCGTGCCGGCTTCGCACGGCGCGATCCGCGTGCTGGGCGAGCCGGTCGCGCGCGGCAACGCGAAGATCGGCTACATGCCGCAAACGCGTACGGCGCTCGCGAGCCGCCGCGTGCGCGGCCGCGACTTCGTGGCGATGGCCGCCGACGGCCACCGCTGGGGCCTGCCGCGCGCCGACGCCGCCACCCGGTCCGACGTCGCGCGCGTGCTCGATCTCGTCGGCGCGACGGCGCTCGCGGATCGTCCGCTTTCGGAGCTCTCGGGCGGCGAGCGCCAGCGCCTCCTGCTCGCGCAATGCCTGCTCGGCGACCCGAAGCTGCTGCTGCTCGACGAGCCGCTCATCAGCCTCGATCCGAACCATCAGCGCGGCGTGGTCGAACTCGTGCGCCGCGTGCAGCGCGAGCTTGGCATCGCGGTGCTGTTCTCCGCGCACGAACTCAATCCGCTCCTCAACGCGCTCGACCGCGTGCTGTATCTCGGCAACGGCGTGGCCGCGCTCGGCAGCGTGGACGAAGTCATCACCGCGCCCGTGCTCTCGCGCCTCTACGGCTCGCCTATCGAAGTGATGCGCATGAACGGCCGCATCTTCGTGATGTCGGGCGACGTGGAAGTGGAAAAGCACGATCACGAGCATGAGCACGATCATGGCCATGACCACGGCGGCCACGGCCACGCACATGGTCACACCCACGGCGACAACAACAACGCACACGGCCATACGCACGATGCTTGAATACGATTTCATGGTAAACGCCTTCGCGGCGTCGGGCATCGTCGCGGTGCTCGCAGGCATCGTCGGCTATTTCCTCGTGATGCGCGGCCAGACCTTCGCGGGCCACGCGCTTTCTCACGTAGGCTTCACGGGCGCGACGGGCGCCGTGCTGCTGGGCGTTTCGCCGATGTGGGGCATGGTGGGCTTCACACTCGCCGCGGGTGTCTCGATGGGCGCGCTCGGCGAAAAGCTCGCGGGCCGCGACGTGGCGATCGGCGTGATTCTTTCGCTCGCGCTCGGTTTCGGCCTGCTGTTTCTGCACTTCTTCACGTCGTACGCCACGCAGGTCACGGCGCTGCTGTTCGGCAACGTGCTGGGCGTGAACCGCGAGACGCTCGGCGTGCTCGCCGCGCTGGCGGCGGCGAGCCTCGCGGCGCTGGCCGTCATCATGCGGCCGCTGCTGTTCGCGTCGCTGCAGCCCGAACTCGCCGAAGCGAAGGGCGTGTCGCTGCGCGCGGTCTCGATGCTGTTCCTCGCCATCGCCGCGCTTGCGGTGGCCGCCTGCACGCAGATCGTCGGCGTGCTGCTCGTCTTCACGCTGATGGTCGGTCCCGCCGCCGCCGCGCAGAATCTCACCACGCGCCTTTCCACCGGCCTCGTGCTGGCCGCGCTGCTCGCGCTCGTGCAGGCGTGGCTCGGCGTGACGCTCGCGTTCTACACCGACTGGCCCACCAGCTTCTGGATCACCGCGCTCGCCGCGCTCGTCTACGGCGCGAGTCTGATCGGGCGTCGCTAGAACGCTGCGCGCAATGCCCATCGGGCAAGCCGACGCGGCTCCTCACGACGCCGGCGCAAACCACGTGCGAACGCGGCCATACAGGTCGATAAAGCGCGCATAGCGCTGGGCAAGCGCGGCGTCCTCGCGCGGCGACGCGACGTGTGTGGCAGCGGGCGCAAGCGCCGCGAGATCGCTCATGCGCCAATGCCCGCAGGCGAGGCCGCCCAGCATCGCCGCACCGCGCGCCGCCGCATTCGGGCAATCGATCGCGCGCAGGTCTGCGTCGAGCGTGTCCGCGAGCAACTGCCGCCAGCGCGCATCCACCGAGCCGCCGCCCGCCAGCTTGAGCGCCGGCACAGGGCGCGCCTCTCGCGTGCTTTCGATGGAACATTCGTAAGTACTGCGTACGGCATCGAGACCCGCGCGCAGTGAGAACGCGACGCCCTCGAACGCCGCGCGCATGAGCGTGCCGCGCGAATCGCCAAGGCTGGCGCCGAGCCAGCCGCCGCGCGCCGTGGGGTCGAGCCACGGCGAGCGTTCGCCGCTCAGGTAAGGCAGGAAGGCGAGCGTTGCCGATGGCGGCGCGGCGAACGCGTCCGCGTAGGCCTGCGCCCATTCGTAGGCCAGCCAGCCGCGCGCCGCTTCGAGCGCCACGCCCACGTTCTGCATGGCGGCCATGGTGTACCAGCCGCCCGTGGCCGAACGGTAGCGATGGAGTCCGCGCCGCGCGGGCGGCTCGCTGCGCGCGGTCACGACGATCTGGCCGCCGGTGCCCGTGGTGAGGAGCGCGTCGCCTTCGTCGGCGAGACCGCTGCCGAGCGCGGCGCAAGGCGTATCGCCCGCGCCCGTCGCGAGCACGACGCCTTCGGGCAGCCCGAGCGCGCTTGCGGCGGCCGCGCTTAGCGTACCGCTCGCTGCATGCGAAGCGGCCAGCGGCGCAAACCAGCGCCGGGGCAATCCCAGCCGCTCGATCAGCGCGAAATCCCACGCGCCATCGGGCGCGGCGAGCGCCGTCGCGCAGGCATCGGAAGGATCGGCGACGAGTTCGCCGCCCAACGCCGCGCGCAGCCAGTCTTTCGGCTGCAGCGCCCAGCGCGCGGCCTGTGCGACTTTGGGCTCATGCCGCAGAACCCAGCACAGCAGCGGCCCCGCCATGCCAGGTGCAACGGGATTGGGCTGCGGATGCGCGAGGTCGTCGGGCCACGCATCGAGCAGCGCATGCGCGCGCGTGTCGGGCCAGAGCATCGCGGGGCGCAGCGCGCGCCCCGCTTCGTCAGTGAGCACGACGCCATGCATCTGCCCGGAAAAGCCGATGGCGCGCACAGCGGCGCGCTCGCTCGCGGGCAGGCGCGCGCAGGCCTCGACCAGCGCGTCCCACCAGCGATCCACAGCGATTTCGGCCGCGCCGGGCTGCGGGGTGTCGAGCGCGTAGGCCACGCTCGCGGCGGCGCGCTCGACGCCGTCGCCATCGACGATGCCTAGCTTGAGGGAACCGGTGCCGAGGTCGATGCCGAGGAAACGCGTCTGCGATGGGCTCATGAGAAGCGGTGTGTGTGAAAAAGAGAAGCCATCATACCGGTGCGATGCGGGGACAGAGGCGTGTCTCAAATATGCGAGCATCAGCGGCGATTTCGACGCGAAAAATACGCGTTCGCGGGTTAACCCGGTCGCTAAATCCGCGATGCCAAATGACTCACATTCCGCATTCGAAATAGAGATCATAACGAGGCGGCCATATGTGACACGCCCTTTCGGCGTCGCCGGTCGCCGCCCCCTATATCCGCGCGTCGCACACGTGGCCGCAGCGCCACCCAACCAGCCCTGCTCCGTACGCCGCGCCAAAGCGTTCAACCGCCGCAAACACTGGGCTTGCCGCCTTGAGCCGCAACGCGCCCGAGCCGAAGCGGCGCTTGCCGAGGCTCCGCTAGAGCCGCCGCGCCCGCCGATCCCACCCTTATCTCACCCGCTTGTCCCCGCGTGCGCATATCGCCGCCGGAAAGCACGGAATAGTCTCCAGCGGTCTTGTTGCATATTTTCTTACCGCATACCTTGGAGGCCATATCCTTAAACAAAGAGACGGAGACAGACGACATGCAAGCCAAGGGCATTGAGGACCAGGCCGCCCAGCGGTCTGGCCAGAAGCAGGTTCATCCCTGCGACGAGCGCCTGCCGTTCAGCCAGTTGCTGACGCTCGGCATCCAGCACGTGCTCGTGATGTACGCTGGCGCGGTCGCCGTGCCGCTCATCGTCGGCGGCGCGATCGGGCTGCCGAAGGACCAGGTCGCCTTCCTCATCAGCGCGGATCTGTTCGCGTGCGGCATCGCCACGCTGATCCAGACGCTCGGCCTGTGGATTTTCGGCATCCGCCTGCCCGTCATCATGGGCTGCACGTTCGCCTCGGTGGGCCCGATGATCGCCATCGGCACCAATCCGTCGCTCGGCCTGCTCGACATCTTCGGCTCGACCATCGCGGCGGGCGCAATCGGCATCGTGATCGCGCCGATGATCGGCAAACTGTTGCGCTTCTTCCCGCCCGTGGTCGTGGGCACCGTGATCGCGGTGATCGGCCTCTCGCTCATGGAAGTGGGCATCAACTGGGCGGCCGGCGGCGTGGGCAACCCCGACTACGGGAACCCGACCTACCTCGGTCTCTCGCTGCTCGTGCTGATGCTGATCCTGCTCATCAACAAGTTCGGGCGCGGATTTGTCTCCAATATCTCGGTGCTGCTCGGCATTGTCGCGGGCTTCGCCATTGCGCTGGCGCTTGGCCGCGTGAATCTCGCGGGCATGGCCAGCGCACCGTGGGTCGGCATCGTCATGCCGTTCCACTTCGGCATGCCGCGCTTCCACATCCTGCCGATCGCGACGATGGTGATCGTGATGTTCGTGACCTTCATCGAATCGACGGGCATGTTCCTCGCCGTGGGCGACATGGTCGAGCGCCCCGTCGATCAGGCGACGCTCGTGCGCGGCCTGCGGGTGGACGGTCTCGGCACGATGATCGGCGGCATTTTCAACTCGTTCCCGCATACGTCGTTCTCGCAGAACGTGGGCCTCATCGGCGTGACGGGCGTGAAGAGCCGCTACGTTTGCGCGATGGGCGGCGTGATTCTCGTGCTGCTCGGCCTCTTTCCGAAGATGGCGCAGATGGTCGCCTCGGTGCCCGCCTTCGTGCTGGGCGGCGCGGGCATCGTGATGTTCGGCATGGTGGCGGCGAACGGCATCAAGGTGCTCTCGCGGGTGGACTTCGTGAAGAACCAGCACAACCTCTTCATCGTGGCCGTGAGCGTGGGTTTCGGCCTCGTGCCGGTGGTGTCGCCGCACTTTTTCGCCAAGTTGCCGCCCGCGCTGTCGCCGCTGCTCCATAGCGGCATCCTGCTCGCTTCGGTTTCGGCCGTGGTGCTGAACCTGATCTTCAACGGCGCGAAGAGCGAGAAAGCCGCCGAGCGCGCCATTCGCCGCGCCGGGCACGATCTCGAAGGCCGCCCCGACGCGAATCAAGCTCCGGATGCGGGCCACGAAATGCCGCGCTCGGCCGCGCACTGAGCCGATCGAATGAAGTCGAAAGTATCGAGTTGACGCGAGAGGTGCTCCGCTCGCAGGTGTTCACCTACATACACTTGCGGGCAGGGTCTTTTGCTGGTTCGGCGCCATGGGAAACCGTGGCGCCTTTTTTTTGCGACGGCGCCGCGGCAACGGCCCCGCGCTGGGCGGGATCGCAATCGACTTGCTCTGCCGCAACAACTTCGAAGTTCTCCGATAGAAACCCGATCGACGCCTGCCTAAGATGCGACCGGGCCCACGAAACCAGTGTGGACGCCCTCCATTCTTCTTTCGAGGCGAGCTTGTTCAAGAAAACTGTCGATTCGTGGGACCTTTTCGATACGCTCGTAGGCCGCTTCCATATCTCGGCCGAAAGCGTCTTCGATCTCATGGCGCCGAAAACCGGCATGCCAGGTTTCAAGGCGGCGCGCATGCAGGCGCAGCGCGATCTGGACGCCATCGGCAAACCGTACGATCTGCGCGAGGTCTACCGGCAGTTCTGCCGGACCACGGGCGCGGACGCACGCTCGACGGCGCCGGCATTGTTCGCGCTCGAAGTCGCGACCGAACTGGAGCAACTGATTCCCGTGCGCGCGCAAATCTCGCAGGTTGCGCGCGGCGACCTGATCGTGTCGGACATGTACCTGCCCGAAGACATCATCGTCGATATCCTCCGGCGCGTGTGCGGCCTCGCGCAGAACGGCTATCCGCCGGTGGTCGGCAACTGGGGCAAGCATACCGGCACCGTCTGGCCGGTTATTCAGCAGCACTACATGATTCGCTGTCACCACGGCGACAACCCGGTCGCCGACGGCGTCATCCCGCAGCGGTTCCGCATCCGGACGCGGCACGTCACCGATACCGGCGTCACGCCCTGGGAAAATGCGCTGCTGCAGGCCAACATGCGGGAAATGGCGCTGGCGCTGCGCGAGGTGCGCCTGCGCTGCATGCCCGCACAGGGCGGCCAGTTCGAATATGTGGTGGTCGGCGAATTCCTTGGCATGCTCCTGCTCTACGCGCTGTTCCTGCGTATCCATGCCGAAGAGCGGGACATTCGCCACTATCTCTTCGCGGCGCGCGAAGGGGTTCACCTGTCCGCCGTGTTCCGCGCGCTCATGCCGGGCTTCGACAGCGAGGTCATCGATTTCAACCGCCGTATGCTCGGGAGCGGGCGAGCCGATGGCTGGTTCCGTTCGCGGCTCACGCCGCACAGCGCCGCAGTCGATATCGTCAGCTCGGGGCGAAGCGTCGGGCAGTTTTGCGCCCGCACGGGTGTGACCGTGCCGCTCGTGACGCTCTTTTCGGTCGGAACCGCGACATTGGCCCCTGAGGAAATCGAGGCGCGCGAGCGAACGGGATTTCTCGCGGTCCTCGGGCCGGATGCGCCGGACGACCGGTTCCATGCGATCGAAGCGTTGACGGACCCGGGCTATCCGTCCGTTCACGATATCGCCATTGACGCCGGCTCGCGCGCCGTCGTCCGCGCGATGACGCCGGACGACCTGACGCCACGCGAGCGCGAATGTGCTGAGTTCGTCGGCAACGCGGTAACCGAACTGGTCGAAGTGATCCACCGGCGATCGCTGCGCTTCGATGGCGTGGACAAAACGCAGATCACGACGCTATTGCGGCAAGCGTCGCAAGCGTTGTTGAAGCTTCAGCACCACATCGAGTCTCCCAGCTATCTCGCGAAAAACATATTTCCGCAGAACAACGACGAAGCGAGGCAAGCAGCCGATGTATGAGCGAGCGAGGTAGCCGCCAAAGAAAAAACGCCACGGTCTCCCGTGGCGTTCCTGTTTCCTGCAGCCTAAGCCGTAACGCCGCTTAGCCAGCCGTTGCGGCCGAAGCCGCCGCCGGCGCGCTAGCCGCACCGTAGTCGGCGGGCGCATCGGGTTCGCGCGGCGTCTCGCCCGCGTGCTCGATCCAGCCGCCGCCCAACGCGCGATACAGATCGACGAGGTTGGTCAGCCGCGCGAGGCGCGCCGAGACGAGCGACTGCTGCGCGGTGTAGAGGCTGGTTTGCGCGGCGAGCACCGGCAGATAGCTGTCCACGCCGTTTTTGTAGCGCAGCTCCGAAAGTGTGAGCGAGCGCTGGTTCGCGAAGGTGCTGCGCTCGAGCGCCGCGATCTGCTCGTCGTAAGTGCCGCGCGCAGCCAAACCGTCGGCCACTTCGCGGAACGCGGACTGGATCGACTTCTCGTAGCTGGCGATCTCGATGCGCTTCTCGACGTTCGCGAGTTGCAGGTTCGCGATGTTCGAGCCGCCCTCGAAAATCGGCAGCGTGATCTGCGGCACGAAACTCCACGCCGCCGTGCCCGCCTTGAAGAGACCGCCAAGCGAAAGGCTTTCGGTGCCGAACGCCGCCGTGAGCGAGATCTTCGGGAAGAACGCGGCACGCGCCGCGCCGATGTTGGCGTTCGCCGCGAGCAGCGACTCCTCGGCCTGCATGATGTCCGGACGCCGCGTGAGCAGGTCCGAAGGCAGCCCTGCCGGAATGTCGTTGAGCAACGCCTGGCCGTCGAGCGGCAAGCCTTGCGGCAGGTCCGCCGGCAGCGGCTCGCCAATCAGCAGCACGAGCGCGTTCTCGGCCTGGGCCCGCGCACGCAGTTGAGCCTGCAAATTGGCCTGCGCGTTCTCGACCACGGTTTGCGCCTGGCGCAAATCGAGTTCGGTGCCCGTACCCGTATCGAACTGCGCCTTCGCGATGTTGTACGAGTCCTGCGCCGTCTTGAGCGTTTCCTGCGTGACCTTCAGCAGGTCGTCGTCGGAGAGCATGGTCAGGTACTGGTCCGCGACTTCCGACACCAGCGTGATCTCCGCCGCCTTGCGCGCATACGCGGTCGAGAGATACTGCGCCAGCGCCTGGTCCTTCAGGCTGCGGATGCGCCCCCAGAAGTCGATTTCCCACGACGCCTGCACGCCCACGTTATAGACGCTGTACGGATTGTTCGGCGTGGTCTGGAGGTCGCGGGGCACGCGCGTGCGCGAATCCGTGGCCACGCCGTTGATCGCCGGGAACAGATCGGCGCGCGCGATCTGATACTGCGCGCGCGCCGCCTCGACATTGAGCACCGAGACGCGCAGATCGCGGTTGTTCTTCAGCGCGATGTCCACGAGTTGCTGCAGGCGCGGATCGACGAAGAACTCGCGCCAGCCGATGTCGGTCGCCGCGGCGCCGTTGGCGCTGGGGGCGGCCTGGCCATTCTGGCCGTTCTGGCCGTTCGCGACGGGTTGCGTCGCGTAGACGCCGCCCTGCGGGAACGTCTGCGACACCGGCGCCTCAGGGCGGTGGTACCACGGTTCCATCGTGCAACCCGCGAGCACGGTGGTGGCCACCGCGGCGGCCACCGCAATTACGGATAGTTTATGCATCTCAATGTCCTTCCTTGCCCGGACCGTCGCCGTTGCCGCCATTGCCGCCCGCGCCGCCCTGGCCGCCGGCGCCACCGCCATTCGCGCCGTTGTCTTCGTCATGGTCGTGCGCGTGGTGCTCTTCGTAATGCTGGAGCGCGACGTCCGCGTCTTCCTTCTCGCCGGCGAACTTCGCGCGAATCACGACGAAGAACATCGGGATCATGAAGATCGCGAGGAACGTAGCCGTGATCATGCCGCCGATCACGCCCGTGCCGATGGCGTGCTGCGAAGCCGAACCCGCGCCGTTACTGATCGCGAGCGGCAGCACGCCGAGAATGAACGCCAACGACGTCATCAGAATCGGCCGCAGACGCAGTCTCGATGCTTCGAGCGCCGCCTCGATCGGTCCTATCTTCCCTTCGGCCTGCAGGTCGCGGGCGAACTCCACGATCAGAATCGCGTTCTTCGCCGACAGACCCACGGTGGTCAGCAGACCCACCTGGAAGAACACGTCGTTTTCGAGGCCGCGCAAGGTCACCGCGAGCAGCGCGCCGAGCACGCCGAGCGGCACCACCATGATGACCGCGAACGGGATCGACCAGCTTTCGTACAGCGCCGCAAGACACAGGAACACGACGAGGATGGAGATGCCGTACAGAATCGGCGCCTGCGAGCCCGACTGGCGTTCCTGATACGACAGGCCCGTCCATTCGTAGCCGATGCCCGCGGGCAGCTTCGCCGCGATCTGCTCCATGGCCGTCATGGCCTGGCCGGTCGATTTGCCCTGGCTCGCCTGCCCCTGGATTTCCATCGCCGAGATGCCGTTGTAGCGCTCGAGCTTCGGCGAACCGTAGGTCCAGTGGCCGCTTGCGAACGACGTGAACGGCACCATCCCGCCCGAACCGTTGCGCACGTACCAGAGACCGAGATCTTCCGGATTCATGCGGAACGGCGCGTCGGCCATGGCGTACACCTTCTTGATACGGCCGTCGGTGTCGAGGAAGTTGTTCACATACGCCGATGCCCACGCGATCGAGAAGGTCTGATCGACCGCCGCCGACGTCACGCCGAGCGCATTGGCCTTCTCGCGATCGATATCGACCTTGAACTGCGGCGTGTCGTTCAGGCCGTTCGGGCGCACGAGCGCGAGCGACGGGTCCTTCGCGGCCATGCCGAGCAGCATGTTGCGCGCTTCCATGAGCTTCTCGTGGCCGACGCCGCCGCGATCCTGCAGCTCGAAGTCGAAGCCCGACGCCGTGCCGAGTTCCGGAATCGAAGGCGGATTCACCGGGAAGATCGTCGCGTCCTTGTAACCCGCGAAGTGGCCGTACATGCGGCGCACCAGCGCCTGGACCTTCTGGTCCGCGTGCTGACGCTCCTTATAGTCCTTCAGGCGCACGAACACGAGACCCGAGTTCTGGCCGCGGCCCGCGAAGCTGAAGCCGTTCACGGTAAAGGTCGACTCGACGATGCTGCCTTCGTCCTTGAGCAGCCAGTTCTGGATGTTCGCGAGCGTGCGGGCCGTGGTTTCCTGCGTGGAGCCGGACGGCGTTTGCACGATCACGAACATCGTGCCCTGGTCTTCATCGGGCAGGAACGACTTCGGCAGGCGTACGAACAGCAGGCCAACCGCGACGATCACCGCGAGATAAATGATGAGCCAGCGGCCCGAGCGCTTGATGACGTGGTAGACGCCGCTGTGATACTTATCGCGGCTCTTTTCGAACGTGCGGTTGAACCAGCCGAAGAAGCCCTTCTTCTCTTCGTGATGGCCCTTCGGAATCGGCTTGAGGATGGTCGCGCACAGCGCCGGCGTGAGAATCAGCGCGACGAGCACGGACAGCACCATCGCCGCCACGATCGTGAGCGAGAACTGCCGGTAGATGGCGCCGACCGAGCCGCCCGAGAACGCCACCGGCACGAACACCGCGGAGAGCACGAGCGCCACGCCCACCAGTGCGCCGGTGATCTGGCCCATGGCCTTGCGCGTGGCTTCCTTCGGTCCCAGCCCCTCTTCCACCATCACCCGCTCGACGTTCTCCACGACCACGATCGCGTCGTCCACCAGCAGGCCGATAGCGAGCACGAGACCGAACATGGACAGCGTGTTGATGGAGAAGCCCACCATCGCCATGATCGCGAACGTGCCCAACAGCACCACCGGCACCGCGATCGTCGGAATCAACGTCGCGCGCAGGTTCTGCAGGAACAGGTACATCACGAGGAACACCAGCACGATGCCTTCCAGCAGCGTCTTGATCACTTCCTCGATCGATAGGCGCACGAACGGCGTGGTGTCGTACGGGTACTTCACGACGAGACCGTGCGGGAAGTACTTAGAGAGATCGTCGATCTTCTGGCGCACGAGCTTCGCGGTTTGCAGCGCGTTGGCGCCCGTGGCGAGCTGAATGCCGAGGCCGGCCGTCGGCGCGCCGTTGTACTTCGTGTCGAAGTTGTAGTTTTCGCCGCCCAGCGTGATGCGCGCCACGTCCTTCAGGCGCACCTGCGAGCCGTCCTGGTTCACCTTCAGCAGGATGTCGCCGAACTGCTCGGGCGTCTGGAGCAGCGTCGACTCCGTGATGGTCGCCTGGAACGATTGCCCCGCCACCGCCGGCGTGCCGCCTAGCTGGCCGCCCGCGATCTGCACGTTCTGCGCGGTGATCGCGGCTGTGACGTCGCTTGGCGTCAAACTGAAGTTCGTGAGCTTGTTCGGATCGAGCCACACGCGCATCGCGTACTGCGACCCGAACAGCGTGACCGTACCCACGCCGTCGATACGGCTGATCGGATCCTGGATGTTCGACGCCACGTAGTTCGCGAGGTCGTACTTGGTCATGCTGCCGTCTTCGGACACGAACGCGAGCACCAGCAGGAAGCTGCTGCTCGACTTCGTGACCTTGATGCCGAGCTGCTGCACCACCTGCGGCAGAATCGGCGTGGCGAGCTGCAGCTTGTTCTGCACCTGCACCTGCGCGATGTCCGGGTCGGTGCCCGCGGCGAAGGTCAGCGTGATGGTGGCCGTGCCCGAGTCATCGGAGGTCGACGAGATGTACAGCAGATGGTCGAGACCGCTCATCTGCTGCTCGATCACCTGCGTGACCGTGTTTTCCACCGTCTTGGCCGAGGCGCCCGGATAGTTTGCGCTGATCTGGATGGACGGCGGCGCGATGGTCGGATACTGCGCGACCGGCAGCGTGAACACCGACGCCACGCCCGCCAGCATCAGAATGATGGCGATCACCCATGCAAAGATTGGGCGATCGATAAAGAACTTTGCCATGAAGCAGGCTCCCGGTTATTGCGCTGCGGAGGCGGCAGGCGCAGCCGAGGCAGCCTTCGCGCCCGAAGCCGCTCCCGATGCCGCGCCGGCACCGTTCGCAGAACCCGAGGCCGAAGACATGTCGGCCGAAGGCGCGCCCGGGGGCGGCGGCGGCGGCAACTGCGCGGCGACCGGCTTGACCTGCAAGCCCGGCTTCACCTTGTCGGTGCCCTGCACGATCACGCGGTCGCCCGCGTTCAGGCCGCTCTGGACGACCCAGTCCTGGCCCTGCGTGCCCGAGGTGACGATCGGCGTCGGCACCACCTTGTTGTCCTGGTTGACGACGTACACGGACGCCTGGCCCTTCTGGTCGTGCTGAACGCCAACCTGCGGCACGAGGAACGCGTTGTTGTTGATGCCTTCCTCGATGCGCGCGCGCACGAACATGCCCGGCAGCAGCACGTGGTCGGCGTTCGGGAACAGCGCGCGGATCGTGACCGAACCCGTGGTCTGGTCGACCGTGATGTCGGTGAACTGCAGCTTGCCCTTTTCCGAATAGACACGGCCGTCTTCGAGAACGAGCGAAACCTTCGCGGCGTTCGGACCGCTCGTCTTCAGGCGCCCTTCCTGGATCTCGCGGCGCAGCTTCAGGCCTTCGAGGCTCGACTGCGTGACGTCGACATACATCGGGTCGAACTGCTGAACCGTCGACAGGAGCGTCGCGGCGCTCGCCTGGACATAGGCGCCCGGCGTGACCTGCGAAATGCCGACCTGGCCCGTGACCGGCGAAACGACGTCGGTGTAGCCGAGGTTGATCTGCGCGGTGTCGACGGCGGCCTTGCCGGAGGCGACGTCCGCGACCGCCTGACCCTGCGCGGCGATGGCGTTGTCGTAATCCTGCTTGCTAACCGCGTTGGCCTGCACCAGCACCTTGTAGCGCGAGACCAGTGCGTTCTGCGTGACGACGTTGGCCTGGGCTCTCGCGAGCGTGGCCTTGGCGGTGTTGAGCGAGGCGATATACGGCGCGGGATCGATCTTGTAGAGCCGCTGCCCGGCCTTCACGATCGCGCCTTCGGTGAACTCGCGGCGCAGGACGATGCCGTCCACCCGTGCGCGCACTTGCGCGACGAGGAAGGCACTGGTGCGGCCAGGAAGCTCGGAGACGACCGGCACGGCGGTCGGCTGGACGGTGACGACACCCACTTCGGGGGTTTGCGGCGGCGGCGCCGACTGCTTTTGCCCGCAGGCTGCGAGCACGATGGCAGCCGTCGCGACACTGATTAGGCGGAATGGAACCCGTTCGACGCGCATGGAGCGACCTCTGTCTATAACTGACAATAAAAGCGTGCGGCGTCCTGCAACGAGGAGGACGGCCACGCACGCCAGCATCTGGCAAATACCTGACGGATAAGCCCGGTACTTCTTCTAGAAAGGCGCGTTCCGGTCCGTCCGGGCGATACTGCCGCGCGCCGCTGCGAGTAGCGTCGCGCATTGGGGTTTCTACGACCACTTGGCCAAGGACGGATATTAACCGGACATCCCCACTTGAGGCACCCAAGTGGTGGGGTGCTATTATAGATACATTCGCGAACGAATGTAAAAGGACGTTACGTAACCGTGGAATGGGACTGCGGGTGCGAACCGCGCATCATATCCATATTACAAATCAATACATTACGGTTCGCACCCTATTATGTTTAGCCGCTGCAATACACCCACTTAAGAACATGGTCCGCCGAACGAAAGAGGAAGCGCTGGAGACGCGCAACCGGATCCTCGACGCCGCCGAACACGTCTTTTATGAGAAAGGCGTGTCGCGCACGTCGCTCGCCGAGATCGCTCAGACCGCGGGCGTGACGCGCGGCGCGATTTACTGGCATTTCGAAAACAAAGGCGACCTGTTCACGGCCATGTTCGACCGCGTGGTGCTGCCGCTCGACGAACTGAAAGTGGCCTCGACGGACCCGGGCGAGCCCGACCCGCTCGGGCGCATGCGCGAACTTTGCATTCTGTGCCTGCGCAACACGGCGACCGACGTGCGCCGTCGCCGCGTGTTCGAGATCCTGTTTCTGAAGTGCGAATTCGTCGAGGAGATGGGACCGGTGATGGCGCGGCATCAAACCGATATGCGCGAGGGCCTGGCGAGCATCGAACAGGGGTTGCGCAATGCGATGTCGAAGGGCCAGTTGCCCGCCGACCTCGACCCCAAGCGCGCCTCGCGCGTGCTTCATTCCTTCATCGGCGGCGCGCTGCGCGACATGGCGATCCTGCCGGACGTGTTCGACGTGGCGAGCAACGCCGAACGGCACGTCGACGCGATGCTCGACGCGCTGCGCTACAGCTCGTCGCTGCGCGTGGGCGCGAACGACCCGGATAGCTGAGCGAACGTCCGGGTTCCGCGCACGCGGGACTCGGCCCGATCGAGGCGGCCCGCTGGCGAGGCCGCCTTTTCCTTGCCCCTCAGGCCGGCACGCGATTCGCGCGGGCCCGCTGGTTCGACGCGTAGATGTTGTCGCACGCGAGCCGCGCGCCCGACTTGACGGCGGCAAGCCATGCATCCGTGGTCACGACCGCGGCGAAACGCGAGTGCATCACCACGCCGAACACGCGGTGGATGTCCTCGGCGCTCGCGGCGCCCGCCTCGTTCGCGTACGGCACCGAGCCCGTCGCATCGGCGAGAAACTCCACCGCCATACCCGCGTGCGTCGCCTCGAATACCGTCGAGGCGTCGCAGTTGTGCGTCATGTAACCCGTCACCGTGAGCGTATCGATGCCGCGCTCGGCGAGCCACGCCTTGAGATCGGTGCCCGCGAAGGCGCTCGGCAGCGATTTTTCGACGTGGTGATCGTGCTCGCGCGAAGCCACGACCGGATGCAGTTCTGCGCCCACGCTGCCGCGCGCGAAGAGCGGCGAGTCCGCCGGGGCGACGTTCTGCACCACCACGACCGGCACGCCAGCCGCACGCGCCGCGTCGATCGCGCGGCCGATGTTGGCGAGCGATGTTTCGATGGGCGGATATTCGATCGGCAGATCGCCGCTGACATATTCGTTCTGCACGTCGATGACGACGAGCGCCCGGCGCGGATTTTCGGACATGGCCATGCCTCCTGAAGTTGAAAAGATTCGACCGCTCCCGAGAAGTGAAGTCGGTGGCAGGATTGTGGCGCTGCGAGCCCGCGCGCGACAGTGGCCCGAATGACAACTTTCGCTAGAATCGGGCCATTCATCCTGGAGATTCTCCATGGCCAACGCTGCCCGTCAAACTCCTTCGGTCGCCCCGCTGCGCGTCGCGGTGATCGCATTCGACCGCATCAGTCCGTTCCATCTCTCAGTGCCTTGCGTCGTGTTCGGCGAGGACCGCAGCGAAGGCGGCGTGCCGCCTTTCGAACTCGCCGTCTGCGCGGCGGAGCCCGGCGCGCTCACGACCACGGCAGGCTTCACGATTGGCGCGCCGCAAGGCCTGGAGGGGCTGCGCGGCGCGGACGTGATCGTCGTGCCGAGCTGGCGCGACACGCACGAGGCACCGGGCGCCGCGCTTTGCGAGGCGCTGCGCGAAGCGCACGCGAGCGGCGCGATCCTCGTGGGCCTATGCCTCGGCGCCTACGTGCTCGCGCACGCGGGCCTGCTCGACGGCCGCCCCGGCACCACGCACTGGGCCGCCGCCGACGATTTCGCGCAGCGCTTTCCGGCCGTGCGCTTCGATCCCGGCGTGCTCTACGTCGACGACGGCGATCTGCTCACTTCGGCGGGCACGGCGGCGGGACTCGACTGCTGCCTGCATCTCATGCGCCGCCTGTGCGGTTCGAGCGCCGCGAACTATGTAGCGCGGCGGCTCGTCGTGCCGCCGCATCGCCAGGGCAACCAGGCGCAGTACGTGCAGCAACCGCTCGCGGCCACCGGACGCGGCGACCGGCTGCCCGGTCTGCTCGACTGGATTCGGGCCCATCTCGACGCGCCCCACACGCTTGACTCGCTCGCGCAACGCGCGCTGATGAGCCGGCGCACGTTCACGCGCCAGTTCCGTTTGACGACGGGTTCAACGGTGAGCGCGTGGCTGCTCGGCGAGCGCCTCTCCCGCGCGCAGCAGTTGCTCGAAAGCACGGATCAGCCTATCGACGCGATCGCGCAACGCGCGGGCTTCGGCTCGGCCGCGTCGCTGCGTCAGCATTTCGTGGAGGCGTTCAGGATTTCGCCGTCGGCGTGGCGGCGCGAGTTTCGGGGAGCTTGAGGGAGTGTGCGGTTCGGCGCGCGGCACGACTCGCGCGCGCCGCGCGCCGGCGAATCAGGTGGCGGTAAACCATCGTGCCGCATAAAGCAGCAACGCCACGAAGAAGATCATCGCCGCCCACGCCCAGTAAGGCATGGCATGCGGCGGCGGCTCGTGATGCAGCGTGCTGGCCGCGCGCCCCGAGAGCGTGCCGCCCGTGTGGTGGTGCGGCAGGATATGCGCGCGCCGCGCGAGACCGGCAAGGTTGATCGGCCGCAGGAACACATGCTGCCGGCGCGGCTGCGCTCCCGCCACGCGGTTCGGCGCCTGGCCGTGCTTGGCCGCGACCACGGCGCAGAACTCCGTGAAGAAGTCGTCGGCGAGTTCGTGCAGGGCGTTTTCGATCTGGCGCGGCGGCAACTCGGAAAGCGGCCCCGTGAGCGTGGCCCAGACCGAATAGTCGATGCGCGTGCTCATGTCCTTGTCCGTGGCCGGCTCTTTCGCCGTGGCGCGCTCTTCCGGACGCAAGGCGACGTCGATCTGTCCGCGCAGCGAGCCGATGCCGTCCGCGCGGGCGCGAAAGCTCAGCACGCGCCGGGGCGTGAGTGGCACCTGAGCGGTGTCACTGGCGATGTGAGCGCGCACTTCGTAGCGTGCGCGCAGCGGCCCGAGCGGTACGGTGAGCGTGATCGCGTATTCGCCGGGACCGAGCCGCCGGAACGACTCGCAATGCTCCATGCTCGCGCGCACGAGCGCCACGTCCTGCAACGCGGTCCAGACGGCGGCCGGTTCGAGCGGAATTCTCAACGCATCGTTCAGTTCCATGGCGGCTTCCCCTGTGCAAGCTACCGGCCAAATTCAGGAGGTCTGGTCGATCCGGTCCACGCGAGTCGCGTAGAAAGCCAGATATCCCTTAATGCCGGCTGCGTTATCGAGCGGCGCTTCGTAACTCCAGGCCGCTTCTTCAACGCGTCCGTCTTCGGTACGCAAATGGAAATACGTGGCCTCGCCCTTGAACGGGCAATGCGAGGTGTGTTCCGAGCGTTCGAGCCGCGCCATGTTCACATCGGCGCGCGGAAAATAGTAGACGTCGGGGTAGCCGGTTTCGCAAAGGGTGATGGCGTGCAGCGTGTCGGCAACGGTGATGCCGCCGTGAATCACGCGCACGCGGTGACGGTTCTCGACGAGGTCGATGCGATGGGCCGCATCCGGTTCGACCGCCATGTTCGGCTCCCCTGTTGTGGTGCCCTTCTGGTGCCCTGCTGCTGACGGGCGGCGCCCCGCCCTGGCCGGGCGGCAGGCCGCGCGGGGTCGCGCGGCACGCTCACGTCACACCTGTACGCTCGCGGCCTCCCTCTGCTTCATTATCGGCCAAAGTCGGCCGCGCTGCGCGAATCTTATACGCGGCGCGCGTGCGGCAGCGCTCTCACACGAGCGAGCCGCACAAGCGCGGCTGCGCCAAGCGCCCTTACCAGATGAAGGCTGCCCGCGCGCTGCCGTTCGAGCCCACCGTCACGGTGCTCGTCTTGTCGACGCCCGCATGGCTCACATGCACGCTGTAACGGCCCGGACGCACCTTCACGAGCATATAGGGCCCGCGGGAAGTCGTATCGAGCACGCTCGCGCCATGCGAGTCGGTGATCTGCACGTGGACGTCCGCCACGTACTCGCCGTTGCGCTGCGTGAAACGCAACGCGAGCGGCCACTGGCGCTCGGCGCTGAGGAGCGCCTTGGATTCGTCGAGACCCACGCCGCCGGAGACGTACGACACGTCGCCCTGTTGCTGCACCTGCGGCATGCCCCCGCCGTTGGTGTTGCCGGCGCTCGTGTTGTCGGTGGTCGTGCCGCCGACCGTGCCCGATGCCTCGGCTTGCTGCGCCGCGGCGCCGCCCGCATAGCCGAACGCAAGCGTGGCCGCGAGGATCGTCGCATAAGCGGTGGTATGGACGGGGCGCGAGTTGCGGGAATTCTTCATCGATTCGCTCCTTTCAGGTAGTCCGGTCCAACGCAGTAGCAAGGGGCGTGCCCATCAGCCGACGGGAAGATCGGCGTGCGCCCAAAACGCCGCTGCCGCCGCAGGCACAAGGCCAACGGCGGCAGCGAACAACGACGTAATGAAACCTGCTCTCGCCGCGAATCCGGCGCACGGAGCCGGATTCGCAGCAGCAGGGATCAGCCGAGATCGACGGGCACGAAAATCTGTGCGTCGTCTCGCTGGATCAGGAGCGCAATGCTGTTGCCAGCTTTGGAAACCATCTGCTTGAGTTGATCGGCGTTCGTCACCGGGCGGCCATTCACGGCGAGAATCACGTCGCCGGGCTGAACACCCGCGTTTTCGGCCGCGCCGCCCGACTGCTCGACGAGCAGGCCGTGATCGAGCGAACCGTTGCTCTTTTCTTCCGGCGTGAGCGGGCGCACCGCGACGCCGAGGCGCCCCTGCATCTGCGCCTGCGGCCCATCGTTCGACGCCACCTTCGCGTCGCCCAGCGCGCCGATGGTCGCGGTGAGGTCCTTGGTGCTCTTGTCTCGCCACACCTGCACATCGGCCTTCGTGCCCGGTTTCATGCCCGCGATGAGCGACGGCAGATCGGACGAGTCGTCCACGGCCTGGCCGTTCACGGAGAGGATCACGTCGCCGGGCTTCAGGCCCGCCTTCGCAGCCGGACCGCTTGCGTCCACCGAACTCACCAGCGCGCCGCGCGGCTTGTCCATGCCGAACGAATTAGCGAGCGTCTGGTTCATCGACTGCACCGCGACGCCGAGGCGCCCGCGGCTCACATGGCCGGTCTTGACGAGTTCGTCCTTGACCTTGATCGCCTCGTTGATCGGGATTGCGAACGAAAGGCCCTGGAAGCCGCCTGTCTGCGAGTAGATCATCGAGTTGATGCCGATCACTTCGCCCTGCAGATTAAACAGCGGGCCGCCCGAATTGCCGGGGTTCACCGGTACGTCGGTCTGGATGAACGGCGTGTAGTTCTCGTCGGGCAGCGAGCGCGACTTCGCGCTGATGATGCCCGAGGTCACCGTATTGTCGAAGCCGTACGGCGAGCCGATCGCCACCACCCACTGGCCGACCTTGCTCTGGCGCGGGTCGCCGATCTTCACGGTCGGCAGGTCCTTCGCGTCGATCTTGAGCACGGCGACGTCCGACTGCTTGTCGGCGCCCACCACCTTCGCCTTGTATTCGCGCTTGTCGGTGAGCTTCACCGTCACGACGTTCGCTCCGTCCACGACGTGCGCGTTCGTGAGGATGTAGCCGTCCGGGCTGACGATGAAGCCCGAGCCGAGGCTCGCGCTCGGCTGGTCGGCTTGCGGACCGTTGTCGCCGCCGCCCATGCCGGGCGCGCCGCCGTAGAAATGCTTGAAGAACTGGTAGAACGGATCGCTCGGATCGATCGGCAGTTGCTGCGGGCCGCTGCCGCCGCTGCGCAGCGCCGTCTGCTTCACGACGTGCTTCGCGCTGATGTTGACCACCGCCGGCCCGTAGGTTTCCACGAGACCCGAGAAGTCGGGAATGCCGGTCTTGGCTGCGGCTTCGGCGGGCATCATGGCCGCGGCCTGCGCCTGCGAAATGACCTGCGGGGCAGGCATGTCCCGGTGCCCGGCTACGTAGCCCGCCGACAATGCGACGACCACGGCGGCTGCCACGGCACTGCGGGAAAGAACTTTTGTATTCATTGCGGACTCCTTGCGCGGGGTACTCATCTCGACGTACCGAAGAGTAAGCCGTGTCTCTTAAAGGAGTCTTAAGTACGCAGAAATCGCAATAATCGCGCAAACGCCCGCGCGACGGGCATTTGCGGGCGATGAACAATCAGAAGCGCACGTCCACAAGGAGGCCCCCGGCAGGCGAATCGCCGAGCGTGATGGTGGCGTCGTGCTGGTCCGCAATTCGCCGCACGATAGCGAGCCCAAGCCCCGTGCCGGCGATATCGGTGCGCGCGCGGTCCACGCCCGCGCCCACGCGATAAAAGCGATCGAACACGCGCGCGCGCTCCTGCGCGGGAATGCCCGGTCCGCTGTCTGCGATGCGCACGCGCGGATGCCCGTCGACGACGGCGAGGCTCACGTCCACGCGACCGCCCGCGGGCGTGTATTTGGTGGCGTTGTCGAGCAGATTGTTGAGCATGACGCGCAACGCGTCGGCGTCGCCGTGCACGCTCGCCGCCGCGCTTTCCTCGATGCCGAGATCCACGCCGCGCTGCTGCGCGAGCGGCGCATAGTTGAGCACGCAATCATCGAGCAGCGCATGCAGATCGACGTTCTGCGCGCGTGCGTGCGCGTCGGGCTCCGAGCGCGCGAGCGCGAGCAGTTGCTCGGCAAGACGCGTGGCGCGCGTGACACCCGCCTGTAGATCGGCCAGCGCTTCGCGGCGCGTTTCATCGTCCCTTGCGCGCGCAACGAGTTGCGCCTGAATCTGCACGGCCGCCAGCGGCGTGCGTAGCTCGTGCGCGGCGTCGGCGACGAAGGCCTTTTGCGTGTCGAGGGCCTGCGCGAGGCGTTCGAGCAGCGCGTTCAATGCATGCACGAGCGGCGTGACTTCGCGCGGCAGACGCTCTTCGGGCAACGGGTCGAGCGCTTCGGGATGACGCGTGTCGAGCGCGCGCGCGACGCGCGAGAGCGGCCTGAGCCCGCGCCCCACCACGATCCACACGGCCGCGCCGAGAAACGGCAGCACCACGATGAGCGGCCAGAGCGTGCGCAACGCGACGTTCGCGGCGAGCCGGTTGCGCACCGACACGGGCTGTGCGAGCTGCACGACATTGTCGCCGACGATCGCGCCATAGACGCGCCAGTCGCCGCGATCGGTGCGCTCCGTCGAAAAGCCGAGTTCCGCGCGCGGCGCGAGCGGCGCGCGCGGATGCGAGTAGTACATGAGCACGCCGTTGCGGTTCCAGATCTGCAGCACGATGCCTTCGTCGCCCGTGTCGCGCGAACTGAGAATCTCGTTGAACGGCTCGGAAGGCAGCGCCTCGGCGATTTCCTGCAACTGGTAGTCGAACAGCTCGTTGGCTTCGGCGAGCGCCTGGCGATAGATCAGCCAGCCCGCGAGCCCCACGCCCGCGACGACGAACGCGAGCAGCCAGAACAGCAGTTGTCGTCGGATGGAACTCATCGGCTAAACGGGTCTCCCGCGCGCTTCAGGCGTCTTTGGCGATCATGTAGCCGAGGCCGCGCACGTTGCGGATCAGATCGGCTCCGAGCTTTTTGCGCAGCGCGTGAATATAGACCTCGACGGTATTGCTGCCGATCTCCTCGCCCCAGCCGTACATCTTCTCTTCGAGCTGGGTTTTCGAAAGCACTGCGCCCGGCCGCGCGAGCAACGCTTCGAGCAGCGCGAATTCGCGCGCGGAAAGCGCGACGGGCGAGCCGTCCTGGGTCACCTGGTGCGAGGCGGGATCGAGCGTGATCGAGCCGTGGCGGATGGTCGAATCGCTGCGGCCCGCCTGACGGCGGATCAGCGCGCGCATGCGTGCGCCGAGTTCGTCGAGATCGAAGGGCTTGATGAGGTAGTCGTCCGCGCCGGCGTCCAGACCCTTCACGCGGTCGGCCACGGCGTCGCGCGCGGTGAGGATCAGCACGGGCAGCGCCGCGCCGCGCGCGCGCAATGTGCGCAGCACGTCGATGCCGTCGCGGCGCGGCAAACCGAGATCGAGCAGCATGAGATCGTAAGAATCCGCGCTCGCGGCCGAGAGGGCGGCGTCGCCGTCTTCAACCCAGTCGACCGCAAAGCCTTCGCCGCGCAGCGCCTTGCGCACGCCTTCGGCGATCATCCGGTCATCTTCGACTAGCAGTATGCGCATCGTAAAGTTGGCGAGGCGGCGAGACTGCGCCGCGCTGCGTAATGTATGGCGATGCGTGCATTCTAGCGCCTGAACAGCGGCGCGGCGCCGCCGCGGCGCGCGCCTGGCCGCGATGCAACGGCGCGCGTGGCGGCCGGTATTCGAACCACGCCGCACAATGTGCAACGTTTTCTCGCCTGCAATGCGCGCACGCGGCGCGAGGTCTTTACAATGTGCGCTTTTGCGGCGCGCGACGTCGCGATGCGCGCGCGCCGGCTTGCATGGCACGCTCAAACGAGCGCATCGCGCATGCATCACGACGCACACGCCGCCCCTAATTTTCGCGCCCGCGCGCGGCCCCGGCGAGTCTCCCTCTTTCCGTGCGCCACGTGCGGCCCATGTGTCGACCGGAGTTCGCTCCGATTCCGGTCCCGCCCCGCACTCGCCCGAATGCTTTTCATGCTGCCCGCTTCGCTGTCCCGCCTACGCTCCTTGTTCCGACTGCCTGCTTCGCATATCGACCGCGCGCCAGACCGTACGCATTTCGCCGCCACAGCGCGTCTTCCCAGGCCGCTCGCCCTCGCGTTGGCGTGCGCCACGCTCGCCGCCGCACCCACGGCGTACGCGCAGCCCGAAGGCGCGCGCGTGCCCACGGTCAACGTGACCACCGTGCTGCCGCCCACCGTGATGGCGGGACTGGAGCGCGCGCACGTGCCGCTTTCGTCGGTCAGCGTGGTCATCGAAAAGGTGGGCGACCGCCAGCCGAGCGTCGCGGTCAATGCCGGCCAGCCCATGATGCCCGCCTCGACGATGAAACTCGTCACGACGTGGAGCGGCCTCGCGATGCTCGGCCCCGACTTTCGCTGGAAAACGAGCGCTTATACCGACGGCGAAATCGATGCAAACGGCACGCTGCACGGCAATCTCTATATCAAGGGCACGGGCGATCCGAAGCTCGTGCCCGAAGAACTGATCGACCTCGTGCAGAAGATTCGCGCGGCAGGCGTCGCGCGCATCGACGGCGCGCTCGTGCTCGACAAGAGCGAGTTCGATCCGTCCACGCGCGACCTGCCCTCGTTCGACGGCGACGACAGCGCGCCCTACAACGTCGGCCCCGATCCGCTGATGTACGCGTTCAAGTCGGTCTCGTTCACGTTTTCGCCTTCGCGCGAGGGCGTATCGATCGACGTGGTGCCGCCCGTCGCGCAGTGGCAGATCGACAACCAGATCCGCGAGCGCGCCGGCGCGTGCGGCGGCATGCTGCCAAGCCCGCAGGTTTCGCCCGGCGGCAACGGCATCGTTACCGCGAGCTTCGCGGGCAGCTACGCCGCGCGCTGTGGCGAGCGCACGCTCAACATGGCCGCGCCCGTGGACCACAGCACGTTCTTCGCGGACGGCTTTCTCGCGCTTTGGCAACAAACCGGGCAGCAGTCGGGCGGCAGCCTCTTCGCGACGCCGGCGGGCGCGGTGCGCGAAGGCGTCGTGCCGCCGCGCGCGCGGCTTCTCGCCGTGCACCAGAGCCCGCCGCTCGCGGACGTCGTGCACGACATCAACAAGTTCAGCAACAACGTGATGGCGCGCAACCTGTTCCTCACGCTCGGCGCCGTCGAAGGCCGGCCGCCTTCGACCACGGCCAAGGCCGCCACGGCCGTCAACGCGTTCCTGCGGCGCAGCGGCCTGAACATGCCCGAACTCGTGCTCGACAACGGCTGCGGTCTCTCGCGCGAAGAGCACATCAGCGCGCTCTCGCTCGCGAATCTGTTGCAGAACGCGAATGCTAGCCCCGTCGCGCAGGTGTTCATCGACTCGATGCCGATCGTCGGCGTGGACGGCACCATGCGCAACCGCCTCACCAACGCGGGTGTGGAAGGCAACGCGCATATCAAGACGGGCACGCTGCGCGACGTGCGCGCCATCGCCGGTTACGTGGCGGCCGAGAACGGGGAAAGCTGGATCGTGGTGAGCCTCATCAACGATCCGCGCGCCGAGGCCGCGCGCGCCGCGCACGACGCGCTGCTCGAATGGGTCTACAAGGGCATGCCCGAAGAAAAGCCCGTGTACGTGGAGCCGCACCCGAAGCGCGCGGCCAGGGAACCGAAGGTGGCGAATGCCTCGCACAAGGCTGCGCCCAGGCGGCGCGGCGCGCATTGACGCCGCGGTTGTGCGAACACCGTTCGCAGGCCGGGCGAGGCGTGCGGGGCTCGAAGTTTTCCTCTAGCAAAGCGCCGCCCGACTTGGGCGCGAGGCGTGTACCCTGACGGGCAAAGGCCGTAGGCGTGTCACAATAATCTGTCAAACGCGTACGGTAATCGAGCCGCGCGACGCGAAGAACGCGCAACAACGCGGCCGAAAGACACGAGAAGATACGAGACTACAACCGCCGCGCTGACCACCAGCGCCGCCCACGGGACAAGGAGGACGACGTTCGTGCAGTTCGACGCGCAATGGCTGCTGCTCGCCCTCGCTCCCGTGTTTCTCGCCTGCATCGGCTGGGAAGCGTGGCATCTCTCCCGCACGCGGCCGCGCGCTGCATCGAACGATCCCCCCGACAGCGCCCGCTACGCGTGGCCCGATACGCTGTGCAACGCCGCGCTCGCGCTCATGCATCAGGGCGCCGACAAGCTTGCGTGGCTCGTTGCGATCCCCGTCTACGCCTATGTGTACCGGCACTTCCGGCTCGTTTCGTGGCAGCCGGGGCTCGTCGCGTGGTTCGCGCTTTTTATCGCGCAGGACCTGCTCTACTACGTGTTTCATCGCGCGAGCCATCGCGTGCGCTGGCTTTGGGCCGCGCACGTCGTCCACCATTCGTCGGAGCGCTTGAATCTTTCGACGGCGTTTCGTCAGAGCCTCATGTATCCCGTCGCGGGCATGTGGATCTTCTGGATTCCGCTCGCCATGCTCGGCTTCACGCCCGAGCAGATCGTCGCGATCGTGCTCGTCAATCTCGCGTTCCAGTTCTTCGTGCACACGCAGGCCGTCGGCGGGCTCGGCTGGCTCGAATACGTGTTCAACACGCCGTCGATGCATCGCGTCCATCACGCGCGCAACACACGCTATATCGATCGCAATTACGCCGGCGTGCTCGCGGTCTGGGATCGCCTGTTCGGCAGCTATGTCGTGGAAGACGCCAGCGACGCGCCCGATTACGGCATCGTCAAGCCGCTTGAATCGTCCAATCCGCTCAAGGCAACGTTTCACGAATGGCTCGCGATGGCGCGGGACTTCGCGCGCATGCCCGACTGGCGCTCGCGTCTCGCGGCGCTGTTCGCGCCGCCAGACTGGTGCGAGCGTCGTGACGCGCTGGGCATTGCAAGCTCGACATCGACGGGAACGCGCTATGGCGTGCCGGAAAACAACACCGAGGGTGAGTTGGGGTCGCGCAGTCGCTGAGAGATTGCGTAGTCTGTCGGCCTTGGTTGCGTGCAAGGTCCGCGAGCGACGACAACCCGGTGAGGATATCGACAACGGAGCAGCCGCTCGTGGCACCGTTGCGTGAGGAAGCAGATGAGCAGGCAGGCATGGCATCAAAGGCCACACACAGAGGAGATGAAGTGAATATGAAGCATCAAGGACCGAGACACCGTACGTTGTTGCGCGCCACCCAGATCGCTGCCGCGAGCGCCGCCTTTGCGCTGCTCGCCGCCTGCGGCGGCGGCAGCGGAGGGAACAACAATGCGAGCACGCCGCCGCCGTCGGGCGTCAACATGCAGGTGGTGGCGTTCGGCACGAGCCTCACCGACGCGGGCACGTATTCGGAGCAGATTCTGCCGGGCTTCGGCGGCGGCCGCTTCACGACCAACCCGGGCGAAGTCTGGGCGCAGCATGTGTCCGAGTACTTCGGCAACACGCTTTCGCCGGCCTTCGAAGGCGGCTTCGGTCTGCCGCTCACGGCAACGGGCGGGCTCGACTACGCGCAGGGCGGCGCCCTCGTGACGGGCGGCGGCGTTGCGAATACCAGCGCCGTGATTCCCGCTGCGAGCGAGCAGCCGGTCGACTGGCAGGTTCAGCAGTATGTGGCCCAGCACGGCAGCTTCAACGCGAATCAGCTCGTGCTGGTTGAAGGCGGCGCGAACGAAATCCTGAACCTGCTGGACGTGCCCGCGAACGGCAGCCCGACGAATCTCGGATTGTTCGGCGCCGCGCTCGTCGCGAACAATTTCACGGCCGCCGTGAATGCGAACGGCCCCACCGCCGTCGCGACGCTGATGCAGGAAGGCTTCACGCAAGCGCAGGCCACGGCGCTCGCGCCCGCGGCGGTCGCGCTGCAACTGGTGCAACTGAATCCGTCGGCTTTCGCGTCGATCATCCCCGTCATCACGGCGGCGAAGACGTTGGGCGGGATCGTCCATTCGGAGATCGTCCCCGGCAATCCGAAGATCGCTGTCGTCACGGTTCCCGACATCGGCAAAACGCCCGCGGCGCTGAAGGCCGATGCAGCCGTCGGCGCGACGCCCGGCTCCGCGACCTCGGCCGACCAGGCGCTCTCGCTTATTTCGGCGATGTACAACCTGACGCTGATCCAGGCGACGGCGGCCGACGTGCAAGCGAAGAAGGTCGTGGTGGTCGATACGTTCTCTTGGCTCGACCAGTCGATCCAGAACGCGGCAAGTCTCGGCTTCACCGTGACGAACACGGACACGGCCTGCAACCTCACGGCAATGACGAACAGCGCGACCAACTACGCGATCGCCAACCCGCAGGCCACGCTCGGGCTGAATCCGGCGACGACGCCGCAAGCCACCATCAACGCCTACGCGCAGGTGTACGGCCAGAACTTCGGCAGCTCGCTGTTCTGCTCGCCGCAAACGCTGACGACGCCCAACGCGCCCACGACCTACATGTTCGCGGATCTCGTGCACCCGACCACGGCGCTGCACTCGCAATTCGCGACGTACGTCGAAAAGCAGCTCGCGGCTGCGGGCATCGGCAAGGCGCCGTGATAACGCGCGTTTGAGTCTTGCGCACCGGATTTTCCGGTGCACAAAAAAACACCCCGCGGACCGTGAGGTTCGTGGGGTGTTTGTCATTTCTGCCGGACTGGCTTCGTGTTCACGTCCCCGCCGATTCCGCCTCTGGCCATAACCGTGGAAAAAGCCAGCGAAACAGCGATATCGGCAACGCTAGCTGTACGGGACCGCGCGGGCTCGGTGAGTCGAGAACTCCGATCTTGAAAAGGTCTGCGAGCAGGCGGTCCGCGGTGCGGGCGGCGAGTCCAGTCATTGCCTTGAACCGCGCGCGCTCCATGGATTCGACCGTACCGAGCATGGCGAGCGGCAACGCGGCCTCAGTCCGCAGATAGCGCGTATCCGGCGTTTGCGCGAGCGCAGCGAGCATTTGCGTCAACCGGTTTTCGAATGCGCCCAGGTCGAGCATGCCTTGCATAAAACCGATCTGGTCGAGGCAGACCTCCAAGAAATACTCGATAAAGCGCACGAGGCCCGCTTCCGTCAGATTGCCTCGCCCGTCGAGATCGCCCTGGCGAGGCTGATCGGCTTCGGCAAGCGCGGCGTAATACTGAGGCTGCGAGCGGGCAAATCCGCGCATGGGCGACCAGATGCCATGCGTCAGTCCGAGCGCGGCAAGGCCGATATGACTATGGAGCCTGGCCACCCGCCCGTTGCCATCGAGAAAGGGATGAATCCAGGCAAGCCGGTGATGCGCGGCGGCCAATGCAATGACGGCAGTTTCGCCCGCCCGGGCGTGCCGATAGCCTGCATGCCATGCGTCCATGAACGCGGGAATCGAGACAGGATCGGGGGGAATATGGCGTCCCACCTGAACGCCCTGCGTGCGCCATTCACCGGCAATCACACGGGAAACGCTGCCCTCGTCGTCGCTTTGCCGCAAATCGTCGGGGTGCAACTGTTCGTGCAAATGGCGATGAATGTCGCGCACGGTCCTCGCGCTAAAGAACAGGCTGGAATCGAACAAAGGCCACGCTGCCTCGCTCCAGCGCTCCGTTTCGATATGCGCGATCGCAATACGCTGGCGACGCGCTTCGTCCGGCTTGCTGGAAAAGTCGCGCTGCAAGGCCTGCTCGATGAGCAATGGCTCGGTATGCTGCCCTTCGATCTTGTTCGTGTAATAGGAGTTCATTGGCCGCAGGGCCTCGCGCAGAGCGGCGCGAAGCTGTGGCATGCCGTGCGATGCTAGCGCGCCGGCCCCTGCAATGAGTTGAGCCGCGAGGGGGCGCAACGTATCCAGCCGATGCTCGCCGGGCAGGAGCGGCTGCATCTGATGAGGATTTTCGTAGGGGTAGCGGCGTGCAATCTGTGTCATGAATCCGGCGCCCGAAACGCGGCATATGGCGCGTTTCGTGGCGACTAATCAGGCGACTATCGGACTCGCATTCTATCTGAAATTTTTCTTTATTTACAATCAGATAGCTAAAATTTGGCGAGAAAACCGGCGCCTACGGTGGCGACTATCTTGGCGGCAACGGCCGGCCCTACACCCCTACTGCTGCGCCTCGAACGCCGCCGCCGCCCGCCCCAACCGGTCATTGACCGCGATCCACTCGACCGTATCCGGCAGCTTTTCAATGAGAATGCGCGCGACATTCGCGCGGTCGAGCGCGCGCAGCAAGCCATACAGCTCGCGCGCATATTCCTGCGGCTCTTCCGGCGCGGCGACGAAATGCACGCCCTGAGCCTGCGCCCAGGCGCGCGCACGCGAGGCGCGCGCCACCAGCGCCACGGTTTCGCCGGCATCGCGCGCCGCCGCGAGCAAGGGCTCCAGCGCTTCGAACGGCAGCAGCGCGAGCGGCGTGCGCGGCGCATAGTGCGCCTTGAGCGTGCCCGAGGCGCGCGGAGCCGTGGCATCGGAACCGTCGGGCAGACGCGGCGCCTCGCCCAGCACGCGCGCGATATCCTGCGGCGTCACATGGCCGGGCCGCAGCAGCGCGGGAAAACCACGCGAGAGATCGAGAATCGTCGATTCGATCCCGACGTCGCATGCGCCCCCATCGAGTACATGCACCGCCTGACCGAATTCGTCGCGCACGTGTTGCGCCGTAGTCGGGCTCACGTGGCCGAAGCGGTTCGCCGATGGCGCCGCCACGCCGCCGTGTCCGCCGCGACGCGCCGAAAACGCCGCCAGCAGCTTCTGCGCGACCGGATGCGACGGGCAGCGCAGCCCCACCGAATCCTGGCCGCCGCTCACGGCGTCGGGAATGCGTTGATGGCGCTTGACGATCAGCGTGAGCGGGCCGGGCCAAAAGGCATCGACGAGCTTCTGCGCCGCCTGCGGCCACTCCGCCGCCCAGTACTGCGGATCGCCGCCGGGCGGCAGGTGCACGATGACGGGATGGTTCGCCGGCCGCCCCTTCGCCGCGTAGATACGCGCCACGGCTTCGGGCGAAGCCGCATCGCCGCCGAGGCCATAGACGGTCTCCGTCGGGAATGCGACCAGCTCGCCCGCGTCGAGCAGCGCGGCGGCGTGCTCGATATCGGCGGCGGTCGGATGCGGCGCGTTCTGCTGATCGGACATGATGCGGTCCAACCTCAGCTCGTGGCGATGTGCAGCAGGCGCGCGCAGTCGCGTGCGGCCGTGCGCGCTTCGTCGAGCGTCGGCGCGGTGAAATTCACGTGGCCCATCTTGCGGCCCGGACGCGCTTCTTCCTTGCCATACAGATGCAGCCGCGCGGCCGGCATCGCGGCCACCTGGTCCCACGGCGGCGTCACGGGCGCGGCGCCCTTTTGCGGCTTCGCCTCGCCCGCGCCGCAGGGGAACCACACGTCGCCGAGAATGTTGAGCATCACGGCCGGCGAGTGCTGGCGCGTGTCGCCAAGCGGCATCGCCGTCATCGCGCGCACCTGCTGCTCGAACTGGCTCGTGGCGCATGCATCGGTCGTATAGTGGCCCGAGTTGTGCGGGCGCGGCGCCATTTCGTTGGCGACGAGCGAGCCGTCTTCGAGGATAAAGAATTCCACGCACAGCACGCCCACATAGCCGAGCTTCGCCGCGATCTGGATCGCGGCCTGCTGCGCCTGCTGAACGAGCGCCGGGCTCGCGTCGGGCGCGGGCACGATGGTGTGCGAGAGCACGCCGTTGCGGTGCGTGTTCTGCGCGAGCGGGTAGACCACGGCCGCGCCGTTCGCGCCGCGCGCGATCAGCGCGCTCACTTCGAATTTGAGCGGCAGGCGCTTTTCCAGCACGCAAGGCACGCCGCCGAGCGACGCATGCGCCTCGCGCACCTCCTCGGCGTTCGACACGCGAATCTGGCCTTTGCCGTCGTAGCCCATGCGCGCGGTCTTGAGAATGCCCGGCAGCACGGCGGCGAGCGCCTTGTCGTCGATACTGGCCAGCGCCTGCGACGACTCGATCACCACGTGCGGCGCGACCGGCACGCCGGCGGCCGCGATAAAGCGCTTCTCGGCGATGCGGTCCTGGGCCACGGCCACGCAACGCCCGGCCGGGCTCACGAAGGTCGACTTCGCGAGCGTGTCGAGGCTCGCGGCGGGCACGTTCTCGAACTCGGTCGAGATGGCCGCGCACAGGCGCGCGAGTTCGGTGAGCGCGGCTTCGTCGTCGTACGCGGCGCAGATGTGGCGGTCGGCCACGGTGCCCGCGGGGCTCGTGGCGTCGGGATCGAGCACGGCGACACGATAGCCCATCGCCTGCGCGGCAAAGCAGAACATGCGGCCAAGCTGGCCGCCACCCACCATACCCAGCCAGGCGCCGGGCAGGATCGGTGAAACAGGAGAATTGTCAGGAGTCATCTTCGTGGTCGGCCGCGGGATGGCCGCGGCGCGTGGGGATGATCAAAGCGAAACGATCAAAGCGCGGGCAGCGCCATGGCGTGCGCCGCTTCGTTCTGGCGCACGCGGAAGGCCGCGAGCTTGTTCGCGTATTCGGTGTCGGTCACGCTCAGGATCGCGACGGCGAAGAGCGCCGCATTAGCCGCGCCGGCCTCGCCGATGGCGAAGGTCGCGACCGGCACGCCCTTGGGCATCTGCACGATCGAATGGAGCGAATCCACGCCCTTCAAATACTTGCTCGCCACCGGCACGCCGAGCACGGGCACCGTGGTCTTGGCCGCGAGCATGCCGGGCAGGTGCGCCGCGCCGCCCGCGCCCGCGATGATCGCGCGCAGGCCGCGCTCGCGCGCTTTTTCCGCGTACTCGAACATCTCGTCGGGCATGCGGTGCGCCGACACCACCCTGGCCTCGTACGCGACGCCGAACTCCTGCAGGATCGCGACCGCGTGCTTCATCGTGTCCCAGTCGGAGCTGGAGCCCATCAAAACGCCGACGAGCGGCGCCGCATGCTGGTGAGCCGTCTGAACTTCGCTCATTGTGCTTCCTTCATCCCTCTTTCGCTTTTCTTTAAGCGAGCTTTTGACCCGTGAGACGCTCGAGCGCCTCCTGATACTTCGCCGACGTCTTCGAGACCACTTCATCGGGCAGCTTCGGCGCGGGCGGCTCTTTCTTCCAGTCCTGGTTTTCGAGCCAGTCGCGCACGAACTGCTTGTCGAACGAAGGCGGGTTCGAGCCCACCTGATACTGGTCGGCCGGCCAGAAACGCGACGAGTCGGCGGTAAGCGCCTCGTCCATCAAATAAAGCTGGCCGTGGTTGTCGAGGCCGAATTCGAACTTCGTGTCGGCGATGATGATGCCGCGCGTGGCCGCGTAGTCGGCGGCTTCCTTGTACAGCTTGATCGAGATTTCCTTGATGGTGCGCGAGAGTTCCGTGCCGATGCGGCGCTCCATCTCCTCGTACGTGATGTTCTCGTCGTGGTGGCCCATTTCGGCCTTCGCCGCGGGCGTGAAGATCGGCTCGGGCAGCTTCTGCGCGTTTTGCAGGCCCGGCGGCAGTTCGACGCCGCACACCGCGCCGGTAGCCTGGTAGTCTTTCCAGCCGCTGCCGGCCAGATAGCCGCGCACCACGGCTTCCACGAGAATCGGTTCGAGGCGCTTCACCACGACCGCGCGGCCCTTGACCTGCTCGACTTCGTCGGCGGCGACCACGGTTTCCGGCGCGACGCCCGTGAGGTGGTTCGGCACCACGTGCTTGAGCTTCTCGAACCAGAAGTCGGCCATCTGGTTGAGGACCTCGCCCTTGCGCGGAATCGGCTCGCCCATGATGACATCGAACGCCGACAGACGGTCGGTGGTGACGATCAGCAGCTTGTCGTTGCCCACGGCATAGTTGTCGCGGACCTTGCCGCGGCCGAGAAGCGGCAGCGAGCGGAGCGTGGATTCGTAGAGGGTAGACATCGTCGTGATTCGCTAAAAGGACTATCGAAACGGAGGGGGGTTCGGTTCGGAACCGCGGTGGCAACCGCGCGGCGGAAAACCGTAAAACCGAAGGTATTGCGAGGGTAAACCAAAAACCGGCAAATTTCCCGGAAAAGCCCATCGCCGTTCCCCCAAACAGGCGGAAACGGCGATGTTTTTTACTACGTCGGGCGCGGGGGAACGAATCCGCCGCGCCGCGCGCTCAAGGCACGCTTAGCGGACGATCTGCGCGAGTTCGCCCGACTTGTACTTCTCGGCGATCTTGTCGAGCGACACCGGCTTGATCTTGCCGGCCTGGCCTTCGCAGCCGAACGCGAGGAAGCGGTCGAGGCACACCTTCTTCGCGGCTTCGCGGGCCGGCTTCAGGTAGTCGCGCGGGTCGAACTTCGCCGGGTTTTGATACATATAGCGACGGATCGCGCCCGTGATCGCGAGGCGCAGGTCGGTGTCGATATTGATCTTGCGCACGCCGTGACGGATGCCTTCCTGGATCTCCTCCACCGGCACGCCGTACGTTTCCTTCATGTCGCCGCCGAATTCGCGGATCTCGGCCAGCAGTTCCTGCGGCACCGACGACGAACCGTGCATCACGAGGTGCGTGTTCGGAATGCGCGCGTGGATTTCCTTGATGCGCTGGATCGACAGAATGTCGCCCGTGGGCTTCTTGGAGAACTTGTACGCGCCGTGCGAGGTGCCGATGGCGATGGCGAGCGCGTCGCACTGCGTGAGTTTCACGAAGTCGGCGGCCTGCTCCGGGTCCGTCAGAAGCTGCTCGCGCGTCATGGTGCCTTCGGCGCCGTGACCGTCTTCCTTGTCGCCCTTCATCGTTTCCAGCGAACCGAGCACGCCCAGTTCCGCCTCCACCGTCACGCCGATCGAGTGCGCCATTTCGACAACTTTACGCGAGACTTCGACGTTGTAGTCGTACGATGCAACCGTTTTGCCGTCGGCTTCAAGCGAACCGTCCATCATCACGCTGGTGAAACCGCTGCGGATCGCCGCCATGCAAACTGCCGGCGACTGGCCGTGATCCTGGTGCATCACGACGGGAATATGCGGATACGACTCGACCGCGGCTTCGATCAGGTGGCGCAGGAACGGCTCGCCCGCGTACTTACGCGCGCCGGCCGATGCCTGCATGATCACCGGCGAACCGACCTGGTTCGCTGCTTCCATGATCGCCTGAACCTGTTCCAGGTTGTTCACGTTGAACGCGGGCAGGCCATAACCGTGTTCAGCCGCGTGGTCGAGCAGTTGACGCATTGATACGAGAGGCATTGTTGCTACTCCTTTGATTTGAAACGAATTTCTTCTGCCGCCGACTGTCTTGCGCAGCCGGTCGAGGGCGGCCTGGCAGCCGCCTTCCGCGTGACCTGACGCGGATTCGATGGGGTGATTTTATCGCGAAGCGGCTCCCTTCCCGGCGCCTGGCACGTAACTGGCATGAAATTGGCGTATCGGAACGTCAAAACCGCGAGAAGGTGCAAAAAGAGTTGACAGCCTGCACGCCGTTGCTACGGCGTACAGGCTGCAATTACGGGGAAAAGTGGCCTAAATAGCCCTGAACTGGCGCCGATCTGATACCAATGTGATACCAATGTGAACCAGGTGGTCAGCCCGGACGCCAGTGCGGAATTTATTTTCGGGAGCGATCCCAAAAATAAGGCGAAAAATCGCCGCGAAGTCGCGAAGTTAAAGCCCGGTTACAGCACCGGGTTACAGCACGTCGCCCACGCGCACGATCTTCAGCGTGTTCGTGCCACCCGGCTGCCCCATCGGCTCGCCCACCGTGAGCACGACCATGTCGCCGCGCGATGCATAGCCCTTGCTCACCACCACTTCGATGGCTTGCTGGAGCGCCGTGTCGCGGTCGCTGCTGGTGTCCAGATGCAGCGGCGTGACATTGCGGTAGAGCGACATCGCGCGCTCGCTGCCCGCGCGCGGCGTGAGCGCGAAGATCGGCACATGCGTCCAGTGCCGCGACATCCACAGCGCGGTCGAGCCCGACTCCGTGAGCGCGACGATCGCCTTTGCGCCCAGATGGTAGGCCGTGAACAGCGCGCCCATGGCGATCGACTGGTCGATGCGCGTGAAGGTGCGGTCGAGGAAGTCCTTGTCCAGTTCGGAGTGCTCGGACTTTTCGGCTTCGAGACAGATCGCGGCCATCGCCTCGATCGTCTGCACGGGGTATTTGCCCGCCGCCGATTCGGCCGAAAGCATCACGGCGTCGGTGCCGTCGAGCACGGCGTTGGCGACATCCGAGACTTCGGCGCGCGTGGGCACCGGCGCGTGAATCATCGACTCCATCATCTGCGTGGCCGTGATGACGAGCTTGTTCGACTCGCGCGCCATGCGGATCATGCGCTTTTGCAGCGCCGGCACCGCGGCGTTGCCCACTTCCACGGCCAGGTCGCCGCGCGCGACCATGATGCCGTCCGACGAGTCGAGAATTTCCTGCAGCGCCGGAATCGCTTCGGCGCGCTCGATCTTCGCGATCATCTTCGGCTTGATGCCGTAGGGCGCGCCCGCGATGTTCGCGAGCTGGCGCGCCATTTCCATGTCGGTGGCGTTTTTCGGAAACGACACGGCCACGAAGTCCGCGCCGAGCGACATGGCCGTGCGGATGTCTTCCATGTCCTTGGCGGTCAGCGCGGGCGCCGTGAGGCCGCCGCCCTGGCGGTTGATGCCCTTGTTGTTCGACAGGTCGCCGCCCACGCGCACGACCGTGTGAATCTCGCTGCCGATCACGCGCTCGACGTCGAGCACGATCAGGCCGTCGTTGAGCAGCAGCACGTCGGCGGGCTTCAGGTCGCGCGGGAGGTCTTTATAGTCGAGACCGACGCGCTCGTCGTTGCCGAGTTCGCATTCGGCGTCGAGGATGAACGGCTGGCCCGGCTCAAGCGTCGTCTTGCCGTTCTCGAATTTGCCGACGCGAATCTTCGGGCCTTGCAGGTCGGCCATGATCGCGACTTCGCGGCCAGCCTGGCGGGCGCAGTCCCGCACCATTTCGGCACGCTGACGGTGGTCGTCGGCGGTGCCATGCGAGAAGTTGAGGCGCACCACGTCCAGTCCCGCGCGGATCATTTTCTGCAGGATGTCCGGCGTGCTGGAAGCCGGACCGATGGTGGCGACAATCTTGGTGGCGCGATGCATGAGTCTCCTCGTCTGGATAGGATCGCTGGGAAAACCGTTGCTGCGAGAAGTGCTGGCCGGCTGCGCCGCGGATGCGGATGCGGATGCGCCGGAACGCGCACCGGGTGTACCCGGCGTCGCTTTCTTGGAGGGCGCCGCCTGACTCACATGAGCCGCCGCGGCGCTTTTTACCTGCGTAGTCGTATTCGGTTCGGGCGTGGCTGTGCGCCCTGCCGGAGTCTGTGCGGCTGTCGATTCAGCGGTCGACTGCGTCGCCGCAATGTCCGGTTCGGCGGCGGGCGTCGCGTGCGCCCGCGCCTTATCCGTGTCTGTCCGGGGCGCTGCGCGCCCCGTCTGTTTTGCTGCGGCCCCGGCTGCGCTGCGCGACTTCTGTGCAGCGTCACGAGGAAGTTTGTTCGTGGCAGCGGCCTTTGCCAACTTCCCGGCCGGGACGCGCGGCGCCACTTAGCCGGCCGCCCGCGTTTCGAGCACCTCGACCGCCGGCAGCTTCTTGCCTTCGAGGAATTCGAGGAAGGCGCCGCCGCCGGTGGAGATATAGCTGACCTTGTCGGCAATGTTGTACTTCGCGATGGCCGCGAGCGTGTCGCCGCCGCCTGCGATCGAGAACGCGCCCGAGTTGGCGATGGCGTCCGCGAGCGTCTTCGTGCCGTTGCCGAACTGATCGAACTCGAACACGCCGACCGGGCCGTTCCACACGATCGTGCCGGCCTGCGCCAGTTGCGCGGCAAGCGCGTTGGCCGTGACCGGGCCGATGTCGAGGATCATGTCGTCGTCCGCCACGTCGGCCACGTTCTTCGTCTCGGCCTTGGCCGTCGGCGCGAATTCCTTCGCGGTCACGACGTCGGTCGGGATCGGCACCGAAGCCCCGCGCGCGCGCGCCGCTTCGATGATGGCCTTCGCATCGTCAACGAGATCCGCTTCGGCGAGCGACTTGCCGATCTTCAGGCCCGCCGCCAGCATGAACGTATTGGCAATGCCGCCGCCCACGATCAACTGGTCGACCTTCTCGGCCAGCGACTTGAGGATGGTGAGCTTGGTCGAAACCTTCGAGCCGGCGACGATCGCCACCAGCGGGCGCTTCGGCGCGCCGAGCGCCTTGCCGAGGGCGTCGAGTTCGGCCGCCAGCAGCGGGCCCGCGCAGGCGACGGGGGCGTACTTCGCGATGCCGTAGGTCGTGGCTTCGGCGCGGTGGGCGGTGCCGAACGCGTCGTTCACATAGATATCGCAGAGCTTCGCCATTTTTTGCGAAAGCTCGTCCGAGTTCTTCTTCTCGCCCTTGTTGACGCGGCAGTTTTCGAGCAGCACCACGTTGCCCGGCTCGACGTTCACGCCGTTTTCCACCCAGTTCGCGACCAGCGGCACGTCGCGGCCAAGCAGTTCGGCGAGGCGCTTCGCGACCGGCGCGAGGGAGTCTTCAGGCTTGAATTCGCCTTCGGTCGGGCGGCCCAGGTGCGAAGTGACCATGACGGCCGCCCCGGCGTCGAGCGCGGCCTTGATGGCCGGCACGGAGGCGCGCACGCGGGTGTCTTCGGTGATGTTGCCGTTGTCGTCCTGCGGCACGTTCAGGTCGGCGCGGATGAATACGCGCTTGCCTTTCAATTTGCCTTCGGAGATCAGATCGGAAAGACGCAGAACCTTGTTCATGGGCATGTCATCTTGATGGTGGGAAGGCGGTGGCAAGGCGATGCGGCGCCGCGGGCCGTATCTGGCGCGGCAGGACGTGCTCGTCGCTGGCACGAGCCCGCATCGAATTGCGAGATCGGTATTTTAGCTGATAGCCAGGAGGATCTGAGACGTGTCCTGGCGAATCTCCCGTATTTGGGCAGACGCTGCTCGCCCGGCGGGCCTTCACGCGATTTGCTGCGCCGCAGTATGGACGAGGGCTGAAAAAAAATCCGTGGCATGCGCCCGAAACGTCCCTGAAATCGCCCGAAGACCCCGCCCCACGCGCCCGCGGGCGCGCTGAGAGGCGTCAAATGACGCTAAAATAGAAATCTTTGCCAGACGCAGCCACGCGGCGCGCGGCGAAGCCCCTGCATCAGCCCGATATTTACTGCACTTGTCTGGAGAATCGTATGTCAATGGCCGACCGCGACGGCAAGATCTGGATGGACGGCAAGCTGATTGATTGGCGCGACGCCAACATTCACGTGCTGACCCACACGCTGCATTACGGCATGGGCGTTTTCGAAGGCGTACGCGCCTACAAGACGGCCAACGGCACCGCCATCTTCCGTCTCGCCGAGCATACGAAACGTCTGCTCAACTCGGCCAAGATTTTCCAGATGGACGTACCGTTCGACGCAAAGACGCTCGCCGACGCCCAGCTCGAAGTCGTGCGCGAAAACAAGCTCGAGTCGTGCTACATCCGCCCGATCATCTGGGTCGGCTCGGAAAAGCTCGGCGTTTCGGCCAAGGGCAACACCATTCACGTGGCCATCGCCGCGTGGCCGTGGGGCGCCTACCTCGGCGAAGACGGCCTCGCCCGCGGCATCCGCGTGAAGACGTCGTCGTTCACGCGCCATCACGTGAACGTGTCGATGGTGCGCGCCAAGGCTTCGGGCTGGTACGTGAACTCGATCCTCGCCAACCAGGAAGCCACCGCCGACGGCTACGACGAAGCGCTGCTGCTCGACGTGGACGGCTACGTGTCGGAAGGCTCGGGCGAGAACTTCTTCCTCGTGAACAACGGCAAGCTGTACACGCCGGACCTCTCGTCGTGCCTCGACGGCATCACGCGCGACACGGTCATCACGCTCGCGCGCGACATGGGCATCCCGGTGATCGAAAAGCGCATCACGCGCGACGAGGTCTACACCTGCGACGAAGCGTTCTTCACCGGCACCGCCGCCGAAGTCACGCCGATCCGCGAACTCGACAACCGCACCATCGGCAGCGGCTCGCGCGGCCCGGTCACGGAGAAGCTGCAATCGGCGTTCTTCGACGTCGTTTCGGGCAAAAGCGAGAAGTACGCGCACTGGCTCGCCAAGGTCCAGGAATGAAAGGGCCGGGCGAACCAACGCCCGGCCTCCACAGCTACACAGAGAATCGTCCTCATGAGCGAAATCAAGGAAATGCCTCTGGTCGAACTTTCGGCCAAGGATCTGCCCGCTTACTGCCCGAATCCGTCGATGCCGCGCTGGAGCAACCATCCGCGCGTATTCCTCGACGTGACCCACGGCGAAGCGAAGTGCCCGTACTGCAGCACGCGTTACAAGCTGCGCGCGGGCGAGGTCGTTCACGGCCACTGAGCCGCATCGCTTGCGGCGCTCCGCCATCGTCGCGTACGGCGCGTCACTGGACCGGCGCGCTCGCCGCCATTTTTTCCAACCGCGTTTCGCGCGCCGCCCGTTACGGGAAAGCGCGCGCTCAACCTCTACCCTCTCCAGGACCCTGACTCCCGATGCGCCGCGCGCTGGTAATCGCACCGAACTGGATCGGTGACGCACTGATGGCGCAGCCGCTTTTTTCGCGGCTCGTGAAACTGCACCCACGCATTCAGATCGACGCGATCGCGCCGACGTGGGTTGCGCCTGTGCTCGAGCGCATGCCCGAGATCCGCGACGTCTACGCCACCGACCTCGGCCACGGCAAGCTGCAACTGGTGCGCCGCTGGCAACTGGCGGGCGATTTGCGCGCCGAGCGCTACGACGCCGCCTACGTGCTG
Organism: Paraburkholderia sp. J76; assembly: GCF_905220295.1. Taxonomy (NCBI): domain Bacteria; kingdom Pseudomonadati; phylum Pseudomonadota; class Betaproteobacteria; order Burkholderiales; family Burkholderiaceae; genus Paraburkholderia; species Paraburkholderia sp. J76. The sequence goes on from NZ_CAJMZJ010000011.1 coordinate 156,680, forward strand.
CCCAATTCGCTCAAGTCCGCTCTGATCCCGTGGCTCGCCAATATCGGGCTTCGCATCGGCTATACGGGCGAGAACCGCTACGGTCTCCTGAACGTGCGCCATGCGAATCCGTCGAAGGACGAGCGCCCGCCCATGGTCAGGCACTACGCCGCGCTCGCCTACGCGCCCGGCGCGAGCGTGCCCGACGACCTGCCCATGCCGCGCCTCGAGTCGGACCCGAACGAGGCTTCGCGCGTGTCGGCGCGCTTCAATCTCGACACGCGCGTGCCGCTGCTCGTGTTCTGCCCAGGCGCCGAGTACGGGCCGGCCAAGCGCTGGCCGCCCGAGCATTTCGCGGCGCTCGCGAAGATGGTGGGCCAGTCGTTTCCGTACACGCAGATCGTCGCGCTCGGCTCGCCGAAGGACGCTCCGCTCGCCCAGGCCATTGCCGATCGCGCGCCGAACGTGCGCAACCTGTGCGGGCAGACCGCGCTCGGCGAAGCATGCGCGCTGATCTCGCGCGCGAACGCCGTGGTGACCAACGATTCGGGCCTGATGCACGTGGCCGCCGCGCTGCGCCGCCCGCTGGTCGCGCTCTACGGTTCGACGGATCCGCGCCACACGCCGCCCTTGTCCGAGCTTGCAAAGGTACAATGGCTACACCTCGAATGTAGTCCCTGCTTTGCCCGCGAGTGTCCGCTCGGGCATCTGAACTGCCTGCGCGAACTGAGCCCGGAGCAGGTTTTCGGCGATCTGCGCGGCATGCTGCTCGGGCAGCGATAAGCAGAGTAAGCAGCGAGCATCGCCGGCCAGCATCGGGCGGCCCTGTGCCGCCCGCCACGCCGGAAACATCGCACACCCCAATGGATGTGCGCCACGCAACGGACGCCACGCGCGTTGCGCGCGCCCAATAGAGACATCGAGGCGCGGGAGGGACCAAAGCGCCGCATCGGAGCACGTCACAGGCCTGTCTCGCGAAAGCCGCATGCTCGCGCGTATTCGTAGCGAAGCGCGCGGGCAGCGCAGCGACAGACGCGAAGCGACGCAACCGATCATCCGCCAACCCGCGCCAGGTACACGCCGAGTGCAACACCGAGCGCACAAGACCAACGAGCCATGCCACGTTTTGCCCACATCTTCGAAGCCGCCGCGGACACCCTCAACGCCTACTACCAGGCCGTCGCGGAAGCCAACATCGACAGCTTGATGGGTCTGTGGATCGATGAAGAATTCGTGAGCTGTATCACCGCGGAAGGCGCGCATCTGCATGGCCTGTCGAGCATCCGCGCGGGCCTTGCCACGCAGCTCGAAGCGGCGCCGGTGTCGATCGAGCCGCTCGACATCCGCGTATACGACAGCCTCGGCACCGTGGTCTACGCGATCGTGGAAGCGCATCGCCCCGTCGATCCCGGCGCGATTCCCGCCATGGTCTTCACGACCTACGTGATGGTTCACGAACGCGGCGAGTGGCGTATCGCGCACATTCACGCGAGCCGCATGCCCGACGACGCAGCCACTCAGTTCTCGGCCAAATTGCGCCACGGCCAGGGCGCGCTGCATTGAAATAAAGGCGCAAAGCAGGGGGCAGTCATGAGTACGACCGACGACACCAGCAAGCCCGGCGAGGCGGCCCGCGTCGCCGCCGCGCTCGAAGCCCAGGCCGCCCTGCTTGGCCCCCACTACGACGACGACTACCGCGCGCCCTTCTGGCTGCCCGGCGCGCACATCCAGACCATCGTCCCGGCGCTCTTCTCGCGCCTGCCCGCGCCCGCCTACCGGCGCGAGCGATGGGACACGCCCGACGGCGATTTCATCGAAGTGGACTGGCTGGACGGACAAAGCGCCGGCGCGGATTCAGGCGGCGCGCGCGGTGGACGTGACGCCCCGCTCTTCGTGCTTTTCCATGGCCTGGAAGGCGGCTCGAGTTCGCACTACGCGCGCGCGCTCGCGGCCGCCGCCCACGCGCGCGGCTGGCACGCGGCGATTCCCCACTTTCGCAGTTGCAGCGGTCCGCTGAATCTGCTGCCGCGCTTCTATCATCTCGCCGATTCCGACGAGGTGGACTGGGTGCTGCGCCGCTTCGCCGCGCGTCACGCCGGGCCGATCGTCGTCGCGGGCGTGTCGCTCGGCGGCAACGTGCTGCTGCACTGGCTCGCGCAGCGCCGCGAAGACGCCGCGATCGTCGCGGCCGCCGCCGCGATCTCCACGCCGCTCGACGTGCATGCGGGCAGTCAGATGCTCACGCAGGGCTTCGGCATGGTCTACACGCGCAGCTTCCTGAAGACGTTGAAAGTCAAGGCGCTCCAGAAACTCGTGCAGTACCCGGGTCTCTTCGACGCGCAAGCCGTGCTCGCGAGCCGCACGATGTACGAATTCGACAATGTCGTGACGGCGCCGCTGCACGGTTTTCGCAACACCCACGACTATTACACCCAGGCGACGATCCGCCCTTTGCTTGGCGAAATCGTCGTCCCCACGCTCGTGCTGAACGCGCGCAACGATCCGTTCCTGCCGGGCCGCGCGCTGCCCGCGCGCCACGAAGTGAGCGCGTCCGTCGAGCTGGATCAGCCTGCGCACGGCGGCCACGTCGGCTTCATGACGGGACCGTTCCCCGGCCGCAGCAACTGGCTCGCGCAGCGCGTGTTCACTTATCTCTCGCCTTTCGTCTCTCATGGATGACATCGTCAAACAGGCGCTCGCGCGCTGGCCCAACGTCCCGCATTGCACGGGCTGGCTGCTGCTCGACGCACGCGGCAACTGGCGCATGCGCGACGAAGCCGCGCAAGCGCAGAACGCGCCCGGCACGGCGATCCGCCACGAAGCGCTGCTCGGCTTCATCAACCGCAACTACGAGCGCGACGAACACGGCCAGTGGTACTTCCAGAACGGCCCGCAGCGCGTGTATGTCGAACTCGAATACACGCCGTGGGTCGTGCGTCTCGCTGTCGACGAGGGCGGCTTGACGCTCACGGATCAGGGCGGTCAAGCATTTGAGCCCATAGCCGCATACCTCGACGAAGCCGGCAGCGTGATCTTCGCCGATGCGAACACGCCGCCGCGCGCGGCGCTGCTGCACGACCACGACCTCGATCTCTTCACCGATCACGCCACGCTCGCCGACGACGCCCATAGCGGCACGTTTCACTGGCGCGCCGACGCGGCGTTGCCGCTGCAGCCAATCAAACGCGACGAGGCAAGCGCACGCTTCGCTTTCGTGACGAGTCCGGCCCGCGCCGGGCGCGAAGCACAAGCGGCGCAGCACGCCGGCACGCCGCCTGCGTCCAGCGCAGGCGGCTAAAGACCGGCTCAGCCGCGGCCCTCGTCTTTCTCGTCCTGGCGCTCCTGCTTGTAGCGCGCCTCGAAGTCGTGCAGGCGTGCCTCGATGGTCGACAGGTCGTAGTAGCCCACCGATTTCATGTCGCGCGCCTCCTTGAGCTGGCGAATGGCCGAGGGCCACGCGCCGTCGAGCGCGAGCTTCTCGGCCATCGCGCGATGCTGCGTGAGCGCATCGCCGAGTCCCGCGCTCGCCTGCGCCAGATAAAGCCACCATGCGTCTTGCTGCGGTTCGGCCTCGGCCTGGCTGCGCGCGAGCGTCTGCGCCTCCTTGAACCGGCGCGCCGCGATGAGCGCTTGCAGCAGCGAGTCGGTGGCTGCGTGGGAACCCGGCCACGCCTTGTGCGCGGCCTCGCCTAGCCGTACGGCGTCGTCGGCGCGGCCCGAGCGGCGCGCGATATCCACGGCAAGCACGTCGAGACTCGGCGAATTCCGCGTTTTGCTGCCGTCCGCGGCCTCGAACCGCACGAACGCCGCGCGCGCGTTCGCGAGCGAGGCCGTGGCGTCGTCGTAGCGCTCCAGCAGCGTTTGTGCGCAGGCAATGCCGTACCAGTTCGCGGCGACGTTGAGCGCCGTGCGGTCCTCCAACTCCGAGCGCAGGCGCGCAACCTCGTCGATGTACTCGTTACGCGAGCGGTCCTGAAGCACGCGCACGCGTGCGCGCACGAAGCCGTATTCGGGCGCCTGGCGCGGCTGCCGGTAAGCGGCGCGGCGCGCGCGGTCCTGCATGTCCGCGATGCGCTCGCCCGTGAGCGGGTGCGTGCGCGCGTACGCGGGCACGCCCGTGTCCTCCATCGAATCGCGATCGAGCCGCTCGAAAAACGCCACCATGCCCCACGGGTCGTAACCCGCGCCCGTGAGCAACTGGAAGCCGACGCGATCGGCTTCGTGCTCGGCGGCGCGCGAGAAGCGCAACTGGCTGTCCACGGCGGCCGCCTGGCTGCCGAGCGCGATCCCGGCGCCCAGGTCGCCGCTATGCGCGAGCACGCCCGCGAGAATGCCGAACAGCACGCCTGCGAGCGCGGCAAGACCGCTGCGCTCGCTTTGCGAAAGCATGCGCGCGATGTGCCGCTGCAATACGTGGCCCATCTCGTGAGCCAGCACGGAGGCAAGCTCGGATTCCGTCTGCGTGACGACGATGAGCCCCGAGTTCACGCCGATGAAACCGCCCGGCAGCGAAAACGCATTGATCTGGCCGTCGCGGATCGCGAACAGATCGAAGTCGGGCCGATAACCGCCGATGAACTGCGCGTTCGCAGCCGCGGCCAGGCGCGCGGCGACCGAATTGAGGTAGTCGCGCACGAGCCAGTCGCCGATATAGTCGGGGTCGCGGCGAATCTCGCGCATCACGCGCTCGCCGATACGGCGCTCGGCCTGCGGCGTGAGCGCGCCGCCCGAGCCGTCGCCGAGGTCCGGCAGTTGCGGCACCCAGGCGGGCGCACGCCCGCTGGCGTTGCCGCCGGAGGAAGCCGCGCCGGTCTGGCCCGGCGCCGAAAAGCGGCTCTGCGCGCCGCCATAAGTGCCGAACACGCCCTGCGCGATCGAAGCGGGAATGACGGGGTCCGCGGTGTCGTTGAAGGGGCCGCTGACCAGCGCGGGCGCCGCATGGGTTGCGGCGCCAGAGGGGGCCGGGGCGACCTTCGCGGCCGCCGGCTGCGCCGCGCCGGCATCGAGCACGGCAGCTTTCGACGCCTGCGCGTGCGCTTGCGGGGAAACCGCGAGCGAGGCGCACAACCATGCAGCAAGCAGCCGTTTCAGACGCATTGATGACAGGATCGGGGAGGCGGAACACGGGCGCTGCGGCGCGCCCGATGCGGACCGCCTGCGCTCGCGTGTGCTGAGCGACTGATTGTAGCCCGTGCTGCCGCCCGCCTTACAGCCCTTGCCGCACTGTTAAGATAGGTACCCCTCAAGGAAGAACCGACCATGCCTGAACTCACGCATTTCGACGCAGCCGGCGACGCCCATATGGTCGATGTCGGCGGCAAGGCAGAGACGAAGCGCATTGCGCTCGCGAGCGGCACGATCCGCATGTTGCCGGAAACCTTCGCGCTGATCCGCGACGGCCACGCGAAAAAAGGCGACGTGATCGGCGTGGCGCGCATCGCCGCGATTCAGGGAGCGAAGCGCACCTCGGATCTGATTCCGCTATGCCATCCGCTCGCGATCACGCGCGTCAAGGTGGACTTCGCGCTCGACGAAACGCTGCCCGGCGTCCACTGCACGGCGCAGGTCGAAACGCTCGGCCGCACCGGCGTGGAGATGGAGGCGCTGACCGCCGTGCAGGTCGGGCTGTTGACCGTCTACGACATGTGCAAGGCGGTGGATCGCGGCATGACGATCACCGATGTGCGCGTGCTGGAGAAGCACGGCGGGAAGTCGGGGGATTGGGTGGCGGAGCGCTGAAATGACGACTCTCGACGAACTGCGGGCGCAGATCCTCGCGTTTCGGGACGAGCGCGACTGGCAGCAGTTTCACACGTTGCGCAACCTGATCGTCTCGACGAGCATCGAGGCCGGCGAGCTGCTGGAAACGGTGCAGTGGAAAACCGACGCGCAGATCGACGCCCTCCTCGCCGATCCCGCGCAACTCGCGCATCTCAGGCACGAATGCGCGGATGTCTTCATCTACCTTTTGCTGGTCGCGCATACCGCCGGTATCGATCTCGTCGATGCGGCCGCGGAAAAGCTCAAGCTCAACGCGCAGCGCTACCCAGTGGAAAAGGCGAAGGGCAGCGCCGCGAAGTACTCCGAGCTTTGACTCGCGCGCCGCCGCTTCACGCCCGAGCCGCGAGGCTCAATCGTCCGAATCGTCCTCGTCGTCTTCTTCGACCGACTTCGCCGGCGTCCCGTATTTCTTGACGAGTTGCGCCTTGAAATCAGCAAGCGTGGGCTGCTCGTCGAGCAGACCGTAGAGCGAAGCGAGCTGCGTCGGCCAGTCGTGCAGTTCTGTCGCGAAAATGCGCAGGCGCTCCACTGTATCGAATGCGCCCGCCGTGTCGCCGTCCAGCGCCTGCAAAACGGCATAACGGCGCAGCACCGTTTCGCCGGGCAGCAGCGCGATGGCCCGCTGGTGCGCGTAAAGCTTGCTCGAAAGGCTCGCGGAATTCATCGGCAAGAGCGTAGCCATGCCATAGTCGCCCCACGCGCCGAACAGGCGTGAAGGATCGTCGCCATAGTCGCGCGCCGGATGCTGCCCGTAATAGAGCACCTCGGCGCGGTTGTAGTCACGCAGCACCGGATACAGCGCCGCCACGCCGCCGAACACTACCACCGCATACACGCCGAACGAGACGCGTGACGGCACGATCCGCAGCGGCTTCGTCTCCAGCAAGCCGAACACGAACATCGCCGGCAGCAGGAAGAACATGTACTGCTGCGGATATTCGACGAGCGCATGCATGACGAGCACGCCGATCAGCATGAAGCCGAACACGCGCTCGGCGGTGTGCGGCGCGCGCAGCCCGCGCACGAACCACGCGACGAGCCCGATCACGACGATGCCAAGCCCGACAAGGCCGGTTTTCGCGAGCAGGTCGAGGAAGATATCGTGCGCGTTGTTGGCGATCTCGACGCCGCCAAGCGAGCGCACGAGTTCGAACTGATGCACCGGGAAATCGCCCCAGCCGACGCCCAGCACCGGATGCGACCTGAACATCGTCCAGCCGTAGCGCCACAGCGCGAGGCGCGGCGCGATCTGGCTCGCGTCCTGCATGCGCTCGGCGGCCGACTGCGCAAGGTCGAGGCCATAGTGGACGTTGGCCCAGCGCACGAACGCATTCATGCCGAAAAAGATCAGCACGAGCACGACCGGAATGATCCAGGCGCGCACGCCGCCGGCTTTACGGTCCTCGCCTGTTTCGCTGCGGCAGCCCGTGAGGGCGATCCACAGGCCGGCGACGAAAATCACGCCCATCTGCAGCCACGGCCCGCGCGAGACCGTGAGCGCGAGGCCACCCGAATAGATCGCCGTCAGGATGCCCCATAGCAGAACGTTCAGACGCCGCGTGAGCGCGAGATACATCGCACCGGCCATCGCGAACGCGATATAGGTGGCGAGGTGATTGGCCTGCGCCATGTTGCCGAACGGCCGGCGCTCCACCGTCACGTTGTACGCGACGACGAGCGGCGTGACCTTCGTTTCCAGATGAAAGAGCTGGATCACCTGGCTGAACACCGCGAAAAGGCCGCCGAACTGCAGCGCAAACGCCCCCCAAACGAGCGCCGACTGCATGAGGCGCGCACGCGTGATGGTGTAGCCCGCGTGCGTCGCGAGGAAAGCGGCGAGCAGATAACCCGCGCCGAGCCAGTTCATCGATGGCTCGGCGAGCGGCAATGCGAACGTCTGCACGACCAGCAGCAGGCCGAAGAAAAGCGGCACGAGCGCGACCGTGGGCGACGCAAAGCCCTCGCCCGCGCGCGCCGGACGAACGAGCAGCAGCGTCGCGGCGCCCATCAGCACATAGAGTGTCAGTGCAACGAATTCCGCGTAGAACGTGGGAATCGGATAGGTGTGGTTGACGACCGCATAGGGCAGCGTCAACGCGAGGGCCAGCAAGACGAACGTAAGGTAACGCGCAAAATTGGAGGGCATGGTTGGGCGGGGGCGTTCAGCAACGGGGCACTATACAAAACTTTTCCCCCGCTGTGCGGTTGCGGCCGGTTGAGCCACCTCCGCACGCGCCGCGCGAGCTTGCTGCAAGCGCTTGCTGTTGCCCCCGCACCTGGGCCTGAACCTTATGCGCGGCACTCCGGCGGCGCGAGATTGCCCGCGAGCGTTGCGGCGTCCACCGGCGACGGTCCCGCGCCGGGCGCGCCAAGCGACGAAGCCGCCTTGCCCGCTGCGAAGCACTCCCACGTGAGCGTGCCGCCTTGCACGCTGCCCTGTGCGAGCGCGACGCGCGCGGTGGGCGCATCGGCGTTGTCGGGCACCGAAGGCACCAGCACGATCGTATTGCTGCCCTCGGGCGCCACGCGCGAGGTGAAGGCAATCGTGATCTGGCCGGTCGTGTCGTCGATATGCAGCGACTCCACGTTGCGCGTCGCGGGCGGCACCGTGTAGCCCGCGCCGAACGCGTTGCCGCTCGCGGCGTTTTCCGCCACGGCAAGGCGCGCGGAAGCCGCGAGCGAAAGACCCTCGCCCACGCGGCTGCGGGCGAGGTAGTCCTGGTACGCGGGAATGGCGTAAGCGGCGATCACGCCGACGATCGCGAGCACGATCATCAGTTCGATCAGCGTGAAGCCGCGCGCCGTCCAGCGGGCGGCAAGGCTTGCGAGGCGGGAAAAGCGGGCGAGGCACGCGCCGGCGTTGCGCGGCGGCGCACTCAAGGGTAGTACGGATACGATCATCGTCAGGGCTCCTGAAACAAGAAACGCCTGCTCACACTCGTGAACAGGCGTCTTGATCGTATCGGCGGCCCGCTTCGCGCATCAGTCGGCCAGACGGCCTATGCGCAATGGCACAGCCACAGGCGTGCAGTACTCAGTGCGACTGCGGCCCAGCCGTCCCGCCGCGCCGCGCGTTGCGGCGCCTGAGCCAGGTCCCGAGCGCGACGACGAACACCGCGCCCGCCACGCACATGCCGTATTCGGCCACCGGCGTATCGAGCAGCGGCCAGCGGTCGCCGGCGGGATCGTTGACGATCAGGCCGCCCGCAATCCAGCCGAGCAGCGCCGCGCCGAGCGTGACGATCACCGGGTAGCGGTCGAGCAGCTTGAGCACGAGCTGGCTGCCCCACACGATGAGCGGAATACTCACCATCAGCCCGAAGATCACGAGCGCGATGCGATGGCGCGGGTCGGCCGCTTCGGCCGCGCCGGCAATCGCCACCACGTTGTCGAGGCTCATCACCGCGTCGGCGACGACGATCGTCTTGATCGCGCCCATCAGCTTGTCGGCGGGCTTCACGTTGGCGTGTTCGAGATGGCTGGGCGCGAGCAGCCGCACGCCGATCCAGAGCAACAGCAAGCCGCCCGTGAACTTGAGAAACGGCACGTTGAGCAGCACCACCGCGAAGGCGATCAGCACCACGCGCAGCGCGATCGCGCCGGCGGTGCCCCACAGAATGCCGCGCATGCGCTGCTGCGAAGGCAGGTCGCGGCAGGCGAGCGCGATCACCACGGCGTTGTCGCCGCCGAGCAGGATGTCGATGACGATGATCTGGATGACAGCGCCCCAATGGAGCGTCGCGAAGAAGTCGAGCATGGAAGCCGCAGAACGTGAGAAAAGCGCGTGCGGAGCAGGCGCAAATAAAAAAGCGAGGAGGCCATGACTGGCTCCCTCGCTTTTTGTTCGGAAACCTCGTGAAAGGATTCCGCAAGCATATCAAAAAACGCTGGCCGCCCGCGCATGCATGATGCACGAGCGGCGGCGCAATTTGAAATTACAGGATCGACTTCAGCAGACGGCCCATTTCCGACGGGTTGCGCGTGACCTTGATGCCGCACGCGTCCATGATTTCCAGCTTCGCGTCGGCCGTGTCCGCACCGCCCGAGATCAGCGCGCCGGCGTGGCCCATGCGCTTGCCCGGAGGCGCCGTGACGCCCGCGATGAAGCCGACGACCGGCTTCTTCATGTTGCCCTTGATCCACTCCGCTGCCGTGGCTTCGTCCGGACCGCCGATCTCGCCGATCATGATCACGGCGTCCGTCTCCGGATCGTCGTTGAACATCTTCATGACGTCGATGTGCTTCAGACCGTTGATCGGGTCGCCGCCGATACCGACTGCCGACGACTGGCCGAGGCCGAGCGCGGTCAGTTGGGCAACCGCTTCGTACGTGAGCGTGCCCGAACGCGACACGACGCCGATGCGGCCCTTGCGGTGGATGTGACCCGGCATGATGCCGATCTTCAGCTCGTCCGGCGTGATCGTGCCGGGGCAGTTCGGGCCGAGGAGCAGCGTCTTGCGGCCTTCGCGGCGCATACGGTCCTTCACTTCGATCATGTCGCGAACCGGAATGCCTTCCGTGATACAGATCGCGAGATCGAGGTCGGCTTCGACAGCTTCCCAGATCGCAGCAGCAGCGCCTGCCGGCGGCACGTAGATGACCGAAACGGTCGCGCCGGTGGCGTCCTTGGCTTCACGCACGTTCGCGTAGATAGGAATGCCTTCGAAATCTTCGCCGGCCTTCTTCGGGTTCACGCCAGCGACGAACGCTTCGCGGCCGTTCGCGTACTCGCGGCAAGCGCGGGTGTGGAACTGACCGGTCTTGCCGGTGATGCCCTGCGTGATGACCTTGGTGTCTTTGTTGATCAGAATCGACATGTATTGACCTCTGTTCGTCTGGCGCCATGCCGCACTGCCACATTCTTTGCGGTGGCCGCGCCGGCATCACGCCATTCGTGTCCCGTGAAAATTACTTGCCTTCGGCAGCCGCGACAACCTTCTGCGCGGCCTCTTCCATGCTGTCTGCCGAGATGATCGGCAGGCCCGATTCGGCCAGCATCTTCTTGCCGAGGTCCTCGTTCGTGCCCTTCATGCGCACGACGAGCGGCACGTTCAGGTTCACGGCCTTCGAACCGGCGATCACGCCTTCCGCGATCACGTCGCAGCGCATGATGCCGCCGAAGATGTTCACGAGGATCGCCTTCAGGCCCGGGTTCTTGAGCATGAGCTTGAACGCTTCGGTGACCTTCTCGGTCGTGGCGCCACCGCCCACGTCGAGGAAGTTCGCCGGCTCGCCGCCGAACAGCTTGATGGTGTCCATCGTCGCCATGGCCAGACCTGCGCCGTTCACCAGACAGCCGATGTTGCCGTCGAGCGAGATGTACGCGAGGTCGAACTTCGAGGCTTCGATTTCGGCCGGATCTTCTTCGTCCAGATCGCGGTAAGCGACGATTTCCGGGTGACGTGCCAGCGCGTTCGAGTCGAAGTTGAACTTCGCGTCGAGTGCGGTCACGGTGCCGTTGCTCGAGACGTTCAGCGGGTTGATTTCGGCCAGCGATGCGTCCGTTTCCCAGAATGCCTTGTACAGGCCTTGCAGGATCGTACGCGCTTGCGGAATCGATGCAGCCGGCACGCCGATCTTCGTGGCGAGGTCGTCGGCTTGCGCGTCGAGCAGACCCGTGTTCGGATCGACGATGACCTTGTGGATCAGTTCCGGGTGCTTTTCGGCGACTTCTTCGATGTCCATGCCGCCTTCGCTCGAACCCATCAGAACGATCTTTTGCGACACGCGGTCGACGACGAGGCTGACATACAGTTCCTGCTTGATGTCGGCGCCTTCTTCGATCAGCAGACGGTTGACCTTCTGGCCTTCCGGACCGGTCTGGTGCGTGACGAGCTGCATGCCGAGGATCTGGTTCGCGTACTCGCGAACCTGCTCGAGCGTCTTGGCAACCTTCACGCCGCCGCCCTTGCCGCGGCCGCCCGCGTGGATCTGCGCCTTGACGACCCAAACCGGACCGCCCAGCTCTTCAGCGGCCTTGACCGCGTCATCCACCGAAAACACCGGGATGCCGCGCGGGACGGCGACTCCGAATTTCCGCAGGATTTCCTTACCCTGGTACTCGTGAATCTTCATGCGTGATTCCTTCAGTCTGAGAGTTGGAGTGAACTTCGATTCCGCTGTTGTTATTCATGCGAGACGGCGTCGGCCCTGCCCTCTTGGCCCGGGCTCCGGCTGTCGCGCACGCTGGCGGTTTGCGCGCCGCGCTCTATTGAACGCGGCACATGGCCATACCAGCGCGGATAAAACTGCTTCACCGCCTCCCCGTCGAACCGCAGCGCGTGGCAGCGGCCAAGCTGGAAGGGCGGCTTTTCACCTTCGGCCTCATTGCCTCCGGCGGTCTTGCCTGGTTCCGGTCCGGGCGCTTCACCCGGCGAGCCATTCGATGTGTCCCACACTTCTCCAACGAACGCCTGGATCGCAGCAGTCGGCAAAACGCCCAACATTTCTGTGAGATGCGTGCAGCCAACCGTGCCGGCGAGCAGCCGGCCCGCTTCGCGGCGGAAGTTCTGGAGGAGATTGAGCCCGATAAGGGCCCGATAGGCGGGATTTGCGTTCTGGCACTGACCGTCGTAAGGCACCCAGTCGGACGACGCTTCTGCGTCGACGACGTTGAGCTTGCGATCGATCGTAATACGCAGCCAGAGTTCATGGATCGGCAGACCATTGGGCCGGACACCGGCGGCGAGCGGCACGTCGCGTGGCTTGTGGTCGGTCAGGCACGCGTCGATGTCCCACAGGCCGTCTTCGCGCTCATAGGCAACCGCCCGGATGGCGCGCTGATGGCGCAACTGGCGGGGCACGGGCGGAGAAAGCGGCATGCTAAAGGTAAGACCGGATTGGAAAACCTCGCGATTTTAACATACCGGGTATTTGAGACAGCCGCGAACACACAGGCTGGGCATGGACTTGCCCACGAGACTTTTCGAGACGACCGGCTCAGTTATCGGACCAGTCTTCCTCGATTCCCTTGAGGATCTTGCCGATGATCGACATCGAGAAGCCGCGCGCCGCGAGAAAGCGGGCCTGGCGCGCGCGTTCGGCCGGCGTTTCGGGCAACTGGCCGTACTTCTTCTGCCAGACGGCGCGGGCGCGCGTGAGTTCGGTCTCGCGCAGTTGCGTGTTCACTTCTTCGATGAGTGCGTCGCCCACCGCGTGCCGCTTGAGTTCGCTGACGATACGCCCTGCCCCCACGCGCGCCGCGCGCCGGTGCACGACGCTTTCGGCAAAGCGCGCGTCGGAAAGCCAGCCTTCGCGCTCGAGCGAATCGAGCAGCGCTTCGAGTGCGCCAGCGTCTTCGGTGTACGGCACGAGCTTGCGCGAGAGTTCGGCGCGGCTGTATTCGCGGCGCGAAAGATAGCCGAGCGCGCGGCCCTTGAGGGAGCGCTCGGGGCGCTGCTTCGCGGCGGACGATTGTTCGCGCGCGCTGGCGCGCGCGGCGCGGGTGGCCGAACTGCGCTCGTATTGGTCGGCGTGCGGTGAGCCGGATTCGCGCGTTGCTTCTGCGGGCGCGCGCGATGTGGATAAAGACGAACGCTTGAACGATGTTTCGAACGACGGCTCCGGCGGCGCGTTTGCCGTTTCATCGTCTGCGCTGAAGAAGGCTTCGAACGGCACTTCGAAGACCGCGCCGCCATCGTCGCTGAGATCGGCGGGCGAAGAATATGCCGCGCCGGAAGGCGCAAAGCCGCGATCGCCCGCCTGGGCGTCGCGGCTTGAACGGTTCCGTGAGTCGGCAGGCTTCATGGCAGGACGCCGCTCGGCGCCCCTTTCCATGGTTGAGCCCGCAGGCGAACCCGCACGCGAGTTAGCCTGCTCGCCGGAAGGCGAGGACGTAGATGACTCGCCCTTGCGCATCAGCTTGCCTTATCTACGAGAGCCCGAAGGGCTTACTCTTCGTCAGCGACTTCGACTTCGCCGGAATCTTTGACGCCGTCCGGCATCGTGCTTACGCCGAGCGATTCGCGGATGCGGTTTTCAATCTCACGAGCGATATCCGCGTTTTCGCGCAGGAATTCGCGTGCATTGTCCTTGCCCTGGCCAATGCGCTCGCCGTTATAGCTGTACCACGCACCCGCCTTGTCGACGATCTTGGCCTGCACGCCGAGGTCGACGATTTCGCCCTGACGCGAAATGCCCTCGCCGTAGAGAATGTCGAACACGGCTTCGCGGAACGGCGGCGAGACCTTGTTCTTCACGACCTTCACGCGCGTTTCGCTGCCGATCACTTCGTCGTTCTTCTTGATCGAACCGATACGGCGAATGTCCAGGCGCACCGACGAGTAGAACTTGAGCGCGTTGCCGCCCGTGGTGGTTTCCGGGTTGCCGAACATCACCCCGATCTTCATGCGGATCTGGTTGATGAAGATCACCATGCAGTTCGTCTTCTTGATCGTGCCGGTGAGCTTGCGCAGCGCCTGCGACATCAGACGCGCCTGCAAACCCGGCAGCGAGTCGCCCATTTCGCCTTCGATTTCGGCCTTCGGCACGAGCGCCGCGACCGAGTCGATGACGATCATGTCGATCGAGCCCGAGCGCACCAGCGCGTCGGTGATTTCGAGCGCCTGCTCGCCCGTGTCCGGCTGCGAGATAAGCAGCTCCGGCACGTTCACGCCGAGCTTGGCGGCGTATTGCACGTCGAGCGCGTGTTCCGCGTCGATGAACGCCGCCGTGCCGCCGAGCTTCTGCATTTCGGCGATGACCTGCAGCGTGAGCGTGGTCTTGCCCGACGATTCCGGACCGTAGATCTCGACCACCCGGCCGCGCGGCAAACCGCCGACGCCGAGCGCGATGTCGAGGCCGAGCGAGCCAGTGGAGACTACCTGGATGTCCTCGACCGCTTCGCCGTCGCCGAGTCGCATGATCGACCCCTTGCCGAACTGCTTTTCGATCTGCGCGAGCGCGGCGGCCAGCGCCTTGCTCTTTTCAGCAGTCAGCCCAGCCGAGCCTTTCTTGCTATCTTCCATGAATCGTCCTTTGCTATGATGAACGGCGTCTCGTGACCATGTGCACGCCTCATTCGGGCTAATGCACACGAACGCAGACACTGTATAAAAAAACAGTGGTTTTGGCAAGCCTTTCTGGCTTTCCAGAACCGCGAATTTCGGGAGACCGCCGCGCGTCGCCCGGCCGCGCCTTCAAGGACGCGGCGCGGCGCGGGTGTTACGAGTTCAAAAGCGAGGCCCAGACACCTCGAAGGCGACGCCGGCGCAACATGCGAATCCTCATTGCCGAAGACGACAGCATACTCGCGGACGGGCTCGTAAGATCACTCCGCCAATCGGGCTATGCCGTTGATCACGTGCGTAACGGCGTGGACGCCGATACCGCCTTGTCGATGCAGTCGTTCGACCTCTTGATCCTCGATCTGGGCCTGCCGAAAATGCCGGGCCTCGAAGTGCTGCGCCGTTTGCGCGCGCGCAATTCCAGTCTGCCCGTGCTGATCCTCACCGCCGCCGACAGCGTGGACGAGCGCGTGAAAGGCCTCGACCTCGGCGCCGACGACTACATGGCCAAGCCCTTCGCGCTCAACGAACTCGAAGCGCGCGTGCGCGCGCTTACGCGGCGCGGCGCGGGCGGCGGCCCGACCGTCGTGCGTCACGGCGCGCTCGCGTTCGACCAGGTGGGGCGCATCGCGCGCATCAACGACCAGGTGCTCGATCTTTCGGCGCGCGAACTGGGTGTGCTCGAAGTGCTGCTGCAGCGCCTGGGGCGCCTCGTCTCGAAGGAACAGCTCGTCGATCACCTGTGCGAATGGGGCGAGGAAGTCAGCAACAACGCCATCGAGGTCTACGTGCACCGGCTGCGCAAGAAGCTCGAAGCGGGCGGCGTGCGCATCGTGACGGTGCGCGGACTCGGCTACTGCCTCGAAAAGGAGGCAAAGGAAACGCAGACCGGCGCCAGCCAGCCGAACGCCCGGACCGAGGCCGGCGCGCCCGGCGCCGCGCCGACGATGCCCGCCAGCCACTACTTCAAGTAGGCGGGGTCGACGATGGCCGGGCGTCCCTCCATCGCGCGCGCCGTGCCGCCCAAGGGCGCCGCGGGCGCGGGCGGCCGGCCCGGCGACACCGCCCCGGGCGCGTCGACATTCGCGGCCGACGCCCTCGACGACGACGCGCGCGACGCCCGCTACGCCAACCCGTTCGCCCCGCCCGACGAAGCCGAAGCCGCCGCCGAGGCGCGCCCGCGCTCGCTCTTCGGCGAGATTCTCGACTGGATGCTCGCGCCCTTGCTGCTGCTCTGGCCGATGAGCATCGCGGTCACGTATCTCGTGGCGAAGTCGATCGCCAACGGCCCCTTCGACCGCGCGCTCGAAACCGACGCCTATGTGCTCGCGCGCCAGATCCAGCCCGTGAACGGCGTGGCGGAGCTGACGCTCCCGGCCTCCACGCGCGACTTCCTGCGCGCCGACAACGTCGACAGCGTGTTCTACCAGGTGCTCGGCAGCCGCGGCGAGCTGATCGGCGGCGATCGCGACATGCCGCTGCCGCACGACGACGACCGCCCGCCACCGGGTCTCGTCGAATTCCGCGACGACACGCTGCGCGGCATCGACATCCGCGTCGCCTATACGACGGTCGAGCCCACGCATCTCAGCGCCGGCGACCGCCAGGGTCAGCCCGTGCTCGTGCAGGTCGCGGAAACGCTCGACAAGCGCCGCCAGCTCGCCAACGACATCATCAAGGGCGTAATCCTGCCGCAGTTCGTGATCTTGCCGCTCGCGATCCTGCTCGTCTGGTTCGGTCTCTCGCGCGGCCTCGCTCCCTTGCACGCGCTGCAATCGAACATCCGCATGCGCCGCCCCGACGACCTTTCGCCGCTCGAAGCGCGCCGCGCGCCGCCCGAAATCGAGCCGCTCGTCACCTCGTTCAACGATCTGCTCACGCGGCTCGAACAGAACATGGAGCTGCAAAAGCGCTTCATCGCCGACGCCGCGCATCAGATGAAGACCCCGCTCGCGGGCCTGCGCACCCAAGCCGAACTCGCGCTGCGCCAGGACGCGCCAGCCGAAGTGCACCGCTCGCTCGAACAGATCGCGACGAGTTCCGAACACGCGGCGCGGCTCGTCACGCAGTTACTCGCGCTCGCGCGCGCGGAAAACCGCATGTCGGGGCAAATTTTCACGCCGGTCGATGTGGCGGACGTGGCGCGTCACGCCGTGCGCGACTGGGTGCAGCCGGCGCTCGCCAAACAGATGGATCTCGGCTACGAAGGCCCCGAAACGGCCTACGCGAGCGACGAGGACGACGGCGATGCGGCGGCGCGCGTGGAAGTGGACGGCAACCCCGTGATGCTGCGCGAAATGCTCTCGAACCTCATCGACAACGCTATCCGCTATACGCCCGCGGGCGGCCGCATCACCGTGCGCGTGCGGCCGGAGCCCGCGGCGGGCGTGGTTCATCTCGAAGTGGAAGACACGGGCATGGGCATTCCGCCCGCCGAGCGCGAACGCGTCATCGAGCGCTTCTACCGCATTCTCGGACGCGATGGCGAAGGCAGCGGACTCGGCCTCGCGATCGTGCGCGAGATCGCCACGATGCATGGCGGCACGCTCGCCATCGCAGATCACGTTTATCAGGACGCGCCGCGCCTGGCCGGGACGCTCGTGCGCGTGACGCTGCGTCTGCGCGGGCAAGGACAAGGGCAAGCTTGAGCGGCATGTCAATGCCCGTGCGTCGAAACCGCCGTGAAACTGACGGAGGCGCTTCAGAAAGCGGGATGGGACTTACCCTTATCCGCAACCCAATACGGGATGCCGAATTCGCTCGTTAGGAGATATTAGAGGATCGATAAGATATTTTCGCACCATATTCGGCGAATTTAACCCATCAAACCCCACTCCGATACGTCGCTCAGAAACCCACACGCGCGTCAGAAGCCCGTAAGTTTCCATTCCAATAATGCTCCCCAGGACCGCGGGTGTCTGCCTCCCCTGCCCGACGGACCACACGCATATCAATACTGGAGACATATATGGCAACCGTTGGCGGACAAGTCTCGCACGCGCCGATGACCAGCGACGAAAAACGCGTGATCTTCGCGTCGTCGCTCGGCACCGTGTTCGAGTGGTACGACTTTTACCTGGCCGGATCGCTCGCGGCCTTCATTAGCAAGAGCTTCTTTTCAGGCGTCAATCCCACGGCCGGCTTCATCTTCACGCTGCTCGGCTTCGCCGCCGGCTTTGCGGTGCGTCCGTTCGGCGCGATCGTGTTCGGCCGCCTCGGCGACCTCGTGGGCCGCAAGCACACGTTCCTCGTCACGATCGTCATCATGGGCGTCTCGACCTTCGTGGTCGGCTTCCTGCCAGGCTACGCGGCGATCGGCATTGCGTCGCCCGTGATCTTCATCGGCATGCGCCTGCTGCAAGGTCTCGCGCTCGGCGGCGAGTATGGCGGCGCCGCGACCTATGTTGCGGAACACGCGCCGCCCGGACGCCGCGGCTTCTATACCTCGTGGATCCAGACGACCGCCACGCTTGGCCTGTTCCTCTCGCTGCTCGTGATCCTCGGCGTGCGCACCTTCGTCGGCGAAGAACAGTTCGCCGCATGGGCCTGGCGCATTCCGTTCATCGCGTCGATCCTGCTGCTCGCCGTGTCGGTGTGGATCCGCCTGCAACTCGACGAATCGCCGGCATTCAAGCGCATCAAGGCGGAGGGCAAGGTCTCGAAGGCGCCGATCAAGGAAGCGTTCGGCCAGTGGAAGAACCTCAAGGTCGTGCTGCTCGCCCTCTTCGGCCTCACGGCCGGCCAGGCCGTGGTCTGGTACACGGGCCAGTTCTACGCGCTCTTTTTCCTCACGCAGACGCTCAAGGTGGACGGTTCGAGCGCCAACATCCTGATCGCGCTGGCACTCCTGATCGGCACGCCGTTCTTCCTGTTCTTCGGCGCGCTTTCGGACAAGATCGGCCGCAAGCCCATCATCATGGCGGGCTGCCTGATCGCAGCGCTCACCTACTTCCCGATCTTCAAGGCGATCACGCACTACGCGAACCCGGCGCTCGAAGCCGCGACCGCGCGCGCGCCGATCGTCGTGATCGCGAACCCGGCCGAGTGCTCGTTCCAGTTCAACCCGGTCGGCACCTCCAAGTTCACGAGTTCGTGCGACATCGCCAAGAGCGCGCTTTCGAAGGCGGGCCTGAACTACGAGAACGTGGCGGCTCCCGCTGGCACGCTCGCGCAGATCAAGGTGGGCGACACGACCATCGACACCTTCGACGGCCGCGCGCCGGGCGCGAAGGAAGCCGGTGCGCTGTTCGAGAAGACGCTCGCGGCGACGCTCAAAGCAGCGGGCTACCCGCTCAAGGCCGACCCGGCGCAGCTCAACTGGCCGATGACCGTGGTGATGCTGACGATCCTCGTGATCTTCGTGACCATGGTGTACGGGCCGATCGCGGCGATGCTGGTGGAGATGTTCCCGACGCGCATCCGCTACACGTCGATGTCGCTGCCCTATCACATCGGCAACGGCTGGTTCGGCGGCTTCCTGCCGGCGACGGCCTTCGCGATCGTCGCGGCGCGGGGCGATATCTACTCGGGCCTCTGGTATCCGATCATCATCGCGCTGGCCACTTTCGTGATTGGCATGCTGTTCGTGAGGGAAACCAAGGACTCGGATATCTACGCGCAGGATTGAGTCTGCGAGCGCCGCCGGGCGGGACCTTCGGCCCGGCGGCGAACTTCCCCTCAAAAAAAGATGACGAAGGGAGTTGACAGACTCGGCCTGCACCGCGATAATTCTTTTCTTCGGCGAATTAGCTCAGCCGGTTAGAGCGACGGAATCATAATCCGCAGGTCCGGGGTTCGAATCCCTGATTCGCCACCAGTTGCAAAAGAAAGCCGCTGTCCCACAAGGACAGCGGCTTTTTTCATTTCCGCGCTCCGCGTTCGCGCGCGACGAACCACGTTCAACCCTCGCGTTCACCCCTCGATACGCTCTCGCGTCACCCGCAACAGCGCGGCCATCGCGCGACTCGCCGCATAGGCGTCGCGGTTCGCGATCGCGTCGTACACAAGCGTGTGGTCGGGCAGCGCCGCGTTGAACACGTCGGCGCGCTTCGCGTTCACGCGCAACTGGCCTTCGAGCGTGCGCTCGATCAGCGTGCCGAGCGGCACCAGCAACTCGTTGCGACAGGCGCCCAGGACCGCGAGATGAAAGCGCAGGTCCGCGCGCACCCATTCGTCCACGTTGCGCGCCTCGACCATGGCTTCGTGCGCGGCGGCGAGCGACGCGAGCGCATCGGCGTCGCGCGCGTTCGCGGCGAGTCCTGCCGCGAACGGCTCGATCATTTCGCGCATTTCCTGGAGCTTGAGCGCGAACCCGAGCGGCGGCGCCACGCGCGCGTACCAGTCGAGCACGTCGGCATCGAGCAGGTTCCACGCTTCGCGCGCACGCACGCGCGTACCCACGCGCGGGCGCGACTCCACGAGCCCTTTCGAGGTGAGCGTGCGCAGCGCCTCGCGCAGCACCGTGCGGCTCACCTCGAACGTCGCCATCAGTTCGGCCTCGCGCGGCAGAACCGTCGAAGGCGGGTAGTCGCCGCGCAGGATCGCGCTGCCTAGTTCGTAGGCCACCGTGCCGTGCAGATCGCGTTGTATCGCCGTTCTCCTGGATATTGGGAAGCGTCCGGAAATAATACTATTAATAGCACTTAAAGGCGAATTTTGCAGTAGCATGTGCGGTTGAAGACGTTGCCGCTCGCGCGTGGCGCGAGCGCCGCCCTACCGCTCAAGGTCATGGAGACACCGCATGAAAATCACCAGGCTCGAAACCTTCGTCGTCCCGCCGCGCTGGCTCTTTCTGAAGATCGAAACGGACGAAGGGATCATCGGCTGGGGCGAGCCCATCGTCGAAGGCCGGGCACACACGGTAGCCGCGGCCGTCGATGAACTCGCCGACTACCTGATCGGCAAGGACCCGCTCCTCATCGAAGATCACTGGCAGGTGATGTATCGCGCGGGTTTCTACCGCGGCGGCCCGATCACGATGAGCGCGATTGCCGGCGTCGACCAGGCGCTGTGGGACATCAAGGGCAAGCATCATGGCGTGCCCGTTCACGCGCTGCTCGGCGGCCAGGTGCGCGACAAGATCAAGGTGTATTCGTGGATCGGCGGCGACCGTCCGAGCGATGTCGCCAACAACGCGCGCGCCGTGGTCGAGCGCGGCTTCAAGGCCGTGAAGATGAACGGCTCGGAAGAACTGCAGATCATCGACACCTTCGACAAGGTGCAAGGCGTCATCAACAACGTCGCCGCCGTGCGCGAGGCCGTAGGCCCGAACGTCGGCATCGGCGTGGACTTCCATGGCCGCGTGCACAAGCCCATGGCCAAGGTGCTAGCGAAGGAACTCGATCCGTTCAAGCTCATGTTCATCGAAGAGCCGGTGCTCTCCGAGAACGTCGAGGCGCTGCGCGACATCGTCAACCAGACCAGCACGCCTATCGCGCTGGGCGAGCGTCTTTATTCGCGCTGGGATTTCAAGCACATTCTCGCGGGCGGCTACGTCGACATCATCCAGCCCGACGCCTCGCACGCGGGCGGCATCACCGAGTGCCGCAAGATCGCCGCGATGGCAGAAGCCTATGACGTCGCGCTCGCGCTGCATTGCCCGCTCGGGCCGATTGCGCTCGCCACCTGCCTGCAGATCGACGCGGTGAGCTACAACGCGTTCATCCAGGAGCAGAGCCTCGGCATCCATTACAACAAGGGCAACGATCTGCTCGACTACATCCGCAATCCGGAAGTGTTCAAATACGAGGACGGCTTCGTCTCGATTCCGCAGGGCCCGGGTCTTGGCATCGACGTGAACGAGGAGAAGGTGCGCGAGATGGCGAAGACCGGTCACCGCTGGCGCAATCCGGTGTGGCGTCACGAAGATGGCAGCGTCGCCGAGTGGTGATGCAAAACTGAACGCCAAACGCGCGGCGCGCAACGTAACGTGACACACGCAATGCCGCGCGTTTCGGCGACGTAACATTTCTCGCGGCTTTGCGCGCCCCGGCGCGCTCGCTCGCAATCCGCGCGACCGGCTTATGTCGCTTGCGCACACAGCCAGTTCATGAAAAGCCGCGCCGTTCAAGGCACGACATAGTCGAGCGCGCGCTTCGCGAGCAAACGCCGCCCGCTGGCCCGCGCCTTGCTGATTCCTTTGCAACCCAACCTTGGTCTTGCAAAGGGACTCCATGGACGCGTCGCTCCCCGACTACCTCATCCGCGAACAGGCCGCCGTGGGCGCGCTCGTCGCCTTCGGCTTCATGCGCGTGCTCGCGGGCGCCATCGCCTTCATGCGCGGATGGCGCATCGGCTGGGTGGAGTACGCCGGGATCGGCGCCGCGGTGTTGTGGTGCGCGCCGCAACTGTTCGCGCTGATCGCGAATCCTGCGTCCGTGCCCGCGCTCGCCGAACTCGAGGGCAACGTCATGGGCTGCGCCGCCGCCCTCTTTTGCGCACCGATCCTCAGTCACCGGCTCGGCTACGAGTAAGTTCCGCGGACGACGTTTCAGCCCTGCAACACGTAGCCCGGCACGCTGTGCGCGAGCGCGGCCGCCGTCACGAGGATGCCGATCATCACGATCGCTTCGAGATGGATCACGTTGACGAAGCGGCGCGCGGCCGCGGTCGACGCCGCGCGCCGCAACTCGGGCATCGCGACGAGCCGGTTGAAGCCGCCCATCGCCAGTGCGAGCACGACGAGCGCGATCTTGAGCAGCAGTACGCGGCCCCAGGTGCTGTCCACGATGGCGTCGAGCGAACCGCCGCTGCCGCGCAGGGCGTTGAACACGCCCGTCGCGATCACGAAGCCCACCGCGAAGAACGCCACGTTCGAGACCTGACCCGCTGTACGGATCAACACGCCGCGCGCCGTCGATGCGCCGAGCGCCGGCAGAACCGCCAGTCCGCCCGCCATGACGATGCCGCTCCATGCGCTGGCGCTCAGCACGTGCAAGGTATGGAGGCCGAGCGCGGCCGACGCGAAGCCCGCATCGGCGGCATGCCCGAGGCCCGCGCGCCCCGCCGCGACGGCGACGAGCGCGAGCCACAGCACGCCGTCACGCACCACGCTCGCCGCGGCGAACGCGCAGCCGGCTAGCACGAGCGCGCCCGCGAACGCGACCGACCACGCGTGGCCAACGTGCGTTTGCGAGAGCACCGTGCCGACCACGCCGAACGCGCCGGGCAACGACTCGCCGCTAACCGACGCGCTTTCGTAAAGCATCCACATGAGAAGCGCCGCGATGAGCACCACCGCCGAGGCGCGCAGCGAGCGTTGCGCGCGCAGCCATGCGAGGCGCGCGGGCGCGATGGCCGTGCGGCCGTCTTTGTCGAGCCACGCGCCATAGAACGCCGAGCCGAGCGCGAAGGCGTAAGCCACGTTGACGATGGCCGCCATGGCGACCTGTCCGATCCAGAGCCAGTCAGCTTTCATCGGACCTCGCCCTCCCGCGTGTCGCGAGTCGCGCGGGCCTCGCGCGAAGGGGAACGGTCGGCTTGATGCAACGATAGGGAAAGTGCAATTGGAGTCATCGAGACAAGTGGCAAGGAAACAACATGAAAACAGCTACGGCAGGACGCCGGCGCATTACATCGCAGCGCGCTGCGCGTCCGCAAGGGTGCCTGCTTCGATAGCCGCCGCGCAGATCAGTTCAATGCAGCGTTGATGCGGCTTCGATGCGGCTTTCATGCGGATTCGACGCAGGTTCGACGCGCGTTCCATGCACGAGCGTCGAGCCAGCGCACGAAACACGATACGGCTGCGCCATGCGCCCGGCATGAAGCGATGCATCGACCCGGCAACGAGCGGCTCGCCGAGTGTGGCGCGGGTGCGGGACAACCCCGTGTCACCGATCGGCGAACAGGTGCAGAATCATAACCGGCACCGCCGCGACCATCAGCCGCAAGCACGTCGCGATGGCGCCTCGAAGGCGTCGGTGGGCTTTCGTGACGCATGTGGCAAATGGTCACTACCCGTTCCCGATGCTAGAATCTGCTGCGTCGCCGCAGCGCGCACGGTCTTCTGCTTTCATCGCGCGCAGCCTAAAAGCCGGGCCGTTCGAAGCCTGGTCAGGTCCACGATAAAGATGGAGTTACGCGTGTCCCCAAGACGTATCTTCCGACCGCTCATTCCGCTCGTCGCGCCTCTGGCAGCAGCACTTTTGCTCGGGACGACCGGCGTTCTCAGCGCTGCACACGCCCAGACAGCCGCTTCGGCGCCGCAGGCCGCCGCCCCCGATACGATCGCCGCTCGCGTGCAGGGCTGTACCGCATGCCACGGCTCGCATGGCCAGGGCACCGACAACGACTACTTCCCGCGTCTCGCCGGCAAACCGGCCGAGTACCTGTTCAACCAGCTAATGAATTTCCGCGAGGGTCGCCGCAAGTACCCTCCGATGAATTATCTGGTCACCTATCTCTCCGACGACTACCTGCACGAGATCGCGACGTTCTTCTCGCAGCAGCGGCCGCCCTACCCGCCGCCCGCGAAGCCCGCGGTCAGCAGCGACACGCTCGCGCGCGGCCAGCAGATCGTGCTGCACGGCGACACGGCCAGGCAGGTGCCCGCCTGCGCGGCCTGCCACGGCGCGAAGCTCACCGGCATGGAGCCGGCCATTCCGGGTCTCGTCGGTCTGCACAGGGATTACATCAGCGCGCAGATCGGCGCCTGGCGCTCGGGCTCGCGGCATGCGAAAGCGCCCGACTGCATGCATGAGATCGCCACGCGCCTCACCGACGAAGACGTGAACGCGGTCGCGGCCTGGCTCTCGACGCAGAGCGCGCCGCAGAACCCCGTGCCGGCGCCGGCTGGCTCACTCAAGACGCCGCTTGCCTGCGGCAGCGAACCGCAATAAGGCGCCGGGGGAGACAGCCAATATGAACCGCAAGTCCCTGTTCGCACTTTCCGCCGTCGTGGTGGCCGCCGCCGCGGCCCTCGTCCCGGTGCTCTGGTCGGGCACCCACTATCTGCAAAATGGCGCAGCGCTTGCCGCCACGCCCGTGGACCAGAACGATCTCATCAAGAGGGGCGAGTACCTCGCGCGCGCCGGCGACTGCATTGCCTGCCACACCGTGCGCGGCGGCCAGATGTTCGCGGGCGGCCTGCCCATGGCAACGCCCTTCGGCACGCTCTACACGCCCAACATCACGCCCGACGACCAGTACGGCATCGGCAAGTGGAGCGCCGACGACTTCTATCGCGCCATGCACACGGGCCGCTCGAAGGACGGCAGCCTGCTCTATCCGGCATTCCCGTTCGCGAGCTACACGAAGGTCACGCGCGCCGACGCCGACGCGATCTTCGCCTATCTGCGCTCGGTGCCGCCGGCCAACGTGCCCAGCCGTCCGCACGAACTCAAGTTCCCGTTCAACAACCGCAACCTGCTGATCGGCTGGCGTACGCTGTTCTTTCGCGAAGGCGAGTACAAGCCCGATCCGACCAAGTCGGTCGAATGGAACCGCGGCGCGTATCTCGTGGAAGGCCTCGGCCACTGCGGCATGTGCCACACGTCCATCAACGCGGTGGGCGGCCCGGTCAACTCGGCGGCTTTCGCGGGCGGCCTGATCCCGCTGCAGAACTGGTACGCGCCGTCGCTCACGGGCAGCGAAGGCGGCCTCGGCGACTGGGACGTCAGGGACATCGCGAGCCTCCTGAAGACCGGCGTTTCCCAGCGCGGCGCCGTGTTCGGCCCGATGGCGGACGTGATCCACAACAGCCTGCAATACCTCTCGGACGACGACATCCACGCGATGGCCTCGTACCTGAAGACCATCCCGCAGAAGAAGGAAGCGCCCGAAACGATGCAGATGGAGACTTCGGAGGCGTTCGGTGGCGAACTCTTGCAGCAAGGTCAGAAGATCTACCATGACCAGTGTGCGAAGTGCCACGCGGAGAACGGTCTGGGCATGCCGCCGAACTTCCCGCCGCTTGCGAACAACCAGTCGATCCAGATGCATTCGGCCGTGAACCCGATCCGCATGGTGCTCAACGGCGGCTATCCGCCGAGCACGGTGGGCAACCCGCGTCCGTACGGCATGCCGCCGTTCGCGCAGGCGCTCTCGAACCAGGAAGTCGCGGCGGTGGTGACGTTCATCCGCATGTCCTGGGGCAACAAGGGCACGCCGGTGTCCCCGCAGCAGGTCGCCGACCTGCGCTCGTCTCCGCTCGACTGAGGGCCGTGTCGACCGGAGTTAGCGCTTTAGCGCTTACTCCGGTCCCATGCAGAGCACTCCGGTCCCATGCATAGCCCGCCACCGCCGATAGGGCTTCCGCCCTTACGGCGGTCCCACGCAAGTGGTTACTGCTATAGTGATGGTTGCCTGATAAGGGCGCAGTCTGCGAAGAGCGGGCTGCGCCCTTCGCTATTTGGCGCCGGGCCGTGCGGTGAAGGCGGTTCCGTGGCCCGTCAGGCCTGGTTTTGAACGCTGCGGTCGAGCACCGCGCCGCATGGGGTGGAACATTGTTCCACCTGCGCGCGTTGCGCTCAAGAAGAACAAGGAGTGGTCGTCATGCACGCCGGTGAGCGTCTGAACAGCATTACTCACCTCGTGGGCGCGATGTTGTCGATAGCGGGCCTCGTCTCGCTCGTGACGCTCGCGGCGCTGGATCACGACGCTTACAAGGTCGTGAGCTTCGCGGTTTACGGGGCGATGTTGTGCGCGCTGTACACGATCTCGACGCTGTATCACGGCGTGCGCGGCCTGCGGCTGAAGGCGGTGCTGCAAAAGTGCGACCACGCGGCGATCTATCTGCTCATCGCGGGAAGCTATACTCCGTTCACGCTCGTGACGCTGCGCGGGCCGTGGGGCTGGTCGCTCTTCGGCGTGAGCTGGGGGCTCGCGGCTCTCGGCATCGTGCAGGAACTCACGCTCGGGCGCCGCACGAGAGTGCTTTCGATGGTGCTCTACGTGGTGATGGGCTGGCTCGCGGTGGTGGCGGTTCGCCCGCTCGTCGAAGCCCTGCCGCCCGCGGGCACGGCGTGGCTGCTGGCCGGCGGCGTCATATACAGCGTCGGCATTTATTTTTTCGTCAATGACGAGCGCATCCGGCACGGACATGGAATCTGGCATCTGTTCGTGCTCGCCGGGAGCGTCTGTCAATTCGTGAGCGTCGCGCGCTACGTTGCGTGACGCGTCAATGCGAAGACATCGTACGGCCGCCGCAGTGTCCGCGGCCGCACGATGCAACTTGACGCCAGACGACGTGTCTTGATTGACGCGTGCGTTCCATGAAGAAAAAACGCGGCGTGCGCACTGGCGCGCCGTCCGAACAACGCGAAAAGGCGGCTTCGCCGGGCGCCTTCGAACCCGGCAACACTGCTTTGGCCGCGCTGCGCGCCCTCGGGCCGCGAAGCAACGCCCGCGCTACTGCAATACAACAGGTGTTTATGTCTTTCGATTCTCTCGGCTTGTCCGAACCGCTGGTCCGCGCAGTCAACGAACTTGGGTACAGCACGCCCACGCCCATCCAGGCGCAGGCAATTCCCGCCGTGCTCGGCGGCGGCGACCTGCTCGCCGGGGCGCAAACCGGCACCGGCAAGACCGCCGGCTTCACCCTGCCCATCCTGCAACGCCTCACGGACATGCCGCCCGCGGCTACGGCGAAGCGCGTGGTGCGCGCGCTCATCCTCACGCCCACACGCGAGCTGGCCGCGCAGGTCGAAGAGAGCGTGCGCGCCTACGGCAAGTATCTGAAGCTCAAGTCCACGGTGATGTTCGGCGGCGTGGGCATCAATCCGCAAATCGACGCGCTGCGCCGGGGCGTGGATATCGTCGTGGCAACGCCGGGCCGCCTGCTCGACCACATGCAGCAGAAGACGATCGACCTGTCGCAGCTCGAGATTCTCGTGCTCGACGAAGCCGACCGCATGCTCGACATGGGCTTCATCCACGACATCAAGCGCGTGCTCGCGAAGCTGCCGCCCAAGCGCCAGAACCTGCTCTTCTCGGCGACTTTCGCCGACGAGATCAAGGCGCTCGCCGACAGCCTGCTCGACTCGCCCGCGCTCATCGAAGTCGCGCGCCGCAACACCACGGCGGAAACCGTGGCACAGAAGATCTATCCCGTCGACCGGGACCGTAAGCGCGATCTGCTCACGCACCTGATCCGCCAGCACAACTGGTTTCAGGTGCTCGTGTTCACGCGCACGAAGCACGGCGCGAACCGGCTTGCCGAACAGCTCACGAAGGACGGCATCAGCGCGCTCGCGATTCACGGCAACAAGAGCCAGTCGGCGCGCACACGCGCCTTGAGCGAGTTCAAGGACGGCACGCTGCAGGTGCTCGTGGCCACGGACATCGCCGCGCGCGGCATCGATATCGACCAGCTTCCGCACGTGGTCAACTACGATCTGCCGAACGTGCCCGAGGACTACGTGCACCGCATTGGCCGCACGGGGCGCGCGGGCGCGACCGGCGAAGCGGTGTCGCTCGTATGCGTAGACGAGCATCAATTGCTCAAGGACATCGAGAAGCTCATCAAGCGCACGGTGCCCCAGGAAGTCATTCCGGGCTTCGAGCCGGACCCGCACGCGAAGCCCGAGCCGATCCAGCGCCGCAGCCAGCCGCAAGGCCGCTCGCCGCGCCAGGGGCAAGGCCAGGGCCGAGGTGCATCGAATGGCGCGAATGCCGCGAACGGCGGACGCCCCGCGCAGACGCGTGAAGCGCGCGAACCGCGTGAATCGCGTGAATCGCGTGAACCGCGCGGCGGTAATCGCGAAGGCGCACGCGAGGGTGGCCGTGACAGCGGTCGCGAAAACAACCGCGCTCATGCAGCCAATAGCAGCGGTAAAAGTGGTAATGGCGGCAACGGCGGCCAGCGCCCGGCCAAGCCCGCCTCGAAAGGCGGCGGCATCCGCACCACCCAGCCCGTGAAACAGCAAGGCGCGAATCACGGCGCACAGGGCGCGCGCGGCGAGCATACGCGTCGTGAAAGCCAGCGCGGCGTTTCGCACGAAAGCGCACTGGGACGCCCCCAGCAACGCAAGCCGCAAGGCAATCCGGGCGCGCTGCTCGGCGGCCGGCCAGGCGGCAACTCGCGCCGCGACGGCAACGGCCAGCGCGATCGCTGATCTTCGCCTCCATAAGCAAAAAGCCCGCTCCAGCAGCGGGCTTTTTCGTTTTCGCGCGCGGGCGCCGACGCCTTAGCGGAAGAAGACGTGTTGCGTGATCTTCGCGAGCGGATAGTGCACGCCGGGGCGGATCTTCGCGGGCAGGTTGAGCGGCTTGAGCAGCATCTTCACGCACATGTCGGCGGAAAGATTGTGCCGCACCAGCTTGTTCACGCGCGCGGTGAGTTCGCGGCTATACGCCTCGTCGCGCACGCGGTCGGGGTAGCGGCCCGCGTACACATGGCGCAATGCGATCTCCGAGTCCTCGTTCTTGATCTCCATCACGCGGCGCATGAGCGCGCCGAGCACGGCGAGACGCCCGTGCCCTTCAATCTGGTTGTACTTCTTGAAATAGTTGAAAAAGTGCTTGTAGTGGCGCACTTCGTCGCTGCGAATGTTGTCGGTGATTTCCTTGAGGACGGGCTCGTCCGAGTACTCGCCGATCGCGCGGTAGAGCGTGGCGGTGCCCGTTTCGACCACGCAGCGCGCAACCATTTCGAGCGCTCGCGTTTTCTCGAATTCCTCGAACGAGCAGGTCTTCGAATACTCTTCGATGAAGCTCTGAAAGGCCGCGTCCCAGTCGAACTCGGGCCACACGTACTGGATATACGTCTTCAAGGCGCGCCCGTGCTGAAGCTCCTCGGGCTCCCATTCGCGATTGAGCCATTCGGAGACCTCGGGGTCGCCGTTGAAGAAGACATTCAGGTTGCTGGTGTAAAGGTCGGAACCGCTTTCGATGAACGATGAAGCGGCGAGAAGCAACATCAGGTCTTCATTCGCGGCGGCGCGTTGACGGTCGATGCGGGTGAGATCGATGTCTTCGATGCGCCAGGGCATGACGTGGCGAGGCTCATTTTCGTTGCGCATTGTGTCCTACTCCCGAAGCGGCGTTTTACGCCCGCAACGCGTGGCACCTGACCGGAAGCCCCGAGGCCCGGCGAGCGGCGCCAGTCACGCGTAGCGAGCATTACTGGCCATCCCTGTTTCAATCTTAGCGGTAGTTTCGTGTATCTGCAGTCACAAAGCACAGACCGGGCCCGGCCCTCACAGTTCCGGAAACAGACGACTTCCAGGCATTACGTCATGTGACGCTCAGCCGCGACGGCGCAAACGGAATACCCACGCGGGATACCCGGTTGATGCGCAGCGGATCGAGGCCGGACCGCTCACTCAGTGCCGCGGTGCGGTAAGAACTTCAAGTAAATTCGTGAATCGGGACGGCTCCCGCCACCGCTGCGCGCGGGCTCGAATGTCAAAGGGAATATTTTTGGGGTGTGGTTTGTACAACGCAGTGACGTTGACTACACTCCAGTTCCCCGAGGTAGATCCCCGGCTGGATGCCGTTTTGGCCGCGCGCAAGCGGGCGAGGCGGCCGGTCCCTCCGGCCAGTCGATCTGCACGGTCGCAGGCTTTCGCTCATACCACCGCATTCCTGTCGCTGCGCCGCCCTGCGGGCCGCAACCGGCGACCTCTGATGCGGCAACACGGAGAGAACGATGCTGAGTCCGCATGAATTCGCCACCCTGCTGCTAGTACAGGACGCCCCCAACCAGCTCGACATGGAGCGAGAAGAACTGGACGCCTTGCTCGAACGACAGCTCGTCCAACTGGAGCGCCTTGCATCCGGCCTTCAGCAATGGCGACTAACCGAAATCGGCGACTCTGCGTTGCGCGCCATCAAACGGTGTTCGTAGCCTGCCGACCGGGCGCTAACACGGCCGCAGGCTCCTTTAGCTTTTATCGATTCGCGCGGGCGCATGGGTCGTCCGCCAGCCCGCCTTGTCGGGCACGTCCCCGATGCAGGCGCACGGCAGTAGACGTCCGCGCCTGCAGTGCATGGTCACGCGGACCCGCGCGCTTCATGCCCGCGTGACCATTTTTTTACGCTTTCGTATTTTCTTGCGCCTCGCGAGCGTCGGCTCGCGCCCGCGCGTTCTTTCTCGTTCGCGCGCCCCTACCCCGCGCGCAGCGTGGGGTCCGCCGCCGCCCGCCAGCTCAGCGCCTGCGCGCGCTGTGTATTGAGGAAGTTCACCCACTCGCCTCGCGCCTGCGCATCGCCGCTCGTGCCGAGCGTGGCGTATTGCTGAGCGAGTTGTGCCTGGAAGCCGCAGAACTGGTCTTGAGGCAACCTGCCGCGCCGATTGGCAACCCAGGCGTCGAACATGGCCGCGTAGACGCCCGGTGCATACGCCCCGAAATCGACCACCTGCGGCCCGCACATCTGCTGCAAAGCCGCGAGCGACGGCGCGCGCGCGCCGCCTTCCGGGCCCGGCGGCGCGCCCACGCACCCCGCAAGCAGCACGGCCGCGCCGAACATCGCAATTCCACGCATGAGATTGCCTCGATATCGTTTTCGACTGTTTGGGACTGACAGGAACGACCGCATCCCGACCCGGTCATTGTCGCACCGAGCCGCGCGAGCGACACCCTGGCCGTTCGGCCTGTTCGAGCGCCACGACGCGACAGACAACTTCTGAACGCCGTGGCCCGCGAGTGCGCGGCGTCCAGGAAAGCAAAAGCACGTATGATTGGGGGTTTCCACCTTCCCGCCTGCCTGGCAGGTGCACGCAAGGCGCACGCACGGGCCCCGCGTCCTGCGCCGCCCGGCCTCTCGTTTCACGCATGATCGACCATCTCATCTGCGACTGTGACGGCGTGCTCGTCGACAGCGAAGTCATCGCCGACCGCGTTCTCTTCGATACGCTCAGCAGCACTTTTCCCGGCATCGATTTTCACGCCGCCGTGAACGCGGCGTTTGGCCAGCAGACCTCGCGCTTTCTCGCCGACATCGCAGCTCGCTTCGACCTCACGCTGCCCGAGCACTTTCTCGAGACCATCGAGCATCGTTGCGAAGCAGCCATTGCCGAGTCGGTGAGCCCGATCAACGGCGTGCGCGACGCCTTGCGCCGGGTCACGCTGCCCGCCGCCGTCGTTTCGAACAGCCGTCTCACGCGCGTGCACGCTTCGGTTCGGCGCGCCGGGCTCGATACGATCTTCGGCGAGTGCATCTTCAGCGCCGAGCAGGTCGCGCGGCCCAAGCCTTATCCGGACGTCTATCTGCACGCCGCGAAGCAGCTCGGCGTGGAGCCGGCGCGATGCATCGTCGTCGAGGACAGCATTTCGGGTTTGAACGCCGCGCGCGCGGCGGGCATGAAGACGATTGCGTTCGTGGGCGCGAGCCACATCCCTTCGGGCTACGCCGACGTGCTGCGCGAGATGGGCATCACGCGCATCATGACGCACATGAAAGAACTGCCGGCACTCGTCGAGGCCGGCATGCGCGGCGAATTCGGCGACGTGCAGTCGTAACGCCACGCCCGCGCCAATCACACGCGCCGGAATGAAAACGGGACGCGGCGCCCCTCGGCGCCGCGTCCCTTAGTGCGTTCCTGGCGCGTTATTCCGCGCCTCAGGCCGGCTCGGCGCAACGCTCGCGCGCCACGGCAAGCGACTCGCGAAACGCCACGAGTTCGGCAATCGAGAGTATCGGCAGGTTGTGCAGCTTCGCGAAGTCGTCGACCTGCTTGCCGCGCGCCATCGTGCCATCGGGGTTCATCAGTTCACACAGCACGCCGGCGGGCGCAAGGCCCGCGAGCACCGCCAGATCGACGGTGCCTTCGGTATGGCCGCGGCGCGCCAGCACGCCGCCCTGCTGCGCGCGCAGCGGGAACACGTGGCCGGGGCGCACGATATCGTCGGGCCTCGCGTTCGGGGCGATCGCGGCGCGGATAGTCGTCACGCGGTCGGCCGCCGAAACGCCCGTGCTGACGCCCTCGCGCGCTTCGATCGAGACCGTGAACGCGGTACGGTTGCGGCTTTCGTTATGGGCCACCATCGGCGGCAATTCGAGCGCGCGCACTTTCTCCTCGGAGAGGCACAGGCACACGATACCGCTGCATTCGCGGATGAAAAGCGCCATCGTTTCGGGCGTGAGGCGTTCGGCGGCGACGATCAGGTCGGCTTCGTCCTCGCGGTCGTGGTCGTCCTGCAGCACGACCGGGCGGCCTTCGCGCATGGCTTGCAACGCGGCGGCAATGCGCGGCGGCACCGGCTCGGAATCGATGAACGGGAGATCGGCGGCGGCGTCGAGCGGCGCGCCCTGGGATGAAGCGAGAGTGGTACTGGCAGTAAAGGACATGTGAAACGCTCCTCGCGGAAGTTAGGCGAAAAACGTTTCAGGGCATTGCAAACAGACAGGAATTCCCGGCACGCTTCGATTGGCAGGCGTGCGGCACGCCCCGAAAATGGGGACGCACGCACATCGGCCAAAACGCTGCGGCAAACGGGCAGACATGACCATCTGCACATCTTCTTTCATCCGGACTCTAACCGTCGGCTCTGGCTTCGCACCAGATCTGCTGACCCTGCGCACGACACAATAAGGCTCGCGCAGGCGCTCGCGGGCTCGTCGGCCTGGCCTTTCGGCGCGGCCGGCATACCGCCGGTGGGGAATTTCACCCCGCCCTGAAGACGCACTGATTACCGGATCAACCGGCGGGCAAAGGATACAACAGAGTGCGCCACCGTGCAGCGCGAAAAAGTACGACTAGACAATTTTCTCAAAATGGGTTTTGTGCGGCGCCGCATCGCTGGCAGCCGGCGCGGCCGGCACGTCCCAGCGCGGCGGCGTCTCGGCGTTGAGCGTTACGCGAAAGACGCGCGCCTCGGTGTCGCCGGGATTGCGCAGGCTGTGCGGCTGGTCGGCGTCGAAAAGAATCGCGTCGCCCGTGGCGAGCAGTTGGCGCCGATCGTGCACGCTCACTTCGAGCGTGCCCTCGCTCACGACGAGGTTCACCGTTGTGCCGGGCGGACGGCGCACGCCGGGCTCCGTGTGCAGCGGCGCGATGCGCAACTCGTGAAACTCGGCGGCGGCGGGCTCCCCTTCCGGATAGAGCGCGCGCGCCGAATAGCGGCCGTCGGCGGAAACGAGGCGCGGCGCACGCTCGGCGGGCAAATGCTCGAAGCCGTTCACGGCATGACGCCGCAGGAACGCCGAAACCGAGACCTTGAGCGCCGCGGCGACCTTGCACAGCACCTTGATCGACGGCACGCTGCGGGCCGATTCGACCTGGGCGAGCATCGCGCGCGAGACGCCCGAGGCGCGTGCGAGCGCGTCGAGCGAAAGCTGGCGTTCGGCGCGCAGGCGGGCGAGGTTCACGCCCACGAGATGTTCGAGCGCCTCGTAAGATCCTTCGGTGTGCGCAATATCGGGCTGCGTATTGAGCTGTGAGTCGTGCTGTGATTCGCGCACGAGCGCGAGGGGTGAATGCATGGTTGCCTCCAGGTGCGCCGCTACGCTGCGGCGCATGAGCATGAATGGAGGCAAGACTAGCATCGCGATTTGCCGCGCCCAACGAAGTTATCTTCACACTGTTATCAGCATTGCAGAGCGCGAATCCGGGATTGCTTTCGCGCGCCGCGCATAAGGCGCTCACAGGTTCTGGCGCACGGCCACGCTCGCATTGCGCACCGGTGCGCGGCGCGCGTCGAGCCGCGCGGCCGCCCATGTAAGCACGAGCGCCGCCACCGAAACAGCCGCGGCCACCCACGGCAGCGAGTCGAGCGCCACGCCGTGCGCAATGGCGAGACCGCCCATCCACGCACCCATCGCATTGCCCACATTGAACGCGCCGATGTTCAGCGTCGAAGCGAGATTCGGCGCGGCCGCGGCCTTCGCGACCACGCGCATCTGCAACGGCGGCACGGTCGCGAACGCGGCGACGCCCCACACGAACACCGTGATCGCGGCAGGCCACGTGGCGTGGCTCGTCTTCGTGAAAACGGCCATGACCACGGCAAGCATCACGAGAATGCCCATGAGCGAAGGCATCAGCGCGCGGTCCGCGAGCTTGCCGCCCAGCGTGTTGCCGAGCGTGAGGCCTACGCCGAACAGCACGAGCATCAGCGTCACGCCGCGCGGCGAGAAGCCGCCCACCTGTTCGAGAATCGGCGCGATGTAGGTGAACACGACGAACACGCCGCCAAAGCCCAGCACGGTCATGCCGAGCGCGAGCCACACTTGCGGGTCGCGCAGCACGCGCACTTCGTGGCCGAGTCCGGCCGGGCCGCTGTCGTGATGATCAGGAACGAGCGCGGTCACGCCGATCAGCGAAATCACGCCAAAGCCGCTCACGATCCAGAACGCCACGCGCCAGCCGAACTGCTGCCCGATGGCCGTGCCGAACGGCACGCCCAGCACGGTCGCGAGCGTGAGGCCCGTGAACATCAACGCGATGGCGCTCGCGCGCTTTTCCTGCGGCACGAGCGAGGCCGCCACCACGGCTCCGATGCCGAAGAACGAGCCGTGCGCGAACGAAGCGACGACGCGCGCGAGCATCAGCAACGAATAGTTCGACGCGACGGCGCACATCACGTTGCCGACGACGAACACGCCCATCAGCAGTTGCAGCGCGCGCTTGCGCGGCATGCGGCTCGTGAGCGCGGCGAGCAGCGGCGCGCCGGCCGCCACGCCGAGCGCATAGCCGGTCACGAGCAGACCGGCGGCGGGAATCGACACGTTCAGATCGCGCGCGACGTCGGGCAACAGGCCCATGATGAGGAACTCGGTGGTGCCGATGGCAAAGGCGCTGATGGCTAGCGCGAGCAAGGGGATAGGCATCGAAATCTCCGAAAATCAGCCTGGATTGAAGCGGGATCAGTTCGCCGCGCCAGCGGGCATCGACGTCACGAACTCCACGGCCACGCCCGGCGCGAGCGCAACGAACAACTGCACTTGCGCGCTTGCGGGTACGTCAGCGAGTTCGTACGGCACGCGGTGCGCGGCCAGTCGCTCGACCAGTGCGCGCCACGCTTCGCCGGGCGCCACGCGAAACGCCACGTGATCGATGCGCGGCGCCGCGAGCGCGGACGAGCCGCCGCCCATGCGAGCGGGCGCGGTTGCATCGACCAGATGGACGACCGCGCGGCCGTTCGCGTAGAGCCAGTGACCGTCCACGCGAAACGGCGGACGCGGGCCGTCTTCAAAGCCGACGATGTCGCGAAAGAAGCGGCATGTGCCTTCGAGGTCGGGCGTGACGAGGGTGACGTGATCGAGTTGCATGGCGCGGCGGTTGTTCTGAAAACACGCGCATTGTCGCGGCTACAATCAAATTTGATAATTGGCGTAGCATTTGAATCATTTTCAATGACTTTCTAATAATCGTGCGATGGACAACCTCGGTGACGTGCGCCTTTTCGTGGAGGCAACCCGCCTCGGCAGCCTTTCCGCGGCGGGCCGCAAGCTCGGCCTCACGCCCGCGGCGGCCAGCGCCCGGCTCGCGCGGCTCGAAGCCGAACTGAGCGCGCGTCTATTCGATCGCACCACGCGCCAGTTGCGCCTGACCGACGAAGGCCGCCTTTACCTCACTTGCAGCGAGCACGCGCTGCGCGCGCTCGACGACGCCAAGGCGGCCTTGCAGGAGGGCCAGAACGCGGTACGCGGCAAGGTGCGCATTTCGGCGACGTCGGATTTCGGCCGCAATCTGCTGATGACATGGCTCGACGAATTCCGCGCTCTGTACCCCGACGTGCGCTTCGCGCTGAGGCTGACCGACACGCTCTCGAACCTCGTGCTCGAAGACATCGATCTGGCGATCCGTTTCGGCACGCCGCAGGACAGCTCGCTCGTGGCGCGCTGGCTCGCGCCGAACCGCCGCGTGCTGTGCGCCTCGCCCGCTTACCTCGCGCGCTGCGGCGAACCGCATGAGCCCAACGATCTGGCGCGCTTCGACTGCATCGTGATCGGCTCGGCGGCGGGGCCGGTGAATGAATGGCGCTTCACGCGCGGCGACGAAACGCAAACCTACACGGTGCCGCTCGACGGCGCGCTCGAATCCACGGATGGCGAAGTGGTGCGCCAGTGGGCGCTATGCGGCTATGGACTCGCGGTGAAGTCGATCTGGGACGTCGCCGACGATCTGCGCGCCGGGCGGCTCCGGACGGTGATGCCCGAGTGGCGCTACCCCGACGCCCCATTGCACGCGCTCTATCACCGCAACCGCTTTCTCGCGCCGCGCGTGCGGGCGCTGCTCGATTTCCTCACCGAGCGGTTCGCCCAGACTTCGGGCGAACTGGAGGCGCTCGTGCCCTGCCCCGATCCAGCCGCTGCGACGCAAAGCCGAAGACGCAAACGGATATAATGCTGGATTGCGCGGAAAGCGACCCGCAAACGCGCGAGGCAAAGGCGGCGTCGGCAAAAAGAAGCGAAAAGCAAAGCTGAACGTCCCACGTCGCCAAACGTCGCCCCACGCGCAATGCCAGAAACAGGATGCCAACGCCGGTCACATCGCCCGACTTCCCGCACCCCGATTCAGCCCCATAAAACACCGTAGTCCTGACGTGCAGACCGTGCATTACGCGCGTGCATCAAGCGGACAACGCCCCCAGGTCAACCACTGCGAACGGCGAAACCCGATGACCAAGAAAGTTTATGTAAAGACCTTTGGCTGCCAGATGAACGAGTACGACTCCGACAAGATGGTCGACGTACTCGGCGCCGCCGAAGGCCTGGTGAAGACCGACACACCCGAAGACGCGGACGTCATTCTCTTCAACACCTGCTCGGTGCGCGAAAAGGCGCAGGAGAAGGTCTTCTCCGACCTCGGCCGCGTGCGCGAGCTGAAGGAAGCGAACCCGAACCTGCTGATCGGCGTGGGCGGTTGCGTGGCGAGCCAGGAAGGCGCGGCGATCGTCGCGCGCGCCCCGTACGTGGATCTGGTGTTCGGCCCGCAAACGCTGCACCGCCTGCCGCAGATGATCGACGCGCGCCGCGCCTCGGGCCGCGCGCAGGTGGACATCAGCTTCCCCGAAATCGAAAAGTTCGACCATCTGCCGCCCGCGCGCGTGGAAGGCCCGAGCGCGTTCGTCTCGATCATGGAAGGCTGCTCGAAATACTGCAGCTACTGCGTCGTGCCCTACACGCGCGGCGAAGAAGTCTCGCGCCCGCTCGATGACGTGCTCACGGAAATCGCCGGCCTCGCCGACCAGGGCGTGCGCGAAGTCACGCTGCTCGGCCAGAACGTGAATGCCTACCGCGGCGCACTCACCAACGGCTCGCACGACGTGGCCGACTTCGCCACGCTCATCGAATACGTCGCGGAAATCCCCGGCATCGAGCGCATTCGCTATACGACCTCGCATCCCAAGGAATTCACGCAGCGCCTGATCGACACCTACGCGAAGGTGCCCAAGCTCGTGAGCCATCTGCATCTGCCGGTGCAGCACGGCTCGGACCGCGTGCTCATGGCGATGAAGCGCGGCTACACCGTGCTCGAATACAAGTCGATCATCCGCAAGCTGCGCGCGATCCGTGCGGACCTGTCGCTCTCCACGGACTTCATCGTCGGCTTCCCCGGCGAGACCGAAGAGGACTTCCAGAAGATGATGGCGCTCGTCGACGAGATGAGCTACGACACGAGTTTCTCGTTCATCTACAGCCCGCGTCCGGGCACGCCCGCAGCCAATCTCGAAGACGACACGCCGCGCGAAGTGAAGCTCAAGCGTCTGCAACACCTGCAGGCCACGATCGAAGAGAACGTGGCGCGCATCAGCCAGTCGATGGTCGGCCGGGTCGAGCGCATTCTCGTCGAAGGCCCTTCGCGCAAGGATCCGGGCGAACTGTCGGGCCGCACGCAGAACAATCGCGTGGTGAACTTCCCGGCGCCGCTCGCTTCGCACGCGCGCCTGATCGGCCAGATGATCGACGTGAAGATCAACCACGCGTACCCGCACTCGCTGCGCGGCGAACTCGTGCTCGCGCACGAAGACGCCTCGACGCTTGCGCATTAATTGACGCATTAATCGCGTACCCAGCCAGGAATTCAGGAGTTCAGAGACACCTTGAAGCCCAATCAGCAGCATCTGGAATTCACCGCGCCGCGCGACGACAACGCGCGGCTCGCCAACCTCTGCGGCCCGCTCGACGAAAACCTGCGGCAGATCGAGCAAGCGCTCGACGTGACGCTCGCGCGGCGCGGCCATCGCATCGCGATTCGCGGACGCGGCGCCAGGCTCGCACTCGCCGCGCTCGAAAACTTCTACAACCAGGCGCGCGATCCGCTTTCCGTCGACGACATTCAGCTCGCGCTCGTCGAAGCACGTCATCCGGCGAACTTCGGCGGCAATTCGGCGAACGACCCGCGCGGCAATGGCAACGGCGGCGTGCGCGGTAACGCGGGTGGCGCCAACGGCGGCAACGACGCCAGCGAGATCGATCCGCGCTTTCGCGGCGACCCCGATCATCCGTTCGACGAACCCGCGCGCGAAGGCGTCGATGTCGAAGAACTCGGCCCGAAGCTCTACACGCGCCGCGCCGACCTGCGCGGCCGCACGCCCGCGCAGCGCGAATACCTCAAGCAGATCATCTCGCACGACGTGACGTTCGGCATCGGGCCCGCGGGTACGGGCAAGACCTATCTCGCAGTGGCGTGCGCCGTGGACGCGCTCGAACGCGATCAGGTCAAGCGCATCGTGCTCACGCGTCCGGCCGTGGAAGCGGGCGAGCGTCTCGGTTTCCTGCCGGGCGATCTTTCGCAGAAGGTCGATCCGTATCTGCGCCCGCTGTACGACGCGCTCTACGATCTGCTCGGCTTCGACAAGACGGCGAAGATGTTCGAGCGCCAGATGATCGAAATCGCGCCGCTCGCGTACATGCGCGGACGCACGCTCAATCACGCGTTCATCATTCTCGACGAGGCGCAGAACACCACGCCCGAGCAGATGAAGATGTTCCTCACGCGGATCGGCTTCGGCTCGAAGGCGGTCGTGACCGGCGACACCACGCAGATCGACTTGCCGCGCGGCCACAAGAGCGGCCTGATCGAGGCGCAGCATGTGCTGAAGGACGTGCGCGGCATCGCCGTCACGCACTTCACGAGTGCGGACGTCGTGCGTCATCCGCTCGTCGCGCGTATCGTCGAGGCTTATGACGCGCATTCTAAAAAGGACGAGAGCGCGGGCGCCGGGCGCTAACGCCGCCGCCTGCGTCGCTTCATTGCTTTGAGCCCATGCCCCGCGCACCCAAACTCAAACTGACCGTACAGTTCCCCGCCGCGAAGGCGTTCCCCGAGCACAAGGCCGCGCTGCCGCGCGCCACCGTGGCGGCGTGGCTCAAGGCCGCGCTGTTCGCGGACGCGGAACTGGCCGTGCGCTTCGTCGACGCCGAGGAAGGCCGCACGCTCAACCGCACGTATCGCGGCAAGGACTACGCGACCAACGTGCTCACCTTCGCCTACGCGGAGAGCGAGGACGATCCCGTCACGGGCGACCTGATCCTGTGCTGCCCCGTAGTGGAGAAGGAAGCCGCCGAGCAGGGTAAACCGCTCGCCACGCACTACGCTCACCTGCTCGTGCACGGCGCGCTGCACGCGCAAGGCTACGATCACGAGGACGAGGCCGAAGCCGAGGAGATGGAAGGCATCGAGACCGAGGTGCTCAACTCGCTAGGCTTTCCCGATCCGTACAAGTAAGCCCCCGCCATGAACGACAAACGCACGCCCGATTTCACCGAACCCTCAGCACTGCCCGAGGCGGGCGATGCGGGCGTGCCCTGCCCCGGCTACCCGCCGGCGCTCGGCGAGTCGACGCTCCTGAGCGACGACGAACTGCGCGACTCGCTCGACTGCACGCTAAAAGTGAAAGGCTGGGACGGCGCAAGCGACATCTGGCTTTTCGGCTATGGCTCGCTGATCTGGAACCCGGGCCTGCCCACCGCCGAGAACGTGCGTTCGCGCGTGCACGGCTACCATCGCGGGCTATATCTGTGGTCGCGCGTGAACCGCGGCACGCCCGAGCAACCGGGCCTCGTGCTCGCGCTCGATCGCGGCGGCTCGTGCGCGGGCGTCGCGTTCCGACTAGCCGCCGAAGGCGTCATGCCGCACCTCGAAGCGCTCTGGCGCCGCGAAATGCCGATGGGCTCGTACCGCCCCGCGTGGCTGCCCTGCGTGCTCGCCGACGGCCGCCGCGTCGACGCGCTCGCCTTCGTCATGCGGCGCGACGTCTCGTCATACACCGGCAAGCTTTCCGAGGCGACGGTGCGCACCGTGTTCGGCTGCGCGTCGGGCCGCTACGGCACGACGCTCGACTACGTGCGCCGCACCGTCGACGCGCTGCGCGAAAGCGGCATGCGCGACCGCGCGCTGGAGCGCCTGCTCGCTCGCTGCACCTGAAACCGATGAAACCGGGCTCGGGGGAACGGCGCCCGCCTTTTTCGTCCACCGCGCGGCCATGCGGCATCTGCGTTAGGATTGATCCGCCAGTGTGTGCCGTGCGCGCGCCGCGTGCGCCACGACACGGTCGCGCCACAGGCATGTTGTATCCTTAACCCTCCGCAACAGCGCGCCCGGCCCAGGCGGCAAAGGGCGCACCACCATGAACGACTCCTATCCCAGTCGACGCCAGACCGACAAACCGCAGGAAAAGCGCTCCTTGCTTGAGCGGCTGACCGACTTCATCTCGCCCGAGCCCGACTCGCGCAGCGAACTTCTCGAAATCCTCCAGGACGCGCACGCGCGCAACCTGATCGACGCCGATTCGCTTTCGATGATCGAAGGCGTATTCCAGGTGTCCGAGCTTTGCGCGCGCGACATCATGATCCCGCGCGCCCAGATGGACGCGCTCAACATCGCCGAAAGTCCCGACGAATTCATTCCGTTCGTGCTGGAAAAAGCGCACTCGCGCTATCCCGTGTACGACGGCAACCGCGACAACGTGATCGGCGTGCTGCTCGCGAAAGACCTGCTGCGCTATTACGCCGAAGAGGAATTCGACGTGCGCGGCATGCTGCGCCCGGCCGTGTTCATCCCCGAGTCCAAGCGCCTGAACGTGCTGCTGCACGACTTTCGCCAGAACCGCAATCACATCGCCATCGTCGTGGACGAATACGGCGGCGTGGCCGGCCTCATCACGATCGAGGACGTGCTGGAGCAGATTGTCGGCGACATCGAGGACGAATACGACTTCGACGAGGAAAGCGGCAACATCATCGCCTCGCCCGACGGGCGCTTCCGCGTGCGCGCGTTGACCGAAATCGAGCAGTTCAACGAGGCGTTCGGCACCCATTATCCGGATGAGGAAGTCGATACGATCGGCGGCTTCGTCACGAACCATTTTGGACACGTGCCGCATCGCGGGGAAAAGGTGCGCATCGACGACCTGATCTTCGAGGTGCTGCGCGCCGACGCGCGCCAGGTCCACATGCTGCTCGTGCGGCGCGACCCGATGGCGGGGCGGCGCGAAGCCGCGCTGCAGCCGCCGGGCACCTGACGCAGCGCCAGCGCCTCTTGTGCGCCGATGACGCCAGCCTTCTTCAGGCTGGCGTTTTTGCTTCGAACGCGCCGACGCCGTGATCCGTCCCCGGAGCGTCTCCCGGTAGCGACGCGCGAAAATGCTATCGTTGCCCTCGTCGCGCACTCCGCGCTCGCGCTTTTCAGCGCGCCTTTACCGCATTCACAGCACCGCATGGCCGAACCGATCGACACCCGCCCGCGCACCGAAACGCTCACCGAGACCGCGCGCCGCGCACTACCCTTCTGGCACTATCTCGCCGCCGCCGCGCTGGGCGCGCTCAACACGCTGTCGTTCGCGCCCACGCCGCACGGCGGCTGGCTCGCCATTGCGGTCTTCGCGCTGTTTTACTTCTGGCTCACGCGCACCACGGGCTGGAAGAGCGCGCTCTTCACGGGCTGGGCGTTCGGCTTCGGCAACTTCGTGAGCGGCGTGTGGTGGCTGTATGTGAGCATGCACTTCTACGGCGGCATGCCCGCGGTGCTCGCAGGCGCGGCGCTCGTGCTGTTCTCGCTTTACCTCGGGATGTATCCCGCGCTCGCGGCGCTCGTCTGGTCGTTCTGCGCCGGGCATGCGAAGAACGGCCGCAGCGGCGGGTTGCCGTTCTCGCCCACGTGGCACGGCGCCTTCGCGTTCGCAAGCGCGTGGGCGCTCGGCGAATGGGCGCGCGGCTATGTGTTCACCGGCTTTCCGTGGCTGTCGAGCGGTTACTCGCAGGTGGACGGACCGCTTGCCGGTTTCGCGCCGATCGTGGGCGTGTTCGGCGTGGGCTGGGTGCTCGCGCTCGTCGCGGCGCTCATCGCGCAGGCAGTTTTGCGTGTGCGCGGTGCGAATCGCGAGGCAAGCGCTGCGCCCTCGCGCGGCGCGGTTGCGACGCCGGCGCTGATCGCCGTCGCCGTGATCGCGGCCGGTCTGCTGCTCTCGCTCGTTTCGTGGACACAGCCCTCCGGCGCGCCGATCCACGTGCGTCTGCTGCAAGGCAACGTCAAGCAGGACATGAAGTTCTCCGAGGCCGGCTTCACCGACGCGCTCAACGAATTCCAGAAGCTCATCACCGAAAAGCCCGCCGATCTCGTCGTCACGCCCGAAACCGCTGTGCCGGTGCTCGTGCAGGAGATTCCCGAGAAGTTCGGCCGCGATATCCGCGCGTTCGCCGACGGCACCAACACGGCCATCCTGTTCGGCGCGGTGGGCGGCACGATCACGCCCGATGGACGCGTAGTCGATTACACCAACAGCCTCTTCGGCATTACGCCGGGCCAGAACGGACTCTATCGCTACGACAAACATCACCTGGTGCCCTTCGGCGAGTTCGTGCCGTGGGGCTTCCGCTGGTTCGTCAATCTCATGAACATCCCGCTCGGCGACTTCGCGCGCGGGGCGCCCGTGCAGCCGCCCTTGCGCGTGCACGGCGAACTCGTGGCCGTGAACATCTGCTACGAGGACATCTTCGGCGAGGAGATCGCGCGCACCGTGCGCGAGAGCCCGGCGTCGCCTGGCATCCTCATCAACTCGACGAACCTCGCGTGGTTCGGCGACACCATCGCGCTCGACCAGCACTTGCAGATCGCGCGCATGCGCTCGCTCGAAACCGGCCGCCCGATGCTGCGCGCGACCAACACGGGCGCGACCGCCGCCATCGACGCGAACGGCCGCGTGATCGCGCGCCTGCCCACGTTCACCGTGGGCTCGCTCGACGTGAAGGTAGAAGGCACGAGCGGCTTCACGCCCTACGTGACGAGCGGCAACAACACGGTGATCGCCATTTCGTTGCTGCTGCTGGCGCTCGGCTTTGCGTTCGGACCGGCCTTCAAGGGCGCGAAGAAACGCACGCCGGCGAACGGGAAATAAGAGGCACGCAACGCAGCACCACGGGCGGCAACCACGCCGCTGCCGGGCGCCGGAACCTCGTCCAGGTCTCAAGGCTCCGGCAATCCGGTAAAATTCAACGTTTTAGCACCTGGCCGCCTCCCGGCCCGGGCCACGCAAGGGAAAGGGCGACGCGGAAAAACGCTGGTATGGCCGCCGCGCTCGCCGCTCGCCCAGGCTCCGGCCGCCGGATTCCGCCCCCGAAAGCCCGAAAGACACTGCAGGCACACATGCTCACGTTTCAGCAAATCATCCTGACGCTCCAGTCTTACTGGGACAAGCAGGGCTGCGCCCTGCTCCAGCCGATCGACATGGAAGTCGGCGCCGGCACCTCGCACGTCCACACCTTCCTGCGCGCAATCGGCCCCGAGCCGTGGCGCGCGGCCTACGTGCAGCCCTCGCGCCGCCCGAAAGACGGCCGCTACGGCGAGAACCCGAACCGTCTGCAGCACTATTACCAGTACCAGGTCGTTCTCAAGCCCGCGCCCGAGAACATTCTCGACCTGTACCTCGGCTCGCTCGAGGCGCTCGGCTTCGACCTGAAGCAAAACGACGTGCGCTTCGTCGAGGACGACTGGGAAAACCCCACGCTCGGCGCCTGGGGGCTCGGCTGGGAAGTGTGGTTGAACGGCATGGAAGTCACGCAGTTCACCTACTTCCAGCAGGTGGGCGGTATCGACT
This sequence comes from Paraburkholderia sp. J76, assembly GCF_905220295.1. Lineage (NCBI taxonomy): Bacteria > Pseudomonadati > Pseudomonadota > Betaproteobacteria > Burkholderiales > Burkholderiaceae > Paraburkholderia > Paraburkholderia sp. J76. The sequence goes on from NZ_CAJMZJ010000011.1 coordinate 201,366, forward strand.
GCAAGCCGGTGCTCGGCGAAATCACCTACGGTCTCGAGCGGCTCGCGATGTATCTGCAGAAGGTCGAGAACGTCTACGATCTCGTCTGGACCGAGTGGGAAGAGCAAGGCCCGAACGGCCCTGAAGTGCGCCGCCTCACCTATGGCGACGTCTATCACCAGAACGAAGTCGAGCAATCGACCTACAACTTCGAGCACGCGAACGTCGACCTGCTGTTCACGTTCTTCAACGCGTACGAGAGCGAAGCGAAGCGCATGATCGACCTGCAGCTCGCGCTGCCCGCCTACGAGCTTGTGCTCAAGGCCGGCCACACGTTCAACCTGCTCGACGCGCGCGGCGCGATCTCCGTGACGGAGCGCGCGGCGTACATCGGCCGCATTCGCGCGCTTTCGCGCAGCGTGGCGCAGTCGTACTACGAGTCGCGCGAAAAGCTCGGCTTCCCGATGCTCGGCAACCCCGTGCACGGCGTGCCCGGCCTCACCACCGACGAACAGGACGCCGCGATGCCCGCCTGGGCGCCGCCGCTGAAGGTCGAACGCAAGTTCGACGAGGAATGACCGGATCTCAAGAACAATGACGCAAGCTCATCACGCCACTCTCCTCGTCGAACTGCTGACCGAGGAACTGCCGCCGAAGGCCCTCGCGCGCCTTGGCGACGCGTTCGCCGAAGGCATCGCGCAACGCCTCGCCGCGCGCGACCTGATCGAAGGCGATCTCTCGTTCGAACGTTACGCTACGCCGCGCCGCCTCGCTGTCACGATCAGGAACGTGCGCAGCGTCGCGCCCGAAAAGCAGGTGCGCGAAAAGGTGCTGCCCGTTTCGGTCGCGCTCGACGCAAGCGGCCAGCCCACCGCGCCGCTCGCCAAGAAGCTCGCGGCGCTCGGCTTCCCCGACTTCCCCGTTAGCGACCTCGAACGCGCGAGCGACGGCAAGAACGAAGCGTTCTTCCTGCGCTATTCGGCGCCGGGCGCCACGCTCGCCGACGGCCTGCAAGCCGTGCTCGACGAAGCGCTCGGCAAGCTGCCGATTCCGAAGGTCATGACGTATCAACGCCCGGACGGCAGCAACGTGCAGTTCGTGCGCCCCGTGCACCGCCTCACGGTGCTGCACGGCGACCAGATCGTGCCGGTCACGGCATTCGGCGTGGACGCCGACGACACCACGCGCGGCCACCGCTTCCTCTCCGAAGGCTTCATCGCTATCCAGCATGCCGACGAGTACGCGCACACGCTTCAGCACAAGGGCTTCGTGATCGCGAGCTACGCCGAGCGCCGCGAGTCGATCCGCGCGCAACTCGTCGAACAGGCCGGCGGCGACAAGGTCGTGATGCCGGATTCGCTGCTCGACGAAGTGAATTCGCTCGTCGAATGGCCGGTTGTCTACGCATGCAAGTTCGAGGACGAATTCCTGCAAGTGCCGCAGGAATGCCTGATCCTCACGATGCAGACGAACCAGAAGTATTTCGCGCTCACCGACGACGAAGGGCGCCTGCGCTCGCGCTTTTTGATCGTCTCGAACATCGCGACGCAAACGCCCGACGAGATTGTCGAAGGCAACGAGCGCGTGGTGCGCCCGCGTCTGGCCGACGCGAAGTTCTTCTTCGAGCAGGACAAGAAGAAGCCGCTGGCCGACCGTGTGCCGCTGCTCGCGAACGTGGTGTATCACAACAAACTCGGCTCGCAGTTGCAGCGCGTGGAGCGCCTCGAAGCGCTCGCAGGTCAGATCGCGTTGATGTGCAGCGCCAATATCGCGCTCGCGGAACGCGGCGCACGCCTTGCGAAGGCCGACCTGCTGACCGACATGGTGGGCGAATTCCCCGAGCTGCAAGGCACGATGGGCACGTACTACGCGCGCCACGACGGCGAGCCCGAAGAAGTGGCGATTGCGTGCTCCGAGCACTATCAGCCGCGCTTCTCCGGCGACACGCTGCCCGCCACCACGACGGGCACGATCGTCGCGCTCGCGGACAAGCTGGAAACGCTCGTCGGCATCTGGGGCATCGGCCTCGCGCCGACCGGCGAGAAAGACCCGTTCGCGCTGCGCCGCCACGCGCTGGGCGTGCTGCGCATTCTCGTCGAGAAGCAATTGCCGCTCGATCTCGTCGACCTGCTGCGCGCCACGTACGCGCAATTCGCGGGCATCGAAGCCGTGACGGAATCGACTCAGGCCATCTACGAGTTCTGCATGGACCGCCTGCGCGGCATGCTGCGCGAGCGCGGCTACGCGGCCACCGAAGTCGACGCGGTGCTCGCGCTAAACCCCACGCGTTTCGACGACATCGTCTCGCGTCTGGACGCGGTACGCGAATTCGCGGCGCTCGCGGAAGCGGCCTCGCTCGCGGCGGCCAACAAGCGTATCTCGAACATCCTCAAGAAGTCCGAGGGCGCCGAAGACGCCGGCGTGCAGATCGCCCTTTTCGTCGAAGCCGCCGAGAAGGCGCTTTACGCGCAGCTCGAACAGGTCGCGCCGCGCGTGGAAACGCAACTCGCCGCACGCGAGTACACGGGCGCGCTCACCGCGCTCGCGGCCCTGCGCGAAACGGTGGATACGTTCTTCAACGACGTGATGGTCAACGCCGAAGATCCGGCGCTGCGTGCGAACCGCCTCGCGCTGCTCAAGGCGCTGCATCGCCAGATGAACAGCGTCGCGGACATCTCGCGCCTCGCTGCATAAGCCGAACCGAGCGGAACCGACCAGAACGCCATGCCGAACAGCACTACCAGAAAACTCGTGATCCTCGACCGCGACGGCGTGATCAACGTCGACTCCGACGCGTTCATCAAGTCGCCGGACGAATGGGTTGCGATACCCGGCAGCCTCGAAGCGATCGCGCGCCTGAACCAGGCGGGCTATCGCGTCGCGGTGGCGTCGAACCAGTCGGGCATCGGGCGCGGACTGTTCGACATGGCCGCGCTCAACGCCATGCACGCGAAGATGCACCGCCAGGCCGCGGCCGTGGGCGGACGCATCGACGCCGTGTTCTTCTGCCCGCATACCGCGCAGGACCATTGCGAGTGCCGCAAGCCGCAGCCGGGCATGCTCAAGATGATCGCGGAACGCTTCGAGATCGATCCCGCCGATACGCCGGTGGTGGGCGACTCGCTGCGCGACCTGCAGGCGGGCGCGGCGCTCGGCTTTCGCACGCACCTCGTGCGCTCGGGCAAAGGCGAAAAAACGCTCGCCGCCGGCGGCTTGCCCGAAGGCACGACGATCCACGACGACCTGCGCGCCTTCGCGCTCGACTTTCTCGCGAACGCCGCCGCGTAAAAGCGCAGGCGGCTCACGCGAACATTAACCCGGCTCGACCGATGCGCTTTCTCCGCTCCCTGCTGCTGTTCATCTACTTCATCGTCTACACGATGCCGTATGCAACGGCTTGCTTTATCGCGTTCCCGTTCATGAATGCGACCCGGCGCTACTGGATGGCCGTGGGCTGGTGCCGCTCCACGCTCTTCGTCGCGCGCCACCTCAACGGCATTCGCTACCGCATCGAAGGCATGGAGAACCTGCCTAACGGGCCGGCCGTGCTGCTCTCGAAGCACCAGTCCGCCTGGGAGACGCTCGCGTTTCCCGCGCTCATGCCGCGACCGCTGTGCTACGTGTTCAAGCGCGAACTGATGTTCGTGCCGTTCTTCGGCTGGGCGCTCGGCATGCTGAAGATGGTTCACATCAACCGCAAGGAAGGCAAGAACGCGTTCACCTCGGTGATACGCCAAGGCAAGCTGCGCATGGCGGAAGGCGCGTGGGTGATCATGTTCCCCGAAGGCACGCGCATACCGGTGGGCAAGACCGGCAAGTACAAGACCGGCGGCCCGCGCTTCGCCATCGAAACGGGCGCGCCCGTGGTGCCGATCGCGCACAACGCTGGCCACGTCTGGCCCCGGAACTCGTTCATCAAATATCCGGGTATAGTCACGGTGTCGATCGGCAAGCCGATCGAGACGACCGGACTCACGCCCGACGAAGTGAACACGCGCGTGGAAAAGTGGATCGAAGCGGAAATGCGGCGCATCGATCCTGAAGCGTATCGCGAAACGGATGACGCAGCGGCGAAAGCGGCGGGGATTTGAGGCGCGGATGCTGGAAGTGCTGGGTCGCGTTGCGCGCGGAGTTGGCGCGCGATTGCGGGCGTTGCTTGCCGCACGGCTGAGCATGCCGCGCAACGCTGCTGCGCCCGAAGCACCACGCAAACGCCCCGCGAAAAATGGCAACCGCCCACGTCGCGCACGCGCATCCGCACCAGGCCTGACGATGCAGAAGTCCTCCCCGCTGTGCCCACTTGCGGCACTTGAAAACCGGCAGCTCGACTTGCCGCTCTTTGCTGAACCGGCGCCTGTTGCGGCGCCTGATGCACCTTCTCCCTCTCTCGCACCTCAGGCTGCGCCTTCGCCGTCGCCCTCGCCTGAAAAGCCGGGCAAGGCGCCGCTCGCGCCAGACGGCACGCGGCTTCGCACTCTCACGCTTGGCGCGCGCACGCTGCATTACCGGCTCAAGCGCTCGTCTCGCAAATCGATTGGATTCGTGATCGACGGGACTGGGCTTAGCATCACGGCGCCCAGGTGGGTCACAATCGCGGATATCGAGACCGCTATCGCCGAAAAGCAGCGGTGGATCTTCGCCAAGATTGCCGAGTGGCAGACGCGCACGGAGCAACGGGCATTGCCGCGCGTGGAATGGAGCGATGGGGCTGAACTGCCTTATCTTGGCACGCCGATTACGGTGAAGCTCGGAGCTTCTTTGCTCGCGTTCGATGAGGTGACGCGTGTACTTGCGTTGCCGTTGCCTCCGCTTGCCGAGGCCCAGCAGATCAAGGATCGCGTGACTGGGTGGCTTCAAGGCGAAGCGACGCGGGTTTTTGGCGAGCGGCTTGACGTGTATGCGGAGAAGCTTGGGGTCTCGTTTCGGTCCTATGCGCTTTCTTCGGCCGCTACAAGGTGGGGGAGCTGTTCAAGCGAAGGACGGATTCGCTTGAACTGGCGGTTGATTCATTTTCCGCTTTCGGTTGTGGACTATGTTGTCGCGCATGAACTCGCGCATTTGCGGGAGATGAATCATAGTCCCAGGTTCTGGCAGACGGTGGAGTCGATTTTTCCGGAGTTTCGGGAGGCGAGGAAGCAGTTGAAGCAGCATCCGGTGGAGATGTGAGAATCTGCTACTCCGTGCTACCCGCACAGAGGATGAGCTAACGCAGAAATTCAGACTGTTTCAGACGCCTCTGATATCGCTATTGGCGGTAAAGGCGATAGGGTGAATGCCCCGGTTCGGGACGTCCTTAGTGCGAAGACTTCCGCGCGTGACGCGATAGCACTTCTCGAGAATCGGGGGTGGGCACACCGTTGCCCATTCATTTCAACACCCGATTTCCCGGAGGCTTCTGGATTCATGAAAGTCACTATCGTTGGTAGCGGCTACGTTGGCCTGGTTACAGGGGCGTGTCTTGCCGAACTTGGCAATCACGTGCTGTGCCTTGACGTTGACCAGTCCAAAATCGACCTGCTCAACAATGGCGGCGTGCCCATTTACGAACCCGGACTTGGTGAGATCATCGCGCGTAATCGCGAGGCGGCCCGCCTGGAATTCTCGACCAACATCGAACACGCCGTGATGCACGGTGACATCCAGTTCATCGCCGTTGGGACGCCTCCGGACGAAGACGGCTCCGCAGATCTTCAGTACGTCCTCGCAGCGGCGCGCAACATCGGCCAATACATGACTGAGTTCAAGGTCATTGTCGATAAATCGACAGTCCCGGTCGGCACGGCCGACAAGGTGAGCAGCGTCATCGCAGAAGAGTTGGCGAAACGTGGAGCAGCATCGCAATACGCAGTGGTGTCGAATCCGGAGTTCCTCAAGGAAGGGGCAGCCATAGAGGATTTCATGCGGCCAGACCGGATCGTGATTGGTCACGAGTCCGACGTGGAGGGTCTGCGCGCGAAGAGTCTCATGGAGCAGCTCTATGCGCCTTTCAATCGGAACCATCAACGCACGCTGCACATGGACGTGCGCTCGGCCGAATTCACGAAGTACGCGGCCAACGCCATGCTAGCCACGCGAATTTCATACATGAACGAACTCGCGAATCTTGCCGACAGAATCGGTGCAGATATCGAACAGGTGCGGCGCGGCATTGGATCCGATCCGCGGATAGGGTATAGCTTCCTTTACGCAGGATGCGGCTATGGCGGGTCCTGCTTCCCGAAGGACGTGCAGGCACTTGTACGCACCGCTGAAGACGCCGGCATGGGGCTGAAGATCCTCACAGCCGTGGAAGAAGTGAATAATCGCCAGAAAACCGTGCTGGTCGACAAGATTAATCACCATTTCAATGGAAATCTAAAAGGCAAGCACTTCGCCGTCTGGGGACTCGCTTTCAAACCGAACACCGACGATATGCGTGCTGCTACCAGCCGCCTGCTCATCGCTGCATTGGTTCGTGGCGGAGCCTCGGTGAGCGCCTACGATCCCGTTGCACTCGACGAGGCACGGCATCGCCTCGCGGAAGACCTCGGTCCGGACGATTTCGAACGCGTCAGGTTTATGCGCGAACGAGATGCCGTTCTGAAGCACGCCGATGCGCTGGTGATACTCACGGAATGGAAGGAATTCCGGTGCCCGGATTTCGAAAGCATGAAATCAATGCTCAAGGAGCCCGTCGTATTTGATGGGCGGAACCTGTATGAACCTGCGGCGATGCGCTCGAATGGGTGGACCTACTACACGATCGGACGGGACGCGGCGCCAAGTTTAGCGTTTTGACACATGAGAAAGCTCACTAGAGTAACTTTCGTCGCGGCACTGGTATTCGTCAGTTCGGCGGCGATGGCGGATTCTGGAGACCAACTGTTGCCCTCGTATCGCGGTCGCGATAGCTCGCAGGCCATTGGTGAATCAGCAGGGTCAGCGGACCATGGTAGCCGGCTGGGTGGCTCGTTGGGCACCGCAGGGTCGGCGCTGCCTGACGGAGGCAGTTCCGATCAGGACGCGATGAAAATGGACCCGCTGCTGGGTGCGCCCGATGACTATGAGGCTCGCTACGCGTCCTCGACAAGTTCGAAGCTTGAAGATCGCTTGAATGGGCTGGATAGTGAGCCCTCCCAAACCTCGCCCTCCCGGTCGGGAAGGTCCACCAATATGTCGAAGTCTCCCATGACAAAGGGGACGCTCAAGCGCAACTCTCGTGCCATGCAAGCCGGCAATTCACTGACGCCCTTGAAGAGTTTTAATGCCTATCGTTCGTCTTGGTGACGTTGCCAGCTTTTGGAACCCGAGGCCGGAATTGAACCGCCCTATCTCGGCACGATCTCATTAGCACATATCGCGCCTTCGAGACGCTATGTACCGCCTAAACCGGCCCGCCTCAGACATGATTGCGGTTCGCCGGCGACAGACGAACCTGACTTAACGAGGCTTAGGCCAGCCGAATTCCGTCCCGGTTTTAGTTGGAAATTATCGGCTCGTCTGTGCGCCGAGGCGGCCCAGTCGGCGCACTTGTGGCGAAATCTGCTGGCGTCATCAGCTGCAATACTGACTGAGGGCGTGCCTCGTTAAAGTACTCGCAGCCAGACCTCGATTACGTCTGGCGTCGGCTAGTGACAAGAACCAATGTAAGCGTGAAGTTAATGCCCTCTCGAAGCGGCTGAGTTACCGGTTTCCACAACGGAGACTTACGTAGCAGCCTAGGATTGGCAGCATTCAGATTGAGCAGTCGACCCGCCGAAAGCAGACATCGACTGGACGACCGAGCGACGCAAGCCTGCCGACGTCTCATGTTATGAGTTACCGCCCCTTTGTAGTGGTCAACTCACGCCGGACACCGAGTTAAGTTTTTCTTCTGCGACTGCCGGCGCTAGACCGTCATTGAATTGGTGCGGTCGAGTCGTTTATCGCGGCATCAGGTAATAGCTGATGCCGCGATGCGCTTCTCCAGCACTCATGTATCCGGAGGTCGGTACCCACTCCGTTTTCAGGCTGCGAAACAGGCGTTCCATCGGGCTGTTATCCCAACAATTTCCCCGCCGCCTCATGCTCTGCCGGATTCGATAACGCCACAGTCGCTGACGGATCTCGCCTAAATTGGTGTCCGGGGAGATTAGACCACTACATCCTGGGATTGCAGGAACCTCGCCGACTAAGGTTAGAGTCTTGCATTCGTCGACGATGTGAGAGGAGGTCCGAAGAGGCGAGTTACGAGAGAGTACCCGGACTATCGCGTGATGAGTTAGCGACGTGCCGCTTCGTACAGTTCGAGGTAGTCGTCTGCCATCTTGCCCGCGGAAAAACGCTCAATTCCTTTCCTTGCTTTACGCCTGGCTTCGGCAAGCGCTTGTGGGCTCCCCAGTAATCGACTCAATTGCGCCGCCAATGCCTGCACATCGCCGGGCGGCACCAAGATACCGCTCGTGCCGCCGCCGAGCGCCTCCGGAATGCCGTCGACATCAGACGCGATGACGGCGCAACCCGCCTCACGCGCCTCAAGCACCGCAAGACCAAACGGCTCACGGCGCGACGCCAGCACGAACACATCGGTCTGCTTCAGGTGTGCCATGACATTTTCCTTGAAACCGAGAAAATGGACACGCTCATGCAATTTTAACTCCCGCACGATGGTCTCGAATGCGGCCCGGTCCCGGCCTTCGCCAATAACATACAGGTGTGCACCAACCTCGATCGCCCGGCTCGCCGCAAACGCGCGGATCAGCACATCAATGCCTTTACGATGAAACAGCCCGGCAACCGTCGCCACGCTCGGTCTGAACATGGCGATCGTCGTGGCCTTATCTGCATTTTCTCTGAAGCGCGGTGTGCCCAGCGTTCCATTGTGGATCGTCGCAACTCGGCCCGGCCGCACGCGCCGGCGAAGCATAGAATCGGACACCGCCCGGCTAACACCCACAACGCGATCGGCCATCCCCATGTATCGCGCAGACCGGTTGAACTCATTGTGGACCGTCGAAACGAGCGTATAGTCTTTCACTGCCTTCCCCATCTTGCCGAGAAAGACACCCGTTACCATATGCGCGTGGACGATATCGGGACGCTCCTTGAACAGGATGCCCATAAATTTCATCGCCATAACGGGAAGCATCACCTTCGGTAGCGGGCGTTGCTGGAGCGCAATGTGGCGCACACCGTGCCGTTCGAGCAGTCCGACATATTCGCCGCCGCCGGAGGCAACAACGACCTCGTGTCCTCTTTTGGCCTGATTACACGCCAGATCGACCAGCACGTTAATAATGCCATTTCCGCTTTCGCGCACATCATTGGCCAAATGCAATATTTTCATTTGTCTTTTCCCATCAGGCTTGGCTGGACCGCACCTCAAGACCGAACCAACTGCCCCTTACTGAATTTTTCTCACAATGGACACTCCGCCGGCGAGCGCGTTGCCGTTGGCACTGACGCCTTCAATTTTCATTTGAACGTGCCCGCGCTCCAGAATCGGTGCGCCCACCTGCTCATTCACTACCAGATTCCTGACAACAATCCCCGAACTGTCGCTCACCAGCACCGGGTTGCCGCCATCGATCGCGGTTGATTCCATCTCGACATCCCTTGCGCCACTCACCAGCACCGAATTGGTTCCCTTCGAAGGATTCACAGTTGCTATCCGATTGCCCTTCAGCCTCGCGCCAAAGGGACGGTAGGTGTCGTAGGTCGACTCGTAAGCGACGGCAATCCCATGCCCACGCGGATTCCTGATCGTGTTATTGAATATTCCGCAATGGCTCGCTCCGATACAGGCAACTCCTCGCGCGTGCGACGAAATGCTCGTGTTGCCTGATATGACCACGTTGTCCGTCTGCTTTGGCCAGCTTGCGTACGCGACAGCGGAAAACGAATCGTCGCCGGTATTTGAGGCCGAATTGTTCTCGACAATCACATCAGCGGAACCGTTTACGACATGAATACCGTCTGCCAACGTATCCTCGATATGGTTTCCCGAGATAGCCACCCCATGGCTGTTCGCGATCAAGATGCCGACTGACGCACTGCCCTCTATCGAAATATTTCTTATGAAACAGTTTTCCGCGTGATCCATCACAAGGGCTGCGGAATTCTGCTCGTGAAGTCGCGTCTTTGCCTCAGTGACGAATCGAAGATCTTCTGCGCCGCACTGGGTGGCATTCATAAAAACGAGGGCCGCTCTCGCAGGCGCGAGTGCTTTGAGCACGCTTGCAGAGCCCGTACCGTACACCTTCACGTGCCCGCTAACCGTGATTTCCTCGCTGTGCAGATACGTACCGGCTGGAAAATACAACTCCCCGCCGCCAGCCGCATTCAATGCTTCGATCGCGCGCTGCAATGACGCAGAGTCGTCAGCCTGGCCGTCCCCTGCCGCACCATAGCTCCGGACGTTGACCACGAGCGGCGCCGCAACGACTGACGCAGAAAGCGCGAACACGACGAGCGCCCGAGTGGCCCTCAGAAAGGATTGCATCACGACCGCGAGACGCGCTTTTCGGCGCCCCGTGCTCGTTAGCCTTTCCGGGCAAGATTGCCCGGTCCGGTGGACCGGCAACATACTCCTCATTCCTGAATGACCGGTTTCATGAGTTGACTAACACGCGCGCTCGCGGCAAATGCTGCCATTGCCCCGACGCTCACTACGGCGCACACGATCTGCGCAAGTAACGAAAGGTCCTTTGCGGCAAGCGCGTAGTTCAGTGCAAGGCATGTCGCCGAAATTACGGCAGAAAGCGCGCCACCCGCGATGAGACGGCCGCGCCAGAGCAACACCAGCGCGTCGCACAAATTGCGCAGTACGACAACGATCGCCACTCCGGCGAGGCCGAAGTGCAACGCGGCGAACCAAATCGCCAATAGCAGCACGGGCGTTTCGAACAGGCTAAGCTTGGCCACAACGTTTGGCTGTCCGGTTGCTTGCAGATATGCAACAACGATCACGGCCTGACCGGCCGCCCATACACCAAGAATAAGCAGACGGACAACTGGAATCGCGCCCGTCGCGAACGCATGACCTACCCAGAGAATCATAAAAGGTTTGACGACCCAAAGGGCAACCACAAGGCAGGCGGTGTAAATGTACCCATGGATCCGCAAGGCGTGCAGGCAAAGACGTCGTGCGTCATCTGGAGCGCTGCTGGAAAAGCGGGGAAACATCGTGCGAGCGAGCGCGTTGGGCATCAGCATGCAGCGAACGATCAGGTTCTGAGGCACACCATAGGTGCTAAGCGCTGCGGCGCCGATGATCGAACCAACCGCGAACCGGTCGGCGTTATCCGCCAGAACTCTCACTGACGATGAAGTCACGACCCATTTTCCGAAGTGAAGCAGATCGAGCGCCCGTGCGCGCGAAAACTGCCCGAGCCCTCGCAGTTCGAACGCATCGCGCACCACCACTGCGAGCATTACACAGGTAACGATGCGCGCGATGGTCGCTGCGGGAACCACGACATCCAGCGACGGGTCGACCATCAACCCGGCAAAGAGCGGCAACGTTTGAACGCCCAACGTCCCGACGAACTGTACGCCGTTGTAAATACCGAACCGCTCGGCCCCTTCGAGCGCACCGCCGAGCACCGCGGAAAGATTCACGAACGGAATGGCCACTGCGATCCAAAGAACCGATCGCACAATCTCCAATTGATACGACGCCGGCGCTTTTACGAGACGATGCAAAATCCAGTCCCCGCCGAAATAAAAGACAATCCCGCCAATCAAGCCGAGCGCCGTGTTTAGATAGATCGCACTCCAAAGGACCGAGTGAACCTCGTTCATGTCACGGTGCACAGCCTTCGAAATCCGGTTTGCGGTAGCTCGGCTTATCCCAAGGTCCAGAATGCCGAAATAGCCCACCAGTGTCCAAACGAACGTCAGAATGCCATATCTGACCTCGCCTAGATGGTGCAAATAAGCCGGCACCGTAATAAGCGAAACCGCAATTGGCAGCGCAGATCCGCCTAGGTTGAATCCAAAGTTCTTGAGTGTATGCTTGAGCTTCACGAACAAAATCCGATCGGGAGAAGTGGGCCCTCCATGTCATGCGGCTTCGTCATGCAGTCTGCTCCGGTTGGGCCTGGCGCGCCGCAGGCGCTGCCTGCACACCACGACCGCGCCGCTTAACCAGCGTATGGGCGGCGCCGTTGAGACGCGGAGCCAAAGTGACTACTACCAAAAGCGATACCCCGATTTGCGGAAATACCGCATTGAGGGACCCACGCAAAAGAATGAACAGAAATCCTGCAATGGTGCCGACCAGCAGGCGGTCGAGCCCGATCACACGCTGCTTGAGCGACGTGTCATATCGGCCATCGTACCTGGCAGCAAGCCAGCCCATGGCGGCAAAGAACACCACTACGCCCAAAAAGCTCAGTCCGCTAAATGCCTCGCCTACGAGCGGCGCGGACAGATTCGAGTACTCGTAGCCGACATAATCGGCGGCCAACGCACCAGTGATCGTCGCTTTCCCGGCCCAAAGCGAACGCGGCACCCAGAAAAAAATCGCCGAGAGAAAGTTGCTACCCCAAGATATGCCGACACCTTCGGTCATACGAGCGATATTGGCGAGTTGCTGCAGGCCGTCGAAATCGACCCCACCCATTAGATAGGCGCCAACGTCGGGCAACAGATTGCCCTGGTGCGACATGACCTCACCCAGATTTTTTACGACAGGAAATAGGGTGTAGAGGAACACTGGCGCCACCGCCCACACGACTATACGTACGCCCCTTTTGCGTAGCGGTCGAAGAACGAGTAGCGCGACCAACATCATTCCAAGAAAATGGAATCGCGGACTAGACAGCGGATTGTTCACAAAAACGGCGACGACTGCGCAGATCGCGGCAAACATCGTAAGCATCGACAAGTAACGCTTGCGTTGGGACGTGGATCGCACGTGGCGTGAGTTTTTCACGTAGGTGGCTAGCGTGATGGCTACGCCGAATACCGAGAACTTCGCCGCGTTGTAGATGAGCGCCAAAGTGTCGGATTGATAGACCAGCTCGCCCAACGCACTGCGTTCCTGCAAGAAGCTCGCGGGTCCGACAATCGCGATCAATGCGCCTGCGGGAATGGTGGCCGCTAGTGCAAGCATGACCTTGAGTGCATTTATGCGTGTTGAAGAAATCCCTTCGGCGGGCGCAGCAACATTACTCACGCGCCCTTTTCTCAAGCGATATGTAATCGAGAACGACCAGAGGCCGAGAACCACGGCGCATAGTGCGTACTCCATATCGGCATCCGTAGCTATGCGTGCCCACGGATAAAAGTTGTTGGTCACCTGCAGCCAGCCCGGAATCAACAGAAAAAAGGCGTGATAAAGCCAGAAGACCGTCGCGATCGGTCTAGCCTCTCTCGACGCAATCGCCTCTCCGAACTGGCACACGGAATAAACCACGCATGCAAACAATACCGGCCGAACGGCGTCACTATCGATAAGAAGGATCAACAGGACCAACATCCCCAGAAGCAGCTCTAGCATCGCCTTCAACTTCTTGTCTACCGACGTTCGACTCACGTTCCACTCGCCTTCCTGAATTGCACCGCACATCCGTAACGCACTTGAACCAGGTTCATCTGCCCATAGCCCCGCATCTGAACGCCGCGTATCCGTCGCTCACGAAGCGCTCAAAGCGGTGCTTGAAGGAGTCAGCCGAAAAGCGAAGCGCGTTCTCGCGGCATACGTGAGGGTCAAAGCGCTCCCGGTTTAGTTCAAACTGCCGTACCGCACTCGCGATGCTCATTGCATCCTGAGCGTCGTAGAAGACACCAGTAGGCGAGCCTTCGCTGCCATCGCGCACCGATTCGCACACGCCGCCCTGCCCGTACGCGATCACGGGCGTCCCGCAGGCCTGCGCTTCGACCGGCACAATACCGAAGTCCTCTTCCGCGTTGAAGACGAATGCGCTTGCGCGCTGCATTAGTGAAAGCAGCGTTGCGAAAGGCTGATAGCCGAGAATCTCAATGTTAGGAGCTGAAAGTGACTTGACGAGCTGCAACTCTGGGCCCGTGCCGACTACAACGAGCTTTTTGTCCGGCATCTGTCTGAACGCCTCCACGATGGCCGGTACCTTCTTGTATGGCACGAGTCTCGATGCAGTCAAATAAAATGGCTCCTTTGGCACATGTAGGGAAAACGCGTCTGTGTCGACTGGCGGATAAATCACGGTGGCCTGTCGTCGATACGACTTGTTAATACGGCGGGCGATGAAGTTCGAATTTGCGGCAAACGCATCGACGCCAACTGCAGTCCTCGCATCCCACATCCTCACTTTGTGCAACATCCAGCGCGCAAATACCGTCCTGAGTCCGCGGTTCAGCCTCGCTTCGCGCAAATACTGGTTCTGCAAGTCCCACGCATATCGCATCGGAGAGTGCACATAGGACACGTGAAACTGATCCGGGCCAACCAGCACAGCCTTTGCCACCGCGTGCGAACTGGAAATGACGATGTCATATCCCGAAAGATCCAGTTGCTCGATTGCGAGCGGCATGAACGGAAGGTAAGAGCGATACTTTGATCGCGAAAAAGGCAGTTTCTGGATGAAGGTCGTGCGAGAACGCTTGCCCCCGATGAACTGGCGGTCGGCATCCGAGTAATGATCGACGACTGTGAAGACGTCCGCATCAGGAAATATCTCGACGATCTTCTCTAGCACCCGCTCAGCCCCACCGCGAGCGACGAGCCAGTCGTGAACGATCGCGACTCTGCGTCCCGAGAGAATGCTCATGTCATGCTCCCAGACCGTTCACCAGGTCCATCATCCGGCTGGTTCTGCGTTCGTACGTGTATTCCTGCGCCAGCGATATGCGCGCGGAGCGTTCTTCCGCCGAGTCCACCAAAGCACGCTCCACGCCAGCGACGAAAGACGCGTGGTCGTTTGCAAGCGTGCATACGTCGGTGAAATCCGCGAGCGCATGCAAATTGGTAGCGACGACGGGCTTGCCAGCCGCTAAATACTCGAAGAACTTCATTGGAAACATCCCACGCGTGTATTCATTCAGGCGACTAGGCAAGATAGCTACGTCAATGCCCTTCAGATAGGCCGGCAAACACTCGTAAGGCCGAGCGCCAAGTAGATGGACATTTGGCAACGCCTCGACCTTCGAAACAGTCGTGGAGGGATCGCCTTCCCCAACGCGTCCGATTAACACGATCGACCATTCGGGATGCTCGCGCGCCATGCGGGCCAGCAACTCGAAGTCCACCTTGTATTCGCTGATCGCTCCAATGAAACCGACGCGCGGCCCCGGAATCGCGTTGAGATCGTCGGGAACAGCAAGTCCACGATCCATCGCCGAGGCAAAATGCTCATAGTCAGCCACATTCGGGAAGTAGTAAGTCTCGGGCTTCCACTCCTTTCGCGTCGCCAGAAGATGCTCGGAGGTAACGAAGCAGATCTGGCAAGACTGTGTCAGTTCCTTTTCCGCAATTTCCACGACCTCGCACGGTACACCCGGTTGAGCTTTCACCTCGTCCACGCAGTGGTATACGAGCTTTTTGAAACTCGACAAATCGAAGAACTGCGTGGTCAGCGGGTTATACGTCCAACCGATCGGACGCCTGAAGCGGAGATGCGTCGTGCATGCCGCTAGCCCTAGCGAAAGAAGCATTCGATTGAAGAAGCGCACGATATTGTATTGGTGCATGGGAATAGCGATCGGCGACCAGACCCAGATCCGCTCCTGTACCTGCCGCGCGCCCTTAATGCTCTTTGCGATGCGTCGCACGATGCGACGTATATCGCCCGACGACGCGGACGGCTGGCGCAAGCCGATCGAATCGACATAAAGGACGCGGTGGCCTCGGCGCGCCAGTTCGACTGCCACATGTTGCTTGTTCGTCCAAAAAGGGTTGTCCCAGTCCGCAGTAGATAGGAGTACGATATCTTCACATTCCACAGTGCCTCTCCAGCAGGAAATCAATTAACCTGCGCGCCTTTATCCGATCGCAACCGATGTCGCCGGTATAGCTCGTCGATCACAGCCTACATTTGCACAAACAAAGTTCTGTTATTACGCCGGATATCGACCATTCGTACGAAGCTCCCGAAACAGTTCGATGTATCGGCTCGCACAGTGATCGATCGAACGCGCCATATCGAGCACGCTGCGTCCACCACCCTTGGCATGATCCAACGCCCGCTGCAGCGCCTGCCCCGCAGCTTCGGGGTTCTGCGCATCAACGCCCCAGACCGCCCGCCGATCCGGAACACGACTCATAAGATGGTCCGAGACGACACATGGCAAGCCGACAGCCATCGCCTCTAGTAGATTGAGCGGCGCGCCCTCGGCACGCATCGAGAGAAACGCGAACACGTCACCCGCATTCAGGTAACGAGCTACCTCCTCCCTTGGGAGCGCCCCGGTGAAGTGAACGCTTCGTGCAAAACCAAGTTCGGCGACGAGACCTTCCAAGCCACCTTTGTCCGGTCCGTCGCCCACCAGAATCATCCGCACGGCGGGATTGCATTTGTGCAGGATTGCAAAGCTGTCGATCAATTGCGCAACGCCCTTTTCCACGTGCATGCGGCATGCGCAGACGATTACGGGGGCTGTGCCCCAGCCCAGTTTTGTACGAATTGCGTCACGTGCATGAGGATCCGGAGCGAACAATAGCTGGTCGATACCGTTGTCAATGACCAGCATGCGACTGTCATCGGCGCCGAGGCGCGATAGTGGATGCAACAACTCATGCTTGACGACTTCGGAAACGCATACCGTCGCGTCATATCGTGCGCGGACTGCGCGGTCCTTGAAAAGCCAAACCATGTTTCGCACGGAGGCAGCCATCGATCTGGCCGACGCTGTCTTCCATTTCGTTCGGATTTCGCCGAGGCTGCTGCCGTGCGCCTGCATCACGACGGGCTGATCGCGCTGCGCCCCCATCATCGCCACCTCTCTGCCCGCCGCGCTGACACCGAGTACTCCGAGCTGCCTGCTGGTTCTCACTTCAAGGAAAAGTTCTCGCGTACCTTGCCAGAATTGCCTCGAATAGCGCCCCGAGGCTGCGCCTGCGATCGTCTGGACACCTACGCCATCCTGCTCGAACCGGGCCGGCATCCCCGCTATTTCGGTCGTACCTACGATAACCTCCACACCCTGGCGCGCGATCGCCTTGGCCAGATCCCATGTCATGACCTCCAGCCCTCCGATACGATGCTGCGGAATCGACCGGGATAGGATCAACAGTCGTTCCGTTCTCATCTCGCTTCCACAATCTCGCGGTAAATATCTTCGAGCACAGCGCACTGTTTGACCACGTCGAAATTCCTTTCCACATGTAACCTTCCATTACGTCCCATTCGTGATCGAGCCGGTTCGTTTTCCACGAGAAAAGTGATCGCGTTGGCTAGTGCCACGGCATCCCGCTCTGGCAGCAACATACCGGTTTCACCGTCGACAACCGCTTCGGGGATCCCCCCGTGCCGCGTCGCTATAACTGGCACACCACTCGCCGCCGCCTCCAGGACTACCATGCCCAGGCCTTCCGCATCGCCATTGGCTGCTGTTACGCTGGGTAGACACAGGACATCGGCAGTCGCCAGGATCTCGCGCACGTCGTACTGACTCCTGGTACCGTGAAACGTCACGTTCCCGCCGATTCCATTTTGCAAAACCATGTTTTCAAGTTGCTCGCGCAACGCCCCTTCGCCGATGATGTCAAGGTGAACGTGGATACGATCGCGCTCCGGCAAGCGACACAACGCTTCAAGCAAATAGCGCGTCCCCTTTTTCTCGACGAGCCGCGCAACGTGCAGGATGCGGAATGTTTCGGCGCGCGTGCGCAGCGTCGGCGTGAACTGACTCAAATCGATGCCGATGTAATGCGTCAGCAGGTTCTCCTCGGGGAACCCGAAGTCGATCGCCTTCCTACGAATGAACTCGGATACGCACAGCAAGCGCTTCGCCGATTTCGCAAGGCGCCAATGCAACAACCCATATCGAATCAACGCAGGTGAACCCGACATCAGGAGCTCTGATCGCCGCACTGTTACGTCGAAGCCATGCAGCGTCGCAATCAGCGGAACGCGTAACGAATGCGCAAGCGAGGCGCCGTACAGCGCATCCACGCCAAAATGCGCATGGACAATCGACGGTCTGGAACGTGCAACCTCGCGGTTCAACCCCGATGACCGTCCCGATACTGCATGAACGAATTTGCCGATCTGTTCGCGCGACTCGATCGCGATGCTATGCAGCCCTTCAGGCGATGCACCCAATCGTTCGCGCCCGACGAACACCGGTTCAAATGACGAGAGATGGCGCGCCTGAAGAGCTATGAAAGGCTCAGAGGGCTTGAACAGCTGGTTGCGGTAAATCGCCACAACACGCTTCTCGGCCGGTGTGCCACCATGAAAATACGGGGGGATCGCTATCATTCCGACACACTTTCATAGCCGTAGTAGGTCGCTCTACCGCGAGTACCACGAGGCACATCGGTAAGCACCGCGCCTTTCAGCGTCACGCCGGCGTTGCGGAGCCGGGTAGCCGCTTCGACAAGTTCCGGCATCGGATGACAGCCGTGTCGCGCCACAAGCAACGTCGCGGCCGCATGACGCCCGATCAGGGCCGCGTCGGTAACGGCAAGGATCGGCGGCGTGTCGATAATCACGAGGTCGTATCGACTGGAAAAATCCTCAAGCAGCGTTTCGAAACGCGTGCTCATCAATAGCTCCGCCGGATTCGGCGCAATGGCTCCCTTAGGCAACACGTCGAGGTTCGGCAAAGTCTCACGGACGATGGCTTTGTTGACGTCGAAGCCGGCGATAATGTTGGAAAGGCCCGGCTGACGTGCGATCCCACACTGGCGATGGATATCACCTCTTCGCATATCGCCGTCTACAAGCAGTACGCGTCGCCCACCCGCGGCCAATATCGCCGCGAGATTGACCGCTGTAAAAGATTTGCCGATACCAGGGCTAGGCCCTGTAACAACAAATATATTGTTTGACGTTCCAAGCAATCCAAATTGAAGCGCTGTACTCAGACTACGAATTCCCTCGATCGCCACATCGTTTGGCGCCCTGGCTGCAAGCATCTGTTTGACGTTCTTTCCGTAGCTTCGGTCCGTCTCTTTACTTTGCTCCTGCACGTCGCTATGAGGAATCGTCGCGTAAACCGGCAGCCCCAGCACATGTTCGATCTCTTCACTATCTTCAACGCCGCCGAACAACGAATGACGCGCAAAGACAGTCGTAACACCCGCCACAAGACCAAGAAGAAGCGCCAGCGTAATCACTAGTGGACGCTTGGGCTTCACAGGCTCAATCTGTGCAACCGCGAAGTCAACGACACGCACCGAACCCGTTTGGCCCGCTTTCAAAATCCGCAACTGTTGGGCGTTGTTTAAGAGGCTTGTGTACAACTGCGTATTGACACGAACGTCCCGCAAGAGACGCAGTGCAGATTGCTCCGTGTCCGGCAATGTGCCGACGCGCTTACCTAGTTGCGCCTGCTGCGCTTCCAATGAAGAAATCTGCGAATCGAGCGCCACGACGGCCGGGTGCGACTCGGTAAAGCGCTGTATCATCTCGATGCGCTGCTGCTGAAGATCGACGAGCTTGGTCTTGTTGTCAACGATCTGCTGAAGAAGCAACCGACTCTCTTCAGTTAGATCAACGGTGCCGTTCCTATTTCTAAATGCGTTGTAGCGGTCCTCAGCTTCGTCGAGTTGCTTACGCAGATCAGGCAACTGCTGCTGAAGAAACCCCAGCGTATGCTCTGCTTGGGCCGACTTTCTATCTATATTTTGCTGAACGTATGCAGAAGCTACTGTATTAACAATTTTCGCGATCTTCTCACTATCAACTCCATCGAGCGTTACGCCAACGATTCCGGATAATTTCGTCTTTTCGGCAACGACCATCTTCTCCTGGAGCTTGCCGATTGTGTCTAACGTCGACGCGCGTTGCAGTACAAATTGCGTCCCGGGGCGAGCAACCAGGCGATCGACTTTCAGGGCAATTCCACTTTCACCCTGACCGGCGCGCGCGATCGATCCAACGTGACCTTTGAGCGCGGTTTGACCATCATCGTCCTTCAGTTCATACGCCCCGTCCTGCAATGCCACCAGTGTGAACTTCTCGTCGTAGTTTTCCTGCGGAACATCGAACCGCGAAACACCAATCTGCTCTCCGCCCCAAGCAAATTGGCCCAATCCAAACCAAGGGGTCGCCAGTGTCGATGCGTCAGCTTTGCGTGCGACCTTTGCGCCAAACAACGGGAAATACCGCGGCTTTGCGCTGATATCCAGATGCATCGCCTGAACCACCTGGCCGACCACGAGCCGCGAGCGTATCAACTCGATTTCAGCAACGGCAGTTTGCTTGGTGTCGAAAATCGACGCGAGTTGACCGAGCGCGTCATTCGCCGTGCTTGTGCCATCCTCAATCTGGATCATCGCGTCGGCACGAAAAACCGGCGTCGCGAGAAATGCATAAAGAATGCCGACAACCAGGAATGCGGCTGCGATAGCCACAACGAGACGCCACCCATCACGGATGATGTTGATGTATTCTGCGAGATGAACCTCATCGCTCTCGGGCAACTCAATTGTCTTGCTTTGCATCGACTGAATCATTTCATCACTTTCTTAAGCGGTTGATCGAGTCAACCCAATAGCCCGCTCCGCGTTCGATCTGCGCCAGAGACGTTTCAAATACCGCGCGCCCCTTGCGATAAGGGTCAATCACATCTTCTCCATCATGCGCGGAGTAGAGAAAAACGCGCCCTTTAGAGAACGGGTATCTCTTCTCGATTTCCTTCTTCTGTTCCTGCGTCATCGTAAGAATCAGTTGCGATCTACTTGCGTGTTCAATGTTCAAATCCGTGGCTACGTGCTTGCTGATATCGATCCCGCGGTCAGCCATCAATTCGATTGCGACTGGATCAGCGGCCTTTCCGGCAAGCGCGCCACAACCTGCCGATATCACGGACACCTGAGAAAGACGATGGGCAAGAATTCCCTGAGCCATCGGACTCCTACAGATATTTCCTTCACATACTACGAGGACGTGGTCGATCAACTCGGTCGCTCCTATTCTGATAACACCCGCACGATTAAGCCCACTCGTCGCTCGACATAACGCTCTTTTGTCAGCCTCGTCCGTACGTGTCGGCAAATCGCGCGATGTCGTCCTCGCCGAGATAAGACCCCGACTGCACTTCGATCATTTCGAGTGGCATTCGCCCCGGGTTCTCAAGGCGGTGCATTACACCAAGCGGTATGTATGTCGATTCGTTCTCACCGAGCAAAAACTGCTCTTCGCCACGAGTAACGCGCGCGGTCCCGCTCACAACGATCCAATGTTCCGCGCGGTGGTAATGAACCTGGAGTGAGAGGGATGCGCCAGGTTGCACAACGATGCGCTTGACCTGGAACCGCTCTCCCTTATCGATAGCGTCGTAGTAGCCCCAAGGCCGGCGAACCTTGCGGTGCGCGTCTGCCTCCGGTGCATGTTGATCGCGGATATGTCCGACTAGCTGCTTGATTTCCTGAACACGCGACTTGTTAGCGACAAGAACTGCATCGGGCGTCTCGACAACAACAATGTCGTCAACGCCCACACAGGCAATCAGGCGTCCTTCGGAGTACGCAATGCTTGACCTCGTACCCTCGAACACCACGCGTCCACGCGCGACGTTTCCGTTTTCGTCCTTATCGAGCACATCCCAAACCGCATCCCACGAACCGAGATCGGACCAACCTGCATCCAGAGGCACAACGACGCCTTGCGCTATGTCGGCAGCCGAACCAAGATGCTCCATCACCGCATAGTCGATCGAATCGCCAGGCGACTGCACAAACGCTTCGGCGTCGGGCGCAAAGTACGCGCTCGTCGTGGCTCCTTGGGAATATGCCGCAGTACAAGCCTCGTAGATCTTCGGCTGCAAACGACGAAGCGTCTCGAGCCAGACACTCGCACGCATGACAAAGATTCCACTGTTCCACCAATACTCGCGGGACTTCAAATACTGTGCGGCCAATTCGACCGGCGGCTTTTCCATGAAGCCCAGAATCTTGTGCGCACCGTCCTGAAACTTGTCACCGAGCCGGATGTAGCCAAAGCCGGTTTCGGGGCGCGTCGGAGGTATGCCAAGCGTCACGATGTGGCCTGCCTGCGCATTGCGCACCGCGGACGCAATGGCTTTCTGAAACGCATCCACATCGGCGATCGCGTGGTCTGCCGGCATCGCGACGATGATGGCGTCGTCCTTCTGCGCAGCAGCCGCCAAGGCGGCTAGCGTGAGTGCCGGCGCGGTATCGCGACGATCGGGTTCCACAACGATGCGCGAACGAACGCCAAGCTCACGTAGCTGTTCAGCGATCGCGAACTTGTGCTCATCACCACAGACGATAATGGAATCGGCACAGACGCCGGATTCGCAACGAAAACCCCGCATTCGGCTTACCGTGGCCTGAAGTAGTGAGCTGTCGCCAAGCACGTCGATCAGTTGCTTGGGGTATTGCTCGCGCGACAGCGGCCACAGCCGCGAGCCGGCGCCTCCCGCCAATATAACCGGGACGATACTCGCCTGACCCACTTCGGTTTCCGGACGCGCGCGAGCCATTCCGGGCTCCGCTTCATCGGCATGTTGATTCATTGTTGCTTCGCGCTCCAGAATGCTCATAGTTAGCTTTCCTTGTCAGTTCCCGTCGATGTGGCGCGAGAGCTCACTACTTAGCCAGGATACCCGCCGTCATACCGGCGTTGATTGCAGGAAGCAATAAGCTCAGCACGCGGCTAAACCGGACAAGACCGCTTCCGTCCACATAAACGACATCCTTCGGCTGCAGATCGAACTCCTTCGCCACCAGCATTGCCACGGGCGAACGGCCATCGAGGTGGAACACCTGCGGTTTGCTGTCAAGCGCGCCACGAATTACGAACATCTGGGCAGCATCCGCCGTCGTTGCGTTGACACTACCGGCCTGCGACAGCGCATCGGCAAGCGTAATGCGACCGTTGCGCTGCGGGATCGCCGAAATGGGCTTGTTGACTTCGCCCATGACGTACACATCGTTCTCATCGCGCGCTGTCACGCGCAACATGTCGCCCGCTTTCAGGTAGAGACGCGATGGCGCCAATCCACTCGCGAGCATCTGGGTCATATTGATGCGATGCGTCTCGCCGCCACGAACCAGCACGAGGTCGCTCTGGTCCGCTGTATCCGCAAAGCCACCGGCGCGCGAGACTGCTTCATACAGCGACATCGGCACATCGTTCAGGGCTACGGAGCCTGGCGTGTGGACCGCGCCATCCACATAGACTTC
Source organism: Paraburkholderia sp. J76 (assembly GCF_905220295.1). Lineage (NCBI taxonomy): Bacteria > Pseudomonadati > Pseudomonadota > Betaproteobacteria > Burkholderiales > Burkholderiaceae > Paraburkholderia > Paraburkholderia sp. J76. The sequence continues at coordinate 224,602 of NZ_CAJMZJ010000011.1, forward strand.
GTGGGCGCGATACGAAGCCATGCGCACCGTCACTTGCGGCTTGACGAAGTATTTGCCAAGTGTGGCCACCAGGCGTTTTTGCACTTCCTCCGGTCGCAACCCGACTACGTGAATCGTGCCGGCATAGGGAAACGTGATATCGCCCGATTGATCGACGACGAAACCTGGACTCGGATCCGCCGGACGCGATTGCGACTGCGAAGGCGCTACCGCCGATGCCGCAGCCAGTTCCGGATGGTCCCAAACGACGACCTGCAGAACGTCGCCGATACCGATCGCGTACGGCGACGGCACATTGCCAAGCAGCATTGCCTGCTGATGCTGTGTCGCGACTCGCTCTTCGCGAAGCCGCTTGACGACCCCAATGTCGAGTTCGGTAACGGGCACTTCAGGCGTCGCCTGTGTCGCATCGGCCTTTTGTGACGAGTTCGAAGTCGCTTCGTCCGCCGGATTTCCGGAGGAAGATTCACCACTGGCTGGCGCAGCAGAGGCACCCGATTTTCCGGCTGTCTCCTTTACTCCGGTCGAAGCGCCAGTTGCCGACGTGGACATGCGCATGCCAGGGGCGATCATGCATGCTGCGAGCGTCATGCAAAGCGCCGCGGCGACACCGGTGCTCAAGAAGCGCACCGCACATTTTCCCCACCCTCCGGTATTTCCACAGCGCTGCGATTCTGTCAATCTCACTGCCACTTCCGCTCTCCAGCCTTCAATATGCATTGCGATGAACCAGTCCTTTAAAAATCGTGGCAACGACAATCCGGATGTCGAACCAGAATGACCAGTTGCTGAGGTAATAAAGATCATGGGCAACACGTCCCTGCATCTTCTCGATGCGATCGGTCTCGCCACGAAAACCATTGATCTGCGCCCATCCGGTAATACCAGGCTTGATGCGATATCGATGGATATACCCATCCACGATGTCCTGATAAAGCTTGTCATGCTCGATGGCGTGAGGACGGGGCCCGACGACGGACATTTCACCCCGAAGAACATTGAGGAACTGTGGAAGCTCGTCGAGACTTGTACGCCGTAGAAACGCTCCAACACGTGTCACGCGCGGGTCGTTGCGCGTCGCCTGTTTCACAAGGCCACTGGCCTCGGCGTGCACATGCATACTTCGGAATTTGTAGATGCTGAAGATCTTTCCGTTGGCTCCCTTGCGACGCTGCGTGAAGAACACAGGCCCTGGAGAAGAGAACTTGATCGCAACGGTTACAGCAAGGAAAACCGGTGCAAGTACCAGTAATGCGAACAGCGCGAAGATCCGGTCAAAGGCTTCCTTCCCGACGAGCAAATGCGAAGGTGTTGGCGAGGCCACGAGATTAATCGCGGACGTACCCTCAAGATCGACCGTCCCCGCGTGAAAGACGGAAAGCCCGCTCACGTCGGGAATGAATCGAATGTTGATCAGATCGTTGCGAAGCATTTCTATGAACGGAACGATCGTCGACCCTTCCGAAAGCGGCACTGCCAGCCAAACTTCCTCAATGTGAGAGTTGCGCACATATTCGACAAACGCCTCGCGATCGCAGAACGTCGGCAGGCCGAGCGGTACGGAATCGACACCGGGGTTTGTGTTGAATGCGGCTGTTATGCGATACATGGAGTCTCGCGTCGTCCCGACCTTGCGCATGAGTTGGCGGCAATTGGCGTTATTGCCGACAACGGCGACCGTAGCGGTGCGCGCATCTTGCCGGGCCAGTCGCAAATAGATTGCATGTGCTGCAACGCGCGAGAGCACCACCCCAACCGACGAAACGAACGCCCACTCTCTAAGCCAGTCGGTTGCAGGGTGATATGTGCGATGCAGCACCGTGACAACCGCACAAGATGCGCCCAGGACGAAGAGCCAAGCCAGCACCGGCACACAAACACAGCGCCAGAAAAGACGCCATCGTGCGATCCGATACATTCCCCACGACGGGAAGAGCATCAGCGCCAGCAACATGGAAAACGCTACCAAAGCGCTGTCATAACCCGACCCATCGGAGATTCCAGGTGCTCGCACTGTCAGAAGCGCGCCGCCGGCAATCGCGACCACATCGGACAGACGCGCCAGCATGCCGCCATTTCGGATTGCTACTGAAGCATCAGTGTGAGTAGTCGAATGCATAGGCTCTTTATCGCCGAGGCAACGTTCGCTGTAGGTACGATGAAACGGGTTCGGATTTCAGCGAGCGTAGGCGACAAACACACATGGCAACCAACCAGAGCCTGATGCGTATAGATGTACCACGCCGTGAAATAAGCAAACAGGCTCGCTCACGGAACAAACGATAACCTTCGCGTACCTGCGCTCATAGGCTCGTACGCGCTTTGCCGATCCAGTTTTTTCGTTTGGTTTGGACGCGCAGTTTCGTTTATTGGCGAACTTCCGTATATAGGATCAGTCTTAAATGGACTCTCAAGGGCACTGTCAGACAATCCTAACGTATCTCAAATTCCGCTTCGACTCGCGAATGATAAGAGATTTAACGATGCCCGATATCGCATAATTCGTAGTGCAGATTAGTTGTTTCAATATGTTTCATCTGGCAAATGACAGATGAAATCGGTCGCCAATAACGATGGCGAACGCAATCAACAACAACCGCATTTTTACCCAGTCCGGGATAGAGGCAGAAGAATATTTAAATTCCCACAAATCGCCCAGTATTTTCTTTTTAATTATCGGACATTTGTCAATTCGAATTAAAGTTCAATGAACTTTAATTGACGACGTCGGAATACTCCGACGTCACCTCAGCAACTCCCTCACTTCCTCTGAATAAACTCCACCTTATACCCATCCGGATCGGTCACAAACGCAATCACCGTAGACCCATGCTTCATCGGTCCAGCCTCACGCACCACCGTCCCGCCCTGCTCCTTGATCTTCGCGCAGGCAGCGTAAGCATCCTCAACTTCAACCGCCAGATGCCCGAACCCTGTCCCAAGATCATACGAAGCCGTATCCCAGTTATGCGTAAGCTCGATCACGGTGCCGTCGCGCTCGTCCGTGTACCCGACGAAGGCCAGCGTGAACTTGCCATCGGGGTAGTCTTCGCGGCGCAGCAATTTCATGCCGAGCAGTTCGGTATAGAACTTGATCGAGCGATCGAGGTCGCCGACCCGGATCATCGTGTGCAGAAGGCGCATGGTGTACTCCGTTATGCCGTCGTCAAAAAGCGGACTGTACCAAAAACACGCCGGCTCTGCCGACGCCGGCAAGGTGCGCCGATTTGCTCTAGCATGAACGCCATTCCGAAATTGCCCACGGTAATTTCGATAAACGCAAGCAACGAGGAGTAGACATGCGAATTCTGGTAGTCGGAGCGGGGGCGACGGGCGGCTATTTCGGCGGCCGGCTCGCTGCTGCGGGGCGTGACGTGACGTTTCTGGTACGCGAGGCGCGCGCCGCGCAATTGCGCGAGGCGGGCCTCGTCATTCGCAGTCCTGCGGGCGATCTCACATTGGGCGACGTCAAGACCGTCACGCGCGAAGCGCTAGAGTCGCAGGGCGGCGAGCCGTTCGATCTCGTGCTGCTGAGTTGCAAGGCCTACGACCTGGACAACGCCATCGATTCGTTCGCCGCAGCCGTCGGCCCGCGCACGCTGATCCTGCCGCTACTCAACGGCATGCGCCATCTCGAAATCCTGCAGGCGCGCTTCGGCACGCAGGCGGTGCTCGGCGGCGTGTGCCTGATCGCCTCCACGCTCAACGAGAAGCGCGAGATCGTGCATCTGAACGACGTGCAAGCCATCACGTTCGGCGAACTCGGCGGCGGCGTGTCGGCGCGCGCGCAAGCCGTAGCGGATCAATTCGGCGATGCCGGTTTCCACGTGAAGGCGAGCGATCACATCCGGCAGGAGATGTGGGAGAAGTGGGTGTTCCTGGCGTCCCTCGCGGGCAGCACGTGTCTTTTCCGTGCGAGCGTCGGCGTGATTCTCGCCACGCCCGACGGCGCCGCGATCGTAGAGCGTCTCTTCGCCGAATGCCGCGCAATCGCAGCCCAACACGGCCACGCCGTGCGCGAGAGCTTCGTCGAGCGTTCGCGCGGCATGTTGTTCGCCAAGGGTTCGTCGCTCACCGCGTCGATGTTGCGCGACGTGCAGAACGGTTCGCGCATCGAGGCCGATCACGTGATCGGCGACCTGATCCAGCGCGGCGGCGCGGCACAGCATGCGTCGACCGAGCTTTCGGTACTGCGCGTCGTCTATAGCCAGCTCAAGGCCTACGAGGCGCAGCGCGGCGAGGCGTCCTGAGCGAAGGCGGATGCGCCGCCGGCATGGCGGCGCATTGCTGAGACCTCAAGCGCGCATCAAGCGCCGCCTGCCCCTTCCAGCGCCTGCGCGAGGCTCACATATTCCTCGACGCGCACTTCCTCGGCACGGCGCGCCAGATCGAATCCGAGCGCGTCGAAGTCGAGGCGTTCGCGGTAATCTCCGAGCGTATTGCGCAGCATCTTGCGGCGCTGCGAGAACGCGGCCGTCACGAGTTCGCCGAGCAGAGCGCCGTTCACCTTCGGCAGTTCGTGCGGCGCGTAGGGAATCATGCGGACGATCGCGGAATCCACCTTGGGCGGCGGCTGAAACGACTCGGGCGGCACATCGATCAGCTTGTCGATCACGTAGCGATACTGAAGCATGACCGTGAGGCGGCCGAACGCCTTGCTGCCCGGCTGCGCCACCATGCGCTCGACCACTTCGTTCTGCAGCATGAAGTGCTGGTCGATCACGCGGTCGGCGAACGAGACGAGGTGAAACAGCAGCGGGCTCGAAATGTTGTACGGCAGGTTGCCGACAATGCGCAGCGTGGGCTTCTCGCCCGGCGCCGCGAGCGAGCCGAAGTCGAACGCGAGCGCGTCGCCCGCATGCAGTTCGAGCAATGGTCCGAACTTTTTCGTGAGGCGCGCAATCAGGTCGCGGTCCAGCTCTACCGCGTGCAGCGGCGATTCGGGCGTGGCGACGCGTTCGATGAGCGGCTCGGTGAGCGCGCCGAGACCCGGCCCGATCTCGACCATGCGCTCCCCGCGCTGCGGCCGAATGACGTCGACGATCGAGTCGATCACGCCCATATCGACGAGGAAGTTCTGGCCGAAGCGCTTGCGCGCAAAGTGGCCCTGGTGCTGTCTGCTGCTGTTGGACATCTTCTCTGGATTCAGTCAGATAGCGCGCCGGTGGCGCGCCATCGAAACGGCGGTGTCGAGGGCGGCGATCAGGCTGCCCGCGTCCGCGCGGCCGGTGCCGGCGAGGTCGAGCGCGGTGCCATGATCGACGGAGGTGCGCACGATCGGCAAGCCGAGCGTGACGTTGATGCCTTCGCCAAACGTCGCGTATTTCAGGACCGGCAGGCCCTGGTCGTGGAACATCGCCAGCACGCAGTCCGCGTCCTTGAGGTAGCGCGGCTGGAACAGCGTGTCGGCGGGGTATGGCCCGCGCGCATCGATGCCTTGTGCTGCGGCGGCGGCCAGCGCCGGCGAAATCGTGTCGATTTCCTCACGCCCGAGGTAGCCGTTCTCGCCCGCGTGCGGGTTGAGGCCGGTCACGAGGATGCGCGGCAGCGGCACGCCGAAATGATGACGCAGATCATGGTCAATGATGCCAAGTGTTTCGACGAGCCCTTCGACCGTGAGCGCCGCGGAAACGTCCTTGAGCGGCAAATGCGTCGTGGCGAGCGCCACGCGCAACGGTCGCGCGCCGGTGCCCGCGAGCATCATGACCACGCGCGGCGTATGCGTGCGTTCGGCGAGATATTCGGTATGACCGGTGAACGGCACGCCGGCATCGTTGATGGTGCTCTTTTGCAGCGGCGCGGTGACGATCGCGTCGAATTCGCCGGCCAGCGCACCGTCGATGGCGCGATCGAGCAACGCCAGCACATAGGGGCCGTTCGCGGCATCGAGTTTGCCGGGCTTCGCGGGCGCGGCGAGCGACACGTGCTCGACCTGCACGGGCTGGTTCGCCAGCACCGCGCCCCACTCGACGCCGGCGGCTTTCGCGCGCGCTTCGAGCAACGCGCTGTCGCCGAGCACGACGAATTGCGCGTCGGGCCAGTGCGCCGAGGCGCCCGCCAGCGCGGCGGCCGTCAGCTCCGGGCCGACGCCGGCCGGCTCGCCCGTGGTGATGGCGATGCGGATCGGCCCCGCCCTCCGCGGAGCCGGCGACGACGATGCGGAGGCGTTCATGGCTCGATCCCTCGTGACTGCGCTTAGTTGTGCGGCGGCGTCATGCCCGCGATCTTGTAATCGACGTAGGCGCTGTCGCGCAGCTCGCGCAGCCAGTCGGCGTAGGCCTGCTCGGCCTTGCGCTGGCCGATGGCCTGACGCGCGAGTTCCATCTGCTGCGCGATCGAGCCTTCGGCGTCGCGGCGGCCCAGCACCTGGATCAGGTGGTAGCCGTACTCGGTGCGAATCGGCTCGCTCAACTGGCCGTCCTGCAGCGTGTTCATGGCGCGCTCGAATTCGGGCACCGTTTCGCCCGGGCTGATCCAGCCGAGGTCGCCGCCCTGCGAGGCCGAGCCGTCCTGCGAGTAGGTGCGCGCGAACTTGGCGAAGTCGCCGCCCGCCGCGATTTCCTGGCGGATTTCGAGCAGCTTCTGGCGCGCCTGCGGCTCGGACATGCCGTCGCCCACGCGCAGCAGGATGTGGCGCACGTGCGTTTGCACGAGCTTGGGCGCGTCGGCGGCCGTACCCTGCCCCTGGCGGCGCTCCACGAGACGCACGATCTCGAAGCCGTCGCTGGTACGGATCACCGTGGGATTCACCTCGCCCGGGCGCAGCGTGGAAGCGGCCGTCACCAGCTCGGGCGGCAGCTTCGACTGCGGCACAAAGCCCATGTCGCCGCCCTTGCTCGCGTCGCTCGCCTGCGAGTTCGACTTCGCGAGGCTTTCGAACTTGCTGCCCGACTGGGCTTCCTTGAGCAGCGCGTTGGCCTTCGCCTGCGCGGCTTCGATGTCGGTTTCCGAGGCGTTCAGCGGCGCCTTGATGAAGATGTGCTGGAAGTGCAGATCGCTCGACTGGCCCGCGTTCGGTCCGCGCTGGCTCGCGATGTAGTTCGCGACTTCGGCGTCGGACACCGTGACCTTGCTGTCCACTTCCTTCTCGCGCAGCTTCGAGAGCGTGAGTTCGGTGCGCGCATCGCGCATGAACGTGGTCCAGGGCACCCCGGCCGCCTCGATCCGCGCGCGATAGGTGGCGAGATCCATGCCGTTGGCCTGCGCGAGACGCTCCAGCGTGCGCTGCACAGCGGCGTCGTCCACGGTGATGCCGTCTTCCTTGGCCTTCTGAAGCTGAATGCGCTCGAGCACCATCTGGTTGAGCACCTGCGCGCGCAACTGGTCCTCGGGTGGCACCGGCGCGTTTTGCTGCTGCAGCCGGTGAGCGATCATTTCCGCGCGGCTATCGAGTTCGCGCTGCGTGATCACGCCGTCATTGACGACTGCGGCGATCGTATCGACCGTCTGGCCGTTGCCGGCCGGGAGACCTTGAGCTTGCGCCGGCGTGGCCGGCAACACGCCTGCGACGGCGAAGAGACTCGCAGCGTACGCTGCCAGGCGAAGCTTTTTCATGATTCCCACAGATACTCCAATGTTGGCGGGCACGCTTCGCCCGTCTCTATGCAACCGACACCGCGTTGCTCCGAAGCGCCTTCGTGAGGAAAGCGAACCGGATCACGCGTTATTGATAATCCGTGAAGCGCGAATCCGGCGGCGCCTGACCCGGTAGCTGCGTATACCCCGGCACAGCGGTCCTGAACGCGGCCACCAGCCCGTTGTCGACGTTCGAGAGTCCCTTGAGCGTGAGCTGCGCGAGAAACCGCGTTGACGAATTCGGCGTGCCCGACGTATTGAGGCCGTTCGCGTAACGCTGCAGGCCGACCCCGAGCACCCAGCAGTCGGCGTCGTACTGCATGCCGACCAGGCCGTCGACGATCCGATGGCCGTTCAGATCGTAGTTGAAGCGGCCCACGGCGTACACCCGGTGCGAGAACGGCCATTGAGCCGAGACCAGGATCTGGTTGATCGGCTGGTAGTCGAGCGTGGTGTTCGCGCGCGTGTAGCGGTAGGCCACGTTCAGCACGCGGCTCGTGCCCGGGCTGTACCCAAAACCGACGCTCGCCTTCGTGAGCTGGTTGTTGTCGGCATTATATTGGAACGCCGTTTCCGAAGCGAAACCGGCCCCGATTTTGAGCGCCGCGCCCGCGATCAGGTCCGAATGCGTCGCCTGACTCGTGCTTTCGCCCGAGTTGAGCGTAACGCGCTGGTCCTGGAAGTAGTACTGCTGCGCGATCACGAAGCGCGCGCGCTCGTCGCCCGATGCCGGGTCGATGAAGCGCGTGGTGAGCGCGGCCGTGATGCGGTTCGCGTCGGCGATGCGATCGTTGCCGACGAAGGTATTCGGCGTGAAGATTTCCGCGAGGCCGAAGTCCGACTCGGCGGTATCGAAAAGGGGCGCGAACTGCTGGTTGCGGTACGGCGTGTACACGTAGTACAGGCGCGGTTCCAGCGTCTGGATGTAATCCTGGCCGAACAGGTGGACCGAGCGGTCGAACACGAGGCCCGTGTCGAAGCTGAAGGTCGGAATCGATTCCGTGAAGCTCTTCGGCGTGCCGACGGGGGAACCGAAGGTCGTGCCCGCGGGCCCGATGTTGCTCAGGTTGTACGACGCGAAGTGCCACTGAACCTTCGGCGTGACGAAGTAACCCGGCCCCATCAACGAGTACGACAGGTACGGATTGAAGACGACGCGATCGCCTTCGGTCGCGTTCTCTTCCGTGATGCGGAAGCGCGAGTAGTCGGCTTCCATGCCGTAGTCGAAGCCGCCGACGTTGTACTTCGCGTACTTCACGTTCAACTGCGGCTCGCGGCCGTACGGCGGCGTCGACGACTCGACCACCTGCCAGTGCTGGTAGCGCCCCAGCACGGACCACGGGCCGTTGTTGTACGTGAGGCCGGCTTCCTGCTGATACAGTGTCTGCGTGCCGTTCAGGAACTGGTTGGCCGGCGACGACAGGTCCGACGGATAGGTATTGTCCGAGACCTTGTTGTAGTAGACGTAACCGCCGAACCCGTTGCCGAAGTTCTGGTTGTGCTGGATGAACAGCGCGTAGCGGTTCGTCTTCGTAATCGCGTCGTCGGGCAGGAACGTCCCGGTGATCGATCCCGAGTAGTTCGTCGAGAGATACCGGTAGTTGCCCTGCAAAAAGACGCCCCGCTTCGAGATGATCTCGGGCGTGAACGTGAAATCGCGGTTCGGCGCGATGTTGAAGTAATACGGCAGCGAGATTTCGTAGCCGTTCGTCGAGCTGACCGAGAACGTCGGCGGCAGCAGGCCGCTGCGGCGGTCGCCCGAAAGCGGGAACGACAGCCACGGGCTCGCGAAAACCGGCACGTCCTGGAAGAACAGCACGGCGTTGTGCGCGACGCCTTCGTCGCTGCCGGTATCGAAATCGAACTCGCTGCCCTTGATGTACCAGGCCGGATTGGCCGAGCAGCGGCACGCGGTGTAGGTGCCGTTCGTGAGCACCGAGCGCTCGCTGTCGAGCAGGTCGGCGCGCGCGGCGCTGCCGGAGCCGCCCGTGAGCGTGAAATGGTACTTCGGCGCGGGCATGAAGCCCTCGTTCGCCTCGACCTTCAGGTGCGCCTCGGGCCCCGTGAACGTCGTGCCGTTCTGCACGACCACGACATTGCCGTAGGCATTGGCCATGTCGGTGTCCTGGTCGTAGTGCAGGGCGTCGCCCTTTACCACGTTCGTGCCCTGGCGCAGTTCCCCCGCGCCTCTCACCGCGAGGTCGGTGTCCACCGTGCCGGTCGTCGAATAGCCGAGCACGAAGGTCGCCGGGTGCTGGCCCGACGCGTTAGGGTGATCCTCGAGTTGCGGGGCGAGCCGCAGGCCCGACGGGCCGTCGATCTGCTGGGGCTGCGCGGCCGCGCCCGAAAGCTGGGCGTGCGCGAACGCGGGCACCAGACCCGGCACGGTCAGGAGTGCCGCGATGAGCCGCCGCTTGCCCGGCACGCCGTCGTCACTAGGGGAGATCGTCTGGAAAAACTGTCTGGGCGGCATGTATGGTTTTGGCGAATCGGCCCGGCCGCCTGCCCTCTCCATGATGGTGGCCCGCCTGAGCACCCGCCTCCCGATGAACCGGATCGAGGCCGGGCTGCAAACAATTAATTACAATTCATCGAACCCTGGAGCGACGATGAATGGGGCGAGCGAACCGTCATGCGGGCTTTGGCGCGAGTCGCGTCAAAAAAGTCGTGGGGTATTATATGGCAAGACGTTGATCCACTGATTTTGCCTCTGGCTTTCATGACCTTTTCCGCCGCGCATTCCTCCGCCGCTTCCCAGACCGACAGCCGCCGCGACCTGCTCGCCGCCTGGCTCGGCAGCCACGCCGGACAGTACGTCCTCGACCTCGCCACGCTCGCCCCCGCCTCGGCCGATGCGAGCTTCCGGCGTTATTTCCGCCTCGGAAGCGCGGGCGCGCACGGCGCGACGCTGATCGCCGTGGACGCCCCGCCGCCCGAAAAGAGCCGCGAATTCGCCCAGATCGCGCAGTTGCTCGAAGCGGCCGGTGTCCACGTACCGCGCGTACTCGAAGCCGATTTCGACGCGGGCTTCATGCTTGTGACCGATCTCGGCACCGCGCCCTACCTGGCAACGCTGCAGCAAGCCGGCCCCGGTGCGCGCTCGCGCGAGCTGATGCGCGACGCCATCGACGCGCTGATCCGCTGGCAACTGAGTTCGCGGCCGGGCGTGCTGCCGGACTTCGACGAAGCCTTCATGCGCCGCGAAATGGAGCTGATGCCCGAGTGGTATCTGGAGCGCCATCTGGGCCGCAAGGTGGACGAAGCCACGCGCGGCGTGCTCGATCGCACCTTTGCGCTGCTCGTGGCGAGCGCTCGCGCGCAGCCGCAAACCTTCATGCTGCGCGACTTCATGCCCCGCAACCTGATGATCGCCACGCCCAACCCCGGCGTGCTCGACTTCCAGGACGCCGTGTACGGCCCCATCACGTACGACGTCGTGTCGCTGCTGCGCGACGCCTTCCTGAGCTGGGACGAGGAGTTCGAACTCGACTGCTTCGCGCACTACTGGGAGCGTGCAAAGAAGGCCGGACTGCCAGTCGACGCCGACTTCGGCGAGTTCTACCGCCAGCTCGAGTGGATGGGCCTGCAGCGCCACATCAAGGTGCTGGGCCTTTTCTGCCGCATCAATTATCGCGACAGCAAACCGCATTACATGGCCGACTTGCCGCGCTTTCTCGGTTACGCGAGCAAAGTCGCACACCGATATCGCCCGCTCGCGCCGTTCGCGCGGCTCATCGACGAACTGCAGGGCAGCGCCGTCGAAGTCGCTTATACCTTCTGAAAAACCCTCTGAAGCGGGCCGTCATGACCCAATCGAATCACACGGCCGCCCGGGCGAGTCACGGCCGCACCGCCATGATCTTCGCCGCCGGACGCGGCGAACGCATGCGCCCGCTTACCGACACCTGCCCGAAGCCGCTCCTCGCCGTGGGCGGCAAACCGCTCGTCGTGTGGCAGATCGAGAGGCTCGCCGCGGCGGGCTACACGCGCGTCGTCGTCAATCACGCGTGGCTTGGCGCGCAGATCGAAGCCGCGCTGGGCGACGGCGCGCGCTTTGGCGTGACGCTCCACTATTCGCCCGAGCACGACGCGCTCGAAACGGCGGGTGGCATTGCGCAGGCGCTGCCGCTCATCGAGTCGAACGGCACGCCCGAGGTGTTCCTCGCGGTGAGCGGCGACGTCTACAGCGCGTACGACTTCGCACACCTGAACGCGCACGCGCAAGCGCTGGCGGCGCAAGCGCAGCCCGGCATGCATCTCGTGATGGTGCCGAATCCGCCGTTCCATCCGAAGGGCGACTTCGCGCTGAACGCTGACGGCCGGCTCGCGCTCGAAGGCGCGCCGCGCTACACGTTCGGCAATATCGGCCTTTACGACACGCGCATGTTCCGCGATCTCGCTCCCGGCACGAAGCGCGCGCTCACGCCGTACTATCGCGAGGCGATCGCGCAAGGACGCGCGAGCGGCGAACTCTACGAAGGCGTGTGGGAAAACGTCGGCACGCCCGCGCAGCTCGAAGCGCTAGACGCAGCGCTGCGAAATCCGGCTCACGCGCACCAAGGCTAAAACCGGCAAACGGCGGCGCGCTTCAATCGCCGCCCGCGGCCGGCAACTCCACCTGTCCTCGCTCGGACTGCGGCGTCCCGGCCGCCCTCTGCTGCTGAAGCGCCCACATCTGCGCATAGTGACCGCCCGCGCGCATCAGTTCCGCATGCGTGCCGCGCTCGACGATGCGCCCATGGTCCATCACGATGATCTGCTGCGCGTGCACGACGGTCGAAAGGCGGTGCGCGATCACGAGCGTCGTGCGCTCGCGCGCGATCTGGTCGAGTTCGTGCTGGATGGCCCGCTCCGAGCGCGAATCGAGCGCTGACGTCGCTTCGTCGAACAGCAGGATCGGCGGATTCTTGAGCAGCGTGCGCGCGATCGCCACGCGCTGTTTCTCGCCGCCCGAAAGCTTGAGCCCGCGCTCGCCCACGGGCGTGTCGTAGCCCTTGGGCAGGCTCTCGATGAACGCGTGAATATGCGCCGCGCGCGCCGCCGCGATCACTTCCTCGCGGCTCGCAGTGGGCCGTCCATAGGCGATGTTGTAGTAGATCGAGTCGTTGAACAGCACCGTGTCCTGCGGCACGATGCCGATCGAAGCGCGCAGCGAGTCCTGCGTCACGTCGCGAATATCCTGGCCGTCGATGGTGATCACTCCGCCGCTTCTACCAGCTTCCGCACGGTCCAGATCGTAAAAGCGGAACAACAGCCGCGCGAGCGTGGACTTGCCCGAGCCGCTATGCCCCACCACGGCCGTCGTCGTCCCCGCCGCAATCGTGAAGCTCAGGTCGTGCAGAATCTGGCGCGACGGCTCGTACGCGAAGTTCACATGCGAGAAGCGCACCTCGCCGCCGCGCACCGCGAGCGCCTGCGCGCCGGGCACATCGGCCACTTCGCGCTCGACGGTGAGCAGCGTGAACATGCGGTCCATGTCGGTGAGGCTTTGCTTGAGTTCGCGATACACCACGCCGAGAAAATTCAGCGGAATGTAGAGCTGCAGCATGAACGTGTTGATGAGCACGAGGTCGCCGAGCGTGAGCCGCCCTGCCATCACGCCCTGCGTGGCGCGCCAGAGAATGAACACGAGCCCCGTGCCGATGATCGCCTGCTGCCCGAAGTTGAGCGCGGAAAGCGAATGCTGCGACTTGATCGCGGCCTGCCGGTAGCGGTGCAGGTTTTCGTCGTAACGCCTCGTCTCCCATTCTTCGTTGCCGAAGTACTTCACGGTTTCGTAGTTGATGAGCGAATCGATCGCACGCGCGTTGGCGCGCGAATCGAGCTCGTTCATCGTGCGGCGAAAATGCGTGCGCCACTCGGTCACCTTCACCGTAAACGCGATGTACGCCACGAGCGCGATGAGCGTAACGATCGCGTAATACGCCTCGTACTTCACCACGAAGAAGCCGAGCACGAGGCCGACTTCCACGAGCGTCGGCAGGATGCTGTAGAGCGAATACGAAATGAGCTGCGTGATGCCGCGCGTGCCGCGCTCGATGTCGCGCGACATGCCGCCCGTCTGCCGATCGAGGTGAAAGCGCAGCGAGAGCGCGTGCAGATGGCGGAACACCTTGAGCGCGAGCTGGCGCACGGCGCTCTCGGTCACTTTCGAAAAGAGGATTTCGCGCAGTTCGGTGAAGAGCGACGTCGAGAGACGCACCACCGCGTAAGCCACCACGAGCAGCCCGATGCCGCCCGCGAGCACGATGCCCGGCGCGTGCTCCGCGCGACCGAGCGCGGTGAGATGGCGCACGGAAGAAAGACCGTCGACGATGTGCTTCATCACGATCGGCACGCCGAGGTTGGCCACCTTCGCGCCGATCAGGCAGGTGAGCGCGAACGCCACGCGCCATCGGTAAGCGGTGAGGTAAGGCAGCAGCGAAAGAATCGTCTGCCAGTCGTTGCGCGGCCCGGCGGCGGGCAGCGCGGGTTCGGTGGAGGCGGGAAAGCGGCGCATGGGCGAGCAGCGGGAAACGTCCGATGCGGCGCGCGAAAGGCACGGCGCAAACGGCACGGCGAGTCATGTGGGGTTGATATGCGATTCCGGGCGACGGGTTTCGCGAGGGCGCTTTCCCGTACAATTCCTGATCGACGTATTGTCGCAGAAGGCGGCGCGCGCCGCTGAGCGTCCCGCGCCGCATCGCCATCCGCCGTTCGATCCCTTTTCATGGAAGCCCGATGACCGACTCCTTCCCGCTCCCCCAAAAATCGCCTGCGCTGCGCGTCGTGCCGCAGCCCTCGGACGCCAACGTTCACGGCGACGTCTTCGGCGGCTGGATCATGGCGCAGGTCGACATTGCCGGCTCGATTCCGGCGAGCCGCCGCGCCAACGGACGCGTCGCGACCGTCGCGGTGAACTCGTTCGTGTTCAAGCAACCGGTGTTCGTGGGCGATCTGCTGAGCTTCTACGCGGAAATCGTCAAGACCGGCAACACCTCGGTGACCGTCGAGGTGGAGGTGTACGCGCAGCGTATGCGGCTTCACGAAGACGTCGTGAAGGTGACGGAAGCCACGCTCACCTATGTCGCGACGGGCACGGACCGCCGCCCGCGCCAGTTGCCGCCGATCGAGTAACACACAGGCGAACGCCCGGCCGCCGCGCCGGGTTCAAACCGCCCACGCGAGCCCGGGCGCTTCCTCGTACGACGCGCTCGCGCGCAAGAGCGCAGCCGCCTCGTCGCCGGGCAGCGGCGGCGCGAAGAAGTACCCCTGCAACTCGTCGCACGCGCGCTCGCGCAAGAAGGCGAATTGCGCCGACGTCTCCACGCCTTCCGCGATCACCTGCAACTGCAACTCGTGCGCAAGCGCGATGATGGCCGCCGTGATCGTTTCGTCGTCGCCGCTCGTGCCGATATCCGCCACGAACGAGCGGTCGATCTTGAGCCGGTCCACCGGCAGACGCTTCAGGTAGCTCAGGCTCGAATAGCCGGTGCCGAAGTCGTCGATGGCAATGCCGATACCGAGCGCATGCAGCTCGTTCAGCATCGACACGGCTTCCTCGGCATTGCGCATGAGCGTGCTCTCGGTCAGCTCGATTTCGAGCCAGCAGGCTTGCAGCCCGGTTTCCTGCAACACGTCCTTCACGAGTTGCGCGATGTCGCGCTGATGAAACGTCTTCGCCGAGAAGTTCACGGAAACGCGCACGGGCGGCAGCCCCGCTAGCTGCCAGGCGCGGTTCTGGCGGCACGCCTCGCGCAGCACCCAGTCGGAGAGCGGGCCGATCAGGCCGCTTTCCTCCGCCACGGGAATGAACTGCGCCGGCGACACGAGGCCCACCTCCGGGTCGCGCCAGCGCACGAGCGCCTCCATGCCGATGATGCGGCCGCCCTCGATCTCCACCTGCGGCTGGTAGTGCAGCAGGAACTCGCTGTCGCGCAGCGCGCGGCGCAGGCGCCGCTCGAGATTCAGGCGTGCGCCAACGTTCGCGTTCATCTCCGGCTGGAAAAACTGGAACGTGTTGCGGCCCATGTCCTTCGCGCGGTACATCGCCACGTCGGCCTTCTTCATGAGCGTTTCGGCGTCGTTGCCGTCCTGTGGGAAAACGCTCGCGCCCATGCTGCAACCCACGTACAGCTCCGTGCCGTCGATCCACACCGGCTCCGAGATCAGCGCGCGCGCCCGTTCCATCCAGCCGATCAGCGACTTCTCGTCGATGGTCTCGGTGAGCACGATCACGAACTCGTCGCCGCCGTGGCGCGCGACCGTGTCGGTCGTGCGCGTGCAGCGCTGAAGCCGCTCGGCCACCACGCCCAGCAAACGGTCGCCCACGCTATGGCCCAGGCTGTCGTTGACGTTCTTGAAGCCGTCGAGGTCGATGAACACCACGGCCACGCCCGTGTCGTGCCGCTGCGCCGCGAGCAGCGCGTGCTGAAGCCGGTCGCGCAGCAGGTTGCGGTTGGGCAGCAGCGTGAGGCTGTCGTAGTTCGCCTGATATTCGAGCTGCTCCTGGTAGCGGATCAGCTCGGTCACGTCGTTGATGATGCCGATGTGATGCGTGATGCGGCCATCGAGATCGGGCACCGGCGCGATCAGCAACTGGTTCCAGAAGAGCACGCCGTCCTTGCGATAGTTGCGCAGCACGGCGCTCACTTCGCGGTTGGAGTGCAGCGCCTTGCGGATCGCGATGAGGCCGTCCTGTTCGCGATCGTCGCGTTGCAGGAAACGGCAGTCCTGACCGATCACCTCCGCCGGATCGAAGCCCGTGATGCGGCGAAACGCCGGATTCGCGTACTCGATCAGATTGCTGCCGCCCGGACCCGGCGCGGTGATGAGAATGGCGTTCACGCACGCATCGAGCGCGCGGCTTTGCAGGCGCAGCGCGAGATCGGCGCGCTTGCTTTCGGTGGTGTCCGAGTACGAGCCGAGCACGCCGATCACGCGGCCGTCGCCGTCGAGCAGCGGCAGCTTGCTCGTGAGCGTCGTGCGGTGCAGGCCGTCGATCGTGTGGTCGTCCTCGTAGTTGATGCGCGGCAGGCCCGACTCGATCACTTCGCGGTCCTGCTCGCGCATATCCCCGGCGTAGGCGCGCCACGGCAGATCGTCGTCGGACTTGCCGATGATCTGCTCGGGATAGGCGAGGCCCGCGTCGCGCGCGAACGTCATGTTGCAGCCGAGATAGCGCGAGTCGGCGTCCTTCCAGAAGATGCGCTGCGGAATGTTGTCGATCACCGACTCGAGCATCTGGTTCGAGCGCTGCGCCTCCGCTTCGGCCTTGATCTGCTCGGTCACGTCGTCGGCGAGCACGAACACGGCGTGACGGCCAAGAAACACGAGCGAGTGATGCGAGATGTCGGCGCTGATGATCGAGCCGTCGCGGCGGCGATGGTGCCAGATGCCGGCCATCATGCGCACGTTCTGCGTGAGCGTGTCCGAGCGTGTGAGATGTTGTTCGAGCCGCGAGACGTCCTCGACGGGACGGATGTCGCGAATCGTCATCGTGAGGAACTCTTCCTCGCTGTAGCCGTACTGCTGGATCGCCGCGGTGTTCACGGCGAGAAAGCGCAGCGTCTCGCGGTCGAACACGTACATCGGCACCGGATGCGCGTCGAACAGCCCCTGAAAGCGCTCGCTGCGCAGGCGCATGCCGCTCACGGCGCGCAGCTTCTTGCGGGCGGCGCTTTCGCGAGCGCCGAACGTGTAGATGAGGAGCGTCGCGCCCGCGAGCATCGTCACGAACAACAGCACAAGGGCGCGGCCGCGCGCGCGCGCCGACTCGGCGAGCGCGGCGGCGAGCGCCAGATCCTGCGCGCGTTGCAGCGCCGCGAGCCGTGCGTCGAGCTGGTTCACGACGCTGTCGATGCGAATGTATTCGCCGGCGAGCCACGCGGCCGTGGCGGGCGACGGCGGTTGACCGGCGGTTGAGGACACTGCGGTGGAGTTCCCGGCGCTGCTTGCTGCATCATTTGCCGCGCCGTTCGCACCCCGCGGCGCCGCCGTGAGCGTATCGAGTGTCACGGCGCTTGCCGCCGCATCGGGCGCCGCGTGCATCGGCAGGATCGTGCCGGTCACGACATGGCCGGCCATGTGTGCGTCTGCGGCGCTTCCGGCTTGGTCCGCCTGCGTTTTCGCGGCGGCGTCGCGCGCGCCCCATGGGGCCGCGGGCGAACGCGCGGCGTTTGCGGGCGTCGCCGTGCCGAATTCCTCGCTCGCCGAGCCGTCAGCCGGCACGGCCTGCTCCGCCGTGGGATCGCTAGCCGCAACGGCGGCCTGCCCGCGCTCGTCGGCCACGCGCTGTTCGGCGCGCGCAAGCGTCACGTCGATCTCGCCCGCAATCGCGCTGACCTGCGCCGCCAACGCATCGAAACGGGCTGCGAGGTCGGCATCGCCGGCCAGCTCCGCGCGCAGCGCGCGAGCGGTTTCGTCGAGCAAAGCGGCGCGCGCCGCGTGCGCGGCGGCCGGCTCCGGCTGGCCCTGCGCCGCGAAACGGCCCAGCGCGCCGACGCCGCTGCCGAGCGCGTCGCGATAGCGGTCGAGGTCGTGACGGACCGTGGCAGCCTGGCTCGCGCGCAGATCGATCTGGCGCTGACCGTCGATCTGCGTCCACGCGACAAACGCGTTCGCGCCCACGGCCGCCGCAACGACGGCCAGATTGATGAGTTGGCGCTTCGAAAAAAGGAGGTTCATGAATGCCGAGCGTCGTTCGCGCCCGCGCCGTGAGCGCGGGATGATGGGTCACGACTGCGCGCGACCGGTCGGCGCCTGACGCGCCAACCCGAAATAACGGCACGGCGGCCCGTGTCTTGAGGGCAAATGGGGAGAAAGCGGCGCGAAAATACGCGCGGCGAAAACGCGGCGGCGCGCGAGGCGGCTGCGGCCAGAGAGAATCAGCGGCTGAAAATCAACGCGGCACCGCCAGCCCAAACTCGCGCATCGCGGGCGCGAAGTCGTGATTGCTCTCGGGCTTGCGCGCGAGCTTGGCCAGCACGTAACGCTGGAACGGGGCGAGTTGCGCCCAGTCTTCCAGGCCGGGCGCCTGCAGGTTGGCAAGCTCGGCCTGCAGCGCAATGCCGCGCGGCACCGCGTTCACGTCGCGCCAGGCCGGCGCTTCTTCGGGCGCGAACCATTCCGGCTCGACGTTCGCGTGCGTGCGCATCATCTCGAAGAGCGCGTGGTCGAAATTGGGCTCGATCTGCGCGTCCTCGTCCACGGGGAAACACGCCAGCAGCCGGCGGTCCTCGTAGGGCAGCAATTGCCATTGCGCGAGCGAAATGCGCAGACCAAAGCGATCCAGATTGAAGCGCACGCACATCGGGATATAGGTGAGGTTTTCCGACGAGTCGACCTCGAACCGGAAAAGCAGCGGAGCTTCGTTCAATGCCATGGCGGTATCCTCGCGAGGCGGGCGTCGGCTCACATAAGCGCAGACAAGCGCGGGCAGCCCGCTTGAGGTATTTTAGAACCTTCCGCGCGCGGCGCGGCCCCGCTGTCCCCGGCGGCGCTGCGGTCCCGCGCCGCACAAGGACAGATGGAGTTTTTCGCTTGACGACACCGACCCGCACGCCAATCGCGGCAACGAATCCCCCGGAAACCGAAGGCCAGCCCGGCGCCATCGCGTTGCGCGTGCACCGGCATCGCGGCGGCGCCGTGGAAACGCGCGAGGATCACGTGGGCCAGGAATGGCCCGTCGCGCTCGTCTTCAACGGCATTTCGCACGCGGTCATGATGTGCACGCCACGCGACCTCGAAGCGTTCGCCGTGGGCTTCGCGATCTCCGAAGGCATTGTCGGGCGCAACGCCGACATTCAGGACATCGAGGTGTACTGGCACGACGAGGCGGATCTTCCGCACGCCGAGGTCCACTTGACCGTGGTGCAGCAGGCGTTCGTCGAACTCAAGGAAAAGCGCCGCGCGCTGGCGGGGCGCAGCGGCTGCGGCGTATGCGGCATCGAGAGCATCGACCTGCTCGATCTCGAACCTGAGCAAGTGCCTGACACGGGCTTCATCGCGCGCCTGGCGCCGGACGCCGTCGCGCGGGCCGCGCGCGAACTGCCGCAGCACCAGGCGCTCACGAAGCTCACGGGCGGCCTGCACGCGGCCGCGTGGTGCGACGAAAACGGCGCGATCCTGCGCGCGTTCGAGGACGTGGGCCGCCATAACGCGCTCGACAAACTCATCGGCCAGCTCGTGATGGAGCGCGCCGACACGCAGCAAGGCTTCGTCTTTCTCTCCAGCCGCGCAAGCTACGAACTGGTGCGCAAGGCGGCGCGCGTGGGCATTCCGATGGTCGCGACCATTTCGGCGCCCTCCTCGCTCGCAATCAACATCGCGAAGCGCGCCGGACTGCGGCTCGTGAGCTTTTGCCGCGAGTCCGGTTACGTCGATTACGAGACGGCGTGAAGCACGTCGCGAAGCCGCCGGCTCACACTCAATCGAACTGACGGAAGTCCGGCTTGCGCTTTTGCAGGAAGGCCGTGAACGCCTCGCGCGCTTCGGGCGCGAGCAGCATCTTGCCGAAGTGCACGGATTCCTCGCTCATCTGCTCCCTGATCTCCTGCGTGCCCGCGCGCTTCATGAGCGACTTGGTCGCGCGCAGCGACGAAGCGGGCAGCGCGACGAGCTTCGCCAGTTGCGCGGCGACGAACGCATCGAGTTCGGCCGCCGGCAGCACGCGATTCACGAAGCCCATGCGATATGCTTCCGCCGCATCGAAAGTCTCGCCGAGCAGCAGCTTTTCCGCCGCGGCCTGGTACCCGGCGATACGCGGCAGCAGCAGCGACGAAGCCGCTTCGGGGCACAGGCCGAGTTGCGCGAACGGCATCGCGAAACGCGCCGTATCGGCGACGTATACGAGGTCGCAGTGCAGCAGCATGGTCGTGCCCACGCCGACAGCCGCGCCCGCCACCGCCGCGACGAGCGGCTTCTCGAAGCCGGAGATGGCCGCCAGAAAGCGCATTACGGGCGAATCGGCGCCCGTGGGCGGCGTCTTCAGGAAGTCTTCGATGTCGTTGCCGGCCGTGAAGATCTCCGCCTGGCCGCGCAGCAGGACAGCGCGCACGCTGGCATCTTCCTGCGCCGACGCGAGCGCCGCATTGATCGCCTCGTACATCGCGGGCGTGAGCGCATTCTTGCGCTCGGGGCGGTTGATGGTGATCGTCAGCACGCCGTTGTCGCGCGCGGTCAGGATGTCGTTGCTCATTGCGATATGTCTCCTCGAGGCTCTCGCGTCAGCGCAAGCCGATATGAAAAACGGTTCGCAAACCGCGAGGCTTGCGAACCGTGTCTTGTGCGTAAGCGCTAAAGCGAAGCGCTTACAGCCGCTCGATGATGCCCGCCGCGCCCATGCCGGTGCCCACGCACATCGTCACCATGCCGTACTTGTAGTTGCGGCGGCGCAGGCCGTGCACGACCGTCGACGCACGAATCGCGCCCGTCGCGCCGAGCGGGTGACCCAGCGCGATCGCGCCGCCGAGCGGGTTGATCTTCGACGGATCGAGGCCGAGGTCCTGGATCACCGCCAGCGACTGCGCGGCAAACGCCTCGTTCAGTTCGATCCAGTCGAGGTCGTCCTGCTTCAGGCCCGCGGCCTTGAGCGCCGCCGGAATCGCTTCCTTCGGACCGATGCCCATGATCTCGGGCGGCACGCCGCGCACCGCGAAGCTCACGAAACGCGCGAGCGGCGTGAGGTTGAACTGCTTGAGGATCTTCTCGGAAACGACGATGAGCGCGCCCGCGCCGTCCGAGGTCTGCGAGCTGTTGCCCGCCGTGACCGAGCCCTTGTTGGCGAACACGGCGCGCAGCTTCGCGAGACCTTCGAGCGTGGTGTCGGCGCGCGGGCCTTCGTCCAGTTCGATCAGGCGTTCCTTCACCTTCACTTCGCCCGTGGCGAGATCGGGGAAACGTTCGACGATGGTGTACGGCGCGATCTCGTCCTTGAACTCGCCCGCCTGTTGCGCGGCCAGCGCGCGGCGATGCGATTCCACCGAGAACGCGTCCTGCGCCTCGCGGCTGATCTTCCAGCGCTCCGCCACCTTCTCGGCGGTCAGGCCCATACCGTAAGCAATGCCAACATCTTCGTTACGATCGAAGATGTGCGGCGAAAGCGACGGCTTGTTACCCATCATCGGCACCATGCTCATCGACTCGCAGCCGCCCGCGATCATCGCGTCCGATTCACCGACGCGAATGCGGTCCGCGGCCATGGCGAGCGCCGTGAGACCCGACGCGCAGAAGCGGTTGACGGTCACGCCGCCCACGCTCTGCGGCAAGCCCGCGAGCAGCGCGCCAATACGCGCCACGTTCAGGCCTTGCTCGGCTTCGGGAATCGCGCAACCGACGATGGCGTCCTCGATCACGCTCGTGTCGAGGCCGGGCACCTGCGCCACGGCCGACTTGATCGCGTGAACCAGCAGCTCGTCCGGGCGCGTGTTCTTGAACACGCCGCGCGGCGCCTTGCCGATGGGAGTGCGGCTCGCGGCGACGATGTAGGCGTCCTGCAACTGTTTGCTCATCTCTTACTCCAGTATCTGGTGTGCGTACGTCGTGCCGCTTAGTTGCGCACCGGCTTGCCGGTTTGCAGCATGCCCATGATGCGTTCCTGCGTCTTTTGCGTGCCGAGCAGATCGACAAAGGCGCGGCGCTCGAGCTTGAGCAGCCATTCCTCGTCGACAAGACTGCCCGCTTCGACGTCGCCGCCGCACACCGCTTCGGCGATGCGGCTCGCGATCAGGAAGTCGTGGTCGCTGATGAAGCGGCCGTCGCGCATGTTCACGAGCGACGCCTTGATGGTCGAGATCGCCGAACGGCCCGCCACCGGAATCTGCGTCGCGCGCAACGGCGCGCGATAACCGGCAGCGCTCAACGCGCGCGCTTCCTTCTTCGCCGTGTCGAGCAGTTCGAACACGTTGAACACGATCGTGTCCGAAGGCTTCAGGTAGCCCATCGCGCGCGCTTCGTGCGCCGAAGCCGACACCTTCGCCATCGCCGCGTTCTCGAACGACTTTTGCAGGAAGCGCAGCAGATCGCTCGGTACGGCGCCAATCGCCGCGGCGCCTTCTGCCGCGCGAATCGCCGCTTCCTTCAGGCCGCCGCCCGCCGGCACGAGACCCACGCCCACTTCCACGAGGCCCACGTAGCTCTCGACATGCGCGACACGTTTCGCGCTTTGCAGCATGATTTCGCAGCCGCCGCCGAGCGCGATGCCCGACACCGCCGTGATAACCGGCACGTTCGCGTACTTCACGCGCAGCATCGTGTCCTGGAACTTCTTCACGAACGGTTCGATGCCCTTCGCGCCGCCCATCATGAACGCCGGCATGGCTTCTTCGAGGTTCGCGCCCGCCGAGAACGGACCGCCCGGCGCGCCGAGCTTCAGCGACGTGGGTTGCCAGATCACGAGGCCCTTGTAGCCTTCCTCGGCGATGTCGATGGCCTTCACGAGCGAGTCGAGCAGGCCCGGACCCATCGTGTTCATCTTGCTCTTGTACGAGACGATGACGACGTCGTCCTCGCCCGCGCGGTCGTCCACCCAGGCGCGCAGGTTTTCGTTCTCGAACAGCGTCTTGCCGTACGCCTTCGGATCGCGAGCGTTGCTCTCGCCGAACAGCGCCGCGCGGAACACCTGACGCTCGTACACCGGCAGATTCGAACGCGGCACGAAGCGTTGTTCAGCAGGCGACCACGAACCTTGCGCGCCATGCACGCCGCCGTTTTCGGCGACGGGGCCTTCGAACACCCAGGCGGGCAGCGGCGCATTCGACAGCGCCTTGCCGGCGTCGATGTCTTCCTTCACCCACTCGGCGATCTGCTTCCAGCCCGCGGCCTGCCAGCCTTCGAACGGGCCTTCGTTCCAGCCGAAGCCCCAGCGGATCGCGAGATCGACGTCGCGCGCGTTATCGGCGATCGATTGCAGATGCACGCCGATGTAATGGAACACGTCGCGGAAAATCGACCAGAGGAATTGCGCCTGCGGATGCTCCGATTCGCGCAGCAGCTTCAGACGCTCCGCGGGCGGACGCTTGAGAATGCGGCCCACGAGTTCGTCGGCCTTGCCGCCGCCGTCCACGTACTCGCCCGTGTTGGCGTCGAGCACCTTGATGGCCTTGCCTTCCTTGCGATAGAAGCCGCCGCCCGTCTTCTGGCCGAGCGCGCCCTTCGCGACGAGCCCCGCCAGCACGGCCGGCGTTTCGTACACGGGGAAGAACGGATCGTCCTTGAGGTTGTCCTGCATCGTCTTGATGACGTGCGCCATCGTGTCCAGACCCACAACGTCAGCAGTCCGGAACGTCGCCGACTTCGCGCGGCCAAGGCGCGCGCCCGTGAGGTCGTCGACTTCGTCGAAACGCAGGCCGAACTTCTGCGCCTCGGCGATCACGGCGAGGATCGAGAACACGCCCACGCGGTTCGCGATGAAGTTCGGCGTGTCCTTCGCGCGCACCACGCCCTTGCCCACCACGCTCGTCAAGAACGATTCGAGCTGGTCGAGAATTTCGGGCTGCGTTTGCGCGGTCGGGATCAGCTCGACGAGGTGCATGTAGCGCGGCGGGTTGAAGAAGTGCACGCCGCAAAAGCGCGCCTTCAACGCATCGTCGAAGCCATGCGAGAGTTCGGTGATCGAGAGACCCGAGGTGTTGGTCGCGAAGATCGCCTTCGGGCCGATGTGCGGCGCGACCTTCTTGTAGAGGTCGTGCTTCCAGTCCATGCGCTCGGCGATCGCCTCGATCACCACGTCGCATTCCGCGAGCTTGGCGATGTCGTCTTCGTAGTTCGCGGGCGTGATGTACTGCGCGTCGTCCTTCACGCCGAACGGCGCGGGCGAAAGCTTCTTGAGCGTTTCGACGGCCTTGAGCGCGATGGCGTTCTTCGGGCCTTCCTTCGCGGGCAAGTCGAACAGCAGCACGGGCACGCGGGCGTTGATGAGATGCGCGGCGATCTGCGCGCCCATCACGCCGGCGCCGAGCACGGCCACCTTGCGAATATTGAGGTTGCTCACGTTGTTCCTCCAGCGGGTATGCAATGTCGAGCGGATTGAGGTGTGAAGGCGGCGCGCCGCAAGTGATGCAACGTCGCCGCTTCTGGACATCGTGTTGAGCGGGCGCGCCTTTGCAAAGCGCGCCCGTTGGCTTTTAGAACAGCGCTTCGTCGACTTCCATCAGCGTCTTCGAACCCGCGCGCGCCTGGCGGATCGACGTGGCCGTTTCGGGCAGCAGCTTCGCGAAGTAGAAGCGCGCCGTGGCCAGCTTCGACTTGTAGAACGGATCGCCTGAGCTTTCCTTGTCGAGCGCGATGCGCGCCATGCGCGCCCAGAAGTACGCGAACACCAGATGCCCCGCCGTGCGCAGATACGGCACCGCAGCGGCGCCGACTTCGTCGGGGTTCTGCATCGCCTTCATGCCGATTTCCATCGTGAGCTTCTGCATCTTGTCGCCGATGTCGGCGAGCGGGTTCACGAACTCCTGCATCTCCGTCTTGATGCCTTCGGCTTCGACGAACTCGGTCACGAGCTTGCCGAACTTCTTGAGCTTCGCGCCCATGTCGCCGAGCACCTTGCGGCCCAGCAGGTCGAGCGACTGGATCGTGTTTGTGCCTTCGTAAATCTGGTTGATGCGCGCGTCGCGCACGTACTGCTCCATGCCCCACTCGGAGATGAAGCCGTGGCCGCCGTACACCTGCATGCCGAGGTTGGTGCTCTCGAACGCGTTGTCGGTGAGGAAAGCCTTGATGATCGGCGTGAGGAGCGCGACGAGATCGGCGGCTTCCTTGCGCTCGGTCTCATCGCCGTGCGACAGCTCCTTGTCGATCTGCAGCGCCGACCAGTACGTGAAGGCGCGCGCGCCTTCGGCCCAGGCTTTCTGCGTGAGCAGCATGCGGCGCACGTCCGGATGCACGATGATCGGGTCCGCGGCCTTTTCGGGCGCCTTCGGGCCGGTCAGCGAGCGCATTTGCAGGCGCTCCTTCGCGTACGTGAGCGAATTCTGGTAAGCGATTTCGGTGAGACCGAGGCCTTGCATGCCCACGCCCAGACGCGCCGCATTCATCATCACGAACATGGCGTTCAAGCCCTTGTTCGGTTCGCCGACGAGCCAGCCCTTCGCACCGTCGAGATTCATCACGCAGGTCGCGTTGCCGTGAATGCCCATCTTGTGCTCGATCGAGCCGCACTTGATGCCGTTGCGCTCGCCCACTTCGCCCGCTTCGGTCGGCAGGAACTTCGGCACGATGAAAAGCGAGATGCCCTTGGTGCCTTGCGGCGCGTCCGGCAGACGTGCGAGCACGAGGTGGACGATGTTCTCGGCCATGTCGTGTTCGCCGCTCGAAATGAAGATCTTCGTGCCGGTGATCGCGTAGGAACCGTCGCCGTTCGGCTCGGCCCTGGAGCGCAGAATGCCGAGGTCGGTGCCGCAATGCGGCTCGGTCAGGCACATCGTGCCGGTCCACACGCCTTCGACGAGCTTCGGCAGATAGGTCTTTTGCAGTTCGGGCGTGCCGTGCGCATGCAGACACTCGTAGGCGCCGTGCGAGAGACCCGGATACATGGTCCACGCCTGGTTCGCCGAGTTGAGCATTTCGTAGAGCGCGTTGTTCACGAACGCGGGCAGGCCCTGGCCGCCGTATTCGGGATCGCAGCCGAGCGCGGGCCAGCCGGCTTCGACGTACTGCCTGTACGCTTCCTTGAAGCCAGTGGGCGTGGTGACGACGCCGTCGCCGGCATACGTGCAGCCTTCACGGTCGCCGGGCTGGTTCAGCGGAAACAGCACCTCGGAGCAGAATTTGCCGGCTTCTTCCAGCACCTGGTTGATGGTGTCGGCGTCGAGGTCGGCGTGCTTCGGCATCTGCTTCACTTCGCCTTCCACGTTCAGCAATTCGTGCAGAACGAACTGCATGTCGCGCAGCGGCGCGGTGTACTGTCCCATGTCTTCTCTCCAAAAATTCGAGCTTCGGGTCCCTCGCGCGCCGCCGCGACTTCGATGTTGCGGCCTGGACGCTACTGGGTCTCGCTCTGATACGAAACAATCAGCTTCTCGAACGCGGCCCACGTATGCTCGACCGCGTCCGGCAGATGCAGGAAGCGGCCGTCATGATGCAGGCCGAGCGTCACGCTATACAGTTCGAAGAGCATCAGCGCGGGATCCGTCTCCTTGCGCAAATGGCCTTCCTCTATTGCCTGCGAAATGGCCCTCAGGAGCGCCGCGCGCCACATCGACACGCTCGCCACGAGCGTCTCGCGCACCTGGCTGTCCGCGCGGTCGTCGTACTCCACCGCGCCGCTGATGTAGATGCAGCCGGTCGTGACCTCGTGGATGCGCTTCTCGAACCATCGCGACAGCATCGCACGCAAGCGCGGCAAACCGCGCGGCTCGCGCAAGCTCGGAAAGAAGACTTCTTCCTCGAATCGACGGTGGTACTCGCGCACCACCTCGACCTGCAGGTCTTCCCGAGACCCGAAGTGAGCGAAGACGCCACTCTTGCTCATCTGCATGCGCTCGGCGAGCAGGCCAATGGTCAGTCCTTCCAGCCCATCGCGACCTGCCAGGTCGAGTGCTGCATCCAGAATGGCGGCTCGTGTCTGTTCGCCTTTTCGCATAGCTTTCTTTACCGTAACGATGTGGCCGCGATGTAGCCTTCAACTGCTTGCATCTGGGCCGGAATTAAATCGAACGGCCGTACTATTGTTGAGGACAGCCGTCCGTGAAACAAGGAATTTATTAGAAACCGATTTCTAACCGGTACTCTAATTTTCGGGGTTCGGGCGCCGCGCACAAGCCGACATTTTCTCGATTGCACTTGCGCCGATTCGTATGGCAGGGGTTCGCGCCGGGAACCGCCATGTCATCTGTGGCCGCGTTCTGTTTCTAGTCGTAGCCGCCCACGGTGATGAGCTTCATAAGCGCACGATAAAACGCCCACGCGAGCCAGTTCACGGCCCGCACCTGCCATGGGCGCGCCTCGTAGCGCGCGCGGTCGATCTGCGCGGCGTCGGCGAATGCCGTGAGAATCTCGTCGCGCAGTTGTTCGATTTGCGGATGCTGCACGAGCAGGACGTTGGCCTCGTTGTTGAGCACGAGGCTGAGCGCATCGAGGTTCGAGGAACCCACGGTGCCCCAGGTCGAATCGACCACGGCCACCTTGCCGTGGAGCATCGTTTTCTCGTACTCCGCAATCTGCACGCCGGCGCTTAGAAGCTGGTGGTACAGGAACGGCACTCCGTAGTCGAGCACCTTGAATTCCTTTCGTCCGACCAGAAGCCTGACCGCCACGCCGCGCTCCGCGGCGCTCACGAGCGCGCGGCGCAGCCGCCGGCCCGGCATGAAGTACGGATTGGCGAGCAGGACTTCCTTGCGCGCCTCGCCGATGGCGTCGAGATAGGCCTTTTCGATGGCGCGCCGGTTCACCACGTTGTCGCGCGCAACGAACGCCACGCAGGGCACGTGCGCCGTGCGCGGGTCGCGCACGCTCGCGCGCAGACGTTCGCGCAGCCGCGTGAAGATGCCCCTCGCGCGCGACGAGCGCACGGTGGGCGCCAGCGCGCGCAACGCGTCGTCGACGATCTGCGTGGGACGCCCCACCGTGTGGCCGGTGGGATGCGGCGACATGAAGCCCGCACTCGCGGGCACGCCCGGCGCAAGCTGCTGGGGCAGCGGCGGCCGGTAGCCGAGCCGGATACGCCGCCACTGCTGCTCGATCGCAAGCCGCACGTCCACGACCACGGGGCCGTGCAGTTCGACGGCGAAATCCCAGCGCGAATACGGCAGCCGGTGGCCGTCCTGCTCGAAATCGTCGATCACGTTAATGCCGCCGCAATACGCGAACTGGTCGTCGATCACGGCGAGCTTGCGGTGCGTGCGCGAAAAACCGAAGCGCCCGAAGATATGCGGGTTGTAGACGCGATGTTCGACCCCGGCGCCCGACCACGGCGCGAAGAGCGTGAGGCGCGGCGTGCCGATGCCGTCGGTGATGACGCGCACGCGCACGCCGCGCGCCGCCGCGCGCATGAGTGCCTCGGAGAGCGCGCGGCCGATGTCGTCGTCGCAGAAGATATAGGTTTCGAGCGCGACGTCGCGTTCGGCGGCGTCGATGCGTTCGATCATCGCGCCGAACAGTTGGGCGCTCGAGTCGAACAGACGCACATCGTTGCCGCTCGTGAAGCGATAGCGCGAACGATAGCGCCGGCCGAGCAGCGCCTCGCGCAGCCTCACCACGCGCTGCGATTCGATGCCGGGATCGGTACTGGTTTCGCTCATGGTCGGTTCATTTTCCGATCACCCGCGTGCCTCGCGCCCTTCGCGCAGGCGCTCGGGCAACTGCAGGATGGCCTCGCGATTCGACCACGAGAAGCACTTCGCGGCCGCCTGCTCGTAGGGCAGCCACACGTAAGCCGTATGCTCGCGCGGCGCGAGCGTGACGACTGTGCCCGCGGGCACTTCCAGGCTGAACCAGTGCTCGGTGTTGCGCACGACGCCGGGCGCATAACGATGACGCCACACGGGGTAGATTTCGTACTCGATCTCGTGATGCCAGTCGAGCAGCGCCGCCTGCGGCACGCCCGGGCCGCCGACGGCAATGCCCGTCTCCTCGCCCACCTCGCGCGCCGCGGTTTCGGCGAACGGCTCGTCGAGGCGATCCTTCGAGCCTGTGACCGACTGCCAGAAACCGGGCCGGTCAGCGCGTTCGATGATCAGCACCTCCAGTTGCGGCGTATGGATGACGACGAGTACGGATTCCGGAATCTTCGGCGGCTTCTGCATGGCGATGGAGCGTGGGGAGGAACGCGCGCTGCGCGCTTGCGGCGCGTCTAAAGGTAATTTAACGCAAAAAGCAAAAAAGGCGCACGATGCGCCTTTTCTGTTGTTGCAATGCGAAAGCCCAAGGGCCTTCGCAGCAGGGGATGGCTTACTGCGCCGTCTTCTGCTCGGGCTGACGCAGACGGATGTGCAGTTCGCGCAGTTGGCGCTCGTCCACCGGGCTCGGCGCCTGGGTAAGCAGACACTGCGCGCGCTGCGTCTTCGGGAACGCGATCACGTCGCGGATCGAGTCGGCGCCGGCCATCATCGTGACGATGCGGTCCAGACCGAACGCGATACCGCCGTGCGGCGGCGCGCCGTATTGCAGCGCGTCGAGCAGGAAGCCGAACTTCGCGCGGGCTTCTTCGGCGTTGATCTTGAGCGCGCGGAACACCTTGCTCTGCACGTCTTCCTGATAGATACGCACCGAGCCGCCGCCGATTTCCCAGCCGTTCAGCACCATGTCGTACGCCTTCGCGAGGCAGCGGCCGGGGTCCGTTTCGAGGTATTCCAGGTGCTCGTCCTTCGGGCTCGTGAACGGGTGGTGCGCGGCCACGTAGCGGTTTTCTTCCTCGTCGTATTCGAACATCGGGAAGTCGATCACCCACAGCGGCTTCCAGCCCTTCTCGACGAGACCATTGGCCTTGCCGAATTCCGAATGGCCGATCTTCAGGCGCAACGCGCCCAGGCTGTCGTTCACGACCTTCGCGCGGTCGGCCGCGAAGAAGATGATGTCGCCATCTTGTGCGCCGGTGCGCTCGAGGATCGCGGCGATCGACGCGTCGTGCAGGTTCTTGACGATCGGGCTTTGCAGACCGTCACGGCCCTTCGCGACTTCGTTGACCTTGATCCAGGCGAGGCCCTTCGCGCCGTAGATGCGCACGAATTCCGTGTAGCCGTCGATGTCGCCGCGCGAGAGTTCGCCGCCCTTCGGCACGCGCAGTGCGGCCACGCGGCCGTCCTTGCTGTTGGCCGGCGTGCTGAACACCTTGAAATCCACGTCCTTGACGGCGTCCGTCAGTTCGGTGAATTCGAGCTTCACGCGCAGGTCGGGCTTGTCCGAACCGAAACGGCTCATGGCTTCCGAGTACGGCATGATCGGGAACTTCGCGTCGAGTTCGACGCCGATCGTTTCCTTGAACACGTGACGCGCCATGTCTTCGAACAGATCGCGGATTTCCTGCTCGCCGAGGAACGACGTTTCGCAGTCGATCTGCGTGAATTCGGGCTGACGGTCGGCGCGCAGGTCTTCGTCGCGGAAGCACTTGACGATCTGGTAGTAGCGATCGAAGTTCGCCACCATCAGCAACTGCTTGAAGAGCTGCGGCGACTGCGGCAGCGCGAAGAACTGGCCCGCGTTCACGCGCGACGGCACGAGATAGTCGCGAGCGCCTTCCGGCGTGCTCTTGGTGAGCATCGGCGTTTCGATGTCGATGAAGCCGAGCGAGTCGAGATACTTGCGCACGGCCATCGTCACGCGGTAGCGCAGACGCAGGTTGTGCTGCATCTGCGGACGGCGCAGGTCGAGCACGCGATGCGTGAGGCGCGTGGTTTCCGAGAGGTTGTCGTCGTCGAGCTGGAACGGCGGCGTGACCGACGCGTTGAGCACCACGATTTCGTGGCACAGCACTTCGATCTTGCCGCTCGTGAGACTGGCGTTGACCGTGCCTTCCGGACGATTGCGAACGAGACCTTTCACCTGCACGCAAAACTCGTTGCGCACGCCCTCGGCGGTCTTGAACATTTCCGCGCGGTCCGGGTCGCAGACGACCTGAACGAGGCCCTCGCGGTCGCGCAGGTCGATGAAGATGACGCCGCCATGGTCGCGGCGGCGCTGCACCCAGCCGCACAGCGAAACGGTTTGGCCCAGCAGCTTTTCGGTCACCAGACCGCAGTATTCAGATCTCATCGACATGATGTTCGTCTTTCGTTATGCATGAATGAACGGGCGCGGCGCGCGCTCGCGCGTCGTCCGGTATTTAAAGCGGAGGATCGATGGGGCGGCGTGGAGAGGTTGCCGGCGCGACCACGCCCATCGAAACAATATACTTGAGCGCGGCGTCGACGGTCATGTCCAGCTCGACCACCTCGCTCTTTGGCACCATCAGGAAAAAGCCCGACGTGGGATTCGGCGTAGTCGGCACATATACGCTCACGTGATCTTCCTGCAAGTGGTTGACCACGTCGCCGCCGGGAATGCCGGTGAGAAACGCGATGGTCCACGAACCCTTGCGCGGGTACTCGATCAGGAGCGCCTTGCGAAATGCGTTACCGTTGCTCGAAAGCAGTGTATCGGAAACCTGCTGGATACTGCCGTACAGCGGTCCGATGATGGGAATACGCCGCACCAGCGCGTTCCACCACTCCACCAGCTTCTGGCCGATGAAGTTGTGCGTGAGCAGGCCGACCCCGAAGATGAATGCAAGCGTGAGCACGGCGCCGAGGCCCGGCAGGCGCAGGCCGAACACGCGCTCCGGCCGCCACGAATCGGGCAGCAGCAGCAGCGTCTGATCCATCGTGCCGATGACGAGGTTCAGCACCCACAGCGTGATGGCCAGCGGCACCAGCACCAGCAGGCCGGTCAGGAATACCGATTTGAACGTCGCTTTCTTGATCGTCATTTACACCGCCAAACGCGGCGCTTCTCCCCGGAAATGCAGGAATCGCGCCGCAGGTTTTTCAGGTCGAGGCTGCCGGGGTGGACGGGCTCGCCGGCGCGCTTGCCGGCGTGCTCGCGGCTGCGCCCGAGTCGCCGGAACCGCCAGCAGCGCTTTCGGCCGCCGGCTTGCTGCCTTCTCCCGACGACGCGTTTTCGCCAGCCGCCTTCGCGCCAGCCTCAGCGCCGCCGCTCTTGCCGCCGTTGCCGCTGTTGCCGCCGCGGAAATCGGTGACGTACCAGCCCGAACCCTTCAACTGGAAGCCCGCCGCAGTGACCTGCTTGCGAAATGTGTCCGCGCCGCAGCTCGGGCACTGCGTCAGCGGCGCATCGCTCATCTTTTGGAGGACGTCCTTGTCGAAGCCGCACGACTCGCAGCGATAAGCGTAGATCGGCATGATCTCTATCCTGATGAAAATCTGATAATTGCTTGCAAAGCCTTGAATTATAGCCGCAAACCAGGATCGCCCCTGGCATTTACCGGGGTTGGGCGTCGAGCGGGTAGCGTCGATGGGTTGCGGCCGCCCCCGCTCACATGAGGGCAGCTTGCGCGCGCATCAAGAGCGCGGGCGGCGGCGCGGGCGGCGAGCGCATGGCGCGCCCGCGCGAAGCCGCTCAAACGCGGCTCAAACCTGCGGCGGCGCGACGTCGTTGCGGCGCCACACGAGCCAGCGCTCGCGCCCCGCGAACACGGACAGGGAATCGGCGACCGGCCGATCGTCGGCCAGCGTGAAGTACGGCGTGAGCAAGGCGTCGAGTTCGTCGCGCGCGATGGCGAACGGCGGCCCCTTGGGCGTCTCGCCGATGAAGAAGTAGCCCGCCAGCAGCGCGCCCGGCTGCAACAGCCCGGCCATGCGGGCGGCGTAGCTCGCGCGCTGCGCCTTGGGCAGCGCGCACAGGAACGCGCGCTCGAACACCCAGGCCGGCGTGAACGGCGGCGTGTAGGCGTAAAAGTCCGCCTCTTCGACCACGTCGGCATATTGGCCCAGCGCTGCGCGCGCGCTCGCGACCGCGGCCGGCGCGAAGTCGACGGCGCGCACCGTGCGGCCGCGCTCGGCGAGCCAGCGCGCCTCCCAGGCGTTGCCGCAGCCGGGAATCAACACGGCCGCCTCGGGGTGCGCCGTGGCGAAGGCCTCGAACTGGCGCTGCACGCCCGCCTGGTCCCAAGGCGTGAAGCCGCGCTCGAAGCGCTCGTCCCAGAACGAGGGCGACGCCGGGTCGCGGGTTTCGAACTCGGGCACGTCGCCCGGTTGCGGCGGCAGGGTCGGGTCGCTCATCGCCTCACTCCTTGTTCTCGTGGTCCGTCAGCCGCCGTAGGCGAACGCGAGCCATACCCGCGCCGCCACCATGCCCACGCCCACGGCCACGCCGAACACCAGCAAGCCTTGCAGCAGGCGGTTCGTGCGGCGTTGCTCGGCGAGCATCGCGCGGATCGTCTCGTCGTTTGCGAAACCGCCCGGTTCCTGGCGGTGCAGCAGCGCCTGATGCACGAGGCGCGGCAGTTGCGGCAGCGTCTTGCTCCATTGCGGCGCCTCGATCTTGAAGCGCTCGTACCAGCCGCGCAGGCCGATCTGCTCGGTCATCCAGCGCTCGAGATAAGGCTTCGCCGTTTTCCAGAGATCGAGTTCCGGGTCGAGCGAGCGCCCAAGGCCTTCGACGTTGAGCATGGTCTTTTGCAGCAGCACGAGCTGCGGCTGGATTTCCACGTTGAAGCGCCGCGAAGTCTGAAAGAGACGAAGCAGCACCTGGCCGAGCGATATGTCCTTCAGCGCGCGATCGAAATACGGTTCGCACACGGCGCGAATCGCGCTTTCCAGTTCTTCCACGCGCGTATGGGGCGGCACCCATCCCGACTCGATGTGCAGCGTCGCCACGCGATGGTAGTCGCGCTTGAAAAACGCGAGAAAGTTCTGCGCGAGGTAGTTCTTGTCGAAATCCGACAGCGCGCCGACGATGCCGAAATCCAGCGCGATATAACGGCCGAAATGCGCGGGGTCGAGGCTCACCTGGATGTTGCCAGGGTGCATGTCGGCGTGGAAAAAGCCGTCGCGGAACACCTGTGTGAAGAAGATCTCCACGCCTTCGCGCGCGAGCTTTGGAATGTCCACGCCCGCCGCGCGCAGCTTGTCCACCTGGCTGATCGGCACGCCGACCATGCGCTCCATCACGAGCACGTTGGCGGTGCTGAATTCCCAGTACATTTCCGGCACGAGCAGCAAGTCGAGGCCCGCGAAATTGCGGCGCAACTGGCTGCCGTTGGCGGCCTCGCGCATGAGGTCGAGTTCGTCGTGCAGGTACTTGTCGAATTCGGCCACCACTTCGCGCGGCTTCAGGCGCTTGCCGTCGGCCCACAGGCGCTCGGCCCATACGGCGATGTCGCGCAGCAGCGCGAGGTCGGAGTCGATCACCGGACGCATGTTCGGGCGGAGCACCTTCACCGCCACCGGCTTGCCCGCGTGCTGCCCCGACTTCACCTTGGCGAAGTGCACCTGCGCAATCGACGCGCTCGCCACCGGCACTCGCTCGAACTCGTCGAAAATCGTGTCGACCGGCGCGCCCAGCGACTTTTCGATCAACGCGATCGCCACGTTCGAATCGAACGGGGGCACCTGGTCCTGAAGCTTCGCGAGTTCGTTGGCGATGTCGGGCGGCAACAGGTCGCGGCGCGTGGACAGCACCTGGCCGAATTTCACGAAGATCGGACCGAGGCTTTCCAGCGCGAGCCGCAAGCGCAGCCCGGGCGGGTCGTCGAAGCGACGGCCGATCGTGGTGATGCGCAGGAGCAGCGCCACCCGCCGGTCGTTGATCCGGCTCAACATCATCTCGTCCAGGCCGAAGCGGATGACGGTGAAGAAAATCTTGAGAAAACGCAGAAAACGCATGTCTGGGGGGCCTGTTGACTAGCGCGAGCCGCGCGGTGCGGCGCTCTGGCTCCCGCCGCTAGCCTGTGATTTTTGTTCGAGCCGCTCGAGGCGCTTTTCCACGCGCGCCAGCGCATCGCGTGCGCGCGACAGCTCGTCGTTAAAGCCGTCGAGTTCGGCGCGCCGCACGAGTTGCGGATTTTCGTCGAGCAGATATTCCGTGACCGAGCCGAGCACGTTGCGGCCCGTGCGCAGCGCCTGTTCGCTCGCGGCGCGCGCGAGCGTGGCGATGCGCGAAGCCGGCGCGTCGCCGATCAGCTTTGCGAGGTCCTCTTCGGGCTCCCAGCGCAGATGCTCAGCCAGCTTGCCGATGACCTGCGCGAACTCCGCATCGCCCTCGATCTTCACGTGCTTCATCACGGCCGCCTGGCCGCCCTGCACGAACGACGAAAGCGCGCCCGCGGGCAACGACAGCGTCACGTCGACGTCGCCCGCCTCGTGGTCCTCCACCGCGCCCAGATAGCCGTCCGGCTGCACGAGCAGCGTGAGCACGACAGGCGGGCATGTGAGGCGCGCCGTCTTGCCGGCGTACGGTGCGAGACGCTCTCGCGCCCACGTTTCGCGGGCGAGGAGGTGATTGACGGCAGCAGCGAAGGGCTTGGCGGCAAGAGTCATCGGCGTGGAATAAGAAAACCCGCACGGGCACCGGCCCGGGCGGGTTCCTATTGTAGCGTTCGAGCCGTAGGATCGCGCCGCCATCCTGTCCTGCACAACGCGGTGCGGCGGCTGCCTGGCGTTGCGAACTCAGTGAGAGTCGACTTGCTGGATGCCCGCGAGCAGCCAGCCTTCGCCCGACGTGCGCGACTTCGAAAGATTCCATACCTCGACGAACGGCTCGGCCGGCGCGCCCGCGGTTTCGCGAATCAGGCCAGAGAAACGCACGCTCGCAAGGTATTCGTTGCCGCGATCTTCCACGCCGAGCAGGTCTGCGTTGAGTTGCACGACGTCGGTCTGGTTGGGCTGTGCGCCGCGCCCCGCGAGGTCCACACGGATTTCGGCGAACATTTCGGGCGTTGTGAATTCGCGGATGTCGTCCATGTTCCCGGCGTCCCACGCGGCCTGCAAACGCACGAAATAGACCTTCGCGTTGCGCACGAAGGCTTCGGTGTCGAAGCCAGCGGGAATCGACGCGGGCGCGGCCGCGGGCGTCTCGATGCTCGGCGTGCTGAGCGGATTGGCTTCAGGCGCGAGGTATGGCCCGGTGGGCGGCGCGGTGTAGCGCGGCTCCTGCGGCTGATAGCCGCCCGACGACGCGTTCAGGCTGTTCGACGAACCGTAAGCGCCGCCGGTCTGGTACGCGGGTTCCACGGCGCGGCGGCGGCTCATGAACTTGCGGATCAGCCACACGGCGATAAAGGCGATGATCGCGATCACGATCATGTTGGCCATCATGCCGGCGAACGCCTCGCCGAGACCGAAGTGCGACAGCAGCGCGGCAATGCCGAGACCGGCCGCGAGGCCTGCGATAGGGCCGAGCCAGCGGTTGCGCGCCGGTGCGGCTGCGGGCGTGGGGGCCGGCGTGCCGGGCGCGCGCTGGGCGCCCGCCTGCTGGGCGGGATTGGCAGGGCTGGGCTGCGCCGGGGGCGGCGTGGTGCTGCGCTGCGTAGCCGTTGACGACTGCCTGCCGAAACTGCGGCCGCCACCCATGCGGCGAGCCTCCGCGTCGAACGACGCGAGGCTGCCCGCGATCATCACGCCGGCAAGGGCCAGTACGCCGATTCGTCTGGCCCACGATGTTGAAAGCTTTCTGGAAGCATCGATTCGGGGCTCAGACATGATGAAAAATCCTTTAAAGACAGAGAGTTGGGAACACTAATACTTTGTGCCGACGTGTAAGGCTACCACGCCAGCTGACAAATTGTAATATTTGACGGCATCGAGGCCGACTTGTTCCATCATCGTCTTGAGTGTTTCCTGGTCCGGATGCATGCGGATCGATTCCGCGAGGTACTGATAACTCTCCGCATCCTGGGCGAAGCGCTTGCCCAGCCACGGCAGCACCTTGAACGAATACACGTCGTACGCCTTCTTGAGCGGCTCCCAAACCTTCGAGAATTCGAGCACCATCACGCGGCCGCCCGGCTTGAGCACGCGGCGCATCTCGGCGAGCGCGGCGTCCTTGTGCGTCATGTTGCGCAGGCCGAACGCCACGGTCACCACGTCGAAGTAGTTGTCCGGGAAGGGAATCTTCTCGGCGTCGCACAGGAGCGCCGGCGTGATCACGCCGTTGTCGATGAGGCGGTCGCGGCCGACGCGCAGCATCGACTCGTTGATGTCGGTGTGCCAGACCTCGCCCGTCGGGCCCGCTTTCTTCGCGAACGCCATGGAAAGGTCGCCGGTGCCGCCCGCGATGTCGAGCACCTTCGCGCCCGGCCGGATGTTCGCCTGGGCGATCGTGAACGCCTTCCACGCGCGGTGCAGCCCGCCCGACATCAGATCGTTCATCAGGTCGTAGTTCGAGGCGACCGAGTGAAACACGCCGGCCACCTTCTTCGCCTTGTCCTGTTCGTCGACTGTCTGATAGCCGAAGTGGGTTTTGCTCATCGCGCTCGTCCTTTGGCGGAAAGGTGTTCTATTGAGGTGCTGCGCCGCGTCTGTCAGAGAAGCGGCGGGGCAGGATCGTAACAGGAAGCGTCAGTGGCAGTGGCCATGCGCGGCAGGGGGCGCCGCCATCGGTGCGTCGCGCTCGACGCCCGCCGCCTTCAGTCTGGCGAAATAGTCGGCCCAGAGTTCGTCCTGGCGCGTGGCCAGGTCGTAGAGCTGGTCCCACGAATAGATGCCGGTGTTGTGGCCGTCGGAGAACGTGGGCTGCAACGCGTAGTTGCCGACGCCTTCCAGCGCCGTAATCGTCACCTCGCGCTTGCCCGTCTGCAGCGTTTCCTGGCCGGGGCCATGCCCGCGCACCTCCGCCGAGGGCGAACACACGCGCATCAGCTCGAACGGCACGCGGTAGCTTTCGCCGTTCGCATACTGGAGTTCCAGCACGCGGGAGACGGCGTGCACCACGACGCCCGTTGGCACCGGCGTATCGGATTTCAGTCCACTCATGATCGTTTCCTGCTGTTGACCCTACAGTTGGCCCCACGGTTGGACCCACGGTTGGCCGCCTGCCGCCGCGCCCTCAGGCCAGCGCCTGATCCATTTCCTGGCGCACCGCGTCGCGCAGCAGCGTGGCCTGCGCGCGGCGCTGGCCCAGCATCGCCTCGGACACCGTGCGCTGGCGCGGCGCCCACACGGGCAGCGGGAAATGCGCGTCGTTCGTGAAGCGCGGGATGACGTGCCAGTGCACGTGCGGCACCTGGTTGCCGAGGCTCGCCAGGTTCACCTTCGAAGGCTGCATGACACGGCGCAGCGCACGCTCGACGGCGTAGACGGCCCGCATCAGATGTTCCCGGTCGGGCGCGCCCAGGTCCGAGAATTCGGCGACGTGCGCATTCCAGATGACCCGGCAAAAGCCCGGATAGTCGGCCTCGGCAGTCGCGAGCACGACACGCATGCGCTCGTCCTGCCACAGCACATCGCCGCCTTCCTCACTGCAGAATACGCATGTCATCGTCGTCCCCGAACCGGTTCACCGAAAATTGAGCGCTGCCATTAGACCAGCACGCGCTCGATTCCGCCATTGTTCGCGTTCTGAACGTAGTCCGCCATCCAGTTTTCGCCAAGCACGTGTCGGGCGATTTCCACCACGATGTAGTCGGCTTCGATGTTGGCGTCCTCGTTGTACCGCGACAGACCCTGGAGGCACGACGGGCAGCTCGTCAGAATCTTGACGTCCTGCGTCGTACCCTGCCCGCCCGCTTCCTGCGCCGTGGCCGGCTGCACGCCGTTGGCGCCGCTTACGCCAGTCGCCACGACCGGAATGCCGCGCAGCTTCGCCGCGCCCTTGCGGATTTCCTCTTCCTTGCGAAAACGCACCTGGGTCGAAATGTCCGGGCGCGTCACGGCCAGCGTGCCCGATTCGCCGCAGCAGCGATCGTTCTTCTCGATCCTGTAACCGTCCTTTTCCGAACCCATGAGTTCGTTGACGAGCTTGACCGGGTCGATCGTCTTGATCGGCGTGTGGCACGGGTCGTGGTACATGTAGCGCGTGCCCGACACGCCATCGAGCCTGATGCCCTTCTCCAGCAGAAACTCGTGGATGTCGATGATGCGGCATCCCGGGAAAATCTTGTCGAATTCATAACCGGCGAGCTGGTCGTAGCACGTCCCGCACGACACCACTACCGTCTTGATGTCGAGGTAATTGAGCGTGTTCGCGACGCGGTGGAACAGCACGCGGTTGTCCGTGACGATCTTCTCGGCCTTGTCGTACTGGCCCGAGCCGCGCTGCGGATAGCCGCAGCACAGGTAGCCCGGCGGCAGCACCGTCTGCACGCCCGCTTCCCAGAGCATGGCTTGCGTGGCAAGACCCACCTGCGAGAACAGACGCTCCGAACCGCAACCGGGGAAGTAGAACACCGCTTCCGAATCCACATTCGTCGTCTTCGGATTGCGGATGATCGGCACGATCTTGTTGTCTTCGATGTCGAGCAGCGCGCGCGCCGTCTTCTTCGGCAGGTTGCCCGGCATCTTCTTGTTGACGAAGTGGATCACCTGCTCGACCACGGCCGGCTTGCCCGTGGTCGCGGGCGGATGCGCCGTCTGCTTCTTCACGAACTTCTTGAGCACGTCGTTGCCGAGGCGCTGCGCCTTGTAGCCCACGCCCATCATCGCGGTGCGCGCGAGATTGATGGTCTGCGGGTTCGTGGCGTTCAGGAAGAACATGCCCGCCGCGTTGCCGGGGTTGAACTTCTTCTTGCCCATCTTGCGCAGCAGATTGCGCATGTTCATCGTCACGTCGCCGAAGTCGATCTTGACTGGGCACGGCGTCACGCACTTGTGGCAGACGGTGCAGTGATCGGCCACGTCGTTGAACTCGTCCCAGTGCTTGATCGATACGCCGCGGCGCGTCTGCTCTTCGTATAGGAACGCTTCCACCAGCAGCGAGGTGGCGAGAATCTTGTTGCGCGGGCTGTACAGCAGGTTCGCGCGGGGCACGTGGGTCGCGCACACCGGTTTGCACTTGCCGCAGCGCAGGCAGTCCTTCACCGAATCGGCAATGGCGCCGATATCGGACTGCTGCATGATGAGCGATTCGTAACCCATCAGGCCGAACGACGGCGTGTAGGCGTTGCGCAGATCGGCGCCTTCGAGCAGCTTGCCCGCGTTGAAGCGGCCCTGCGGATCGACGCGCTGCTTGTAGGCGCGGAACCCGGCGATCTCGTCGTCGGTGAGGAATTCGAGCTTCGTGATGCCGATGCCGTGCTCGCCCGAGATCACGCCGTCGAGCGAACGCGCGAGCTTCATGATGCGCGCGACCGCGTGGTGCGCGTCCTGCAGCATCTCGTAGTTGTCCGAGTTGACCGGCAGGTTCGTGTGCACGTTGCCGTCGCCGGCATGCATGTGCAGCGCCACGAACACGCGGCCGCGCAGCACTTTCTTGTGGATCGCCTGGGTCTCGTCGAGGATCGGCTTGAATTCGCCGCCGTTGAAGATCTTGCGCAGTTCCGCGCGGATTTCCTGCTTCCACGAGATGCGCACCGTGCGGTCCTGGGCCACGTGAAAGACGTTGGCGTCGCCTTGCGCGTCCACGCGGTCGGCGAACTTTTCGGCCAGCGACTCGTAGCCCAGTTGCACGAGGTAGTGCTGCGCCTCGCGCAGCGGCAGGTCGAGCTTCTCGCCCACGAAAGTCCAGCGCTCGCGCACGCGCTTGAGCAGGTCGAGCGCCTGCTGCACGCGGTCTTCGAGCAGTTCCGCCGAGGGAATTTCGTTCGCGTCGTCGGTCTTGCCGAGCGGCAGCTTGCCTGCCTTGAAAAACGCTTCGAGCGCATCGACCAGTTGCAGCTTGTTCTTGATCGACAGTTCGATGTTGATGCGCTCGATGCCGTCCGTGTACTCGCCCATGCGGTTGAGCGGAATCACGACGTCTTCGTTGATCTTGAACGCGTTGGTGTGCTTGGCGATCGCGGCCGTGCGGCTGCGGTCGAGCCAGAAGCGCTTGCGCGCCTCGGCGCTCACCGCCACAAAGCCTTCGCCGCTCTTGCCGTTGGCCATGCGGATGACTTCCGAGGTCGCGGCGGCCACGGCATCGGCATCGTCGCCGACGATGTCGCCGATCAGCACCATCTTCGGAAACGCGTTGCGCTTGCTCTTGGTCGCGTAGCCCACGGCGCGCAGATACCGTTCGTCCAGATGCTCCAGACCCGCGAGAATCGCCCCGCCCTGCTTCGACGTTTCGAACAGATAGTCCTTGATCTCGACGATGCTCGGAATCGCCTCGCGCGCCTGGCCGAAGAATTCCAGACACACCGTGCGCGTATGCGCGGGCATCTTGTGCAGCACCCAGCGCGCGGACGTGATGAGCCCGTCGCACCCTTCCTTCTGCACGCCCGGCAAACCGGCGAGGAATTTATCGGTGACGTCCTTGCCGAGCCCTTCCTTGCGAAAACGCTTGCCTTCGATTTCGAGCGACTCGGTGCGCAGCAGCTTTTCGCCCGGCGCGTATTCGCCGTCGAACCACTTCAGCTCGAAACGCGCCACGGGAATGTCGTGGATCTTGCCCATGTTGTGGTCGAGGCGCGTGACTTCGAGCCAGTTGCCCTGCGGGTCGACCATGCGCCACCAGGCGAGATTGTCGAGCGCGGTGCCCCACAGCACGGCCTTCTTGCCGCCCGCATTCATCGCGACGTTGCCGCCGATGCACGACGCGTCGAGCGAGGTCGGGTCCACGGCGAACACGAAGCCCGCGGCGTCGGCGGCCTCGGTCACGCGGCGCGTGACCACGCCCGCGCCCGAGAAAATGGTCGCCACCCTGCGGTTCACGCCCGGCAGGTCGGTCATCTCGACCGGGCCGAGCTGTTCGAGCTTTTCGGTGTTGATGACGGCCGAGAACGGCGTGAGCGGCACCGCGCCGCCCGTGTAGCCCGTGCCGCCTCCGCGCGGAATCACGGTGAGGCCGAGTTCGAAGCAGGCCTTGATGAGGCCGGCGATTTCGGCTTCCGTGTCGGGCGTCAAGACGACGAACGGATATTCCACGCGCCAGTCGGTCGCGTCGGTCACGTGCGAGACGCGCGCGATGCCGTCGAAGCGGATGTTGTCCTTCTGCGTGCGCTTGCCCAGTACCTTGACGGCGCGGCGGCGCAGGTCGGCCATCTTCTCGAATTCGCCCGCGAAAGCGTCGATGGCACGGCGCGTCGCGCCGACCAGTTTTTCCACGCGCGCGGCGCGGTCCACGCCTTCCTTGTCCGTATGCTCCCGGAGGTCGGCGCGGCGGCGCTTCTCGATTTCCGCGAGGCGGTGATTGAGCGCCTCGATCAACAGCGCGCGACGCTTCGGGTTGTCGAGCAGATCGTCTTGCAGATACGGATTGCGGCGCACGACCCAAATGTCGCCCAGCACCTCGTAGAGCATCCGCGCCGAGCGGCCGGTGCGGCGCTCCGCACGCAGTTCGGCGAGCGCATTCCACGCCTCTTCGCCCAGCAGGCGGATGACGATTTCGCGGTCCGAAAAGGACGTGTAGTTGTACGGAATCTCGCGCAGGCGCGGTTCGATGTCGGCGGCCAGGGCGGTGGCGGCGCCGTGAGGATCGAAAACTTGAGGTGCGTTCATGGTTGGACGACTCTTTGGGCCAGTTCCGCGCACGGCTCGCGGCCGCTGCGACGGATTCTGACGGGGCGCGTGGGGCGCTATTCTGAAATCGTGTCCGCCTGTGGCTGGCTACGGACGAAAGGGGTGGGGAGGCACATGGCGGCAACGCTCACGCCGATGGTTCCCCGGCGCTCGGATTTAGCGACACGATCGTGCGTGGCGGGCGTGCCGCTGCGCCGCCGGGCGGGTCACGCGCCGCGCGGGCATCAAATGGGCTGTCCGAGGTTGCCAGTGCATCATCCGATCCTTGTTTCGAAAAAGGATTTTACCGCATGATCCGCGCCCGCGCTGAGGCTGCGTGGGAAGGAGGCGAACGCGCAAGATTCCCTTGCGTTGGCGTGTGGTTAGCGCCGGATCAGGCGTGCTTTGACGATCATTTGCCTTCCCGACGGTCGGCGAATGGCGCTGGCGCGTTGCGCGCCAACCGCCTGGCCGCGCCGCCAGAGCGGGAGCCGTTGGCGCTATCATTTACGCTTTCCCGCCCTGAACCCGCGCCTGGCGCGTCCTCGCATGGCCTCCCACGACGATTACCTGAA
>NZ_CAJMZJ010000012.1:0-246525 GCF_905220295.1 Paraburkholderia sp. J76
GAGCGTGAGCCACACGCTGTAAAGACACATGACACCGATGAACACGAACGAGAACGCAATGTCGATGACGGCGGTCAGCGCCTGGCCGGTGAGGAAATTGCGGATGTTCTCGAGTTCGCGCACGCGGGCCACGGTGTCGCCCACGCGGCGTGCATCGAAATAACCGAGCGGCAGCGCGACCAGATGGCGGAACAGGCGCGCGCCCAGTTCGACGTCGATGCGGTTCGTGGTGTGCGCGAACACGTAGTTGCGCAGGCCCGTGAGCAATACTTCGAACACCGAAGCGACGAGCAGCGTGAGGCACACCACGTTCAGCGTGCTGTAGGTGCGGTTCACGAGCACCTTGTCCATGACGACCTGGAACATCAGCGGCGAGACCAGGCCGAAAAGCTGCAGCACGAGCGAGACGCCCAGCGTTTCGAGCAGCAGCCTGCGGTAACGCACGATGGCCGGAATGAACCACGAGAAGTCAAAACGCGCGAGTTCGCCCGCGAGCGAGGCGCGTGAGGCGAACAGCAGCATCTCGCCGGTGCTGCGTGCGGTGATTTCCTCCAGCGGCCGGATGACGGGTGCGGGCGCACCGGGTTCGAGGATCAGCGCGGTCTTGCCGTCGGATTTGGCGAGGATGAAGTGGTTACCTTCGCGGTCAAGCACGAGCGCAGGCAGCGGCGTGCTGCCCAGCCGCTCCACACGCAGGGCAACGATGCGCGCCTTCAGGCCCAGGCTGCGGGCCGAGAGCACGAGGTCTTTTGCACTGAAGCGCGCCCTGCCTGTGGCGGCAGCGTGTTTGAGCTGCGCCGCATCGGCGGCGAGGTTGTGGAAGCGGGCAATGGTCACAAGGGCGGCCAGGCCCCGATCCTCTTCGACCCTTGCTTCGTTATCCTGATTATTATTCATTAGACTGCCACACGACGATACGACACGATCTGTTCCCTGTGGTCATGCTGTCGCAGAGGGGATTGCATCCAGGCACTTCACGAGGAAAACATCAGGAACTGTAGCGGGAGATACCGGTCCCCCACCCTGTTCAACGCAAGCAGACAGCGGCGCTCACTCAGGTGAGCGCCCGCCTGAAGCGCCTGTTAATGCGCGCAGGCCAGCAGGATCGGCGATTGTGCGGAAGCCACCACGGGCGATGCAACACAGCAGCACGAGGCCGTGCTGTACGTTGCCATGGCAGACACGAGTTGCGTCACTTCAGTGGCAGGCGTGGTGTTTGCCGTGTTCGGGCCGGAACCGGGCATATTCGAAATGACGGTGGTAGCACCCGGGGCCACGTTCCCCGTAAAACCGAAATAGTAGACCGGGGCACCGATCGTTGCGCTGGTTTGCATGACTGCATTATTCATAAGGATTCCTTGACGATTTTGGGGATAACTCATTGCGAATGGGGAACGGCAACCCCGTACCCCGACGAGACGACGCGAATTGAATACATGCCAAACAACGGCAGCAGAATAATCGAACCCCAATTAAATGGGAACCGCGGAGCGATGAAAAATACAGACACGTCGGAAATATTCCACCGATGATTCAACATTGATCAAAGTCTGCCTGATCGCGCAAGCCGTTTGCAA
Organism: Paraburkholderia sp. J76; assembly: GCF_905220295.1. Taxonomy (NCBI): domain Bacteria; kingdom Pseudomonadati; phylum Pseudomonadota; class Betaproteobacteria; order Burkholderiales; family Burkholderiaceae; genus Paraburkholderia; species Paraburkholderia sp. J76. The sequence continues at coordinate 1,578 of NZ_CAJMZJ010000012.1, forward strand.
TGCAAGGCTGTCAGATAACTTCTGACTCGATCGCGGGAAGTGGCGCCCTGTGATCGCGGGGGACGGCGCCCCGGGGCGCAGGAACCGGATGTCTTGTCGAATCGATGCGACTAAAGAAGCGCCCGCGCGGGTCCCGGCGTAAACGTTCCGCCATGCTTGCTCACAAGATTACAGTCGAAGTCCTCACCAACGAAAACGTGCACGCCAAAATCGCCAATACGTTTTGGCCGCAAAAACAAGCACGGACTCCTCGTTAGCTAACCGAGCCCATCGCAGACTGCTGATAGTTTTCCAGGCCGATCTTGTCGATCAATCCAAGCTGGATTTCCAGCCAGTCGATGTGATCCTCGGTATCGTCGAGAATTTCGACGAAAATTTCTCGCGTCACGAAATCACGAACGGTTTCGCAGTATGCAATCGCTTCCTTGCACTGCGCCTGCGCAATGCGTTCGAGCTTGAGATCGCATTCGAGCGCTTCGCGCACGTCCTCGCCAATCAGTAGTTTGCTAAGGTCCTGCAGATTCGGCAGGCCGTCGAGCATGAGAATCCGCTCGATCAGCTTATCGGCGTGCTTCATCTCCTCGATCGACTCGTCATATTCATGTTTGCCGAGTACCGCGAGGCCCCAATGGCCGTAAAGCCGTGCGTGCAAAAAGTACTGATTAATCGCCGTCAGTTCGTTCTTTAGTTCCGCATTGAGATATTCGATAACTTTTGGATCGGATTGCATGGCTCCCTCCAGATTAATGCGCCGCTGCCACGTCGGGACAGTTAAAACGAGAATAGACATTTGGCAAGCGCATCGCACGAATGAGAGCGTCAATGAGAAGAATTCCGTGTTTTATCTGCGCGATTAACGCAGAGGAATGACGCCCGACACGCGCCTTAGCCCAGCTCGATGTCGATGCGGTCCGCTTTTCTGATGGCGGGAAACGCGATCATCCAGGCCGCCGCGGCAACGATCGCTGCAACGCCGCCAAGCGCCACGGCGGGCACCGTGCCAAGCCACGCGGCGGCCACACCCGACTCGAATGCGCCCAGTTCGCTTGATGCGCCGATGAACAGCGCGTTGACCGCCGACACGCGTCCGCGCATCGCGTCAGGCGTCGCAAGCTGGATCAGCGATGTGCGGATATTGACGCTGACCATGTCGCTCGCGCCCACCACGGCGAGTGCCAGCCACGACACCCGGGCGGAGCGCGAGAACGCGAACACCAGCGTCGCCGCGCCGAACACGATGACTGCCGCAAAAAGCTTGGGGCCGACGTTACGTTCCACCGGAAAGCGGGTCAGCAGCAGTCCGACGAGACATGCGCCAACGGCGGTTGCGCTGCGCAGCATGCCGAGTCCTTGTGGCCCCACCTTGAGAATATCTTGCGCGTAGACCGGCAGCAAAGCCGTCGCGCCGCCTGGCAGCACCGCACACAGGTCGAGAGAAAGCGCGCCGAGCACAACCGGTTGAGAGCGCACGAACGCAAACCCCTCCTTCACGCGTGCGATTCGCCCTTGAAGCGGCGTCCGTTCACGGCGCGACTGCCGTCCACGCAAAGTGGCCGCGCCCGCCATCGCCGCGAAGAAGGCAAGCGCGCACACCAGATACGCGACGAACGAGCCCACTGCATAGCAGAGGCCACCCGCGACCGGCCCGAGGACCACCGCCATCTGCCAGACGGTGGAACTGGATGCGACCGCGCGCGGCAACCGGTGCGGTGGCACGAGCAGCGGCAACAACGCCTGTGCGGCCGGTTCGGCGATCGCGCGCGCCGTGCCGAGCAACAACAGCACGCCGTAGAAAAGCCACAGCCCCGCATGCAGCATGGCCAAAACGAGAAACGCGAGTGCGCAACCGCATTGAAGCGCAAGACCTGCCATGAGGAGCGGGCGCGGCGACAGGCGATCGCAAAGCTCTCCGGCGGGCAGCATCAACAACACGGCCGGAATGAATTCGACGATGCCCACGATGCCGAGCGCGAGCGGCGTTTGCGACACCGTGTAGATGGTCCATCCGATGACGACGGACAACGCGAGCGTCGACGCCTCCGCAAGGAACCGCACGCCGAGGCATACCGGCAGATCTCGTTGTCGATAGGGTTCTGTGCTGGCGTGCGCGTTCATCGATCTCTCCGGGCGCCACGAATCGCGTGCGCTGGACTCGCACCGGGAATGCGAGCATATTGCTCATGTTCTCACCGGAGCCCGCACATGGCTACTCGCATAACCCGAACCTCCGGCGCCATGCGCAAAGCCCCAAAACAGGCGCGTTCGCGGGCCACCATCGACGCCATTCTCGACGCGGCGGCTCACATTCTGGGCGAGCGCGGCTGGCCCGTATTCACGACCAACGCGGTGGCCGAGGCAGCGGGCGTGAGCATCGGCTCGCTCTATCAATACTTTCCCGACAAGCTCGCGCTGATCGACGCTGTACGGCGGCGGCATTTCGACGACGTGCTTGCGGTGCTGCAATCCGCAGCGAACCCGGAGGTTCCGCGCACGCGCCGAATCGCGGCGCTCGTGGACGGCATGATTGCCGTGCATAGCCGCCATCCGGCAGCGCATCGGGTATTGATGGAGGAAAGCCCGCGTGGCGACACGTCGCGCGGCGCGCACGACCGCTTCGAAATCGAGTGCCGGAAAGCCTATGAGGCGCTGTTCGTCGCGAACGCAGGGGGCACGCCCGATCACGTTCGCCTCGCGGCCCAGGTGCTTGCGGGCGCGCTCGCGGGCGCCGTTCACGAGGCGGCGCGACAGGGGCAGCTTGCGTCGCCGGTACTAAGATGGGAACTCGTTACGCTCGTGAGTGCATACCTGTCGCGAGCGCGGCCGGTGAAGGCCGCCTAACCACGCCACGCTTCGAGAAATCTGAGCCACGCCGTCGCGCCCGGGTCGGCGTGGCCGATGCTGCGTTCCTGCACCCATGCCGCGCGCCCTTTCTTCGACTGCAAGGCAGCAGTGGCGCGCACCTGTTGATCAGCAGTCCCGATCATTGCGTCGAGTAGCGCGCGCTCATCGCCACTGTCCGGCGCGAATGCTTCGAGTGTGTCGAGACTCGGCACGAGCGCATCGAGCACGGTCTTGTCGCCGAGCTGCGTTTTGCCCCGCTCCGCAATGCGCGCGGCCGCCGCGCGGCCTATGGCAACGGCTTCGGCCCTGCCGGCCTCCTGCCGACCTGCCACCGTCTTCGCAGCCGCGAGCAGGCCGCCGCCTGCGAGCGCGCCGAACGTCGAGGGATTCGCCGTGGAAAATGCCTTGCCCGTGGCGATCAACACGTCGCCTAGCGCGGCGTCGGGCGGCAGTTTCGCAATGGCGTCCGACGCGGCGAGCGAGCCCGCTTTCACGGTCACGCCCAGGTCGCCGTCGCCAAGCGCCGCGTCGAGTTCGCGCAGTTCTTCGGCGCACGCAGGCATCGCGTTCAACGCGCCGATGAGTCTCACCCTTATTTCGTTGACCGAAAGACTCATCGCGCGCCTCCCGCATCCACGCGCCACCCTTCGCGCCAGAACGGCGAGCGCGCGGGCGCGTCGAGCAGCGTGTCGAGTTCTTCGTCGAGTTGCATCACGGAAATCGATGCCCCCGCCATTTCGAGGCTCGTCACGTACTCGCCGACATAAGCGCGCGTCACGCGCAGTCCTGCGTCAGCCACGGCCCGCGCGGCGCGCCGGTACAGCAGATACAGTTCTTCGAGCGGCGTCGCGCCGAGCCCGTTGACGAGCAGCGCCACGCTCGTCCCCGCCCGGGCCTGCAAGTCGCCCAGGATCGCGCCCGCAAGACGCTCGGCGATCGCGTCCGCGCTTTCCAGCTTGCCGCGGTGCGTGCCCGGCTCGCCGTGTATGCCAATGCCAATCTCCATCTCGCCATCTGGCAGCGTGAAAGTGGGCTTGCCCGCCGCCGGCAGGATCGTGGGCGAGAGGCCCACGCCCATCGTGCGCGTCGCGCCGTTCGCCTTCGCGGCAATGCGCGCGACTTCGTCGAGCGTGTCGCCGCGTTCTGCGGCTGCGCCCGCGCACTTGAAGCCGAACACCATGCCTGCCACGCCGCGACGGTCCGAGGCGCGTTCGGGCGGCGCCGAAGCGACATCGTCGGCGACGAGCACGGTGCGGGTCTCGATGCCGTCCGCATCGGCGAGGTCGGCGGCGAGATCGAAGTTGAAGACGTCGCCGCCGTAATTGCCGTACAGGTAGAGCACGCCCGCGCCGCCGTGCACCGCCTTGGTCGCTTCGTAGATCTGCTCCGACGAAGGCGAGGAAAACACATTGCCTACGGCCACGCCGCTTGCGAGCCCCTTGCCCACGTAGCCGAGAAAGCCGGGCAAATGCCCTGAGCCGCCGCCCGTCACGATGCCGACCTTGCCCGCGTTCGGCGCGTCGGCGCGCACGAGCGCGCGGCGGTCGGCCGTGACGGGCTTGAGCCAGCCCGGATGGGCGAGCAGCAATGCATCGACCATCTCGTCGACAAAATGATCAGGATGATTAATTATCTTTTTCACGTGCCGCGTCTCCTGTATGGATGGCCTTCGCACCATCGCTCACGTTGACTTCTGCGTTCAAAGCTTGCGCCGTTGGCTCAGCGCGTCGAGCAACACCGCCGCGAGAATCACGCCGCCCTGAATGAACTGCGTCCAGAACGGATTGACGCCAAGGAGCGAGAGGCCGACATTGATCACGCCGATCAGCACGACGCCGATGAATGTGCCCACGATCGAACCGCGCCCGCCCGCAAGCGAGGTGCCCCCGATCACCACGCCCGCGATCACCTGGAGTTCGAGCCCGTTGGCCGCCGAAGGCAGCGCCGAATTGAGCCGTCCCGCGAGAACGATGCCCGCAATCGCAGCGGTCACGCCCGCGAACATGTAGGTGAGAAAGATCACGCGGCTCACAGGAATGCCCGCGAGCCGCGCCGCCTCCTTGTTGCCGCCCACGGCGAACACCTGATGACCAAATTCGGTCTTGCGCAGCAAGACATGGCCGATGACGAATACGGCCAGCATCACGAGCATCGGCGCGGGCAGCCCTGCAAACGTCTTCGCGCCGAACGCGGTAAACACGTTGGGGAAATCGAATTTCGTGCGTCCGTCAGAAATCGCGAGCGTGAGGCCGCGCCCCATCGCCATCATCGCGAGCGTGACGATGAACGGCACGAGCCGCAGCCACGCAATGCCGAAGCCGTTGAGCGCGCCTACGGCCGCACCGGTGATTAGCGCAATGACGAGCCCTGCCACACCGAGACCAACGGCGTCGGGACTCGCGCCGGCCATCACGGTCGCGGCCACCATGCCGCTCAACGCGACGAGCGAACCTACGGAAAGATCGATGCCCGACGTGATGATCACGAACGTGCCGCCTACCGCCGCGATGCCGACCACGGACACCTGCACCATGATGTTGGTGAGGGTGCTCGTCGTGAGAAATTCGGGCGAAGCCAGCGAGAGCGCGATGCAGATAAGCACGAGCGCCGCAATGAGCGGCCCGAGGCCGCTGCGTAGCTGGCGCAACACGCGCTGCTGAAGGGTTTGTGCTTCTTCATGCGGTCGAACCGTGGTGGACGTCATGCTGCAACTCCAGTGGTAGCCCATTGAATGATCGTTTCGGAGGTGGCGTGTTCGCGCGCAACCTCGCCGACGATGCTGCCGCGATACATCACGAGCACGCGGTCGGACATGCCGAGCAGTTCGGGCAGTTCGGAACTCACGAGCACGACGGCCGCGCCCGCGCGCGCCATGGCGACGATATGCGCGTAGATCTCGGTTTTCGCGCCTACGTCGATGCCGCGAGTAGGTTCGTCGAGCAGGATCACGGCGGGCGACGTGGCGCTCGCGCGGCCCAGAATCACCTTCTGCTGATTGCCGCCCGAAAGATTGCCCGTGAGCGAAGCGACCGAAGGCGCGCGGACCGCAAATCGCTCGACCGCCTCGCGTGCAAGCTTGCGCTTTCTCGCGGCGCTCACGAATCCACCGCGTACCAGCGCGCGCAAGCTGGAAAGCGCGACGTTTTCTTCGATGCTCGCTTCGAGCACGAGCCCTTCGAGCTTGCGGTCCTCGGCGGTGTAGACAATGCCTGCGCGCATGCCTTGCGCGGGCGAGCGCAGCGCAAGCCTGCGTCCGCGCAGCCGCAATTCGCCGCGGGTGAGCGGAAGCGCGCCGCATAACGTCTTCAGAAGCTCGGTGCGCCCCGCACCCGCAATGCCGCCAATGCCTACGATCTCGCCCGCGCGAATGCTCAGGCTCGCGTCGCGCAGCACGGGCGCGCTCGCCACGTTGTGCGCTTCGAGCACCACGTCGCCATAAGGACGCGCCTCCCACGGGTAGAACGAGTCGAGATTGCGCGCGACCATCGCCTGCACGAGCGCGGGTTCGTTCCATTCGGACATCGGCCGCGCGCCGACCGTTGCGCCGTCACGCATCACCACGGCCGAATCGGCGAGTTCGAACACCTCTTCCAGATGATGCGAAATGAAGATGATGCCCATGCCCGCCGCGCGCAAGCGACGCACCACCGCGTAAAGGTGCTCGATATCGTGATGCTGGAGCGCGGCCGTGGGCTCGTCCATCACGAGAATGCGCGCATTGCGCGCGAGCGCCTTCGCCACCTCCACGAGCTGGCGCTTGTTGAGCGGCAGATCGCCCAGGCGCATGGCCGGCGGCACGCCTTCGAGCCCGACCTGCGCCAGCGCCTCGCGCGCCATGGCGTTCGCGCGGCGGTGATCGACGAGACCATGGCGCCGCGGCATGCGGCCAAGAAAGAGGTTCTCGGTCACCGTCATGTCGTTGACGAGCGAAAGCTCCTGATAGATCACCGCCACGCCCGCGTCGATCGCGGCCTGAGTGCCGCGCGCGAGACGTATGCCGTCGATCTCGATCGTGCCTTCGTCGGGCTCGTATGCACCCGAAAGCGTCTTGATGAGCGAGGACTTGCCCGCGCCGTTTTCGCCGACGATCGCCATCACGTGGCCCGCGTGCAATTCGAGGCTCACGCCGCGCAGCGCTTTCACGCCGGGAAAACTCTTTACGATGCCGCTCATGCGCAAAAGCGGCGGCGCGCCTGTATTCGTGGCTGTTTCCTGCGATACGTGCATTGCCGAACCCGATTCGCGTTTCATCTGTTCATTCCGCGCGCCGGCGCGCGCTGTGCGCGCGACCGGCGCTTAAGACCACTACCTGTCATTGCTTGACTTCGAGCGCCCACAGACCGTATTGCTTCACGCCGTCCGAATCGATATTCGATTTATCGATCAGATATGTCGGCCATGCGTAATTCGCGGGCACGTCCTTCTTCGCCTCGTAGTCGGTGATGAACGTCATCGCCTTCGCGGACATGCCGATCGGGTTCTGCGAGATCGTGGCGTCCTGCTTGCCCGCGCGGATCGCCGAAAGCGCCTGCGCCGTGCCGTCCGCACCGATCACCATGATGTGGCCCGGGTCGCCGAGCGGCTTGTAGCGGCCTGCGTTGTCGATGGCCTTTTCGGCGCCCACGGTGTTGTCGTCGTTCGCGCCGAATACCGCGTCGATCTGCGGATACTTTTGCAAGATGCTCGTCATCGCGTTGAGCGACTTTTCCTGGTCGAAGCCGCCTTCCTGGCGCGCAACGACCTTGATGTCGGGATACTTCGCGATCTCCTGCGAGAAGCCCTTCTCGCGATCCGTCGCCGCTGTGGTGCCGATCAGGCCGATCAGGTCCACCACGTTGCCTTTGGGCGAACCGTAACGCTTGCTCAACTGGTCGGCGATCCACTTCGCGCCGGTCGCGCCAAGCGCTACGTTATCCGAAGCAACGAACGAGGTGACCTTGCCGCCGTCCGAGCCGCGGTCGAGCATGAAGACTGGGACGTTCATCGAGTTGGCCTTCTCGACAGCCGGAATGATCGCCTTCGAATCGATCGGATTGAGCACGATCGCCTGCACGCCCTGGCTCAGCAGGTTGAGCGTGTCGTTGACCTGCTGCTGCGCATCGCCGTTTGCGTTCGTCTGCACGAGATCGAAGCCCTGCTTTTCCGCGCCGCGCTCGACACCATTCTTCAGTCCTACGAAGAATGCGTTGTTGAGCGTGGCGATCGAAAAACCGACCTTGATCTTCGTGACGGGCGCCGCCGCGGCCTGCGCCGGCGCGCTCGCGGCCGCGGCGTCCGAAGCCGCAGCCGTGGTCGAGGGCGACTCGCTCTTCGAACAGCCTGCCAGCATTGCCGCCGCCGCGAACATCGTCACGCCCGCTGTTGCGCCCAGGCGCGCGCCGCGCGCCACCCATCCGTCGAATCCTGCTGAACTCCACGCCATCACCGTCTCCTGTCTTTGATCTGCTGGTTTTTGACCGACCTGCGAACCGCCAACCGACTGCGTAATCCTTTCTACCGCGCTTTCCACCGCGTGCGCCCGCGTATTACTTGCGCGGGCCGTAGCCCTTGAACTTCTCGATGACCTCCTCCATTTGCGCGTCCGAAAGCAGCGGCGGCTCGCCCAACTGGCAAGCCAGCAAATACTGCTTCGCGAGCACTTCCACTTCGTTGGCGAGCCACAACGCCCGCGCGAGGTCGCGCCCAAGCGCAATGACGCCGTGATGCGCGAGCAGGCATGCAAGGCGCTCGCGCAGCGCTTCGAGCGCGTGATTGGAGAGTGCCTGACTGCCGAAGGTCGCATACGGCGCGCAACGGATCGAATTGCCGCCCGCCGCGGCCACCATGTAGTGATGCGCGGGAATGCCGCGGCCGTGAATCGCGAGCGCCGTGGCGGCATGCGAATGCGTATGGACCACGGCGTTCACGTCGTCGCGCGCGCGCAGGATGTCGCGATGAAAACGCCATTCCGAGGACGGGCGCTGCGCTTCGAAAAGCGGATCGTCGTCGTTCACGTCGAGCGGCATCCACACGATGCGCTCGCCTGCAAGCGCCGCGCCCGGCACGCCGCTCGGGGTAATCAGGAGTCCGTCATGCCAGCGCGCGCTCACGTTGCCCGACGTGCCCTGGTTGATGCCGAGGCGCTCCATTTCGCGCGCGGTATCGACGATCTGCTGACGCAGTTCGGTCTCCCCAACGCGGCGGCTATCGTTTTCGCCGCTCACGCTGCCGCTCCGGTCGCGAAAAGCGCCGCGAGATTCGCCTCGAACGGCGCGCGCACGATACCCCGCTCCGTCACGATGCCGGTAACGAGCGCATGCGGCGTCACGTCGAAGGCCGGGTTGCGCACCTGAATGCCCTCGGGCGCGGTGCGCTGCCCCGCGAGATGCGTCACCTCCGCCGCGCCGCGCTCCTCGATCACGATGTCCGTGCCGCTCGCGGTGCGCAGATCCAGCGTGGACGAAGGACAGGCCACGTAGAAGGGAATGCCGAAGTGCTTTGCCGCTATCGCCACGCCGAGCGTGCCGATCTTGTTCGCCACGTCGCCGTTCGCGGCCACGCGGTCCGTGCCGACGATCACGAGATCGATGAGCCCTTGCGCCATCAAGGTGGGCGCCATGCTGTCGGTGATCAGGGTCACGTCCAGCCCTCCCTGCTGCAATTCGTAAGCGGTGAGCCGCGCGCCTTGCAGGAGCGGCCGCGTCTCGTCCGCATAGACGCGAAACGCCACGCCGTCGCGATGCGCGCAGTAGAGCGGCGCGGTGGCCGTGCCGATGCCCGCCGTAGCCAGCGCACCGGCATTGCAGTGCGTGAGCACGCCGCTGCCGGGCGCGATCAGGCTGCGCCCGGCTTCGCCTATCCGCGCACAGAGGTCGATATCTTCTTGATGAATGCGCTTCGCCTCGGCAACGAGCGCCTCGTAAAGCGCGGACCCCGTCGCGCTCGACGCCGCGCGTGCATGCGAGAGCATCCGCTCGAGCGCCCAGCGCAGATTCACCGCAGTGGGCCGCGCGCTGTCCAGATACGCGGCGTGCGCTTCGAGCCGCGCGAGAAACGCCTCGCGCGAACCGGCTGGCTCGCGCCGCATCGCCACGCACAGGCCATAGGCGGCCGCGACGCCAATCGCGGGCGCGCCGCGCACGCGCAATTCGTGTATCGCGCGCCAGACCGCCTCCACGCTTTCCACGGCTTCGACCACGCATTCGCGCGGCAAACGCGTCTGGTCGAGCAGATAAAGAATGCCGTCGCGCCACTCGATGGTGGGCGGCAAACTCGATTGTTGCGCATGCAACGTCATACGTTCTCCGTCGATGCTGGTTGTATCACGCGTCAGTCCGTTTCGCTTACGCCGGCTCCGCGAGCACCTGAGCGGCCAGCGCGGTGACCGCCTCGATCGAAGCCAGCTCGCGCCGCCGCACCAGCAGCGCTTCGGCCAGTTTCAGGCAACGCACTTCGATCCGCGCGCGCACCGCTTCGTCCTTGATGCTCGTAATCTCCGCCACCTTCGCCATGCCGACGATGCGCCGGATCATCTTGCAGCCCGCAAAGCCGAGCGTATCGGCGAAGAGCCGCTTAATGAAGTCCTCGCGGAAGGCTTCCGCCGCACGCGCGCCCGGCGGGCCGCCGATGTACGCGTGGCCGGCCTCGTCCTCGTGCGCGCGCCAGATCGCGCCGAATTTTTGCGCGAAGGCGTTCCACACGGCGTCGACCTGATCGAGCAACCAGCGTTGGTAAGCTGCCGGGTCGCATCCCGCCTCGCGGTCATGCCAGTCGCGCGCGTAATACGCGAGCAGCAGGTTGGCGATGAATGCGCCCGTATCGAAGCCCATCGGTCCGTAGAACGCGAACTCGGGGTCGATCACATACGTCTCGTGCTCGTTCGCCATGATCGAGCCGGTATGCAGATCGCCGTGCACGAGCGTTTCGGCATGGTTCATGAAGGCCCACTTCATCTCTGCGGCCGCGAGGCGCAACGGTTCGTTTGTGCGCAGCCGTTCGACCGCCGCAGCGGGCAGCGCCGGACTGTAGACATTCGAAGGATGATCTTCGAACGGAAAAGTGAAGACCAGTTCTTCTGTAATCCTGCACAATTCCGTGTTGATGTCGCCGCCCACGGCCGCTTTCTTGGCATCGGGCGCCAGATACAGATCGGAGCCGTGGAACAGCGTGCGGGCGAGATACGTGGAAATGTGATCGGCCAGGCGCGGATACACAATGCCGTCGATCAGCCCGCCGCGCAGCACGCGATGCGCGTCGAGCCGCTGCATCACCATGAGGAATTTCTCGCTGTCCGCGTGAAAAACGCGCGGCACATGCTCCGGGCACAGCGCGCCGAAGCGCCTCAACGCCGCCACTTCGCGTTCCATGCGCTCGCGCGGCAAGGGCCACGCTTCGCCTACCAGTCGCAGATACGGCGGCGCCTGCTTCACCACGACGCCCCGGCGCGGGTCGCGCACGCTGCTCACGAAGTAGACGTAATTCAGGTTGCCGTCGCCCACCTCGACGACCTGCAATTCGCTGTCGTCGCCAAGCCTTGCGCGAACGGCCGGAATGCCCAGCAGATACGCAGTCAATTCGGCAGAGCTGAAAGCTTCGAAGTGCATACGTTTTTCCTGTCCGGAAACTGGGCGCGAGGCCCGCCTAACGTCGTTTTCGCACGAGATCGAACTTGAAAATGCTGGCGTTGTAATAGTCGTTGCTATAGCAGACCGCGCGGCCTGTTTCGTCGAAATCCACTTCGTCGATCAGCAGAAACATGCCAATGTTCTCCTGCAGTTCCGGCAAATCCCGCGGCGTGAGAATGGTCGGCTGGATCGAACTGTGGGTGTGGGAAAGCCGAACGCCCGCGCGCTCCAGCGTGCCGAACAGCGACTCGCCCAGTTCCTGCCCTTCGAGCAACGCCTTCGGCACGATGTCGATGCAGTACGCGGCAATCGCGTCGTCGGCGCGGCGCACGCGTTCGAAGCGCACGCAGGGATCGCCTTCGGCGAGGCCGAGTTTTTGCGCGAGACTGCCGGAAGCCGCGATCGTCCTCACCTGCAAACGGCTCGTGGAAGGCACTGCGCCGACACTACGTATCATGTCCGTTACAGACATCAGATCATCCAGACCGCCTTGCAGCTTGAGCGTGATATGTCTGACGAAGGTCCCCCTGCCGTGCACGCGCGTGAGAAGACCGTGGGAAATCATCTGCGCGACCGCTTCCCGCAGGCTCGAGCGGCCCACGCCCAACAGTTCGCAAAGTTCCGGCTCCGGGGGAATTTGATCGCCCGGCTTGAGCGAGCGCTCGCGGATCATTTCCAGCAGCGAATCCTGGATTCGCTCGCACATCGACTGATCGACGCTCAGGCGCATGTTTGCCGCAGGGTTGCGTAAGTTGGATACGTTGGGCTCCAATCTACATCAGACGTCTGATGTCAAGCGCTCGTGGTTTTCCCTTTCATGCAGCGCAACATGCACGCGCGGCGCTATTTGATGCTCATCGAAAGCGGCACCGAGCCGAGCAGGTCTTCGATCCCGAGCCACAAAATCTGCAGGCCGATGCACAGCAGCACGAACGCGAGCAAGCGCATCATCACTTCGGTGCCGACCGGGCCGAGCCGCTTGCCGACGTGTCCCGCGAAACGCACGCACAGGTAGATGCAGCCGCAAAGCGCGATCAACGCGAGCAGCACGCCGACGATATTGACGAGTTGCACCTCGCCGCGCGGCCGCCCCGTGCCAAGCGCAATCGCGACCGCAATCGACCCCGGCCCAACGGTGACGGGCAGCGTCAGCGGATAAAACGCTCGCGCGTGCAGCGACGCTTTGCGCACTGAATCCGGCGGTGCCGGCGAGGCCGAGCTGTCGCCGCCATCGGACGACTTGTGCAGCAGGTTCCAGCCGGCGAACGCGATGACCAGGCCGCCCGCGACGCGCAAAACCGGTATCGATATGCCAAAGAACGAGAGCACGTACGCGCCCATGATCAGCGAACCGAGCAGGATGAAGAGGCTGTTGATCGCGATGACGCGCGCGAGAAATGCGCGTTCGCTGGCCGTTGCATGCGGCAGCATGCTCAATACGATGAATCCCGCCGCGGGCGGATTGAGGACGGGAAAGAGTCCGGCGAAGACGAGCAGGAAGCTGTCGGAGAGGTGATTGAGCATCTATGTTTCCCTTGGCATCACGGTATATGCGGGCCCTACGACGGTGGCCCCTGCGAATGACGATTATGGAGCCGCGATGGAACTTCATCGGCCAAGGTGGCTCGAACAAAGCCGCCAAAATTCCGACGCGCGCCGCGCCGATCCAACGTTCGAGCCCCTCTGTCGATGCCCCCTGCTTCCCGACTTCGATTGCTGCCCAGTCTCCTCGTCCTGGTTGTTGCGGGCCTCGCGGCGGGTGCGCCTCCCGCGTTTGCCCGCACCGCCGCTCAACACACGGCGACCGAAAAAACCGTCCACGCAACGCCCAAAAAGAAAAAGCGGGTCGCGCGCAAGCCCGCGCATCGCTCGACGCCTGCGCACGCGCCCACCACCCGAATTTCCGGGCCGAAGCGCCGTACCAAACGCGCGAAGCCGGGGCATGACTCGCCGCCCTCCGCGCAACACGACGCCCACGCGAGCGCCAGAAATACACACGCTCCGCGCCTGCTCGCCCGCTGCGGCTTCACGCCGGCGTCGCGCAAACAGCTTTTTTCGCATGCGATCTACGTCGTAGACGAAAACACTCACACGCCGCTTTACGCGCGCCATGCCGACGCGGTCGCGCCCATTGCATCGGTGTCGAAGCTCATGACGGCCATCGTCTGGCTCGACAGCGCGCATTCGCCCCTGCAACAACGGCTCCCGGTCACGACCGCCGATCTCGACACGCTCAAATTCACACATTCGCGCCTCGACGTGGGCGCGTCGCTCACGCGCGCGGACATGCTGCACGTGGCGCTAATGTCCTCGGAAAATCGCGCGGCTTCTGCGCTCAGCCGCGACTACCCCGGCGGCCGGCCTGCGTTCGTCGCGGCGATGAATGCGAAAGCGCAGCGCCTTGGCATGACGCACACGCAATTCGTCAACGCGACAGGGCTCTCGCCGCAAAACGTTTCAACCGCGCGCGAACTGGCGACTCTCGTGCGCGCGGCCAATGGCTATCCGCTCATTCGCCGCTATTCGATCGACCATCAGAAACGCGTGACCACCGGACGCGGGCAATTGCAGTATGTGAACAGTAACCGGCTGGTGCGCTACGGGCAGGTGCGCGCGAGCGTGCAGAAAACCGGCTTCATTAACGAGTCCGGTCACAATATGGTGATGCGCGTAATGGTGCACGGACGGCGGCCCGTGATCGTCACCCTCCTCGGAAGCGCCACGCCGGAGGGCTCGCGACTGGACGGCGTGCGGATCGCCCACTGGCTTTCGTGCTCGCTGCGCTAAGCGGGCGCGCAAGATTTACATCAACGCGCGGCGCTCGCCGAGCGCATTCCAGCGGCGTAGGGCGCGGCTTTCGTGATCGAAGCCGAGAATGCTCACCGAAGCCGTGTCGAGATACAGGTGCTCGCCTAACGCCGCCGAACTGGAAATCCAGCAGCCCCCCAATGCGCGCAGAAAATGCGCGTGCGAAAAAAGCGCCACGCGGCCTTGCATGGCCAGCAGACCCTCGATCACCGCCGCCGCACGCGCCTGAACGCGCGCGAGGTCCTCGCCCTGGGCGACGGGGGAATGCCACACGCTCCAGTTGGGTTCGGTCTTGCGGATATCCGCTGTCTTGAGGCCTTCGTAAATCCCGTAGTCCCACTCGTGCAGATCGGCAGAAATCGTCATTTGGCCGCCGAGGCCCGCAAGCTGGCACGTCTCGATGGCGCGCGACATCGGACTGCTGAGCACCGCGTCGAAGCGCTGCGTGGCGAGCGATGGGGCCAGCGAGCGCGCCTGTTCGCGTCCGTGTTCGGTGAGCGGGATATCGGTGCGCCCGGTGTGCTGCCCGGAGAGACTCCATTGCGTTTCGCCATGACGAATCAGCCAGACTTCGCGCAGTCCGGAGGACATACCGGCAGGATTGACAGACATCGGGAACTCCACGTTCGTGTCCCGCGCGGGACTTGCGGGCTGCCAGCAGCATACCTGTTTCGGGTCGATTTCGCCGCGCGTGTGTCTTCTCGCGTGGGGCAACATGAGGGCAGATTGAAAGCGGCGCGGATGGCGTGCCACGCGGCCCTACCATTGCCTGGCACTCCCTGGGATTTGCCTGAGAAGGCGTAGGAGATGGCTCGTACCGCGAGCGTCTGCGAAGGATCAGGCGTCATGACGGAAAGAGTCACGACGAAAATACCGGGCCCGCGCATCGTCGCCTGGCCGTAGTTACTCATTCCGATAAGGAGTCTGGCAGGAAACCCCTGCCACGTACACAGCATGACGCCGCCGCCTCTTGCGAGGCGGCGGCGCTCTATCAGTCAACCATCGTTATCAGTGATGGCGCTTCGTCGTGTCCTTCACGGCCTCCTTCATGTCGCCAACGTTCTTGCGAGCCTGGCCGGCTTCTTGCTGGAGGTCGCCCTTCAATTCACGCGCCGGGTTGTCGGTTGCGCGGCCCACGGCCTCATTGACCTTGCCCTTCACCTTTTCAGCCGTGCCCTTCACCTGGTCCTTGTTCATGGTCACACTCCACGTAAAAGCGACGGTACGTCGCGACGCCCTCTATACCGCATGTGCCGTGCCCGAGGTGTGTGACGGCCGCAAACGGCGGCATTCCGGAACGTGCCTATTGAGGGACGCAACATGGAATCGCCCGTCAATCGTGGGCCATGGCGCGGTCGATGGAGATTTGCGTGGGCATCATATTGACGTTCGCGTTATGCATGACCCACAACGAAAGCCCGACGATCACTGCAATCAGAAAGGCCGTGCAGATAAAGATTGCCGTATTCGAACGCTGCTCGCGCGACGCACCGATTTGCAAGAAATACACGAGTTGCACGACGAGCTGCGCGATGCAGAGCACGACAATGGCTGCGAGCCCGATGCCCGGCGAAACGACTCGAAACATCACGACGCCGAACGCCGCGAGCGTAAGCACGAGCGAGAGCGCCGTGCCGGTCATGTAGCCAGTGAGGCTGCCGTGCGACGCGTCGTGAGTAACATGAGATTGGCTCACAGAAAACCTCGCAGATAAACGAATGTAAACACGCAGATCCACACGAGATCGAGAAAGTGCCAAAAGAGGCTCAGGCACGCGAGGCGGCGGCGAACCGTGCCGCTCAGGCCAAATTTGAAGGTCTGGTGCATCATGATCGCGATCCACAACAGACCCGCCGTGACGTGCAGGCCGTGCGTGCCGACCAGCGTGAAGTACGCCGAAAGATACGCGCTGGTGCTGGGCCCCGCTCCATCGGCGATGAGTTTGGCGAACTCGTTCACCTCCATCGCGACGAAGCCCGCGCCGAACAGGAATGTAACGGCGAGCCACACGATCACCTGGCCGCGCCGCTGCGCGTGAAGACTCAGCATCGCCATGCCGAACGTGACGCTGCTTGCGAGCAGCAGTAGCGTTTCGCCTAGCACGTACGGCAGTTCGAACAGATCTCTCGCGCCCGGACCGCCTGCCGTCGCGTTCGCGAGCACGCCGAAAGTGGCGAAGAGCGTCGCGAAGATGAGGCAGTCGCTCATCAGATAGATCCAGAAGCCCAGTGTGGTTTTGGCGCTGGCGTCGTGACCGTGGCCATGGGCGTGAGTGGTAGCAGCGTGAGCCATGGTTTAAGCCATCTCCTCGATTTGCCCGGATCGATCGAAACACTGGATGCCGAGTTGCCTGAAGCGCGCGTTCTCGATGCGCTCGACCTCGGCGGCCGGAACCCAGTAATCCACGTCCTGGTTGTAACTGCGCGCGATGAACGTGGCGATCATGCCCACGAGTCCCACCGCCGCGAACGGCCACATGTGCCACACGACCGCAAAGCCGAACAGCAGGCTGAACGCCGCGATAATGAAGCCCGCGCCCGTATTGCGCGGCATGTGGATGTCTTCGTACTTGCGCGGCTGCACGTAGGCACGGCCCGCTTCCTTGTTGTCCCAGTGCTGCTCCATCGAGGTGATTTCCGGCAGCACGGCGAAGTTGTAGAACGGCGCGGGCGAAGCAGTCGACCATTCGAGGCTGCGGCCATCCCACGGGTCGCCGGTCAGGTCGCGGCTCGCTTCCCGCTCGCGCAGGCTCACCACGATCTGCACGATGAACGCGAAAATGCCCAGCCCCACGAACACCGCGCCCACGAGCGCCACCACGAGCCACGGATGCCATTCGGCCACTTCATAGTGGTTCATGCGGCGCGTCATGCCTTCAAAGCCGAGAATGTAGAGCGGTGTGAACGCGAGCCAGTATCCGGTCAGCCAGCACCAGAACGACACCTTGCCCCAGAACTCATTGAGCGTGAACCCAAACACCTTGGGGAACCAGAAACTCACGCCCGCAAGACAACCGAACACCACGCCGCCGATGATCACGTTGTGAAAATGCGCGACGAGAAAGAGCGAGTTGTGCAGCACGAAGTCGGCGCCCGGCACGGCGAGCAGCACGCCGGTCATGCCGCCCACGGCAAACGTCACCATGAAGCCGATGGTCCAGAGCGTGGCGCTGTGGTAACGAATGCGGCCGCGATACATCGTGAAGAGCCAGTTGAAGAGCTTCACACCGGTCGGAATCGAAATAACCGTGGTCATGATGCCGAAGAACGCGTTGACGTTCGCGCCCGAACCCATCGTGAAGAAGTGGTGCAGCCACACGAAGAACGAGAGAACGCCAATCGACGAAGTCGCGTAAACCATCGACTTGTAGCCGAACAGCGGCTTGCCCGAGAACGTCGCGATGATTTCGGAGTACGCACCGAATGCGGGCAGAATGAGGATATACACCTCCGGATGACCCCAGACCCAGATGAGGTTTATGTACATCATCGCGTTGCCGCCCAGTTCGTTCGTGAAGAAGTGCATGTCGAAGTAGCGGTCCATCGTGAGCAGCGCGAGCGTGCCGGTCAGCACCGGAAACACCGCGACGATCAGGATGTTGGTGATGAACGCCGTCCACACGAACACCGGCATCTTCATCATGTCCATGCCCGGCGCCCGCATGCGCAGGATCGTCACAATGAAGTTGATGCCCGAGAGCGTGGTGCCGAGCCCCGATAGCTGAAGCGACCATATGTAGTAATCCATACCAACGCTCGGGCTGTAGCCGGGTTCCGAGAGCGGCGGATACGCCACCCAGCCCGTGGCCGCGAAGTCGCCCACGAACATCGAGACCATCACGAGCACCGCGCCCACTACGGAGAGCCAGAAGCTCAGCGAGTTGACGAACGGATAGGCCACGTCGCGCGCGCCGATCTGCAAAGGCACGACCACGTTCATCAAACCGAGAATGAGCGGCGTGGCCACGAAGAAGATCATGATGACGCCATGCGCCGTGAAGATCTGGTCGTAGTGATGTGGCGGCAGATAGCCCGCCGAGTCGCCATACGCGATGGCTTGTTGCGCGCGCATCATGATCGCGTCGGCGAAACCGCGCAGCAGCATGACGACCGCGAGAATGATGTACATGACGCCAATGCGCTTGTGATCGACCGACGTGATCCACTCGCGCCACAAATAGCCCCACTTGCCGGCGATCGTAATCGCGACGAGCAAGGCGAGGCCGCCGAGCGCCACGGCGGCGCCCGTGCCCATGATGATGGGCTCGTGCCAGGGAACGGCGTCGAGCGTGAGTTTTCCGAACATGGTGTGATTACTCCGCTGCCAGAATGGCGCTACGGTTGAGCGTGAGCGAAGGAGCGCCCGTGCCTGGGACTGCGCCGCAAATCGGATTGCCGTGCACGTCGCGCATGTATTTGCCGACCACGCCGTCGAACAGGCCGGGCGCGACGTTCGAATAGAGCGTCACCGGCGTTTTCTCGCCGGGCAGTGCGAGCCGTTCGTAGGCCGCGCGGCTGAGCATCGCGGGCGACGCCTTCGCCTGTGCGATCCACGCGTCGAAGCCGGCGCGGCTCTGCGCGAGCGTTTCGAAATGCATGTCGGAAAAGCCTGGTCCGCTAAAGGCCGCCGAGCGCCCCGCATAAACGCCGGGTTCGTTTGCGATGAGATGCAGCTTCGTCTGCATGGCCGGCATCGCGTACACCTGGCTGCCCAGTTGCGGGATGAAGAAGGAGTTCATCAGCGACTCGGCGGTGAGATTGAACTCAACGGGCGTATCCACGGGAATCGCGAGCTGGTTCACCGAGGCGACGCCGTAATCCGGATAGATGAAAAGCCACTTCCAGTTGAGCGCCACTACGTCCACGCGCACCGGCTTCGTTTGCGATTCGATCGGGCGATACGGATCGAGCGAGTGCGTGGTGCGCCAGATCAGCACGGCGAGCGTGAGCACGATCACGCAGGGAATCGTCCACACCACCACTTCGATGGCCGTGGAATGCGACCAGCGCGGCGCGTAGATCGCGTTCGTGCTGGAAGCGCGGTAGCGCCACGCGAACCACAACGTGAGCGCGATCACCGGAATCACGACAAGCAGCATCAGACCGAGCGCGATCAGGATCAGATGCTTTTCCTGCATGCCGATGTCGCCCTTCGGAGCGAGCAGCGCCATGTTGCAGCCGCTCAGCAGCAAGAGTGGCGCGCCTGCCGCGCCGAGGCAGGCGGGGCGCAGGATGCGGACGACAAAAGAGGGAAGGTGCGAACGAGGCGGCCCGGCCGTAGAGGGCCGTCCCGAGCGAGGGTCTGGATTGCGCATGTCTGGTTCCAAGGTTGACATTCGCGCAAACCCATCCATACGTGCTCGCTCTGTAGCCGCACGAACGGCCCGGGAAGACCGGTCCAGACGCCATACATAGCCTATATGTATGGATTTACGCGCTTCATGGACGCATGCTAAAGTAAGACATAATGCATACATCCGCGACGGAATGACACACAACCAGGCTGCCGAAGGCGGCGGAAAAATCAATGCGTGGACCACGGCGATGCAGGCAAACAACGGTCCGCGCTACTTGCGGCTCGCCGATTTCATAGAAAGCGCGGTGGCGCAAGGCACGCTACGCCCCGGCGAACGCGTGCCCGCCCAGCGCAGTCTCGCCACCCTGCTTTCGGTCGATCTGACCACCATCACGCGTGGTTTCAACGAGGCCCGGCGGCGCGGATTGATCGAGGCGCGCGGGCCGCTCGGCACGTTCATCGCCGCGCCGCGCGCCGAGTTGCTGCAGCGCGTGGACCTCAGCATGAACATCCCGCCCGCGCCCGTCGGCCTCGACATGAATGCGCTGCTGCGCGAAGGCATGGCGCGCGTGCTGACGCGCAGCGACGCCGATCTGCTCATGACCTACCACGTGGGCGGCGGCGGCCGCGCCGACTGGCAAGCGGGCGCGAAGTGGCTGCAACCCATGCTGGGCGCGGTGGAACCCGCACGCGTGGTGGTCTGTCCCGGCGCACAGGCGGCGCTGGCCGCGCTCATCGTCGCCTTCACGCAGCCGGGCGACGTCATCCTCGCCGAGCCGCTGCTCTATCCGGGCCTGCCGCACGCGGCGGCGCAACTGGGCCGCCGTATCGAACCCGTTGCCGTCGATGCCCACGGCATGCGGCCCGACGCGCTGGAAGCGGCTTGCCGCGCGCACGCGGCGCGACTTGTCTACCTGAATCCCACGCTGCAGAACCCGACCACGGCGACCATGCCCGAGGCGCGCCGCCTCGATATCCTGAAGGTGGCCGAGCGCTGCGGCGCGCGTATCGTCGAGGACGATCCGTACTGGCGCTTCGCGCCCGATGCGCCCCCGCCGCTCGCGCGCCTCGCGCCCGCGCAGGTCTGCTATCTCGCGACGCTGTCCAAAACGCTCTCGCCCGGTTTGCGCACGGCCTATCTCGCGCTGCCCGACGAGGAGGCCCATACGCGCCTCGTGAGCGCGCTGCGCACGTTCTCGCTCATGGCCGCGCCGCTCACCAACGCGCTCGCCACGCACTGGATCGAGGAAGGCGTGGCCGAGCAGCTTTTCGCCGGCGTGAAGGCCGAGGCGCGCGAGCGTCAGCGCATCGCGGCGCACACGCTGGGGTCGTCGGCGGCCGCGGGCATTCACCTCTGGTACGCGCTGCCGCGCTACTGGCAGGCGCGCGAGCTGGCTGCCGCGGCGAGCACCGAAGGCCTGGCCGTCGCGCCCTCCACGGCGTTCCAGCAAGGCCCGGAAACCGCGAACGCAATCCGCATCTCGCTCGGCGCGACGGGCGGCCGCGAACCGTTGCAGGCCGCGCTGCGCAAACTTTCGGCGCTACTCGCGGACGACCGCAGCGCGCAGGCGCAAGTCATCGTCTAACGGCGCGTGTGACGGCGCGAGCGGCGATTTATCCGCGGCATCGCAATTGCTATCGTTTCCCTTCTTCAGTGCGGCTGCGCGGGCGAGCCCACATAATGGCAAAGACGCGGCCGGGCGGCGCAAGTACACTCGTCGCAGCAGCCGGCGACCGGATTCGAGTAACCGCGCCCGCGAGGGCGCTCCAAATGCGGGAGATACGACGATGGCAAACGAGCAAATGCTTGCGCAGATGCGCGACAAACCGGGCTTTATCGCGGCGCTGGACCAGAGCGGCGGTTCGACGCCGGGCGCGCTGCGCCAGTACGGCATCCCCGAAAGCGCGTATAGCGGCGACGCCGAAATGTTCCGCCTGATGCACGAAATGCGCGTGCGCATCATCAGCGCGCCTGCGTTTACGGGCGAAAAGGTAATCGGCGCGATTCTCTTCGAAGCGACCATGGACGGCCAGGCGCAAGGCAAGCCCGTGCCCGCCTTCCTCTGGAACGACCGCAACGTCGTGCCCTTCCTCAAGGTCGACAAGGGACTGGAAGCCGAAGACGACGGCGTGCGCCTCATGAAGCCGATTCCCGGCCTCGACGCCCTGCTCGAACGCGCCGTGAAAGCCGGCATTTTCGGCACCAAGATGCGTTCCGTGATCGAGCACGCGTCGCCCTCGGGCATCGCCTCGATCGCCGCGCAGCAGTTCGCATTCGGTTCGCAGATCGCCGCGCACGGACTCGTGCCGATTCTCGAACCCGAAGTCTCGATCAAGGCTCCGGACAAGGCCAAGGCCGAAAAGCTCCTGCGCGACGAACTGCTCAAGGGCCTGGACGCGCTGCCCGAAGGGCAGAACGTGATGATCAAGCTCACGATTCCCGACACGCCCGACTTCTACTTGCCGCTCATCGAACATCCGCGCGTGGTGCGCGTGGTGGCGCTCTCCGGCGGCTATTCGCGCGCGGATGCGTGCGCGCGTCTCGCCACGAATCATCGAATGATTGCAAGCTTTTCGCGGGCGCTGATCAACGACCTCACGAAGTCGATGAGCGACGCCGAGTTCGACGCCGCGCTCGCCGCGAGCATCGACGAAATCTGGAAGGCGTCGGTGCAAAAGACTTGAACCTGGTGTCAAGCCGCGCCGGGCGCGAGGCCCGGGCCTGACGCCGGTCAGGAATGTGAAAACGAGATGACACGCAGCCGGCCTCATTAATCGGGGCCGGTTATACTTGCGCCTTCTTTTTTCTTTCCTGTGCACCGGCCATGAGGCAGTTACTCTGCCTGCTCGCCCTGTTGCCGGGCCTCGTGCAAACCGCGGCCGCGCAGGCGCAGCAGGCGCCCGCAAGCGAAGTCGTCAGCGCATCGGCTGCGAGCGATGTTGATCCGGCGAGTTCACCCGCTGCTTCCAGCGCCGTTTCGAAATACCTGACGCGGAAGTTCGGCATCGCGAAAGAAAAGGCCGCGCTCATTTCGCAAGCCGTCACGGGCGCCGCGGAGAAGTATTCGTTGCCGCCTGCCGTGTTGCTCGCCATCATTTCCATCGAGTCGCGCTTTCGCGAGAAGGCGCATGGCGCGAACGGCGCAACGGGACTCATGCAGGTCGTGCCCTCGGCGCATCGCAATATCCTGCATAACAAGGACCTCACCGATCCCGAGGTCAACATCGACGTCGGCTCGTCGATCCTCTACGGCTACCAGCGCGCCGCCGGCGGCGACCTCAACGCCGCGATGAAGAATTACGGCGGCTCGAAGGCCTATGCGGAAAAAATCCGCACGCGCGCCGTGGAGTTCAGCCATGTGCTCGATACCGCTAGCGCGCCTGCCGCGAGCGATCCACCCGCAACCGCCGGACTCGCGGCTTCGGCGGCTTCCGCCTTTGCGGTTGCGGCGGCTTCGGCTGCGCTTGGGCCGTCCATGCCTGCCGTTGCGTCTTCCGCCGCCTCCGCGCAGGCTCCTGTACGAGACGCTGCTTCAAACAGCGCGCGTTAAAACCGCTTCCTGCTTCGCTCAGTCCTGCCTTGCGCCGAATCGGCGGCTGCGTATACCCCGAAGAACGCCGAAGATTGCGTGCGCATCGATCGGCTGCGCGTTAGTTCGGCGCGCGCCGAAACTCGCGGACGTGCAAAAGCCCTCGCGCGGCGGTGCCGCGAGAGGGTTGTTTCTGCAGGGAAAATTCCGGCGTTGGGGCTCAGGCGCCCGTCGCGGGCGTCTCGCCGTTTTCCGGCTGCTGCACCGCCGCTTCCGGCGCGTCGGACGCGGCCTGCGATTCTGCGCTCGGCGCTTCGGACTGGGGCGCGGCTTCGGCCTTCGCTTCGGCCTTCGCCTCGGCCTTGACCTCCGGCTGGGCCTTGCCCTCTTCGCGCGCCTTGGCTTGCGCCTCGGCCTTGGCCTTCTGACGCGCAAGCGCCGCATTCGCACGGCCCACGTGCGACGGATCGATGCCCGGGCCTTCCGAGGCCGCACCGTCGAGCTCGTAGCGCGAGCCGCCCGCGGCCACACGCTCGTGATAGCGCGGATGATTCACGTGGCGCTTGAGCACGGCGACGATCATCGTGCGCTCGTACTCGGGATGGCGCGCAACGAGATCCTCGGCCACGCCGATCTTCAGCGGCAAGCGGTCGCGGAAAGCCGGATAGTGCTTCGCGAACACGTTCCAGACCGTGTTGAGCTGGCGGTTGCGCTCGATGCGCGCCTTTTCGGCCTCGCTCAGATTCGCGGCCGGCGGCTGCTGGGGACGCGCCGGGCGGCGACGCTGCTGGGCGCCGCGCTCACCCGCCTCCGGAGCGCGCGCGGGCTTCGCCTGCTGCGGCCGGCGCGGCTGCTGGGCGCGCTGCCCCGCTTCGCCCGGGTTCTGCTCCTGCGCTCTCGCGCCCTGAGGCCGGCCATGGCGCGAGCGCGAACGCTCGTCCTTGCCGCCGGCCGCACCCGCAGCCGCCGAACCGTCCCTCGGAGCACGCGGGCCCTTGGGCGCGTGCGAGCCGCCATGGCCCTTCGCGCCCTTGTGAGCGGGCTTGCCTTGCGATTTTTGCGCCTGTTCTTCGGCGGGCTGGCCTGAGCCGCCCCCCATGCTCTTCTTGATCTCAAGAAGACCTTCCTTGAAGCTCAGGGTACGGCGTTGTTGCGATGCGGCTTTCACGTCCAGATCACTCTTCCATATGGAACCGGACGCTATGATACCGAAAACGCGACCGCCCCAACCGGGCAATCACTGGCCGGGCCCGGTTTTGGGTCTGCCATCGCGCGCCGCGTCACGCCGCGAGTCCCTGCGGCGCGCGGCAAAATCCCTCGAATTTCATGCGCCCAGCCCTTGCACGTGCGGGGATCGCATCCTCTTTCATGACGACACCATGACGATTTCGACTTCCGCCCCCCGTTCCGCCATTCGCGCCATCGTCACCGGCCATACGCGCGGATTGGGCGCCGCGCTCGCTCAATTGCTGCTGCAACGGGACATCGACGTGCTCGGCCTCGGCCGCGGCGCCCACGAAGAACTGGCCGGCCGCCATGCCGCGCGGTTCACGCAAGCTGTCGTGGACCTCGCCGACCCGAGCGCGCTCGAACGCTGGCTGGCCGGCGACGCACTCGACGCTTTCGCGCGCGGCGCGCAATGCGTGCTGCTTTTCAACAACGCGGGCACCGTCGAGCCGATCGCGCCGCTCGGCGAGCAGGACGCGCTCGCCATTGCGCGCGCCGTCACGCTCAACGTCGCGGCGCCGCTAGTACTCGCCAATGCGCTCGCTGCCACGGCCGCCCTCGACGCGACTGCGTCGCGCCGCATCGTGCACATTTCGAGCGGCGCGGCGCGCAACGCGTATCCGGGCTGGAGCGTGTATTGCGCGACCAAGGCCGCTCTCGACCATCACGCGCGCGCCGTCGCGCTCGACGCGCCCGCGGGCGTGCGCATCTGCAGCATCGCGCCGGGCGTGATCGACACGGGCATGCAGGAGACGATTCGCGCGACGAGCGTCGACCAGTTCCCCATGCGCGAGCGCTTCGAACAACTCAAGCAGAATGGTTTGCTGTCCACGCCCGAAGCCGCCGCGCAACAACTGATCGACTATGCGTTGAGCGACGCATTCGGTTCGGCGCCAACTGCCGACGTGCGGGAACTCGGCAAGGCGTGAGCGCGCCGCAGCGCTTT
This sequence comes from Paraburkholderia sp. J76, assembly GCF_905220295.1. NCBI lineage: Bacteria > Pseudomonadati > Pseudomonadota > Betaproteobacteria > Burkholderiales > Burkholderiaceae > Paraburkholderia > Paraburkholderia sp. J76. The sequence goes on from NZ_CAJMZJ010000012.1 coordinate 26,828, forward strand.
CACGTGAGCGCGACGCGCGGCCGTACGGCTTTCAGCCGACGCACGCCACCGGCTAGCACGAGCAGCGCGCCGACCGCGAGCACGTCGCCTGCGAGCCGTGCGGGCAACGAGGCCGTGACGTGCGTGGCACGCAACAACGTATCGATCGCATTCGAAACCACCGCACCGCCCACAAAACATACGAGGCCTTGCTGCCCCACGGTGACGACGGCGGGCAACCGTTGCGCGAGCCATGCTATCCAGCCCTTGCGCACGGCCTGCGCGGCGAGCCACGCCACAGCGGCGAAATTCACGATGCGCACACTCGCGAGGTTCTGCTTCATGTAGCCGGGCTGAGGCTCCAGATCGGCGAATAGCTGGACGAACGCGAAAATGGCAACGAGCACCAGTGCGAACGCGGTCAAGGCGCGGCCTGTCAACGAGACCTGAAACGCGCGCGGCACAGGATAGATGCGACACAACAGGCCCAGCATGAACATGGCCTGCCAGGCAAACGGGTTGAAGGGCCAAATGGCGCCCGGCGCGGCCGGCAGATAACCCACCAGCCAGCATCCGCCGAGCCACAGCACGAAACTGCCGACAAGCACGAGATCGGGCGAACGGCGCGCAAGCGGCATCACGAACGGCAAGACCATCACGAGCACGATGTACATCGGCAGCACGCCAGCCAGATAGGGCTGATCGCGAAAGATGGCGATATTGGCGAGCATCGCGAACGGTTGCGCGGCGAAGCGCGGATAACCCGATGCGGCGACCAGTGGCGAGTCCACGCGCAGCATGACCGCGGCGGCGCCCGAAAGCAGCATGAGCGCAGCCGTGCACAGGTAAGCGCCGTAGATCTCGCGCCCGCGACGCCAGAATCGCCGGTTGGCCGCGTCGTCGCCCTTGCGCCCGGCAATGGCGAGCCAACTCGCCGCGCATACATAGCCGCTTACGAACACGAAAATTTCCGCGGAGTCGCAGAACGCGAAGTTGTGCAGCATCGCGTGCGAAAGCACGCTGGACGGAATGTGATCCAGCGCGATGGAGATCAATGCGAAACCCCGGAAAAAGTCGATTTCGATCGATCGCTTCGCTGTCTGGCTCATGGATGACGACTCCCGTTCGTGTCGAAGATTACGATTGAAGGGGTGTGCGACCGCGACTCGACCTGGCTGTCAGCTTGATTGATGTTTTTGTAAGGACGCCTGATCGATTCGTGGTCACACGTGCTACGCATGAAAGGGAGCCGTAAAGGCTACGCGCATGTGCTGCGTCGCCATGCGACTTTCATGCCTGCTCGACACGAATTGTGGCTGCGTGACCCATGGTAAGCATTTCGCGCGCTTGATGCCTTCGCGCGGTCGCACGCAATCCCTCTGGATGGTGCGCGTTATGCACAGTGAGTCGGCGACCGCCCTTTTCTGGTGCCACATCCGGTGCGCTCCCTTTGCTCGCGTCATGGCGAGTTGACGCCGGGCGGCGCCAAGGGTTCCGGAAAAATTCAGATGTTAGCGGCCGCGCCCAGAGTCGACGAGGAAAATGAAAGGTTCGTGGAGGATTGGGGGGGGCGCGGCGCGATGCGCTTAAGCAGGGCGCTTGATGAGTTTGATGATGCCGGGAGCCTGCTAGTGAAGAATCTTCTCCAGAAATTCCTTGGCGCGCTCCGACTTGGGATGCGCGAAAAACGCATCCTTACTATCGTTTTCGACAATCGCACCTTTGTCCATGAAGATCACGCGATGCGCCACCTTTCTCGCGAAACCCATTTCGTGGGTCACGCACATCATGGTCATCCCTTCCTGCGCGAGTTCGACCATCACGTCGAGCACCTCGTTGATCATCTCCGGGTCGAGCGCCGAGGTCGGTTCATCGAACAGCATGGCCACCGGGTCCATGGATAGCGCACGAGCGATCGCCACGCGCTGCTGCTGACCGCCCGAAAGCTGCGCAGGAAATTTGTCGGCATGCGCACGCAGACCGACGCGGTCAAGCAGTTTCAGCCCCTTCACCGTCGCTTCGTCCTTCGAGCGGCCGAGCACCTTGATCTGCGCGAGCGTGAGATTTTCGGTAATCGACAGGTGCGGAAACAGTTCGAAGTGCTGAAACACCATGCCCACTTTCGCACGCAGTTTCGAGAGATTCGTTTTTCTGTCACCGACGGATTGCCCGTTGACGATAATCTCGCCCCGCTGAAACGGCTCTAGCCCGTTGACGGTCTTTAGGAGCGTAGACTTGCCCGATCCTGACGGCCCGCACACAACCACCACTTCGCCCTTGTTCACTTTCGCCGTGCAGTTGTTCAGCACCTGAAAGTGACCATATGCCTTCGATACGTTTTTAATCTCGATCATTTTCGCCTCTGTTTAGCGTCTCGTTCAAGGCTCTCGCTAGCGCACCGCCTTGCGAAACTTCTTCTCGATGCGCGACTGCACGAGTTCGAGTGCGAGCGACATCACCCAATAAACCAGTGCCGCGCTGATCAGCATCTCCATGTGGCGGAATTCCTTTTGCCCTTCCGTCGTGGCAACGTACGTCAGTTCCCAGACACCGACAACCGACACCAGCGCGCTGTCCTTGAGCATGGCGATGAACTGGTTGCCAGTGGGCGGAATGATCACACGCATGGCTTGGGGCAGGATAATGAGCCGCATCATCTGGCGCGGGTTCAAGCCGAGCGCGCGCGCTGCGTCCCATTGGCCGCGCGGAATGCTCTGAATACCCGCGCGGAAGATCTCGGTCATGTAGGCGCCGTAACACAGCGAAAGCGCCGTTACGCCGGCTGGAATGGGATCCACGATATACCCGAGCTGCGGAAGCCCGAGGTACAGAATGAAGATCTGCATGAGCAGCGGCAAACCGCGAAACAACGACGTATAGAACGTAGCGATGCCGATGGCGATGCCGCTCGACGACAGCTTGGCGAGCGCCCCCATCAGCGCAAGCACGAACGCAATGGCGATGGAGACGGCGGACACGAACAGCGTCGTCGTCGCGCCCTGAGTGATCAGGTATCCGAATTTTCTGTGAATGAACTCGAAGCTCAAGTCGAACGTCGACAGAAACGCCGCGAGCAGGAGCAACAGCTCGCACCAGACAATACCGATCTGCACGCGCGAAGGCAGGCGTGAGAGCAGGTATCCATTCGCGACGAGCGCCGCGATAATGCCTGCGAGCACCACGAATTTGCGCGACGCCCCTGTCATCGCGTCGAAACCGGAAAAGCGCGGCAGATTCAATGCGGACGCCCAGTCGGGTGCGATGTGGGCAAAAGCAAAAACGGCTGCGGCCAGTACGACGATGGCCGCAATCGCGGTCCCTCGCCAGCCCTTTTGTTCGCGCGGCATCGGTTCGACAAGCATGATTCCTCCTGATCCTGAGAATGGGCGCAGCGCCGCTCAAGCAGCGCGCTCGCGCATGTAGTCCATCACCTGGTAGCTCCAGTACGTGAGCTGAGCCGCAGCGACCCCCGCATAGCCGCCATTCCATGGCAGCCCGAAAGCCGAGAACAACTGGTAGCGACCGGATTCGCCGGTAATGCCCTGCGCGATCACCCGGCCACCAATTGCCGTCGTGTTCATGCCGTGGCCGCCAAATCCCATGCAGTACCAGATGCCGGTTTGAAGTCGTCCGATCAAGGGCATGAGATGGCGCGCGTAGGCCATCTTTCCCGACCAGGCGATCTGCACCTCGAGATCGGCGAGTTGCGGGTACGTATCGACCATGCGTGCGCGCAGATGATTCGCAAGCTGGCTCGGGTCTGAGCGGCGTGTCGTGATCATGCCGCCCCACAGCACGCGCTCTCCCCCATCCACGAGCCGGTAGTAGTCGCTCGAGCGGCGACTGTCTCCAATCGACGCGCGCGTACGGATTGCCGAAGCGATGACACCGCCGGCCTTCTCCGTGAGCATCATGTAAGTCGAAATGGGCAGATAGCTGCGTGCCAGTTTCGGAACCAAACGCCCCGTATAACCGCCCGACGAAAGCACGACATCGCGTGCGGTCACGCTCCCGCGCGCCGTCATCACGCGTTTGCGGCTACCCTGGTCGCGAATCGCTACGACTTCCGAGTCCTCGAACACGCGCCCGCCCAGCCGTTCGATCTCACTCACCAGCGCGCGCGCATAGTTCAGCGGATGAAAATGGAACGCACGCTCGTCGAGCAGGCCCTGGCGATATTTATCTGTAACGAGTAGTTGGCGCACGTCAGGGGTCGAAAGATACTCGACCTCGTAGCCGAACTCGCGCGCAAGCCACTGCCGCTGGGTGATCATTTCCGTGGCGCTGTCGTGGCGCGAGAGGCGCAAGACGCCGTGGATTCGATCTGCTTCACTGATCTTGAGTTCGCGGATGTTCGCGTCTACCATATCGACGCCTTCAATCGACATCTGGTAGAGCTTCTTCGCATTTTCAGCGCCGATATGCCGCGCAATGCTGTCGAAGCCGGTCGAATAGCCGGGACTCACCACCCCGCCGTTTCGCCCCGACGCTCCCCACGAAACGCGATTCGCTTCGACAAGCACCACGGGGCGGCCACGCCGAAGCAGTTCGAGTGCGGCCGTGATGCCCGCCATGCCCGCACCGACGATGCAAACGTCGGCAGTGAGATCGCGGTCGAGCGACGCTCTTGCTTTTTCGTTCTGGAGCGTGCGCGAATAATACGTATCCACGTAGGCGGCGTTCATTCAAATCCCCAAGTCGTGCTTTCGTACAGACGTGAGCGCACCGCATTCGTCATCACGAATGCGGTGCGCCACGGTGACTTTATTTCGTATAGTCTTTGCCGAACCACTTGACGCTGATCTGCGCCAGCGTGCCGTCCTGCTTCATCTGGCCGACTGCGTTGCCGACCGCCTTGTCCCAGTCGGCGTCGCCCTTGTCGGCGACGATGGCGAGCGGTTCACGGAATGCATAGTCGCCCGGCACGATCTTCACGGGGAAGCCATTCCTGATCGCATTGAGCGCGGTTTGCTCGGGCGTCACGATGGCATCGAGACGTTTTCCGTCTCCAAGACGCAGGTCTTCATACGGCAGCATCGAATTGCCATACGTCTTGACCTGTTTCGGCGGCTGCGGAAGGTACTGGAATGCGGGAACTTCAGGCCCCGCGATATTGAGGCTATGGTTGACGTAGTCTTCCGACGTAGTGCCGCCTTCCACGCCAATCACCTTGCCGGCCAGGTCAGTGCGCGAAGTCACCTTTGAATCTTTGTTGACGACGAACACGTACGGGCTGTAGTAGTAGACCGCCGGGAAATCGAGCAACTTCTCGCGCTCTTTCGTCGGCGTGACCGACAATACACACAGGTCCCAACGGCCATGCCAGTGGCCTCCCGTCATCAGATTGAATTGCGGCGTTTCGAAGGCCACCTTCACGCCGAGGCGGCGGCCAATCTCCTTCGCGACGTCGATATCGAATCCTTCGAATTCGTGCTTGTCGTTCAGATACGCCTGGGGCGGCCACTTCGCGCTCGTCACCACCGTCATGCTGCCGTGCGCTTTCACGCGATCGAGCGTTTCGCCGGCATGGGCGGCGCTTGCCGCGTACACAAGCGTTGCCACCCACGCGAGATGTTTCAGTGCTGTACCGAATTTCATCTATTTCGTCTCCTTTGATTTTCTTTATATAAGCACTACCCATATCTTGACGAGAAATCTATCACGCCCCCATTCCCCCTAATATTGATGAAATCTCAAGACTTCGTTCCTTCAGTGCATCAACATTAATATAGCTATCCTAAATATATGGGATATGAAAAAAGGCGCCTCCTCAGGCGCCTCTCTTCACGCTTTCTGCGTACCACCCGACGATACGCTCCCGGCCGCTCCGTCCGCCGTGGCCGGCAACGCGGGTGTCGGGCCAGCGCGCCGCACCGGGCGGCTCTGGCGGCGCACCACCCATCGCTTCACATAGAGCAGCAAAGCGCTCACCACGCCATACATCATCGTCACGACGAAGGCCGCCTGCAGCAGCGATTCCGGCGCGTAGCTCGACACGTCCTGCGAACGGTGCAGTAACTCGTCATAGGGAATGACGTAGCCGAGCGACGTGTCCTGAACGATCGCGAGCAGCGAGCTGATCAGCGCCGGCAACATGTTGCGCAGCGCCTGCGGCAACACGACGTGCAGCATGGCCTGCCAGGGGCGCATGCCGAGCGCGAGCGCTGCCTCGCGTTGGCCGCGCGGCAGCGAAAGAATGCCCGCACGGACCACTTCCGCCGTAAGCGCGCCATGGTGAAGCGCCATCGCCACGACAAGAAAAGCGAGCGCGGGCCAATCGAAGCCGAGTGCGGGCAGCTCGATCACCATGAAGAGAATCAACAGCAGGAGCGGCACCGCCCGAAACAGTTCGACATAGGCGCCCGCGAGCGTGCGAATCCATCGGTGCGCCGAGAGACGGCCCAGCGCGAGCGGCAACGCCAGCAAGAACGCGAGGAGCGCCGAGCATGCCGCGGCTTCGATCGTCGAGAGCAGCCCATCGAGTAGAAACTTCGCAGTGCCCCAATGCCAGAAGATCGCCCATTTTTCGGCGTCGAACTGTCCGGTCGATTGCAGGCGCATGCCCGTAGCGGCAAGCAGACCCAGCACGGCGAACGCGCTCAGCACGGAAAAAACCCGTTGACGCATGCGTGCACGCGGGCCCGGCGCTTCGTAGAGCGTAGTCGAGCGCATCATCGCGTCACCGCCATTTTTTGTTCGAGCCGACGCATCAAGAGGCCGAGCGGGACCGTCAACACCATGTACGCGAACATTGCGCTCGCGAACGTCGGCACGGCTTGCGCCGTTTCGAAGTTGACGCGCTGCGCCGTGTAAGTGATATCGAACACGCCGATCGCCGCAGCAATCGACGACGCCTTGATCTGATTCACGAAGAGATTGCCGAGCGGCGGAATCACCGTGCGCACGGCCTGCGGAATGACGATATTGGCGAGCACCTGCGTAAAGGTCATGCCAATGCTGCGCGCGGCTTCGATTTGCCCCGGCGGCACGGCGTTGACGCCGGCACGCAATACCTCGGCAATCCACGCGGCTGTGTAGAAGCCAAGCACGAGCACCGAGGAGGTCACGAGCGAATACATGAAGCCGAGCTTTGGCAAGCCGAACACGAACAGCAGCAGCAAAGCGAGCAGCGGCGTCATCCGCATGATTTCGACGTAGGTCGCCGCGAACCAGCGCAGCGGCGCGAGCGGGCCGACTGCCATCACGGTCAGCGCGACGCCGAGAACGAACGCCATGGCGAACGACAGTAACGACAGCTCGATCGTGACGCCCATCCCCTGGACGAAGCGCCACGCAAACGATAGCAAGGCATCCATGTATTACGTGTTTCGCGTCAGGAAAGCATCAAGGTTCGATCGCCGGCACTTGCGGCTTGCCCAGCGTGCCTTCGAGATTCTTCGCGTAGAGCTTGTTCCACGTGCCGTCCTTGATCGACTGCTCGAGTTGCGCGTTGATCCAGTTGCGGAACGCCGGATCGTCCTTCGCCACGCCCATGCCCCACGGTTCCTGCGTGAACGGCTTGCCGACAATGCGGAACTTGCTCGGCTGGCGCAGCGCTTCGCCCGCGAGCGTCGCGCCATCATCCACGTAGGCGTCGAAGCGGCCGTCGGCCACGCCTTCCACGCACGCTGCGGTGTCGTTGAACGTCACGAACTTCGCCTGCGGCACAAGCTTCTTCACGTTGTCCTCGACAGTCGTACCGTTGAGCACGCAAGCGGTTTTACCCGCCAGGTCGGTCACGCTGCGGATGCTGGTGTCCGCGTGGCGCGTGAGGATGTCCTGGCCTGCGACGTAATACGGGCCCGCAAAACCAATGACTTTCCTGCGCTGATCGTTGATCGTGAGCGTTGCGATCACCACGTCCACGCGGCCGTTCTGGACGAACGGCAAGCGGTTCTCCGTTGTCGTCTTGACGAATTCGACGTTATCGGCCGAGCCCGTGAGCTTTTTCGCGAGCATGCGTGCGAGATCGGCCTCGAAGCCTTCGGTCTGCCCTGACATCGGGTTGCGAACCGAGAACATCAGCGTGTTCAGCGATGTGCCCACCACGAGCTTGCCGCGCTTCTGGATTTTCGCCATCGTCGAGTCGGCGGGAAAGCTGTCCGCTGCGTGTGCGGGAACCAGCGCAGCGAAAAACGTACCGGCGACGCAGGAGGCCATGACGGCAAGTTGTTTGAGTTTCAAGGTAGTCTCCTCTCTATGTAAATGAGCGGCCGGGCTGTGGCCCGCGAGCACGAAAACAGCGTAAAAACAGGCAAAAAAGCTAGTGAGCCAGAATGCTGGACAGAAAATCCCGGGCGCGCCCGGAACGAGGTCCGGCAAAAAACGCCTCGGGTTCCGCGATTTCGACAATGCGTCCGCCGTCCATGAAAACGATGCGATCTGCCGCCTGGCGTGCGAACCCCATTTCGTGCGTGACGACGATCATCGTCATGCCGCTCTTCGCAAGTTCCAGCATCACGGCGAGCACTTCGCTGACCATTTCCGGATCGAGCGCCGAAGTGGGCTCGTCGAACAGCATGAGTTTGGGGCTCATCGCTAGCGCACGGGCCAGCGCGACGCGCTGCTGCTGGCCGCCCGAAAGCTCCGCAGGCGCGGCATCGGCCTTGTGCGCGAGCCCGACGCGCGCAAGCAGACGCCGCGCGTTGGCTTCAGCCTCGGTGCGCGAGTGGCGCAGCACTTTACGCGGCCCCATCGCCACGTTTTCCAGCACAGTGCGGTGCGAAAACAGATTGAACTGCTGAAACACCATGCCGATCTGCGCGCGCATTGCCGCGAGCGCTCGCCCTTCCTGCGCAAGCGGCTCGCCGCCAATGAGGATATCGCCCGAGTCGATCGTTTCGAGCCGGTTGATGCAGCGGCACAGCGTGGATTTTCCCGAGCCCGACGGCCCGATGACCACTACGACCTCGCCCGGCACGACGTCGAGATCGACGTCGAACAACACCTGTTGCGCGCCAAACGACTTGTTCAGACCACGCAGCGAAACGAGCGGCGTGGCCGCGCCGTCCGTCATGCCCATGTCAGTTCCACCGTCGACTCGAGCTGCCCCACTTCGGCGCCGCGCACGTTGCGCAGCGCCGGATCAGCCCATTTGGCGAGCGCCGTGCCTTCCGTTTCGAGCGGCAGGCCGAGTTGCTTGAGCACCGCAATCGTCGTTGCATACACGGCGCCAAAGTCGCCATCGGCAATCTTCACCGCCACGCCGATGCCCTTGCTGCGTACGCCGATGCCGTGCACGCCATCTGCGCCGACCTTGGCGACCCAGTCGCCATCCGAGGCCTGCGCGAGCGCGAGGTCGCAGCGACCGGTGCCCGACACCATCATCGGATGCGCGGCCATGGCGGAATAAATGCGCTTCAATGCGGACTCGGTGCCGGCGCCCTCAGGCGAAGTGCCCGTTGCGAGCCGTGCCCACATGAGCGCGAGGCGATTGAGCGGCATGCCGAAATTGGGCGCGCTGCAACCATCGACGCCGAACCACATTTCCTTTTCCGGCATGCCGGCGAGGCTCGCCACGTCACGCGAAATTTGCTGCTGCAACGCGTGCTCACGGTCGAGATACTGCGCGCGCGGGTAGCCATGCATGCAGCAATAGCCGAGAAAACCCGTGTGTTTACCCGAGCAATTGTGATGGCGCTGATCGAAAACACTCCCTCGCGGCGGCAGATTGTTTTCGTTGTAGTAGTCGGGAATATGCACGCCGCAACGCAGGTCCGACTCCGGCACGCCGATCCTGGCGAGCATGCTTGTGACCGCATCGACATGTACCTGTTCGCCGCCATGGCTCGCGCAGGTCAGCGCAAGCTCCGCGTCGGTGAAACCAAAATGGTCCGGTCCGCCATCGCGCACGAAGGCGAGCGCCTGAAACGGCTTGAGCGTGGACCGGGAAAACACGAAGGCATGCGGGTCGCCGGCATAAGCCAGCAGCGCGCCATCTGCGTCGACCACCGCCACGGAACCCCAATGTACCCGCTCGACGTGAGTATTCCGGGTGGCGACGGCAAGCGGGACATGCGAAGGGAGAGTCATTGCGTTGTCAGGTTGAGGCGTTGCTGCGAGTTTAATTATTGCAAAAAACTGTGTTCCAGAGTAATTTCGAAAACCATTTTGCACTGGACGCAACACCAAATGACCCGAAAAAAGGTGACGGATAACGGCATTGATCACCTGGGTGCGATGCGCGCGCTGCTGCGCATTGTCGAGCTAGGCAGCCTTTCGGCCGCGGCGCGCGAACTGAAGGTTGCGACCTCAACGATTGCGCGCAAGATAACGGCGCTGGAGGAGATGCTGGGCGTGCCGCTGCTGCACCGCTCGACCCATCACGTCGCGCTCACCGAGGCGGGCAGCCTGTATCACGCGCGGGCCGTTTCGATGATCGCGGACCTCGACGACACGTTGCGCGTGGTGGCTGAACTCGACGCCGCGCCGAGCGGACCGCTCAAACTGACCGCACCCGTCGCATTCGGAAGGCGCTACCTGGCGCCGCTCGTCGCGCCGTTTCTGGAGCGCTATCCCGGCATTCAGCTCGATTTGCGCCTCACCGACAATCACAACGACATGGTGTCGGGCGGCTTCGACCTCGACATTCACGAGGGCGAGAATTACCTCGATAACCTGATCGTGCAGCCGATCTCGCGCAACGACAGCATTCTGTGCGCGTCGCCCGCCTATCTCGCGCGGCGCGGCAGACCTTCGAGCCCCGGCGATCTCGCACAGCACAATTGTCTGCGCTATCTGCACCCGGAAGGCGACCCGCGTTGGCACCTGACGACCGGCAAGCGGGCGGAGTCCGTGCTTCCGCTCGGCAACCTGCAATCGGATCATTCGGAACTGCTGCTGGAAGCGACGTGTGCGGGGCTCGGCATTGCCGAGTTCGAAATCTGGCTGATACGCGACCTGCTGGTGAGCGGCACGCTCGAAGTTGTATTGCCCGACTACCGCCTCGATAACGCGCTCACGGGCAAGCAGATTTACATGGCCTATCTGCCGAACCGGCGCTTTTCGACCAAAGTGCGCGTGCTGCGCGAGTTCCTCGCGGAACGATTGAAGGGCATCGGCGAGTTGTAACGCCGTTGCACAACACCTTGCACATTGCATTGGCCTCTTGTGAGGGCACCCCGATTGAACTGACGAATGGGCGGCCCGCAGCGCGATCCGCCGCGCCGCCCAGGGTTGATGGCAAAAATAAAAACTGTCAGTGATGCACACAGACGTACCGCAGTTTTGAAGTCGGTACGAAAGTGTCAAAGCGCCCATTTTATTGCGGCTCACAGCGAGAATTGGCCGAAAGAGCGACGGCGAGCCCGGCGCCAAAACCATCTGGCGCGGCTTTGACCAAGTTCTCACTGCCGCCGACACGTTACGTGCGCTTCGCGAATGGCTCAACTGACTTATGTCTAACGCTATGGTTTATCGCGGTTCTCAAGCGTGAATTTGGCCGCAATATCTCGTGTACACTCCAACAACTCAAATTGAACTAATCACGGTTCAGCAGCTTGAGGAGACGCATGCCGATGGGTTATGCAATCGCCGCATTTCTGTCGCATTATCTGATTTTCCCGCTCATTGTCCTCGCCTGCATCCTGTTCGGTGGCCCAAGGAAGTCCCGCGTCATGGCTAGCATGATCGAGAAATGCCAGACACAAGATTATTCAGATTTGCCCGAGATTCAGTCATTTCACGCGCGCGACCAGTCGGCCCTGGCCTACCGCGCCTATGCGGCGAGCGGCGGCAGCGCTCAACCCCATGCCTCCATTGTTCTCGTTCATGGCTCGTCGGCAGACAGCCGCAGTCTGCATGTGCTGGCCAAAGCCATTGCACGTGCAGACTTTGCCGTTTATGCGCTCGATATGCGCGGCCATGGGCAGTCTGGCCAAAAAGGCCTGATCGATTATGTGGGCCAACTGGAAGATGACATTGAAGATTTCCTGCAGTGCATCTCCGAAGACGGACCGCGCGCGCTGGTAGGGTTTTCGTCCGGTGGCGGCTTTGCACTGAGGATTGCGGGTGGAAAACTGCAGTCGCAATTCGACAACTACTTGCTGCTTTCCCCATTCATCAGCCACGACGCACCTAGTTCCCGCGCAAGCAGCGGCGGCTGGGTCAGGATCGGCCTGCTGAGAATTGTCGGACTCACTATCCTGAACAAGCTGCACATCCGCGCGCTGAACAAATTGCCAGTACTGCGCTTTGCTATCGACGACGCGAACCCAAGCAACCTGACGACCCAGTATTCCTTTAACCTCGCGACCAATTTCCGGGCCTTGTCGAGCTATCGGGAGAACATTCGCCGGCTCAAGCAACCGATGCGCATTCTTGCTGCGCAGAACGATGAGTGTATTGTTCCGCAAGCATACGAAGGCATATTCGGCCAGGCCCCTATCCACGTTCCCGTGACGATCGTCGCCGATGCAAGCCATATCGACATGATCGTCGACAGCGCGCCGCTCAATGCGGTCGTTACCAACCTGCAGGACATGTTCGCAGTGGCTGAAATGGATACGACATCTCGTCTTGTCAATAGCTAGATCTGCCGTTTCTCAGCACAACCGTTCGCGACGCATTTGTCTTCGCTACCAAGATCTCTGCGACCAGCAAAGCGCGCCCCGGGCTTGACCATGACGAGGTCATCTGTCCGCTTCTTCTAATCCTGCGCTTGCTGACACTTCTTGTTTCCAGGCCCAGCGTAATCCCGCCCTCGTCCGCAAAACACCGGCAAATTACTTGACATCTAAAGTAATTAGACCTACATTGCCCTTGCAGACCGAACGAAGGAGCGAGCATGCGCATTGTTTGTATTGGCGGTGGCCCGGCCGGCCTCTATTTCGGCCTCTTGATGAAACGCCGTCACCCCGACTACGAGATCACCGTGATCGAACGGAACCGCCCGTACGACACGTTCGGCTGGGGCGTGGTGTTCTCCGACCAGACGCTGGGCAACCTGCGCGCGGCCGACCCCGAAAGCGCCGACGAAATTCTCGACGCCTTCAATCATTGGGACGACATCGAGATTCACTTTCGCGGCAGCGCGGTCCGCTCTTCCGGCCACGGCTTCTGCGGTATTGGCCGCAAACGCCTGCTCAACATCTTGCAGGCGCGTTGCGAAGCGCTCGGCGTAAAGCTCGTATTCGAGTCGCAGATCACCGACGACGACGTCGCCAACGCCGACCTCATCATCGCCAGCGACGGCCTGAACAGCGCAACGCGCCAAAAATACGCGGCCACGTATCAGCCTGATATCGATTTGCGCGATTGCCGCTTCGTGTGGCTCGGCACATCGAAACTTTTCGACGCCTTCACGTTCGCCTTCGAAGAAACCGAATGGGGCTGGTTCCAGGCGCACGCTTACCGTTTCGACGACAACACGTCGACGTTCATCGTCGAAACGCCCGATCACGTGTGGCGCGCGGCGGGCCTCGACACCATGAGCAAGGAAGAGAGCATCGCATTCTGCGAGAAGCTGTTCGCGCGCTATCTCGACGGCCACGCGCTGCGCTCGAACGCATCGCATCTGCGTGGCTCGTCGCAATGGATCCAGTTTCCGCGCGTGGTCAATCGCGAATGGGTGCACTGGAAAACCGCGGCCGGCGGCAAGGAAATACCCGTCGTGCTGATGGGCGACGCGGCCCACACCGCGCACTTCTCGATCGGGTCGGGCACGAAGCTGGCCCTAGAAGACGCGATCGAACTCGCCAACAGCATGGAAGCGCATCCGGCCGATCTGCGCGCGGCGCTCACGCACTATACGAACGTGCGCAGCGTGGATGTCCTGCGTATCCAGAACGCCGCGCGCAATTCCACCGAGTGGTTCGAGCACGTGGACCGTTACGCGAAGTTCGATCCGGAGCAGTTCGCTTATTCGCTGCTTACGCGCTCGCAACGCATCTCGCACGAAAATCTGCGCGAGCGCGATGCGCGGTATCTGTCCGGCTTCGAGGCGTGGCTCGCGCAGCGCGCGGGCGGCGAAGCGCGTGCCGTGCCGCCCATGTTCACGCCTTATACGGTGCGTGGCGTAACGTTAAAGAATCGCGTGGTCGTCTCGCCCATGGCGCAGTATTCCGCGCATGACGGCGTTGCCGGCGACTATCACCTGATGCATCTGGGCGCGCGCGCCATGGGCGGCGCGGCGCTCGTGATGACCGAGATGACCTGCGTCTCGCCCGAGGCGCGCATTACGCCCGCCTGCCCCGGCATGTATGCGCCCGACCATTTGCAGGCGTGGAAGCGCATCGTGGATTTCGTGCACACGAACTCGGACGCGAAAATCGGTATGCAGATCGGCCATTCCGGCGCCAAGGGCTCTACGCGCGTGGCGTGGGAAGGCATCGACCAGCCGCTCGACAACGGCAACTGGCCGCTCGTTTCCGCCTCGCCGCAGCAGTATCTGCGCGGCGTGAGCCAGTGGTCGCACGAAGCGAGCGCCGAGGAGTTGCGCGAGATAACGGCGCAATTCGTGCAGGCCACGCAAATGGCCGATGAAGCGGGCTTCGACTGGCTCGAACTGCACTGCGCGCACGGCTATCTGCTTTCGAGCTTTCTCTCGCCGCTTACGAATCAGCGCACCGACGAATATGGCGGTTCGCTCGAAAATCGTCTGCGTTATCCGCTCGAAGTTTTCAAGGCGATCCGCGCGGTGTGGCCCGACGACAAGCCGGTTTCGGTGCGCGTTTCGGCGCACGACTGGGTGGAAGGCGGCAACACGCCCGACGACGCCATCGAGATCGCGCGTGCATTCAAGCTGGCGGGCGCGGACATGATCGACGTTTCTTCAGGTCAGGTCAGCAAGGAGGAAAAGCCCGTGTTCGGCCGCATGTTCCAGACGCCCTTCGCCGACCGCATCCGCAATGAAGCGGGCATCGCGACGATTGCCGTAGGTGCGATTTCCGAAGCGGATCACGTGAACGGCATCATCGCGGCCGGGCGCGCAGACTTGTGCGCCGTGGCGCGGCCGCATCTGGCCAACCCGTCGTGGACGCTCACCGAAGCCGCGCGCATCGGTTATCTCGACATCAAGTGGCCGAATCAGTACACAGCGGCCAAAACGCAACTCGAACGCAACCTCGAGCGCGAACGCGCGGCCGCGGCAGCAGCAGCCGGACTTTCGCCGATCGAGCGTGCGCAACGCGCCGAAGGAACCGTGTGAGCATGAACCTGGCAATCCTTAACGATCGACATGCGGTCGTGACCGGCGGCGGCAGCGGCATCGGTGCGGCAACGGCCGCCGCGCTTCTGCATGCGGGCGCCCGGGTCACGCTGATGGGCCGCGACGCCGCGCGGCTCGACGCGCAGCGCACGGCGCTCGGCGGCGGCGAGAACGTGGCTTGCGTGAGCGTGGACATCACCGACGAAGACGCCGTGAACGCGGCGTTCGCGCAGGCGGCCGAAATGCTCGGCGCCGTCGATATCCTCGTGAACAACGCGGGCCAGGCCCAGGCCGCTCCCTTCGCGCAAACCGACCTCGCGCTGTGGAAGCGCATGCTCGACGTGAATCTCACCGGCGCGTTTCTGTGCACGCGCGCGGTGCTGCCCGCCATGCTTGCGCGCAAGGCGGGCCGCATCGTCAATGTGGCGAGCACGGCGGGTCAGGTCGGCTACCCGTATGTGGCCGCCTATTGCGCCTCGAAACACGGCGTGATCGGCATGACGCGCGCGCTCGCGCTCGAAGTGGCCACGCAAGGCGTGACCGTGAACGCCGTGTGCCCCGGCTACACGGAAACGGAACTGCTGCAGGCGTCGCTCGAACAGATCACGCGCAAGACTTCCCGTAGCGAAGCCGAAGCCCGCGGCATCCTCGTGCGCCACAATCCGCAGCAGCGTTTCGTCACGCCGGAAGAAGTCGCCAACGCGGTGCTGTGGCTCTGCGCGAGCGGATCGTCGGCGATCACGGGCCAGTCCATATCCGTTTCCGGTGGAGAAATCACATGACGTCGCCCGCATCCGTTCGCAAGAATGCCGCCGCGAAAGCAGCAACGAAAGCACCGCGCAAGGGCGTTGAAAAGCCGGCAGAGAATGTCGTCGACATGGAGATGAGCACGGGCGCCGACAGCCACATGGGCCTGCGCCTGTGGCTGCGCCTGCTCACCACGACGAACCTCGTGCAGGCCGAACTGCGCCGCCGCCTGCGCGTCGAGTTCGACACCACGCTGCCGCGCTTCGACCTGATGGCGCAGCTCGAACGCCATCCCGAAGGGTTGCGCATGACGGAACTTTCGCGCCGCCTCATGGTGACGGGCGGCAACGTCACGGGCATTACCGATCAGCTCGAAAAAGAAGGCCTCGTCGTGCGCGACGTCGCGCCTGACGACCGCCGCGCCTTCGTCGTGCGCCTCACGCCCGAGGGCCGCGCCCTCTTCGACCGCATGGCGGCCGCGCACGAGCAATGGGTGGTCGAATTGTTCGGCGGCCTCTCGCTCGACGATAAGTCGAAGATGCACGAGCGGCTCGGCAAGCTCAAACAACATCTGCGCAACGGCCTCGAAGGCTGACGCGGCATAGAGCCAACATCCGGGAGACTTATCTTGACGACACGTTCCAGCGCCGCGGCGCTCCTGGCGGGCAACCGCATAACGCTTGCCGGCTATGAGGCGAAACACTTCGGCTGGTCGGTGCAAGGCCGTGTGGCGACCATCACGCTCAATCGCCCCGAGCGCAAAAATCCGCTCACGTTCGAATCATATGCAGAACTACGCGATCTGTTTCGTCAGCTTGCCTATGCAACCGATGTAAAGGCCATCGTGCTGCACGGCGCGGGCGAAAACTTCTGTTCGGGTGGCGACGTGCACGACATCATCGCGCCGCTCATCGATCTGCCGATGCCCGACCTGCTGATGTTCACGCGCATGACCGGCGACCTCGTGAAAGCCATGCGCCACTGCCCGCAGCCGATCATCGCAGCCGTGGACGGCGTGTGCGCCGGTGCGGGCGCCATTCTCGCCATGGCTTCCGACATGCGCTACGCGACGGCGCGCAGCAAGCTCGCGTTTCTCTTCACGCGCGTGGGGCTCGCGGGCTGCGACATGGGCGCGTGCGCGATCCTGCCACGCATCATCGGTCAGGGCCGCGCGGCCGAACTGCTCTATACGGGCCGCTCCGCAAGCGGCGAAGAAGGCCACGCCTGGGGTTTCTACAACCGCATCTGCGAACCGCAAGCGCTCCTCGCCGACGCGCAGAAGCTCGCCGCCGACCTCGCGTCCGGCCCGACCTTCGCGCACGGCATCACCAAGACGATGCTGCATCAGGAATGGACCATGAGCATCGACGAAGCCCTCGAGTCCGAAGCGCAGGCGCAGGCAATCTGCATGGCTACGCGCGATTTTGGCCGCGCCTATGAGGCGTTCGCGGCCAAAACGCGTCCGGTTTTCGAAGGGGACTGAATTGAACGCTGCCGTTGAAACCAATCTGCACGACGCACTTGCGTGGCCGTTCTTCGAAGATCGCCATCGCACGCTGGCCGTGGGAATCGAAACGTGGGCGCGCGAACATCTGGCGCACGTGCCGCACGACGATGTCGATGCGACCTGCCGCGCGCTCGTGCGCAAGCTCGGCGAAGCCGGCTGGCTGCGCTACGGCGTGGGCGGCACCGCTTACGGCGGCCATGGCGATACCATCGATACGCGCGCGGTCTGTCTGCTCCGCGAAACGCTCGCAAAGCACTCGGGCCTCGCCGATTTCGCGCTCGCCATGCAGGGCCTGGGCTCCGGCGCCATCTCGCTGGCAGGCAGCGACGCGCAGAAGTCACGCTATCTGCCGCGTGTGGCGCGCGGAGAAGCGATCGCCGCGTTTGCGCTTTCCGAACCGGAAGCGGGCTCCGACGTCGCCGCAATGGCGCTCGCCGCACGCGCCGAGGGCGACGGCTACGTGCTCGACGGCGAAAAAACGTGGATCTCGAATGGCGGCATCGCCGACTTCTACGTGGTATTCGCCCGCACCGGCGAAGCGCCGGGCGCGCGCGGCATCAGCGCGTTCGTGGTCGATGCCGATACGCCTGGGCTCGAAATCGCCGAACGCATCGATGTGATCGCGCCGCACCCGCTCGCGCGCCTGCGCTTCAGCGGCGCGCGCGTGAAGCGCAGCCAGATGCTCGGCGCGCCCGGCGAAGGCTTCAAGATCGCCATGCGTACGCTCGACATTTTCCGCACGTCGGTTGCCGCGGCATCGCTCGGCTTCGCGCGCCGCGCGATGGCCGAAGGACTCGCTCGCGCGGCTTCGCGCAAGATGTTCGGCCAGACGCTCGGCGATTTTCAGTTGACCCAGGCAAAGCTCGCGCAAATGGCGCTCACCATCGACAGCAGCGCCCTGCTCGTGTATCGCGCGGCGTGGCTGCGCGACCAGGGCGAGAGCGTCACGCGCGAAGCGGCCATGGCGAAATGGCACGCGAGCGAAGGCGCGCAGCAGGTAATCGACGCCGCCGTGCAGCTTTGGGGCGGCATGGGCGTGCAAAGCGGCAATATCGTCGAGTCGCTTTATCGCGAGATTCGCTCGCTGCGCATTTACGAAGGCGCGACGGAGGTGCAACAACTCATCGTCGGGCGCGATCTGCTCAAGGAATACAACGCCGCGTAAGCGAGTGCTTTTCTAAAGAACTGGACGAGACATGAAACAAGCCCTTCTTCCCGCAGGCTGGGTCAAGCCGCGCGGTTATGCCAATGGCGTCGCCGCGGCCGGCACCCAGGTTTATATCGCCGGCCAGATCGGCTGGGACGAAAACGCGCGCTTCACTAGCCGCGAATTCGGTGCGCAAGCCGTTCAGGCGCTGCGCAATATCGTCGCCGTGCTCGCAACGGCGGGCGGCAGGCCCGAGCATCTCGTGCGCATGACGTGGTATGTCACCGATAAGAAGGAGTACCTGGCATCGCTAAAAGAGATCGGCGCTGCGTTTCGCGAGCTGATCGGCGACTACGACATCGCCATGAGCGCGGTGCAGGTGGTGGCGCTCATGGAAGACGACGCAAAGGTGGAAATCGAAGCGACGGCTGTGATTCCGGACGACGCACGGCTCACGCGCCAATAGACCGCCGCCCACGCAACACACGATAGCTCATACAGACAGCCGGAGACGCCATGCAACCCACCGCCCATGTCGATACGTTCGCACGCGATCATCTGCCGCCCGAGTCGCAGTGGCCCGACATGCTGCTCGACAATCCCGACGTCGCCTACCCCGCGCGCATGAATTGCGCGGTCGAGTTGCTGGACCGCGCGATCGAGGCCGGGCATGGCGAGCGCCCGGCCATCTGGTCGGAAATCGACGGCAAGCCGCAAGCCACCACGTATGGCGAGTTGCTCGCGCTCGTCAATCGCAGCGCCCGCGTGCTGGTGGAGGACATGGGGCTGCAGCCGGGAAATCGCGTGCTGTTGCGCGGGCCGAACACGTTACAGATGGCGGTGGCGTTTCTCGCGTCGCTCAAGGCCGGCCTCGTGGTGATTCCCACCATGCCGCTGCTGCGCGCGAAGGAACTCAAGCAGATCGCCGACAAGGCGCAGGTGTGCGCGGCGCTTTGCGACGTGCGGCTTACCGAAGAACTCGCGCGCTGCATGGATCCCGCCGACGAATTCTTTTGCGCAGGCATCAAGCAGGTCTGCTACTTCCACGACGAAACGCCGGGGTCGCTGGAGGCACGCGCGGCCGGCAAGCCCGCCGACTTCACCGCCTGCGACACGGCCAGCGACGACGTCTGCCTGATCGCCTTCACGAGCGGCACAACAGGCATGCCCAAGGGCTGCATGCACTTTCACCGCGACGTGATCGCCATGTGCGACCTGTTCCCGCGCCACATCCTGAAGCCCACGGCCGAAGACGTTTTCTGCGGCACGCCGCCGCTCGCGTTCACGTTCGGCCTGGGCGGCCTGCTGTGTTTTCCGTTGCGCGTCGGCGCCTCGACGGTGCTGATTGAAAAGCTCACGCCGGCGCTGCTGCTCGGCACGATCCAGCGCTTTCACGCGACGATCGTTTTCACGGCGCCCACGTTCTACCGGCAGATGGCGGCACTCGTCGCACAGTACGACCTCGCGAGCCTGCGCAAGACGGTATCGGCCGGCGAGGCTCTGCCCCAGGCCACGCGTGACCTCTGGCGCGACGCGACGGGCATCGAGATGATCGACGGCATTGGCGGCACCGAACTGATTCATATCTTCGTCTCCTCGGCGGGCGCCGATGTGCGCCCGGGCTCGATCGGCCGCGCGGTGCCCGGCTACATCGTGCAGGCGCTGGACAATGACCTGCAGCCGGTGCCGCCCGGCGTGACGGGCAATCTCGCGGTGCGCGGCCCGACCGGCTGCCGCTATCTCGCGGACGAACGCCAGGCGGTCTTCGTGCGCGGCGGGTGGAATTTGCCCGGCGACGCCGTATCCATCGACGCCGACGGCTACGTGTTCTATCAGGCCCGCTCCGACGACATGATCGTTTCGTCGGGCTACAACATCGCGGGGCCCGAGGTCGAGACGGTGCTCATGCAGCACCCCGCCGTTGCCGAGTGCGGCGTAACGGGCGTGCCCGACGAACTGCGCGGGCAGGTGGTGAAGGCGTTCGTCGTGCTGCGCCCCGGCTTCAGCGCGGGCGACGCCCTCGTCGGCGAGTTGCAGAACTTCGTGAAGAACGCCGTGGCGGCGTACAAGTATCCGCGTTTGATCGCGTTTATCGACGCACTCCCGCGCACGGAGACGGGCAAACTCAAGCGGTCCGCGTTGCGCTCGATGTGACGCCTGTGCAATGAAAAATATTACGTAAACCGGTTAATTCTTAATCATCGACGTCCCCGATCATCCCTCGACATGCGCATGATTTTGCGCATGTCGAGGGATGATCGCTAGTTTGCGCAAAATTATGCGCATTCCCCCGTAGAAGCCCGCTGCATTCGATGCGCATAATTATGCGCAAACTCGTCGCCCGCGACCTATAATGCGCAATATGATGCGCAAAAATCCCGCGAACCTCTCGATTTCCAATGTCGAGCGCCTGTCCGAAGACCTGCGAGCGACGCGTCGCGAGCGCAAGCTGACCCAGCAGGCGCTGGCCGAGCACGCGGGTGTCGCGCGCCGCACCGTCACGAACGCGGAACACGCGGGCAATGTAGGAATACGCGAACTCTGCCGTCTCGCGAACGCGCTCGGCTATGAACTCGTGCTTCGCCCCACGGCCGCCGTGGTTCTGGAGGAGCTAAACGACATATTCAGGGACGACGAATGACAGCCAGCGCCTCATTCGACCTCGAGCGGCTCCTGCGCGAAATCCGCACTCTGGAAGTCCATACGCCGCAGGGTCCGAGCGGTTTGCTAGCCCGCGAAAGCCGCTTTGTCTTCAATTACGGCGACGTGCCGGACATGGCCGCCGTATCGCTAACCATGCCGGTGCGGCGACAAAGTTACGCGAGCGGCGACCTGATGGGCATCTTCGCGATGAACCGGCCAGAGGGCTATCTGCGCTTCGTCATCGAGGAGCGGCTCGCGCGTTACGGCGCGCCGAGCGACATGTTTCTGCTCTTTCTCGCGGGCACCAATCAAATCGGCCGGCTCACCTACTCCGTGCCGGGCGAGCGCGTGCCGCAAAGCGAAGGCGAGCGTCTCGACGAACTGCTTTCCTCGCCTTCGGGCCGGCTGTTCGAGCGCCTGATCGACCGTTACGCGCTCGGTTCGGGCATCTCGGGCGTGCAGCCGAAAGCGGTCGTTCCGCTCGCGGCGCAACCCGCCTCGCGCCCCGCCGAGCACACGGCGCTGCCCCTGCACACGGTGATCGTGAAGGCCGAAGGCGACGACTTTCCCGGCCTCGCGCGCAACGAATACTTCTGCATGTCGGTGGCGAAAGAGGCGGCGCTCGAAGTCCCCGACTTCTGGCTTTCCGACGACGGCCAACTCTTCGTGATGTCACGCTTCGACCGCGAGGCAAACGGCGCGCCACTCGGCTTCGAGGACATGAGCGTGCTCACCGGCAAGGCCAAGTACGAAGGCAGCTACGAGATGATCGCCAAGGCCGTAGACATCTATACGCGATCGGACCCGGCGCAAAAACGCCGCCTTTTCGAACGCATCGCCCTCTCGTGTCTGTTGCGCGATGGCGATGCCCACATGAAGAACCTGGGAATCCTCTATATCGATCCGACTGGACCGCGCCGTCTTGCTCCCGTGTTCGACGTGGTCTGCACGGACATCTATCCGGATCTCGACGGGCGCATGGCGCTGAGCCTCAACCGGAGCAAGACGTTCCCGCTGCCGGCGGAACTCCATGCCTTTGCCCGGCGCCTCGATCTGCGGCAGACCGAGAGTGAGGAGATCATGAGCCGCCTGCACGACGCCTATCTCACCGTTGCCGAGCGCCTCGCCGACGACAGCCGCTTCCACGAAGGCGACCTGCTCGCGAAGATCCGGCGCGCCGTCGAACGGCCGGGCGTCAAACCCGTCTCACGCCCCAAAGTGGTTCGCTAGGCGCGCGAGCAGCGGCGTCGACAGCCCCTGCCGCCCGCATCAGCCGTTACCCGCGTCCTGCAACGCGAACGCCATGCGTTTGTCCGCCGCGTCGTAGCGGCACACGACCTTCGCGCCCTCCTTCACACCGCCCTTGAGCATTTCCTTCGCCAGTTCGTTTTCCACCGCCTGCTGCATCTTGCGCTTCAACTCGCGCGCGCCGAATTCCGGCCGATACCCTTCCGTCGAGAGGTAATCGATCACGCTCTCGTCGAACGTCAGGTCGATGTCCTGGCTGCGCGCCATGCGCCGGACCTGGTCGAGTTGCAACCGCACGATCGAGCGCAACTCGTCGCCGCTAAGCGGCTGGAACACGATGATCTCGTCGATGCGATTCAGGAACTCGGGCCGGAAATGCTGGCGCAACTCGCCCATCACGGCGCCCTGCATCGACCCTTCGGCGCTCGACAAAAAGCCCGGTCCCGAGCGCTTCTGCCCCGAGGCGGCGTCGGAGCCGAGATTGCTAGTCGCGATCACGACCGTATTGCTGAAGTCGACCACGCGTCCCTTGCCGTCGGTGAGGCGCCCGTCGTCGAACACCTGCAGCAGCACGTTGTAGACATCGGAGTGCGCCTTTTCGATCTCGTCGAGCAGGATCACGCAATAGGGGCGGCGGCGCACCTTCTCGGTCAACTGGCCGCCTTCGTCATAGCCGACATAGCCCGGCGGCGAGCCGATCAGCCGCGACACCGCATGGCGCTCCATGTACTCGCTCATGTCGATGCGCACGATGGCGTCTTCGTCGCCGAACACCACTTCGGCCAGCGCCTTCGCAAGCTCGGTCTTGCCCACGCCGGTCGGCCCGAGGAACAGAAAAACCGCCGTGGGCCGCCGCCCGCGCCGCAGCCCGGCGCGCGAGCGGCGCACTGCGTCGCTTACCGCGACGATGGCCTGGTCCTGGCCGATCACGCGTTCGTGCAAGCGCTTTTCCATTTCGAGCAAGCGCGTGCGCTCCTCGGCGGTCAGTTGCGTGACCGGCACGCCCGTGAGTTTCGAGACGATCTCCGCCACATCTTCGCTCGTCACGTCGGAAGTCACGGTGCCGAGCTGCCCTTTCCAGTCGCTGGTGGCTTGCCCGAGCGCCTTTTCCTTGCCGGCAATCGGTTCGTCGAGCGTATGGGCGCGCTCGAAATTCTTGCGCGTCGCCGCGTAGTCCTGCTCGCGCCGCAACTGTGCCAGTTCCGCTTCGAGTTCGAGGATGGCCGCGGGCCGCGAGGTGGCCGAAAGATGCACGCGCGCCGCCGCCTGATCGACCAGATCGATGGCCTTGTCGGGCAGGAAGCGCCCCATCACGTAACGGTCCGATAGTTCGGCCGCCGAAACGAGCGCGTCGTCGCGAATGGTGACGTGGTGATGCACTTCGAGCTTGTCGCGCAGCCCGCGCAGGATGTTGATCGTCTGGTCGACGCTCGGCTCGGAAACGAACACGGGCTGAAAGCGCCGTTCGAGCGCCGCGTCCTTCTCGATGTACTTCTGGTACTCCGAGAGCGTCGTCGCGCCAATCAGGTTCAGTTCGCCGCGCGCCATGGCCGGCTTGAATACGTTCGCGATGTCGAGGCCGCCTTCGCCGCCGCCCTGACCCGCGCCCACGATCATGTGCACTTCGTCGATGAAAAGCACGAGGCTCTCGCGCTGCGCCGCGATTTCCTCCATCACGCCCTTCACGCGCTCCTCGAATTCGCCGCGATACTTCGCGCCCGCAATCAGCGCGTTGACGTTGAGTTCGACGAGCCGCCGCCCGCGCAGCGATTCGGGCACGTCGCCGTTGAGCATGCGTTGCGCGAGCCCTTCGGCAATCGCCGTCTTGCCCACGCCCGGTTCGCCGATGAGCACCGGATTGTTCTTGCGCCTTCGCGCGAGCACTTCCACCACGGTCTCGATCTCGCTCGAACGGCCGATCACGGGGTCGAGCTTGCCCTCGCTCGCAAGCGCCGTGAGATCGCGGCTGTACTGATCGAGTTGCGGCGTGGCGCTCTGGCCTTTCGCGGCGGGACGCTCGCGCTTGTCGCCCTGAGCTTCCACGAGTCCCTGCAACACCTTCTGGGGCGTGACGCCGTAGCGGCCCAGCAGATGGCCCGCAAAACTTTCCGGCACCTGCGTGAGGCCGAAGAGCAGATGCTCGGGCGCGACGTAGCTGTGGCCCAGTTCGCGCGAGACGAGGAATGCGCGGTCGAG
Organism: Paraburkholderia sp. J76; assembly: GCF_905220295.1. NCBI lineage: Bacteria > Pseudomonadati > Pseudomonadota > Betaproteobacteria > Burkholderiales > Burkholderiaceae > Paraburkholderia > Paraburkholderia sp. J76. Next base: position 51,440 of record NZ_CAJMZJ010000012.1, read on the forward strand.
CGCGCCCTTCAGCCGTGGCGACACGCCGATACGGCCGTCCTCGGGACCCCGCGCGCCCTCGCGCTTCTGCGCGTTGGCGTCGATGAAGGCGCGCACGTCGTCGGGCTGAACGCCCAGACGCTTGAGGATCGCCGCGCCGGCGTCGTTGCCCGCGAGTTCGTAAAGCAGATGCTCCGTGTCGACCTCGCTGCGCCCGAACTGCACCGCGCGCTCCGCCGCGCGCTGGAGCAATTCACGCGCAACGTCGCTGAAATAACGCTCGACAATGGCGCCGTCGCCCGCTTCCACCGCCTGCGGCGCGGGCTCGCCCGTGGGGGCGCCGGCGTTGTCCGCCTGCTGCGAGGCGCGAAACAGCGCCTCCAGCGGGCTCAAGGTGCGTTGATGCCGCGTAAGTTGCGCATAGTGATAGTCGCAGACATCGAGAAAGCGCCGCCTGCCGTCCTGCAATACGGCGACCCGCACCGTCGCGGGGCGCACGCCGCAGATATCGCAGTTGAACTGAGCCATTTCGTCTCCTTGAAAGCCGTGCGCGGCGCGCGCGAGTGCGCCGCCCGCCGCCAGGAATGGCACGAGGCACGCGCAAGCGAGCGCTGCTTGAATGCTCTAACGAATGCCGAAGCGAAGTTCAGACGTCATCGTAACGTCGAATCGAACTGCGCGTCGTCAAGGAGACGTTTGCTAATCGGGCATGTCGGCTGCACGGACTCAAACGTCCCGGCCGGCCGCCGCATTCGCTTCATCGCGGGCTTGCGGCGCCGGGTCGCGTATCCACGCCGTGAGCAACGTGGACGACACCGCAAGGATCACCGGTCCGATGAAGAGCCCGACGATCCCGAAGGCGAACAAGCCGCCGAGCACGCCGGAGAGAATCAGCAGCATCGACAGATTGACGCCGCGCCGGATCAGCACCGGACGCACGAGGTTGTCGAGCATGGCGACCATCACGGACCATACCGCGAGCAGGATGGCCGCGATATGCGCGTCGTGCATGAACAACCAGATCACGCCGCCGAGCAGCGGCAAGGTAGGACCGATCTGCGCGAGACACAGCATGAGCATCACGGCCGTGAGCACGCCCGCGCCAGGCACGCCGGCCACCCACAGGCCAATGCCGCCGAGCGCGGACTGCAGGATCGCCGTGACGACGATGCCGAGCGCCACCGCGCGAATCGAAGCGCCCGCGAGCTTGACGGCCTGCTCGCCGTAAGCAGGCGCCACGCGAACGGCAAAGCGCGTGACGTAGTCGGCGGCATGCTCGCCCTTGCTGTAGAGAATGCCCGTGATGATGACCGTAATGAACATGTGCATGACGAACACGCCAACCGAGGCGGCATGGCCGATCAACCAGTGCGCCGCGATCGACACGTACGGTTCGAGCTGCGCGAGCAGGCCGCCCGGCCCGGCATCGGAAAACTCCTGCCACTTGCCGGCAATGCGGGAGCCGACCACGGGAATGTCGCCGACCCACTGCGGCGGCGCCGTCAACGCGTAGTCGGGCAGCTTGCGGATCAGCTCCATGATTTCGCCGCCATGCAACGCGAGCGTCGAGATGGCTTCATAGAGCGGCAGCACGATCACGACCAGCAGGATCAGCAGCATCACGAGCGTGGCGAGCCAGCGGCGGTTGCCGCAGCGCCGCTCGATGGCTTTCATGGCGGGCCACGTGGCGACGACGATCGTCGTCGCCCAGATCAGTCCCGGGAGGAACGGGCGCATGACGTAGAGGCTGCCGACCGTCAGCGCGCAGAGTATGGCGACAACAAACAGAATGCGGGCTATGTCCGGCGTGGCTTGCGGCTTCACGTACTTCTCCTCACAGAGGGGCGCGCCTCATTGGCGCCGACGCGCTAGTCTATATCGGATACGTTACGAATCCGTTTTAAAAGTACCGCAGCGCCGCCGCCCGGAACGGCCTCTGGAATAATGACCTTTCCCCGATCTTGCAACGAACACGAGCCAGCCATGACCGTAACCGATACGAAACTGCCCTGCGTGCTCCTCACCAACGACGACGGCATCGACGCGCCCGGCCTCGCCGTGCTCGAAGCCGTGGCCGCCGAACTCGCGCACGAAGTGTGGGTCGTCGCGCCCGAACACGACCAGAGCGGCACCTCGCACTCGATCAGCCTGCATACGCCGCTGCGCGTCTCCCGGCGCGGCGAGCGGCGCTTCGGCGTGCTCGGCACGCCGGGCGATTGCGTGGTGATGGCCGTGCGCCAGCTCATGGGCGACGTGCGCCCTTCACTCGTGCTCTCGGGCATCAACCGCGGCGGCAACCTCGGCGTGGAGACGATGTTCTCCGGCACCGTTGGCGCGGCCATGACGGGTCTTTTGCTCGGCCTGCCGTCCATCGCGTTGAGCCAGACCTTCCGGGACCGCGAGCGCGTGCGCTGGGACACCGCCCGCGCGCTCGCGCCGGACGTGATTCGCCGCCTCGCCGCCGTAGCGCACGATGCACCCGTCTGTCTGAATGTGAATTTCCCCGACATCGACGCGAGTGCGGCCGGCCCGCTCACGGTCACGCGCCAGGGCGTCGGGCTCGTGCAGGGCATCGACGTCGTGCCGCAGATCGATCCGCGCGGCATGGACTATCACTGGCTGCGCTTCAATCGCGGTCCGCGCGAGAATGGGCCCGACAGCGAAACGGCCGTGGTGAATTCCGGCCGCGTGTCGGTCACGCCGCTGCATTTCGAGCGCACCGACGAAAAAACCTTCGTGACGTTGCAGGCGGCGCTCGGCGCTGCCGCCTGAACACGACCCGACGATCATTCGCGCGCGGCGGCCGTCATCGCCCGTGCGATGGCCTCGCGCAAGTCCTCAGGAATGCCAATCGACTTGTGAGTGTCGAGCGACGTGGTGACGATGGTCTGGCGCGCCGCCATGCGCACCACGCCGTCCACGCCCGTGCAGGCCCACGCAAGCGTGAGCGACGCGCCGCCGAGGCGCTCGACGTCGAGCGAAAGCCAAACCTCGTCGCCCATTTTGCTGATCGCCTTGAAATCCACTTCGAGCCGCACGGTCGGCATGCCTACGCGGCGAGTGCCTATCACGCCGTGGTAGCCCTCCTGCGGCAGCAATTCGTCGATCCACGACTCGATGAGATCGTTGAAGAGGACGAAATACTGCGGATAGAACACGATGCCGGCGGGATCGCATTCCGAGAAGTGAATCTTGTGTTTGCGGCGGTACGTGGGCGTCGCCATGCGTGTGTCTCCTGTCATGCCTGCTCGTCTCGTCTCGTTACGGCGCGCGGCGGCGTCAGATCACGAGCCGCGACACCTTCACGCCTTCCAGCGACACCCCGGCCATGAGGCCCGCGTTGGTCAGCACGAAGGCTTCCACGGGGCTCGTCGCGGTCGAGGTATCGACATTGCCGTTCGCACCCACCGTGACGAGCGCGACCGTGGCGTCCGCACCGGCCGACCAGCCCTGACTGCTCGTGAAGTCGTTGAGGGCGACCGGATTCATGAACGCGAAGATGATGGCCTTCGACTGCGCGCCGATCTGCAGGCCGAACGACCCCGCAATGGTGCTGTAGTAGCCGGTCGTGCGGCCGTCCACACGCAGCGCGCCGGTGCCGTACTGGCCGCCGATCCAGAAGCCCGCCGAGAGCACCTTTGGAAAGACGAGCACCCCGCTCGACTTCGAGATCAGTTCCTGCGACCCGCTCACCGTGCTGTAAAGGCGCGCGAGCGTGGCGTCGACGGCGGCGTCGATCGAATTGCGCTTTGCCGTGTTCTGCGCGGCGCTGTTCTGCGAGCCGAGCGGCGTTGTCGTACAGCCGGCGAGAGCCAGTCCGCCGGCGGCGAGCGCGGCGCTGGAGCTGAGAATGAATTGACGTCGGCGCATGAGAGGGTTCCTGTGCAATGGGGCTTCGAATGTCGGCGCCGGCCCGGCCGTGGACATCCGGGCCGCGCAAAGCGCTACAGGATAGCGCGCATGGCCGTCGCCGGGGAGAACCCGCAATCCGGCGCGCGGGCGCCGGGCCCCGCTGCGGCGGCCATGACCACGCATCCTTGGGGGGATAGGACCATGCGGCGGGCATCGAGTTCGCGCTCGAATGTAAGGAAATCTCGGCTGCTCGCGCTTCGATGCAGCGCAACAAGGGCGGCCCTTTCGAATTCGTTCGATATCGGCAGGCGGAGCGCATCGCTAAATTGTGGACATGTCAGGACGCCCGTTGCCATTCCTCAGCAGCGGCGCCCGCCTCATTCCCGCACGAGACGCCATGTTCCCCACCACGCCAGATCGATCGTCGCAACCGCGCACGCCAATGCTCACGCGCGCCTGCGATCGCATGAGCGTCGCCGGCGTCTATCTGCTGCCGCCGCTCTACGTGGGTTTCGCCGTCATGCTGTTTCTGCTCTGCCGGGCTCCCGCCGGCGCCTTCTGGCTGACGGCCGCGGCAGGCGTGCTCGCCGGGGCCATGGGCATCTGCTCGGTTGCCTTCTATGCGGCCAGCGCCGCGCGCGCCGCCCCGCTGAAGCCGGCCATCGCCCGCGCCACGGCTTTCCGCGGCGCCGGCCGGCCGATGCCGCAGCGCTTCGTGCAGATGACCACGCGCCCGTGCAGCCAGCAATGCGGCGGGGCCGATGGCGCGCGCACGCGGTTCACGGTGTCGTGCTTTCATGCGCAATGCCAGGCGGGCGGCACGGCCAAAGAGCCCCGCTGAGCGATAACCGCGCGGGTGACTGCGCCGCCGCGCTGCGCGCCCCACGCCAGGCAAACTCCGACAACGATAAGTAATGCCTGACTTATAATGAGCCAAACCATGACAGAGCAAAGCACGCGCTGACGCCGCGCTCTGCAGGTCTCGCCCTCCGGCCTATCCGACTTCAGGCGACACGCTCACGACCATGACGAAAGCAGCGCAAGATGTGCGGATCGTGGTGGCCGACGACCATCCGGTCGTGCTGACGGCAATCAGCGGTTACCTCGACTCCCTGCCGGGCTTCAGGGTCGTCGCGAAAGCCACGACGGGCGCGGAACTCATCGACGCCTTGCGCGACACCGGGTGCGAGCTGATCATCACGGACTTCTCGATGCAGGGCGACGTCGAGGACGAAGACGGCCTGCGGCTCGTCAGCCGCTTGCGGCGGCTCTATCCCGATACGCCCGTGATCGTGTTCACGATGGTCACCAACGGCGGCATCCTGCACCAGCTTGCGCAGCTTGGCGTGGCCGGCCTCATCGGCAAGGACGAGCCGATTCCCACGCTCGGCGACGTCTGCCGGCGCGCGCTCGCCGAACCGGGCACGGCGCTTTCCGCGCGGATTGCTGAGCGCCTCGCCAGGGAGGGCTCGACCGTCGACGAATTTCAGCGCAACCAGCCGCTGTCGCCGCGCGAGCTGGAAGTGGTGCGGCTCTTCGCGCTCGGCCTGAGCGTCACCGAAATCTCCAAACGGCTGAACCGCTCGGTCACGACCGTCGCCACCCAAAAGCGCGCGGCCATGCGCAAACTCCATCTCGAATCGAATGCCGATCTCATCCGTTACGCGGGTGAGCAGGGATTTGCCTGATCGCGCGAAGGGCTGCCTTCGCGCTCAGCGCGCACGCCGGAGCAAAACGGGCGCTTCGGCGGGCGTTTCCCGCGGGCATGCCTCGTTCTGCAGGCGCACGCACCACTGACGCAACGCGGTGTCCTCGAGCGGGCAGCACACCGGGTTGCGCGGCGTGACGTGGCGGTGCGCACCGAGGCGCAGCGCGAAGCGCTCCGGAAGCGCGATGCCGCACGGCGTTTGGCTCGTGCCGCGCGCGAGCGGGGCGAACTCCTCAGGCAGGCCGGGCTCGTGGCCCGCGCGACGACGCTGCGGCGGACGCGGCGTCCAGCGCACGCCGGGCGCGCGTCGGAAAGAAAATGCGGACATGGGCGTTTCCGCCCTCTGCGGGCGGCTCCTGGGTCATATCGAACAGATCCGATATTCGTCCGCGCCTTGCGCCCGATCCATAGAATCCCTTCTAAAAGCGCCTATCGGTTGAACTCGCCATAGGGCTCATCGTGCTTGCGCCGCTCGTAAGCCACCTTGCGCCCTCGCTTGCGCGCGCAAGGCAAAGAAAGCCGCGGCGGTAATCTGCGGACACAATTGCGTCTGAACCCGGTTGCGCGAACTGGTTTCAAACGTATATCTACGGAGATCATCGTGTTGCGGCTCATTTCGTCACTTGGCGTAGCCGCGGTACTCGCGGGCTGCGCTGTCGCGCCTTATCCGGCGTACCCCGGCTACTACGGCTACGACTACGGCTACCCGTACTATTCAGGCTATCCGTATGCGTACGGTTACGACTACTACCCCGGCTATTTCGGCGGCGGCTATGGCGGCATCGCCATCTGGGGCGGCGGAGGAGGATGCTGCTATCACCATGGCTGGCACGGCGGATGGCATGGCGGCGGGTGGCACGGCGGCGGTGGACACGGCGGCTGGCATGGCGGCGGTGGCGGTGGCGGCATGTGGCACGGCGGCGGCGGTGGCATGGGCGCCGGCGGCGGCCACGGCCACTAGCCGTCCACAGCGCGACGGGAGTCGCGGCTACACGCGCCCGTTCACGGGAATCAGCGCGCCCGTCACCGCCTGCGCGTCCGCGCCCAGCAAAAAGGCGATCACCGCCGCGATCTCGCGCGGCTGCACCCACCGCGTGAAATCGGCATCCGGCATGTCGGCGCGGTTTTGCGGCGTGTCGATGATGCTCGGCAAGACCGCATTCACCGTCACACCCTTGTCCTTCAACTCTTCCGCGAGCGCTTCGGTCAAGCGCGCCACGCCCGCCTTCGAAGCCGAATACGCCCCCATACCCAGCCCCGCCCTGGAACCCGCGCCCGCGCCGATGTTGACCACTCGCCCCGCGCCGCTCTTCACCAGATGAGGCAGTGCGGCCTTCGAGGCATTGAGCGCCGTCTTCACGTTCAGATCGAACATCAAATCCCACGTGAGCGGGTCGCCGTCGCCGATGGTTTCCCAGCGGAACGCGCCCGCCACGTTGACGAGCGCATCGAGCCCGCCCAGCTTCTCGTGCAACGCGCCAAACGCCGCCTGGGCCGCCTGCGCGTCGGCGAGATCGACGCCGCCCATGCACACCTCGCCCGCAAGCGCGGCGGGCAGCCCGGCCGCTTCCGGGGCCGCGCCCCGGCCGATCAACGCCACGCGGGCGCCGCGTTCGGCCAGCAATTGCGCCGTCGCCAGACCCAGGCTGCCGAATCCGCCCGTCACCGCGACCGTCTTGCCGCTCAAACCGTTTTGCATGCTCTTTTTCCTTCACTAACCTGATTTCGATGGCGTCCGCGCGACCGGTGCGGACGCCGCTGGCGCCACGTTACGCGAGGCGCGGCCTTCCATCAACCCGCGCCCGTTCATCCGTGCCGTGCGTCGGCGCCCACCGTGGCAAGCGCGCGCCGCTTGCGCAGGTTCCCGGTCGTCTCGCCGCCGCCGTCAGCGCGCCAGCCCGGCGGCAGGAACACATAGCGCACGGCAGTCCAGATGGTCTTCGCCGTCGCGACATCGCGTGCGAGCGTCGCCCAGTGCTCGAACTCCACGACGAACGGATTGCGCGAGCGCACGGGCGTGACGAGACCGTAGTGGCACGGCTCGTCTGCGCGTTCCTGCACCCAGGTGCCGAACAGGCGGTCGAAAACGATCAGGACTCCGCCATAGTTCGCATCGAGGTAATCGACGTTCGAAGCATGGTGCACGCGATGGTTCGACGGCGTATTGAACACCCGCTCCAGCCATCCGAGCCTCGGAATCCACGTGTTGTGCAGCCAGAACTGGTACAGCAGATTCAGCGAAAGGATGGCGAGCACGACTTCGGGGCGCACGCCGAGCCACACGAGCGGCGCGAAGAACATGGCAGGGCCGGTAAGCTTGCCCGTCCATCCCAGGCGGTACGCCGAAGAAAGCGTCAACTGGTTCGGCGAATGGTGCACGGCGTGCGTGGCCCAGAAGAACCGGATACGGTGCGACGCGCGGTGATACCAGTAATAGCAGAACTCCTGACCGATGAAGACCAGCAGCGCTAGTGGAACAGTGTCGATATTCAGCGTGAAGAGGCGATGCTCCCACGCGAAATCGAAGATGGGCGCGGCGAGCGAAAGCGGCAGGAGTGCGAAGAGTTTGCGGCCCGCGAGGTCCGCGAGCGAGAGCCAAACTTCAGACCAATCGAACGGCTGCTCGTTTTCGCGGCGCTTCATAAAGGTGAGCGCACACGCCTCGATCAGCGAGACGACAACGACGAATAGCGTGACGTAGAACGCGAGTTTTTCTGTAGTGAGCATGATGGGTCGTGTGCAATAAGCGCGTCTTGCGCGGTGAAGAAAGACGCGTGTTGCTCGGGGGAATCCCGGCGTCGCGTCGGTTGAAGGCACTCTAGTGGCGCGAGGAAGGAAAGACCACGCGCGAAGTATGTCGGGATATGTCACGCGCGCAGCGCGCGAAACGCGCCTGATGCATGTCAGGCCTGCAGCCGCGCCGCGCGAATGTGACAGCAGCGCCCAGAGCCACGCGACGTGTAACACCGCGACATGGTTTATGACGCGACTCGCGCAAAGGTCCGCCCTATAGTTCGTTCCGCTGACACGCCACAGCGTGCCCCTGAAACGAACCGCAAGGACTTCTGATGAAAACGCTTTCCCTCGTCGCCGCCGCGCTCATCGGCTTCGCCAGCGCACCCGCGTTCGCCGGCTGGTCCGGCCACGGCACGGCTTACACGCCGCACGGCACGTACAACGGCGCGCACTACGGTTCGTGCAGCGGGGGCACCTGCTCGCATGCGGGCGCCGTGGCCGGCCCGTGGGGCGGCGTCGCCACCAATAGCGGTTCCGTCACCCGCACCGCGCCCGGGCAGTTCAGCAACACCGGCACGGCCTATGGCCCGAACGGCCGCTCGGTCCAGCATTCGGGACAGACGAGCTGCGCCGACGGCACCTGCGCGCACACCGGCTCGCTCAACGGCTCGGAAGGCCGCAGCGCCAACACCTCGGGCAGCGTGACGCGCACGGCGCCCGGCCAATACTCGTCGACGGGCACGGTCACGACGGGCAACGGCAACACCCATGGTCATTCTGCGTCTACGTCCTGCGCGGGGAGCACGTGCTATCGCTCCGGCACTGCGACCGGCTCGCAGGGCGGCAGCGTCTACCATTCGGGCAGCGCGACGGGCGTCGGCACCGGCGTGGTGACGACGGGCAGCGGTACGACGGTGGTGCATGGCAGCACGGTCACGACAGCGGGCGCGACGGTTGCCGTCGTTGGCGCAACGGTCCAGGCACCCGCGCCGGTTGTCGTCCCGCCGCCGCCCAGCACCACGGTGTATATCGCACCGTCCGCACCTCAGCCGGCCACACCTCAGCCGGCCGCACCGAAGGTGGTCTACGTAGCCCCGCCGGCGCCCAGGGTCGTCTACGTGGGCCAACCGCTGCCGCGCGCCGTGTACGTCGCGCCGCGCCCCGCCGTGTGGATTCCTGGCCACTGGGTCGGCCGCGTATGGGTGCCCGCCCACTGGGCCTGAACCCTCGCGAGCGGCTACGCCCTCGCCCGAAGCGAAACCGCCCGCTGCATTCGCACCGTCAACCGGCCGGCAAACTACGTCGGCCACCTCACGGAGAACACCATGAAGAAGATGATCGCTGCCCTCGTTTTGTGTATCGTTTCAGCAGCGGTTTGCGCCCCGGCATCGGCTCAGGCGTTGCCGGGCGGTGCAGGCAACGCGCGCGCCGAACGCATGATGGCGCAGTTGCAGGGCCGCTTCGCCGCCGCGAACACGACGCACGACGGCAAGCTCACGCGCGAACAGGCGCAGGCAGGTATGCCGATGGTCGCGCAGCACTTCGACGAAATCGACGCGCAAAAGGCCGGCTTCGTCACCCTCGCGCAGATCGAGGACTTCATGCGAGCGCGCGCAGCAGCCCGATGAACGCCGGAGGCGGCAGATGGAGCAGGCAAACAGGATCATCGTGCTCGACGACGAAGCCGAACTGCGCAACATGCTGCAGCGCTTTCTCACGAGCCAGGGTTTCGAGGTGCGCGCCGCCGCCGACGGCAAGCGGCTCGACCGCCTGCTTCAGCGCGAGCCCTACGATCTGCTCGTGCTCGATCTCATGATGGAGCCCGAAGACGGCCTCACGGTGTGCCGCCGCCTGCGCGCCGAAGGCCAGACGCTGCCGATCCTCATGCTCACCGCCAGGGGCGACGCCGCCGACAAGGTGATCGGCCTGGAAACCGGCGCCGACGACTACCTCGCCAAGCCCTTTCTTCCGGACGAACTGGTTGCGCGCATTCGCGCGCTGCTGCGCCGCCAGAAGATGGCCTCGGGCGAACCCACTGTGACCTCGCAGATGCTGCGCTTCGGCGACTTTCAGTTCGACGTTGGCAAACAAACGCTCTATCGCGAAGGCGCGCCCGTCGAGGTGCATTCGGCGCAGATGCTGCTGCTTCACGCGCTCGGCTCGTCGCCCAACCGCGCCGTGAGCCGCGAAAACCTGCTCGCCCGCGCGCGCGGACGCGATCACAACGCGCTCGACCGCAGCGTGGACGTGCAGATCCTGCGGTTGCGCCAGATCGTCGAAGACGACCCCGCCAGGCCGCGCTTCATCAAGACCGTCTGGGGCATCGGCTACATGCTGGTGGCCGGCGTCGAAGCGTAATGCGCCTGCCGCTGCCGCGCTCCCTGCTTTCGCGCAACATCGCGCTGCTGGTGGCGCTCGTCGCGCTTTCCCAGATCGGCTCGCTCGCCGTGTTGCTGCATTTCGTGCAGCGCCCGCGCATCGAACGCGCTTCGATCATTTTTGCCGACTACGTAAAGCTGCTCGACACCACGCTCGCCGCCATGCCGCCCGACGAGGGCCGCGCCGCGGCCGCCCGGCTCGAAACGCGCGACACGGCGCCGCCGGAAGCGCCCGCGCAGACGCATCCGAGCCTCGTCGACTTTTTTCGCACCTGGCAGCGCGACGTGTTCGTCGAAGCGCTGCAACGCCATCTGCCGCCCGACTTGCTGGTGCGCTGGGACGCGAGCCGCGCGCAGGCCGAACCCGCCGATGGCGAAGCGGCGCAGGAACGTCTATGGATTCGCCTTCACGCGGCGGGCCAGCCGGTATGGGTCGCGCTTCCCATGACGGCGGACGCGCGCGCGAGCGGCATCACCACGGCGTTGATTCTTTCCGCCGCGCTCGCGCTGCTCGCGGCGCTCACGGGCTATCTGCTTCAGCGCCATATCAACCGGCCGCTGCGCAAACTCGCGCGCGCGGCGCGGCGCGTGAGCGCCGGCGAAACGCCGCCGCCGCTGCCGACCCACGGCCCGACCGAAATCGCGCAGGTCAGCCTCGCCTTCAACCAGATGACCGAGGCGCTGAAACAGGCCGAAGCCACGCGCGCGCTGATGCTGGCGGGCGTCTCGCACGACATCCGCACGCCGCTCACGAAGCTGCGCCTCGCGATCGCGATGGCGTTGCCGCGCGGCAGCAACGACGCGCTCGTGGCCTCCTCCGGGAGCTATCTGGACCAGATCGACACGATCCTTCAGCAGTTCATGGACTACGCGGGCAGCGGGGAGCGCGAAGCGCCGCAACCGGGCGACCTCAATGCGCTCGCGGGGCAACTGGTTGCCGACTTCGCGGGGCTCGGCCATGAATTCGACTTCCACGAAGGCGAGCTGCCGGTGTTCGCGTTCCGGCCCATCGCCGTTATGCGTCTGCTGATGAATCTCATGCAGAACGCTGTGAACTATGGGCGCACAGGTCTGACGATTCGCACCTGGCGCGACGGCGACGCCGCCTGTGTAATCGTCGCCGACCGCGGCAACGGCATTCGCGCCGAGGAACTGGAGCGCCTCAAATCGCCCTTCAGCCGCGGCGCGAACGCCCGCACGCATTCGGGCGGCTCGGGCCTGGGGCTTGCCATCGTCGAGCGGATCGCGCGGCTGCACGGCGGCTCGCTCACGTTCCGCGACCGCGAAGGGGGCGGCCTCGAAGCGGTGGTGCGCCTGCCCCTGAACCGTCCCTCGTCGAGCCGGAACGGCGCGCCGCACACCGCGCGCGCGTGACATGAATCGACATAATTCGCGCGTGGATTTCACGCGCCCTTCCCCCCATACTTGCGCCTGAGCCTGAGCAACGGAACGAAGCAAACCGGAGCCCGGACGCCAAAGCACCACGGTCGATAGTTCGCCATCCTGAATGATTTGCGAGTATCGGCAGACACGAGACACTCTTTCACGCAAAGGACATCGACATGCAAACGATCATTCACTTTCTCGTCAGCAAAGCCCGGCGCGTCGCGGGCACTGCGTTTCTCGCGGGCGCGCTCTTCGCGAGCGGCTGTGCATCCGCGGCACCGGTCGTTCGAGCGAGCGAACCGCTGCCGCAACTGCATGCCGACGTCGTCTACGTCTACACGTTCGACGTCGCCGCCGACCAGGTGCAACTCGACAACACCGGCATGCTACGCAAGCTCAAGACGATGGCGAGCGGCGATTCGTCGGCGCAGCAGCAACAGCAGGCCGCGCTGCAAACGCGCGAGCATCTTGCCGACGAACTCGTGAGCGAACTTCAGAAAATGGGGCTGCCGGCCGTGCGCATGGACGGACCCGCGCCCGCAGGCCGCAACGCGCTGATCGTGGAAGGCCGCATCGACACGATGGACGCGGGCAATAGCCGCCGCCGCATGCTGATTGGACTCGGCGCCGGCAAGAGCGAAGTGGGCGCGACGATCGCAGTGCTGTTCCAGCCCGCGGATGGCGGCGATCCGCAACCGCTCATGAGCTTCCAGACGGACGCGGATAGCGGCCATATGCCCGGCGTGGCCGTAACAGCGGGCGTGGGCGCGGCGGCGGGTCACGTCGCGACGGCGGCGGTAGTGGGCGGCGGTCTGCACGGCGCCTCGGAGGCGAAGCGCGACACGCTCTCGTCGGATGCCGGCAAACTGGCCCGCTCGATCGCGAAGGAAGTCGCACAGATCAGCACGCAGAACGGCTGGATGGCTGCACCAACGAAGAGCTAATACGGGGGAAGCGCGCAGCACAGCGCGTTCTTGGGCGGCGGCGGTTCGATACCGCCGCCGTCTTTTTGCTTACCGCGCCTGCGGTTCGCGATAATGCGCGAACTTCGACGTATGCCCGATACCCGGATTGAAGCAGTTGCATGGATCAAGCGTTTCGTAAAACGACTTCAGCGCGGGCTTCGCATCGTAGAGATGGCCCACGTTGTGCTCAGCGGGATATTCGGCGCCGCGCGCGTCGAGCAGCTTCCACATCTCGTGTTCCAGCGCGAGGCAATCCGTGCCCTTGCGTACGATGTAGTCCTGATGAAACACGTGACAAAAGAAGTGCCCGTAATAGAGCTTGATCGCGATGGGCTTTTCCACCGCCTCGGGCAGCTTCTCGAACCAGTCGCGATCGTTGCGCCGAAGCGCGATATCGAGCGCGACGATGTCCTCCACTTCGTCGCCGTGCACCGCGCGATAGCGCACCGCCGCACCCGCCGCCGCGAAACGATGAAGAAACGCCTTGCTGCCCTCTTCGTCGGTGCATTCGAAAAAGTCGCCGCCCGCCGCGCCGAAAAAAGTCTTCAGGTAGGCGCGCGTTTCGTCGACCATATCGGCGGAAACCTTGAGCATCAGATGATGTTCGTAGCGCTGCCGGTAGTCCTTGAGCCGCGCGGGCAGGTGGTCGGGGAAGCATTGGCTTACGGCCTGCGCCACGCGGTCGGTGAAATGCGCGGGTAAGAACGGCAGCCGCTCGAACATCGCGTCACAGCGGCTCTTGAAGGCGAACAGCGCGGGCAGGCGCCGCGTACCGAGATGCTGGATCAAGAGGAACATGTCCTTGCCGTACCGCTCGGCAATATCGAAAGCGTCTCGATGCAGGTATTCCCCTGCTATCGGCAAATTCGGCAGCTTTGAAAACTTGCCCAGCATGTCGCGGCGAAGGTCGGTGAGTTCAGCCGTCTCGTTCGTGCCGATGTAGAACACCTTCGCGCCGCGCTCGATGGGAAACGTGTCGAGCCGCACCGCGAACACCATGACCTTGCCCGCCGAACCCGATGCTTCGTGCAGCCGCAGCGGATCCGCGTTGTAGCGCGCGGGCGTATCCGCTTCGATGTCGCGCACGTGATCGGCGTAACCATGGTCGGACGCCGCGCCCGCGTCGTGGAGGATGTCGGCTTCGTGCAGCTCGCCGCGATCGAGTCGGCCGAGCACGTCTTCCGGCGTCTCGCCAAGCCGGATGCCGAGATGATTCACGAGCGTCAAACGCCCCGCCGCGTCCACCCGCGCAAACACAGTCATTTCCGTATAGGCCGGCCCGCGCCGCACGAGCGAGCCGCCCGAGTTGTTGCACACGCCGCCCACGACCGATGCGCCGAGGCACGAGGAGCCAATGACCGAATGCGGCTCGCGCCCGAGCGGCTTGAGCGTCTGTTCAAGCTGATCGAGCGTCGAGCCCGGCAGGCAGACCACCTGCTTGCCGCCGTCGATCACGTAGACCTTGCGCATGCGCGTCATGCTCACGATCACGACGTCGCGGTCGTAATCGTCGCCGTCGGGCGTGGAGCCGCCCGTGAGGCCCGTATTCGAAGCCTGCGAGATAACGATCGCATTCGCGGCCACGCAAGCCTGCAAAACCCGCCACTGCTCGACTAGCGTGCCTGGCCGCACGACCGCCGCGACCTTCCCTTCGCCGAAGCGAAAGCCCTTGCGATAGCGCCGCGTGGCTTCGTCGCCGGTCAGCACGTGCTGGCGGCCGGCAACGGCTCGCAACGACGCGACAAGCGGCTCGCGCGCGGCGCTACGGTTCGTGGTGGACATGGGAACCGCTCCTGCGGAAAACGATGATCGCGGAAGGATAAAACCGGCAATCCTTAACGTCCAATACCGCGAACACGCTCGATCAAGACGAAAAACATATGGATCGACTCCTGGGCCAGCCGGAATCATCCCCGCGACACATGCCGTGCCGCGTCCCGCACGATGCGCACGAAGTTCTGCACCGTGGGCGCTTTTTCGCGCGGACGATGCACGAGCGCGATGGTCGTGTGCAGCGTGCCGCCCTTGAGATCGTGATACGTCACGCCCTTGGCCTGGATCTGGCGCATCGAAGAAGGAATGAGCGTGACGCCGAAGCCCGCCGCCGCCATGTTGACCGTCGAGGAAATCTGCGGCGACTCCATGCTGATCGCCGGATTGAATCCCGCCTCACGGCACGCGCTGATGATCGAGTCGTAAAGATCGGGGCCGATGGGGCGCGGAAACAGGATGAGCGGGTCGCCCGCCAGATCGGCGAGATCGAGACTGCGGCGGCGCGCGAGGCGATGGCGCGGCGGCAGCACAGCAAGCACGTCCTCCTCCACGAGCGCCTGCGTGGCGAGGCCGCGGCAGTCGAGCGGGAGGCGCACGAACGCGGCATCCACCTTCGCCTCGGCCACGCGCTCGAGCAGCACCGAACTGTTGCTCTCCTCGCAGCCGATCACGACGCCCGGATACGCGCTGCGAAAGCGTTGCAGCACGGTCGCGACGAGCGGATGAAACACCGTGGAACCCGCGAAACCGAGCACGAGCCTGCCGGTCTCGCCACGCCCCGCGTTTTGCGCCTCCGCGAGCGCCAGATCCGCGTCGTCGAGAATGCGTTGCGCACGCTCGCGAAAAAGCCGCCCGGCCTCGGTCAGCTCCACGCGCCGCGAGTGGCGAACGAACAGACGCGTGCCGATTTCCCTCTCCAGCTTGAGGATCTGCTGGCTGAGCGGCGGCTGCGCAATGCCGAGAAAGGCCGCCGCCTCGCTGAAATGCAGATATTGCGCGACGGCGAGAAAGTAGCGGAGTTGCCGGAATTCCATATTTTTTTCGTCTTGATGCAACCGGTGGATTGTGAACCTGCCAGCGGTATGCATCAAGACGCCTGCGCCTCGGCCGAAAGGCCAAAGCGCACCCCAAACACTCACCCCAAACAGCTCAGCCGAGACCCATGCGCGTCTCGTCGACGAACTTCTCCGTGGCGTCGTCGATCCTGCGGCCCTTGCGGCCCGTGGGGCCATGAATGTAGACGGTCTTCATATCGACCTGCTGGGCGCCGCTCATGCCGGGCGGCGGCGTCATCTCGTAGTGGACTTCGCGCGCGTGATCGGCCATTTGCAGGCGCGGATCGAACACCGAGTTGAAGCGCCACAGCATGCGCACGAAATTGGTCTGGCCGCGCAACAGCAGATGCGCGGCCTGCCCGGCCGCGCCGCGCAGCGCGGTCCAGCCCAGGTGCTTGCGATTGAGCACCTGCTGGGTTTTCACGAGTTCCGCGTAGAACTCGGACAGCGGGAGCTTCGTGGGCACCACGGCGTGCTGGATGTCGTAAAGCCGGTAGTCGAGGCTCGTGAGCCGCCGCGCCTCGCGTTGCCAGTTCTCGGTGCCCGGGTATGGTGTATTCACGCTGATATTGACGATCTCCGGAATTTCCAGGCACCACTGACGAATCGTCGCGAAGCGCTCACGGTCCCAGTCCGGGTCGGCGATCAGGTTGACCGCAACGGTAATGCCCAAGGAACGCGCGAATTCCAGCGCCTCGAAATTCCGGTCGAGGCTGATCCGTTTGCGAAACGCCTTGAGCCCTTCCTCGTCTATCGCCTCCAGACCGAGGAACATGTACTTCAGGCCAATGGACTCCCACAGGCGGAACACGTCCTTGTTGCGCAGAAGCACGTCGCCGCGCGTTTCGAGGTAGTAGCGCTTGTGGATGCCACGCCGCTTGATCGCCTCGCCGATCGCCATGCCATGCTCGGCATGCACGAACGCCACATCGTCGACGATGAACACGCCCGGCTCGCGCAGCGCGGCCAGTTCGTCCACGACGACTTCGGGGCTGCGCGTGCGGTAGCTGCGTCCGTAGAACGTCCATGCGCTGCAGAACGTGCAGTCCCACGGGCAGCCGCGCGCGAATTCGATGGAGGCGCAGGGATCGAGCGTGCCGATGAAATATTTGCGGCGATGATGCAGCAGATCGCGCGCGGGCCGCACGGGGTCGAGATTCTCGACGAAGCGAGGCGGCGGCCCCGAGCCATGGCTCGTCAGCACGCCGGGCACGGCGAGCAGATCCGTGCCGTGCGAAACCGCTTCAAGCAGTTCGTTGACCGAAGCTTCGCCTTCGCCGCGCAGCACGCAGTCGATCGCGCCTTCGGCGTGGCCCAGCAGATCGGGCGCGGTGAACGACACGCTATGGCCGCCCACGAACACAAAGCACGAGGGCAGCGCGGCCTTCACGGCCTTCGAAAGGTCGATGATCTCGGGAATGTTGGCGAGGTAGTTGCCCGAAAAGCAGAGCGCCTCGGGCTTCCAGGTGCGCACGAGGCGCAGGAGATCGCGGTGCGTCTGAACCTGCAGATCGAGAAGCCGCACGTCGTGGCCGGCGTCGCGCGCCGTGCCCGCCACGGATTCGAGACCGAGCGGCTCGAGCCGCAGGAACACGCGCGTGTACATCAGTCCGCTCGGGTGGACAGCAAGCAATTTCATGAAGCCTCCTTGCCGCCTTGCGAAAGGCCGCTGCTTCGCGAGAGTCTACGCGCGTTGGCGGATCGCCGCGCCGCGGCGTGTCTCGCGCAGGAGCCACGTTCAGAAACTGCCGAACAGCGACCCGAGCACGATCACCACGGCCAGCGCAATGAGCGCGCCGACAATACTCACCACCACGAGGTCGCGATAGCTTTCGCGATGCGTCGAGCCGCACACGGCCAGCAGCGTGACCACGGCGCCGTTGTGCGGCAGGCTGTCGAGCGTGCCCGAGGACATCACGGCCACGCGGTGCAGCAAACCGGGATCGATACCGTGCTGGGCGGCGAGTTGCATGTAAGTGCTGCCGAGCGCGTCGAGCGCGATGGTCAGGCCGCCCGAGGCCGAGCCCGTGAGCCCGGCGAGCAGGTTCGTGGCCACGGCGAGCGAAACGAGCGGGCCGCCGCCGATGCCGAGCACCCAGTCGCGCACGGCCTCGAACGCGGGCAATGCGGCGATCACGGCGCCGTAGCCCACGAGGCTGCCCACGCCAAGAACCGGCAACACCGACGCGTTGGCGCCCGCATCGACGCTCTCGCGCAGCGCGCCGAGCCGCCCGCGATTGAGCGCGACCAGCACGATAATGCCAAGCGCGAGCGCAACCGAAACGCCCCACACGCCGGCCACCGCGGAAAGCGTGGTCGAACCCCAGCGCGGTTCGGCCAGGTAGGAGGCGTCGATGCGCGGGAACACCACGACGTTCATCACGAAATTCATCGCCACGACGACCACGAGCGGCGCGAGCGCGGCGAAAGGCGACGGCGGCCCGGCATGGGCCGATGGCGCCTGGCCGTTGCCGATCTCGGCGGGATCGAAGGCTTGCGCGACGGTCGCGCGTTCGCGCACGAGCGCGGACTGGCCGCGATCTTCGTCGTCGGCGCCGCCGTTCTCGGGCTCGACGAAGCCTTCGCCGTTGCGCCGCGCCGCCGCCGCCGCGCGTCCCAGCCACCAGAGGCCGAAGCCCGCCATCACGACGCTCGCGATCACGCCGAGGCCCGGCGCCGCGAACGGCGTCGTGCCGAAAAACGGCATGGGGATGGCGTTTTGCAGCGCGGGCGTGCCGGGCAGCGCCGACATCGTGAAAGTCGCCGTGCCGAGCATGATCGCGGCGGGCATTAGCCGGCGCGGAATATCGGCGGAGCGAAAAAGCGCCTGCGCCATGGGCGCGAGCACGAAGAACGCCACGAACAGGCTCACGCCGCCGTAGGTGACGAGCGCGCCGCCCAGCACCACGGCCACGAGCGCGTGGCGCGTGCCGAGCTTGTCGATCATGAGGCGCGCGACGGCGTCCACCGAGCCGCTGTCCTCCATCAGCTTGCCGAACAGCGAGCCGAGCAGAAAGAGCGGAAAGAACTGGGCGAGAAAGCGGCCCGTGCTCGACATGAAGGTTTGCGTCCAATGCGCGAGCACCGGCTCGCCCGAAATGAGCGCGGCCAGCATGGCGCACAGCGGCGCGAGCAGCAGCACGCTCCAACCGCGATACGCGAGCCAGATCAGGAGCGCGAGGCTCGCGAGCATGCCTCCGAGGCCGATGACCAGCGTGCCCGCGCTCATTGCAGCACCCCTTCTAGCAGCGCTTCGAAATCGAACGTGGACGCCTCGCCAAGCTGCGCGTCGTGCTGCGCGAGGAATTCATCGGCGCAGCGGCGGCCTTCGTCGCGCAGCATCGTGATGAACGACCACTCGGCGTTCAGCTTCGACGACGAACCCAGCGTGACGAGCTTTTCGCTATGCACGCGATGCAGGCGCATGTGCGCCCAGCGACGGCCCTCCTCGCTGCCCGCGTCGGCGACCTTGTGCAGCAGCGCCATCATGCGCAGTTCCTTGATGAGCGGCGAGTTGAACGCAATCTCGTTCACGCGGTTGATGATGTCGCGCGCCGAGCGCGGCGTGCCCGCGCGCTCCACGGGATTCACCTGCACGAGGATCGTGTCGATCGAATCGGTCTCGCGGATCAGCGGCGTAATGGTGGGATTGCCCGCGTAGCCGCCGTCCCAGTAGGCTTCGCCGTCGATCTCGACAGCCTGGAAGAGCGTGGGCAGGCACGCCGATGCGAGCAACGCGTCCGGCGTGACGTCGGCGTTGCGGAACACGCGCGCCTGGCCGTTGGAAACGCGCGTGGCCGTAACGAAAAGCTTGATGCGCGAGCGCCGCAGCGCCTCGAAGTCGATGGTGTCGGCGAGGATCGTGCGCAACGGGTTCACGCGCCCGGGATTCAGATCGTAGGGAGAAACGATGCGCGCCATCATGTCGAGCGCGACGAACACGGGTGAATGGTCGAGCGTCCAGCGGCCGAGCAGGATGTCGACAGGACCGCGCCGGAACGGGCTGAAACGCGCGGCATCCGACACGCGGCGCCAGAAGCGCTCTAGCGCCTCGCGCGCGCCGGCCGCGCCGCCCAGCGCATGGCCGCTCGCGAGCACGGCGGCGTTCATCGCGCCGGCCGAGGTGCCCGAAATGCCTTCGATCTGCAGCCACGGCTCTTCGAGCAGGCGGTCGAGCACGCCCCATGTGTATGCGCCGTGAGAGCCGCCGCCTTGCAGCGCAAGATCGATGAGCAGGGGCTCGGTGCGGGTCATGCGGGTTGACGTCTCGGCTTCGGCAGGCATTGCGGCTCCGTTCCAGATCGACCACGGGCGAGATTACAGGAAAAGCGGAAATGGCCGCGCGAAAATGACGCAGCGCGCAATGGATTGCGGATTGCGCGCGGGCCGTTTGCTGCCGGCTTGTTACCGGTTGCTGCCCGGCTCGTTACCGTTTGGTAGACTGAATCTCCCCTCACGCTTTCGCGCCTTGCCGTGCCGACTGCTCGTCCGCTCCATGGGCCGCTTTCGCTCTCCGGCCCGCTTCCCGCCCTGCTCGCCGAAATCCGCGCCTGCCACGCCTGCGCCGACGCGCTGCCGCTCGGCCCGCGCCCCGTGCTGCAGGCGAGCGAAACGGCACGCCTGCTGATCGTTGGCCAGGCGCCGGGCGCGAAGGTGCATGCCTCGGGTGTGCCGTGGGACGACGCGAGCGGCAAGCGGCTGCGGGCGTGGCTCGGCATCGACAGCGAAACGTTTTACGACGCCGCCCGGGTCGCGATCGTGCCGATGGGCTTTTGCTACCCCGGCCGTGGCGGCGGCGGGGACAACCCGCCCCGCCCCGAATGCGCCCCGCTATGGCACGCGCGGCTCGTCGAGCAGTTGCACGGGGTGCGCCTCACGTTGCTCGTCGGCCAGTATGCCCAGCGCTATTTTCTCGGCAGCGAGCGCCGCGGCTCGCTCACGGAAACGGTGGCGGCGTGGCGCGACTACGCGCCCGGTTTCGTGCCGCTCCCGCATCCGTCGCCGCGCAACCAGGCATGGTTCAAGCGCCATCCATGGTTCGAACACGACGTTCTGCCCGCCCTGCAGGAGCGCGTGCAGGCGTTGCTGGCGTCCGGGCGGCGCCACGCGACATCCACAAAAAAGGAACCGACGATGGCAAAACCGGCAATCGATATCCAGCGCGTCTACGAGCCGCTGCCCGAGGGCGGGCGCCACTGCTTTCTGGTTGACCGGCTGTGGCCGCGCGGCCTGAGCAAGGAAAAACTCGCGAACGTGGAGTGGGCAAAGGAAGTGGCGCCGAGCACCGAACTGCGCCAATGGTTCCACAAGGACCCGGAGCAATGGGACGAGTTCAGGAAGCGCTATCTGGCCGAGTTGAACGCCAGGCCGGACGTCTGGCATCCGCTCGCCGAAGCCGCCGGGAAGGGGCACATCACCCTGCTCTACGGCTCGCACGACACGGAGCACAATCATGCGATCGTGCTGCGCGACTATCTGGCGAAGCATGCGAAGCACAAGTGAAGGGCGGCGCGCACTCGCCGCCCTTCACCCGCTACGCGAAAGGCACGCTCAGAAAAGGTACATCCCCGCGACGAACACCAGGCCCGAGAACAGCAGCGTGGTCACGCAGTAACCCATGATGTCGCGCACGCCAAGGCCCGCGATCGCGAGCGCGGGCAGCGCCCAGAAGGGCTGCGCCATATTGGTCCACGCTTCGCCGTAGGCGATCGCCATCGCCGATTTGCCGAGGTCCGCGCCCAGCGCCTGCGCCGCCGGCATCACGAACGGCCCCTGCACGACCCAGTGGCCGCCGCCCGAAGGCACCGCGAAGTTGATCACGGCCGAGCTGAGAAACACGAGCAGCGGAAACGTGTGGACGTTCGCGATATCGACGAACCACTTCGTGATGACGCCCGCAAGCCCCGAGTGGTCCATGAGCGCCTGAATGCCCGCGTAAAACGGAAACTGGATCATGATGCCCGAGGCGCCCTTCGCGGCGCCGGCCACGGCGCGCGCGTAGGCCATCGGCGTTTTGTGCAGCACGAGGCCTGCCGCGAGAAACACGAGATTCACGGTGTCGATGTCGAGCGCGAAGCCCTTCGCGTGAAAACGGATACCGAGGAATACGAAGCACAGCGCCGCCACCAGCAACGAGAGCGCGCGGCTTTCCTCGATGCGCTCGGCGAAGGTCGCGTCCGGGCCCGGTTTGCGCTCGACGCTCGGCGGATCTTCGAGCAGCGCGGGGTCGACCGAAACGACGTCTTCGGGCTTCGGCATCATGAGGCGCACGAGAATCGGCAGCAGCACGATCAGGCCGAGCGTGATGAACGCGTTATAGCCCGTGAAGATGGTTTGCGAGACCGGAATCAGGCCAATGGCCTTTTCCATCGGGTTGCCCTTCGTGGCGGCCACGAGCGGCACCGAGCCGGAGAGCCCGCCGTGCCACGTGAGAAAGCCCATGTACGCGGCGGCGACGAGCAGCCGGTAGTCCGTGCCGCGCACGCGCCGTGCCACTTCGCGCGAGAACATCGCGCCGAGCACGAGGCCGAAGCCCCAGTTGATCGCGCAGGCAATCGCGCCCACGAACGCCACCAGCATCACGCCCTGGCCCGGCGTGCGAGCGCAACTCGCCAGCGCGACCAGCATGCGCTTGACCGGGCCGGAGCTGGCGAGCGCGTGGCCGGTCACGAGAATCAGGACCATCTGCATCGCGAAGGCGAGCAGATTCCAGAAGCCCGAACCCCACATCATGACGAGCGCCTCGGGCGGCTGCGGCGTGAGCGCGAACGCCAGCACGAAGGTCACGACGGTGAGGAGAATGGCGAAGATGAGCGGATCCGGCAGGAACCGATGCACGACGCCGGTAAAGAAATGGGAAATACGCTGAATCACGGTGGTCTGCTCCTCGTCTGCTGATACGGAATCGGCCGCTTGTTTTCGTTGATGCGAACCGAGGCCGCGATTCTTGCACAGCGCGGCTCAATGCGTACGCGGCGCCGGCAATGGCCCAAACGCCGCCAGGCGCGCTGAACGCCGCGCCCGACCCGTCGCGATGGTGAGACGTTACATGCTCAAACGCGCCCTAAAAGTCTTATCTGGTACCGTAGACGTTGCTATCTCAATAAATCTCCGGGTCGTTCCACCCAGTGGGAGGCAGCAATGCGCAAGCAGTTTCCCGGTGTCGTGCTCGCCGCGCTCGCCGGCATGTTCGTGGCTTCGCCGCCCGCGCACGCCCAGTCGCAGGCATTCACGAATCAAGCCGTCAATCTCTACGCGGGGCCTGCCGCCGACTTTCCCGTGGTCGCGCAGATACCGGCTGGCTCGGCAGTGACGGTGTGGGGCTGCGTCACGGGCTTTAGCTGGTGCGACATCGGTTTCCCGGGCCTGCGAGGCTGGGTCTATGGCACTTTCATCAGCTATCCGTGGCAGGGGCAGCGCGTGCCGGTAATGAGCTACGGCCCGCAACTCGGTCTGCCCATCGTGCCGTTTGCGCTCGGCACGTACTGGGGCCAGCACTACCGCGACCGGCCGTGGTATTCGAATCAATATCGCTGGGCGCGCCATCCCTCGCCTCGGCCGGTGCCGCCGCCGCCCGTGCGGCCGCCCAGCGGCGCAAGGCCGCCCTACCATGGCGGCGGGCATCGGCCGCCGAACCATGCGGGTCCGGGAAACCGGCCACCCGGCGCGGGCGGCGGCAATAACAATGCGCGACCGCCGGGACCAGGGAATGCCCGGCCGCCTGGCCCGGGCGGCGGGCCTCCGGGACAAGGCGGCGGAAGGCCGCCCGGTGGCGGGAACAATCGGCCGCAAGGTGGTGGTGGTGGCCCCGGCGGCGGCGGTCGTCCGCCTCCGGGCGGTTG
This sequence comes from Paraburkholderia sp. J76, assembly GCF_905220295.1. Lineage (NCBI taxonomy): Bacteria > Pseudomonadati > Pseudomonadota > Betaproteobacteria > Burkholderiales > Burkholderiaceae > Paraburkholderia > Paraburkholderia sp. J76. The sequence continues at coordinate 75,113 of NZ_CAJMZJ010000012.1, forward strand.
ACGCCTCGGCCGTCGCGCCGGTTACGTCACCCTCGATCAGAACCGATAGCCGATACCGCCGAGGATCACGTCCGTATCGCGGCTGTAGCGCGTCACCACGCGGTTCCACGTGACGCGCGCGGCCCAGTGCTGAGTGAAGCGATAAGAAGCCGAGACGGAGACGAGCCCCGAGAGAATCCCGTCGCCGGTATCGCGCTCGTCGGGGTGCGCGCCATGGTGAATCGCCGCATAGAGGCCCGCGCCGAATCCCAGCGTGAGACGCTCGTCGAAGAATGCGCGCGTGAGCCAGAGCTGCGCCGTCGCGCCGTCGCGCCGCGCCGTGATGCCGTTGCCCTCGTGCAGATAGCCCACGGTGGCGTCGAGAAAGGAGTTCAGACCGCGCCGGTACTCGATCGCCTCGGCCGCAGAGGACCGCGAGTCGAGGCTGTTGAGGATCGTCTCGCCCGCCATCAGCGTGATCTCGTTGTTCGTCACCTTCTGCGTGCGCGGCAACGCGAAATCGCGCGGACCCGGCGTGCCGGGCGCGTCGAGCTGATAGCCCACGCCCAGCATGAGCGATGTCGTCGACGGGCCGCGCGACACCTGCACGCGGTTGAGCTGCAGGTTCGCCGTCCAGCGATGCGCGGAGTACCACGTGGCGCGCGCACTGTAGAGAATGCCCCAGCCGTGCGTATCGGCCCAGCCATCGCCCTGCGCCGCGGCTTCCGTATCGAAATAGCGATACGGCCCGACGCCCAGCGCGAACACGAGGCGGCGCTGCGCGAGCGGCAAGCGCGCCCACGCCTGCACGGCCTGGCCGTCGCGGTGATGATTCGGAATATGACCTTCGTTCAACCACGCAATGCTACCGGCAAAATATTGGCCGAAACCTTCCGTGTAATCCATTTGCCACGAATAGGTATGGTCGGCGCCACTCCTGAGCGGCCCCGCGTAGAGCGTGAACTCCTGCGCGCGGACCGACCCCGAAGCCATGGCGAGCGCGCTGACGGCCATACCGGTTGCGGCTAGCGACGTGATGTTTTTCATTGCGTGCGTGGGCGCCTGGGGTTCGCTTGTGGTTCGAATGGTAAGGCTCGCTGCAAGGAAACTGTATGCGACGCAACGCAGAGCATACCCTGCCGCAATATTTTTTTGTGTGAACCCGCTATTTCAATCAATTACGGAACGTTGCCGCTTCATTTCCTGATATTTATTTCGCACTTTCCGTTGCACGATAAAAAAAACGCCGCACGAAAGTGCGGCGTCACGTCCTGCGGTCAGCTTTGCAATCGGCGCGTTTTCAGCGCGGATCAGCGCACGTGATGGCAGACACGCTCAGCGTGATGGTGAACGTGCTCGATATGGCACACCTCGTGGTGATACGGTGCGGCGACGGCTGCGAGCGGCGCGAAAAGCGCGGCGCAGGAAATCAGGGCGAACAGACGGGCGACAGGCTTGGTAAGGGCGTTCATGACTCGGCTCGTGCGTGTGAAAACAGTGTGGGTTGAAACCAAAAGCCAGCACTGTATCGCAGAGCGTTGCGCGGCGTATTACACGGATGTAACGGGCGTAGCGCTCGATGAAAGGCTCTTGACACGTCCTGCCGCGCAAGCCCCGCAGCGGCCGCCGTTCAAATACTGCGCTCGCCGCCCTCTTCATGCGTGAGCCGCCGCAGCAGTTCGCGGCCGCGCGTAGTGAGGCGCAGCGTGGGGTCGCCGCCGGCGGCGTCCATCTCGACGAGACGGTAGCGCTGCAGCGCGAGGAAATCGGAATCGAGCGTCTGAATCGGCGCGTCCGCGTCACGGATCAGCAGCAATGTCGCCAGTTCGTGATGGCTGAGCATCGGGTCTCTCCAGTGGTTGGCAGGCGCGGGCGAGTCCTTGCCGGTTCCTGCCGCATGCCCGAAACGCATTCGACCAAAGGGCCATGGGCTTGAGTCCCTCAGCATAGCGAGTCAATCGTACAGTTTCGCTACAGTCGTGTTTCGCTGTGTTACGCGTCAGCGTCCAAAACGAAAAGCGGCGCGCATCTGCATGACATGCAGTCTGCGCGCCGCCCGCTCACCAACTTTCTGCCTTAGTTGATTTCAAGGCGCTTACTGGCGGCCGCCGCCCGCTTCGGCAGCGCCAGGGTCAGCACGCCGTCCTTGTATTGCGCGCTCGCCTTTTCGTCGTCGATTTCCGCGGCAAGCGTGAACGCGCGGCTCACGCTGCCCGCATACCGCTCGCGACGCACCACGCGCTCGCCTTCCTTCAACTCACTGTCACGCTCGACCTTCGCCGCGATCGAAACGAGATTGCCATCGATCTTCACGTCGATGTCTTTCCGGTCGACGCCCGGCATTTCGGCCTTCACCGTGAAGCCGGCCTCGTCTTCCGTCACGTCGATGCGGATGCTGGCCGCCTGCCCTTCCACGCCGCTCGTGGCGCGCAACGGCCTGAAGAGCCCGTGAAACAGATCGGGCACAGTGTCCATCGAAAACGGATCGTAACGCGAGATAGTGCTCATTGATGCCTCCATGGGCGGAATGTTTTCCTCGTCGATGCAACGACATCCATTACATCGGACTCCTGAATTAATCCTCCGGTCGGCGCAAATGCATAACGCCCTGGCTGGGCCAACGACGGAGAATTGCCGGCAACGAAACGCGCCGCTCGCGCGGCGCGGTCGCTGCTGCTTACCGTTCCAACATGAAGGCGCCTCGCGCGTTTGCAAGTCCCTTTTTTCGCGGCCGCGAAATTTTCGCGTCACGGCGCGGCGCGTCAGTGCATGTGCATGCCGCCGTTGATCGCGATATCGGCGCCGGTGATGAACGCCGCATCGTCGGAGCAAAGGAACGCCACGAGCGCCGCAACCTCGCCCGGCTGGCCGAGGCGGCCCATCGGAATTTGCGGCAGGATACGCGCGTCCAGCACGTCCCTGGGCACGGCCTCCACCATTTGCGTGGCGAGGTAGCCCGGCGAAACGGTGTTCACCGTCACGCCTTTTTTCGCGACTTCCAGGGCGAGCGCCTTCGTGAAGCCATGCATGCCCGCCTTGGCCGCCGAATAGTTGGTCTGCCCGAACGCGCCGCGCGAACCGTTGACCGAGCCGATGTTGACGATGCGCCCGAAGCCGCGCTCGATCATGCCGGGCAGGAACGGCTTCGTCACGTTGAAGAGCGCGTCGAGATCGGTGCGCAGCACGGTGTCCCAATCGGCTTTCGACATCTTCACGAAGCTGCGGTCGCAGGTAATGCCCGCATTGTTGATGAGCACGTCCACCTGGCCGAGATCGTCGAGCGCGCGCTGCGCCGCGCGCTCGCAGGCCTCGCAATCGGCGACGTTCATTTGATGACAGCAGAAGTCGCGGCCCGCCGCGCGTTCGGCTGCCAGCCATGCGTCGGCGCGCGTGTTCGCGGCCGAGCACGACACCGCGACGATCATCCCCGCGTCGTGCAGGCGCCGGCTGATCGCCTCGCCGAGTCCGCCCATGCCGCCCGTGACGAAGGCAACGCGCTTAGTGGCCATGCTTGCCTCCGCCCGTGCTTGCGCCCTGTGTGTGCGCGGCTTGCGCTGCCGGGCCGCCCACGCCACCGCCGGCGCTGTTGATCGCGCGCTCGAAGGCGTTCATCCATTCGCGCATCGGCAGCGCGCCGGGCGACCTCGCCGCGCTGGCCTCTTGCCACTGCTGCGTGACGTCGCGCGCGCTGTCCGACCATGTGCTCGCGCCCTGCATCGCCGCCGCGACGCTCTCTTGCCAGAGTGTCGTGCTCGCGCCGAGATAGTCGCGCCAGACCGATTGCGTGGCAACCGCGAAGTCGGTCCAGTCGCGTGCGGTGCGCAGCGATTCGAGCAGCCCTTCGACCGCCGCGCGGTCGCGCTCGATGCGGCGCTGTTCGAGCTTCAACACCTGTTCGCGCCATTGCTGCTGCCCGGCCAGCAAGCGCAGCGCGGCCGATGTGCTGGCGCGATACGTGTCGAACGAGGCGCCCCATGATGAGCCCAGCGCGGCGCCGGACGAGGTGTCGAAAGGGAAAGGGGAAGCGGTAGCCATCGTCATCTCCTCCGTATGTAGCTTTCCCCCGCCGCCGGTACGTTAGCTGCCGTTCACGCGCGGCGATGAGAGACGGGATAGTTCGGAGTGCCGCGTGTTCGCAATACACCCGGCTCAAGCCAACATCATAGGCAGAAGACGGCACCCCGCGCGACGAATGGGCGCTTTGCCGCTTGGTAAACGTCACAAATCGAGATAGTTGATGCGTGGCGCTTCAAAACCTGGCTTGCTTTGCAGGTATTTCGCGACGGATCGCGACGACGGCCAAAAACGACGGCCAAAAAAATCGCCTGCGAAAATGCAGCCGGCCGGTCGAACCCTCGCGGCCGACCGGCCGGCGGAACCGGGCGTGCCGCTCAGGCGGGCGGCGCCTCTTCGTCGCGCACCAGCATGACCGGACGGTCCGCCATGCGCAGGAACGATTCGGCCACGCTGCCGAGCAACAACCGCTTCATGCCCGACAAGCCGCGCGTGCCCATCACGACGAGGTCGGCGTCTTCCTCGGCGGCGATGCGCGAAATCACCGTGGCAATCTCCTCGCCGCTCGCGTCCGCTGCGCGCGTGGAGCCCGGCACCCCGGCTTGCGCGAACACCTGTTTCGCCTCTTCGAGCGCGGCCGTCGCGGCGTCGTTCTCCGCCGAGTTGCGCGCCTGTTCCTCGGCGAAGCCCGAACTCACGTCCACGAGCCGCGCCGGATGCCGCACGACACACAGCGCCTTGACGGCGCCGCCGGTCGCCTGCGCAATCTTCACGGCTTCGTCGAGCGCGCGCCGGCCGCTGCGACTGCCATCGACCGCTACCAGAATCTGCTTGTACATCGTTGACCTCCCGGGTTTTACCAATATGCGCGCCGGCTCCCGGCGCACGCGATCCAAAGATCGTTGTATCGCATTCAGTTGCGCATGCGCGCGCTTGCCAGTGCGGCGCGTTGTCTCCAGTCCGGCGGAATCGCCGTCCTCGCCGCCCATCGCGAAGGATGGCACGCTCAGCCCATCGTCAACACCGCCGCGCCCGTGAGCCTTCCCTCGCGCAAATCGGCCAGCGCCTCGTTCGCACGCGCGAGCGGGTACGGCGTGGTCTCGATTTCGAGCTTGTGACGCGCGGCGATCGCCATGAAGGTCGCGCCGTCCTCGCGCGTGAGATTCGCCACCGAGACAATGCGCCGCTCCTCCCATAACCACGCGTACGGAAACGACGGAATGTCGCTCATGTGGATGCCGCCGCACACGACCGTGCCGCCCTTCGCGAGCGAGCGCAGCGCGGCGGGCACGAGCGCGCCGACCGGCGCGAACAGGAGCGCCGCGTCGAGTTCCTCGGGCGCGCGCTCGTCGCTGCCGCCGGCCCACGTTGCGCCGAGGCGCCGCGCGAACTGCTGCGCCGCGCCATCGCCCGGACGCGTGAACGCGTAGACCGAGCGCCCCTGATGACGCGCGACCTGCGCGACGATATGCGCCGCCGCGCCAAAGCCGTAAATGCCGATGCGCCGCGCATCGCCCGCCATCGCCAGCGAGCGATAGCCGATGAGCCCCGCGCAGAGCAGCGGCGCGGCTTCGACGTCGCTGTACTGGCGCGGCAGATGGAAGCAGTAGCGGGCGTCGGCGACGGTGCGCGTGGCATAGCCGCCGTCGATCGTATAGCCCGTGAAGCCGGGCGCGTCGCAGAGGTTCTCGCGCCCTTCCGCGCAGAAGCGGCAATGGCCGCAAGTCTGGCCGAGCCACGGCACGCCCACGCGGTCGCCCCGCGCGAAACCCGTTACGCCGGCCCCCAACGCCGCGACCGTGCCGACGATTTCGTGCCCCGGAATGACGGGCCTTTTCGGGTGCGCGAGATCGCCGTCCACCACATGCAGATCGGTGCGGCACACGCCGCACGCGCGCACGTCGATCAGCAGTTCGCCTGCGCCCGGCGCCGGGTCGGGTAAATCGGCTTCACGCAGCCGCGGATTCTCGCCGTCGAACAGCATTGCCCGCATCGCCATCCTCCTCGCCAGAGTGCGGCTCGCGCGCCGCATCGATCGCCATAAAACCATCTTATGCAATCGCGCCCCGGGCTGTCGCGCCCCGGGCTGTCGCGCCCCGGGCTGTCGCGCGCTGCGCGCGGCTTTGCCGCGGGGCATTCAGACGTGGCGCGCCGCGCGAACGTGGCAACATAAGACGATTCCCGCAGGACCACGAGGCGCCCCTGCCCGGCCATGCGCGCGGCTCTCACCGCCGCGCGTTCCCGGCTCGCGCCAGTCGCCAGGCGTTGCCGCGCCGCGCGTAGTCCGCCTCGGTCCGTCTTTCGCCGCCGCGCAACCGGAGCCTTGCATGAACGCCACCGATACCCCCGCCCACCCGCCGCTTTCCGACGACCTGCTGCGCCGCATGGACGCCTGGTGGCGCGCCGCCAACTATCTATCGGTGGGACAGATCTATCTGCTCGCCAATCCGCTCCTGCGCGAACCGCTCCAGCTCGCGCACGTGAAGCCGCGCCTGCTCGGCCATTGGGGCACGACGCCGGGTCTGAACTTCCTGTACACGCATTTGAACCGCATCATCAACGCGCGCGACGTCGACGTGCTGTTTCTCGCGGGGCCGGGACACGGCGGCCCCGCCGTCGTCGCGAACACGTGGCTGGAGGGCACCTACAGCGAGACCTGGCCCAACGTGCCGCTCGACGTGGAAGGCATGGCCGCGCTCTTCAAGCAGTTCAGCTTTCCCGGCGGCGTTCCCAGCCACGTCGCGCCGCAAACGCCGGGCTCGATCCACGAAGGCGGCGAACTCGGCTACGCGCTCTCGCACGCCTACGGCGCGGTGTTCGACAACCCGGATCTGATCGTGGCCTGCGTGGTGGGCGACGGCGAAGCCGAAACCGGCCCGCTCGCCACGGCGTGGCACTCGAACAAGTTCCTCAACCCGGCCACCGACGGCGCGGTGCTGCCCATCCTCCATCTGAACGGCTACAAGATCGCGGGGCCGACCGTGCTCGCGCGCATCGGCGACGACGAACTCGCCTGGCTCTTGAAGGGCTACGGCCACGAGCCGATCTTCGTGGAAGCCGAAGAGCCCGAAGTCGCGCATCGTCTGATGGCCACGGCATTCGACACGGCGTTCGACGAGATCGCGCGCATCCAGAAGGCCGCCCGCGAACTGGCCGACGAGCACGGCAATCTGCCGCCCGGCTACACGCGCCCGCGCTGGCCGATGATCGTGATGCGCACGCCCAAGGGCTGGACCGGTCCGAAGACCGTCGACGGCCAGAAAACGGAAGGCTCGTGGCGCTCGCACCAGGTGCCGCTCGCCAACATTTCGAAGCCGGGACATCTCGCGCTGCTGGAAAGCTGGATGCGCAGCTACAAGCCCGAGGAACTGTTCGACGCGCAAGGCCGCCTCGTGCCCGAAATCGCCGCGCTCGCGCCGCAAGGCGAAAAGCGCATGAGCGCGAATCCGCGTTCGAACGGCGGCGGCCGCGTGCGCGAGTTGCGCGTGCCGCCCTTCGAGCATCACGCCGTGGACGTGCCCGCGCCCGGCCAGGTGGACGCCGAAGCCACGCGCGTCATGGGCGCGTTCCTGCGCGAAGTCATGCGCGTGAACGACCCCACGCGCAACTTCCGCATCTTCGGGCCCGACGAAACGGCCTCGAACCGCTGGAGCGACGTATTCGAGGTAACGTCGCGCACGTGGCTCGCCGAAGTCACGCCCGACGACATCCAGCTCGCCACCAACGGACGCGTGATGGAAATCCTCTCCGAGCACACCTGCCAGGGCTGGCTGGAAGGCTATCTGCTCACGGGGAGGCACGGCTTCATGTCGTGCTACGAGGCGTTCATCCACATCATCGATTCGATGTTCAACCAGCACGCGAAGTGGCTGAAGGTAATTCGCGAGATTCCGTGGCGGCGGCCGCTGCCCTCGCTCAACTATCTGCTCACCTCGCACGTGTGGCGTCAGGACCATAACGGCTTCAGCCATCAGGACCCGGGCTTCATCGACTATGCGGTGAACAAGAAGTCGGACACCGTGCGCGTGTATCTGCCGCCCGACGCCAACACGCTGCTAGCCGTTACCGACCACGTGCTGCGAACCTGGAACCGCATCAACATCGTCGTGGCGGGCAAGCAGCCGCAGGCGCAATGGCTCGACATGGACGCCGCCATTCGCCATTGCGCGGACGGCATCGGCATCTGGCAATGGGCGAGCAACGACGACGGCGGCGAGCCCGACGTGGTCATGGCCTGCGCGGGCGACGTGCCGACCATGGAGACGCTCGCCGCCGTGGACCTGCTGCGCAACTGCCTGCCCGAGCTAAAGATCCGCGTGGTCAACGTGGTGGACCTGATGACGCTCGAACCCGCCGACCGCCATCCGCACGGCCTGCCCGACGCCGATTTCAACGCGCTCTTCACGACCGACAAACCCGTGATCTTCGCGCACCACAGCTATCCCTCGCTGATCCACCGGCTCACGTACCGGCGCGCCAATCACGCGAACATTCACGTGCATGGCTTCATCGAAGAGGGCACGACGACCACGCCGTTCGACATGACCGTGCTCAACCGGCTCGACCGCTACCATCTGTGCGAGGCCGTGATCGACCGCGTGGATGGGCTCGCGCAGCGCGCCGCGCACCTGCGCCAGACGCTGCACGACAAGCTGGCCGCGCACCGCCGCTACGTGGACGAATACGGCGACGACATGCCCGAAATCCGCAACTGGCGCTGGCCGGAGGCACGCCGCACGCAGGGCGGCGGCGAAACGGCCTGACGATGCCCGCCGCCGCTCAGGCGGAAGCCGGTTTGGTGCGCCCGAACACGCGGGCGAACGCGGTGACGAACGCGTCGAGCCGGTTCGATTCGAGGCAGTCGATGCCCGCCGCGCCCACCCGGCCGTTGCCGCCCGGGAACGCGCGGCAGAGTTCGTCAGCGCCGCGCGGCGCGGCGAGCGGCGCACGCACGCTCACCGCGTAGTTGCCGTCCGTGTTCACGCTCAGTACCGCATGCGCGCGCGACGGTTCCTCGTTCGCGAGCACGTTGGCGAACACGCCGCGCACCCGGCGCGCCCACGGCTCGTCGGGCAGCACGCAGACACTGCCGTACTGCAACGCGATGAGCGGCGCGATGGCCTGAGCCAGTTCGAGATCGTCGTGGCGGCAACTGGCGAGCTGGGCGACGATGGGCTCAGCGGCGACGAAATCGAACGGGTCGCCATAAGGCTTCATCGCCGCGTACAGGTCGAGCGGCGCGATCACGAGATCTTCGACGCAGTCGCCATAGGCGTTGTAGTTGATCGACTCGCCAAGCTCGCGCAACTGGTCGGCCTGCGCGGCGTCGAGCCCGGCCTGCTGCGCGAGCGCCTGCGCCGTGGCGGGCAGATTGTCGCCCCACGCCGCCGCGACCGCCCACGGCCGGTAGCGGCCCGCAAGGTGCCGGTCGACGAGCACGCTCGTGCAGACCTGCGCCGTGGTGTCGATGTGCGCGACGAGATTCCTCGACATAGGCAGCTCGCCCGCGTGGTGATGGTCGAAATATTCGACCGCGACGTCTTTCGCGAGCAGTGCGGTGAGCGCTTTGCGGTTCACGTCGAACGAAATGTCGAGCACCGTGAGCGAGTCGCCGGGCCGGGCGGGCACGCGCTCGACGAGGGCGATGTCGCGCTTCGCGCCGGTGATGAGCGTCGCTTCGCGCGGCCTTGCGAGCCGCAGTTGATGCAGCGCGCAGATGCCGTCTGCGTCGCCGTTGAATACGTCGAAATGCGCCATGTCTCCGAAATTCCGTTGGGTTGAACTTGACAGTATCGCGCAGCCTCGCCGGATTCCACAAAAGGTGCAATAAGCCGATGCCCATGCAGGCCGTTTCGATCAAGGCCGCGACGCGACGCGCAGCGGGCTTCCCGCGCTGGCTCGCCAGGATTCGCGTGTATGCTGGCTACGACGATTATCGCCCCGCCGGCCTTCATTCCCACGGTAGCCACGCCGATGTCTGACCCGCCGATCTCACGCCATGCCCTCAACCGTCAGCGCGCGGCGCGGCGGCGCAGTCGTCTCGTGGACGCCGCGCTCTCGCGCGCCTCGACCTACGCGCACCCGGCCGGGCGCATCGTGCGGATCGAAACGCATATTTCGGTGGTGTATCTGGCTGGGCGGTACGCGTACAAGACCATGAAGCCCGTCGATTTCGGCTTCGTCAATTTTGTGCGGCTCGATGCCCGGCTTCGCTGCTGCGAAGCTGAGATTCGTCTGAATGCGCCGTTCGCGGGACCGATCTATCGCGACACAGTCGAGCTAATTCATGATGGCGGGCGTTGCAGGCTCAGGCGCGCGCATGCTCTCTCGCGCGGCAACGCGAAAGTCATCGACTACGCGGTTCGAATGTGCCGCTTCGACCAGCGCCTGCTGTTCTCAAACCTGCTTTCGCACGGCGAATTGCGCACGGCCGATATCGATGCTGCCGCAACCAGGCTCGCGGCGAACCACCGGCATGCACGCCGCGCCGGCCGTGGGCCGCAGGAGCCTGCGGCGCACCTCGGCTCGGCGGCGCTGCTGCGCGAACAGGTGCTGGCGGCGCTCGCGCCGCTGGAAGCGGATGCGCGCACGGCGCACGCTGTAGAACGCGCCGCGTTGCGCGCCACCTGCGAAAGCGAACTCGCGCGCCTGGCGCAGCACCTCGACGCACGACGCGCGCACGGATTCGTGCGCGCCTGCCATGGCGACCTGCATCTCGACAATCTCGTGCGGCATGGACGTCACGTGCTGATGTTCGATTGCATCGAGTTCAGCGATGCGCTGCGCCGATCGACGTGACCTGCGATCTCGCGTTCCTGTTGATGGATTTGCGCGCGCACGGCCACGCGGCATACGCGCACCGTTTGCTCGATCGCTACCTCGAAGCAACAGGCGATTTCGCGGGGCTCGCCGCGCTGCGGCTTTATGTCGCCTATCGCGCGATGGTGCGGGCGCTGGTGGCGCTGCTCAAGGCGGGATCGCCCGCGCGGCACGGCGCGCAAGCATGCGATGCGGACGTTTCGCGTTACCTCGCGCTCGCCGCAAGCGAAGCGCGCGCCATGCGCGAACCGGCGCCCCGGCTGCTGCTGTGCCACGGCTTTTCGGGCTCGGGAAAGTCGGTGGCGAGCCGCGCGTTCGCTGGGTTGAGCGGAGCGATTCGTGTATCGAGCGATATCGAACGCAAGCGCCTCGAACCCTTCGCGCCGCCCGCGTCAGGTACGCTGCCGGCGAGCGCCTACACGCAAGCCGCGCTCGATGCGCATTACGAACGCCTGATCGGCCATGCGCGTGACGTGCTCAATGCGGGCTACACGGCGCTCGTCGATGCGACGTTTCTGAAGGCGGCGCATCGCGCGCGCTTTGCGGCGCTTGCGCGCGAGCTAAACCGGCCCATGCTGATCCTGAACTTTCACGCGCCGCAAGCGCGGCTAGCGGAGCGCATCGACACCCGCGCACGCGGGCCGCGCGATGCTTCCGACGCGGGCGCCGAAGTGCTGGCCGCCCAGCTCGCACAAGCGGACCCGCTCGATGCGCACGAACGAGAGCGCACCGTCGATCTCAATACCGATGTGGAAATCGACGCCTTCTCCCATGAGTCATGGTGGGCGCCGCTATTCGCACGCCTGCGTGCGGAGGATGGGGAAATGTGATTTGGCGGCGGGCTCATAATCCGCCGCCAACGTCCTGCGCTGCCCGCTTATCGTTCCACGAACGGCCGCACGAGGGGCCAGCGCAGCGTGGACGCCACCGGATAGCGCGGCTTGCGCCCAACTGGCGCGCGCCACGGCTGCATACGCGAGGCCATTGCGGTGCACAGCGCGAGGCCTTCCTGACCGTATAGACGCTCCATGGCGTGATGCACGAGCCCGGCGTCGAACCACAGCTTGAAACGACGATGGCACGTGCGGAAATCGGGATATTGCTCGGGCAGCTTCGACCACACAGAGCCCGTTGCCAGGACCCAAAGGATGCCGGCGAAAACGAGCCGCGGGTTGTGCGCGGGACGCCCGCGACGACGGCCGTCGACGCGGATTTCGTGAAACATGGGCTCAATGCTGCGCCACTGCGCATCGGTGAGTTCCGGAGATATGCGGGAAGACATCTGATGGTCCCTGTGAGGTTATCTGACACAACATGACTAAAGTAGCCTCACAGCCCTCAAGAACATATCGGACTATGCCTAAAAATCGAGATGAACTCGCATGTCCGGCGTCGGGGCGCGAACCGGCGGCCATGAGCGCGGCTGCGCTACACTGCGACATCGCGGCTTCGACGGCGGATTTCCGATGGCGCCCACATCCAGTTCAAAAGCCCGGCCCGGCCGGATTCGCGTCGGTATAGGGGGCTGGATCTATGCGCCCTGGCGCGGAACGTTTTATCCCGATGGCCTGGCGCAGCGGCGCGAACTGGAATATGCGAGCCGCCATCTCCCGACGCTGGAAATCAACAGCACCTACTACGGCGCGCAGCGCCCCGAAAGCTTCGCGCGCTGGCACGACGAAACACCCGACGACTTCGTGTTCTCGCTGAAAGCCCCGCGCTTTGCGATGAATCGTCGCGTGCTCGCCGAAGCCGGAGACACGATCGAGCGCTTCCTGACCGGCGGCGTGCTGAACCTGCGCGACAAGCTCGGGCCGATCAACTGGCAGATTTCGCCAGGCAAGCGCTTCGATCCAGAGGACTACGCACGATTTCTCGAACTGCTGCCGGGCGAGGCCGAAGGCCGTCCGCTGCGCCACGCACTCGAAGTGCGCGACGAGAGCTTCTGCACGCCGGAATTCGTCGCGCTCGCGCGCAAGCATCACGCGGCAATCGTCGTCTCCGGCGATTCCAGCTACCCGCTGATCGGCGACACGAGCGCGCCGTTTGTCTACGCCCGCATCATGGGAACCGCCCAGGACCACCCGCACGGCTACGCCCCCGCCGATCTCGACCTCTGGGCCCAGCGCGCGCTCGCCTGGTCGCGCGGCGAAACGCCCGACGATCTCGCCACCTACGCAAAGCCGCTCGCCGCCAAAAGCCGGGATGTGTATCTCTACGTCATCAGCGGCTTCAAGGAACGCAACCCGGCGGCGGCCATGGCGCTGATCGAGCGTCTTGGTTAGTGCGTGCGGGCTATCGCGCCCTAAAAGATGACTCAGTGGCTCGTAAAAGTCCGTAATGGTGTCGTAATGCCTCTGTCAGCGGGAAGTTGATATACGTCAACATGCTATGTTGCAGCGCAGCGGGATACTGCGTCGACGCACTTCGGAGTTTCCCGCCTTTGCAAACCGCAATCGAATTCACCATCCGCACCGGCGTCCTGCTGCTCGTCATTGCGCTCTGCCACGCCGCCGCCCAGCGATTCCGCCTCTCCGATTCATTCGGCCTGACCACCGCGGGCGTCCTGCTCGGCGCCGGCTACCTAGCCCTGCAACACTTCGCGCCCGGCTTCACCGCGTCGAATGTCGTCCCCTTCCTCACGCCCGCGCTTCCGCCCGAGGCTTATCTGTGGATATTCCTGCCGCCCATCCTCTTCGAAGCGGCGTTGCAGGTCGATACGCGCGGGCTTCTCGCCGATCTCGGGCCCATTCTCCTGCTCGCAATCGGCGCGGTAGTGGCCGCCGCGGCCGGCGTTGGACTCGCCACATGGATCAGCAGCGGCGAGAGCCTGATCGTGTGCCTGCTGCTCGGCGCCATCGTGAGCACGACGGATCCTTCCACCGTCATCGGGCTCTTTCGCAACAGCGGCGCGCCCGAACGCCTGATCCGGCTGATCGAGGGCGAAAGCCTCCTTAACGACGCGGCGGCCATCGCCATCTCCACGCTTCTCACCGGTGCGTTGATGCTCACGCCCACCGCTGCGAACGCGCACGGCCATCCGCTCGCAGTCTTCCTCGTTTCGCTCGTCGGCGGTTGCGCGTTCGGCGCGCTCGCGGGAGCGATTTTCGTCGCGGCGTCGAGCGCGCTGCGCAGTCTGCCCTTTTCCGAATACGCGCTTTCGCTCGCGCTGCCCACGCTGCTTTATCCCGCCGCGGAAAGCGGGCTGCACGTTTCCGGCGTGGCCGCTGTGGTGTGCGCGGGTCTCGCGGCTAACCGGCTCATGCGAACGCGCCGCTCCCCCGCGAGCCAGGCCCTGTTTCGCCAGCTATGGACGTATCAGGCGGGCATCGCGTCCGCAGCGGTCTTTCTGCTCGCGTCGGCGCGCGTGCCCGCCCTGATGGACAAGCTGGACATGCGCGATGTCTTTCCGCTCGCGCTGGCGCTGGTGGCCGCTTTTATAAGCCGCTTCGGTATCCTTACGATATTTTTGCCGCTGCTGAGCCGCCTCGGTATATGCGAGCCGCTGCCGCGCGCGCATCAATGGCTGATCGCATGGGGCGGCGTGCGCGGGCCCGTCACGCTCACGCTGGCCATTTGCGTCGCGCGCAACGAGGCGCTTTCGCCCGACACGCGAGCGTTCGCCGCCGCCATGGCCGCGGCCTTCGTGCTGCTGAATCTGCTTTGCAACGGCCTCACCTTGGGGCGTGTGGCGCGGCGGCTCGGCATCGCGCCACAACAGGCCTCGCCCGCACGCGCCACGCTGCGGAGCGCCGACGCAGGCAAACGAGGCCGCATGCGTTACTCGCCGCGCTCGGTGCGCCACAAATAACCGATCGCCGCCCGCGTGACGCGCGCTTCGAGTGCCTGGGCGTCGGTTTCGCCGCGCTCGCCCGCCGCGTCGACCATGCCGCGCACGATGGCGATTACGTCGAGTGCCGTGGTATGCCGGTCGTCGATAGCCGGGGCGTCGGGGAGTTCGAACGCATCGACGAGCACCGCGTGAATGCGCTCGCTCACGCGCGCGTCGCGCTCGCCAAGCGGCAGACGCCGCTCCTCAAAATCGAGCAGGCGCGCGAGTTCCGGGCGCCGCATCTGGTGCGCGACCGCCGCGCGAATCAACTTGAGCAGTGCTGCCTCGCAACTCGGCGCCGCGGCGGCGGCGTCGACCTCGGCCAGAAGCGGTGCGCTTTCGCGGTCGATCAGGGCGGCGGTCAGCGCGTCGCGGTTCGGAAAATATTGATAGAGCGAGCCGACGCTCACACCCGCGCGCGCCGCAACGGCGTTCGTGGTGTAGCCAGGGAGCCCCGCGCTTTCGAGAATGCGGGCGGCGGCTTCGAGGATCGCGTCGACGGTCGCGGCAGAACGGCGCTGCACGGGCCGCTTGCGCGCCTCCAACGGCGCGGCGCGGTTTTTTCCGCGGAGGGTTTGGGTCATGGCGGAATCAGGCGGGATCACAAAAGGGCATCGAATACGAGCAATGGCTCGTATTTTACCGACTCGCCGGAATCCCCGCACATGCATCGAAGCAGCGATTGAAGCAGCGCGCGTAACGCAACGTGGTGGTGGCACTCTCTGCCTCACGTCGCATTACGCCGGTCACGCGCCGCTGACCTCCCCCCGCTTTTTTCGCGGATAAAACCGCGCAATCCGTACGCCTTAAATCTGGCGACGCATTTCCGCTGCCGGCAGCTTCATCATTTGCCGGTATTTCGTCACCGTACGCCGCGCCACCTGCACGCCCTGCTTTTCGAGTTCCTGCGTGAGGATGACGTCGGAAAGCGGGTCGCGCGGATCTTCGGCGTCGATCATTTCCTTGATGAGCGCACGCACCGCAGCCGCCGAACACGTGCCGCCCGTGCGCGTCTCCAGTTCGCGCGGGAAGAAGCGCTTGAACTCGAAGATGCCGCGCGGCGTAGCCATGTACTTGTTGCCCGTGGCACGCGAAACGGTCGATTCGTGCAGGCCCAGTTCGTCGGCGACGTCGCGCAGGAGCATGGGCCGCAGCGCAATTTCGCCGTACTGGAAGAACGCCTTCTGACGTGCGACGATGCACTCGCCCACGCGCAGGATCGTCTCGCAGCGCTTGTGCGCGTTGCGGATCAGCCAGCGCGCTTCCTGCAACTGTTGCGCGAGCGGCGAACGGCTCGTCTGGTCCGAGCGCGCGAACATCTCCGCATAGAGTTTGTGAATGCGCGCGCGCGGCTCGATGGCCGGGTTCACGCTCACCACCCATTTGCCGCGCACCTGACGCACGATCACGTCGGGAATCACGTAGCCGCCGTCGGCGCGGCCATAGTGGTTGCCCGGCTTCGGATCGAGGCGGCGCACCAGTGCGCTCGCGGCCTGCAGCGACGCGGCGTCGCAGCCCAGTTGACGCTGCAGCTCGCCGTGTTCGCGGCGCGCGAGGCGTTCGAGATGCTGGGTGACGATCTGCATCGCCAGTTCGCGATGCGGCGTGTCGTGAGGCATTGCGTTGAGTTGCAGCGCGAGGCATTCGGAGAGCGAACGGGCGCCGATGCCGGGGCGATCGAGCGTCTGCACCACGCGCAGCGCGACACGCAGGCGGTCCTCGTCGAGCGTGTCGCCCTCGCCCTCCTCGTCGGCGAGATCGGCCAGGTCCTGACGCAGATAGCCATCGTCGTCGAGCGCCTCGATCACGACCTGCGCCGCGATGCGGTCGAGATCGTCGAGCGGCGAGAGGCGCAGCGCCTCATGCAACTGTTCGCGCAGCGTGACCGGCACGCGCACCCAGTCGGAAGCTTCGGAGTCGCCGTCTTCGCCGCCGCGATAGCTCGACGTACGCAAGGCGCCGGCCATCGGCATCTCGGCGGTGTAGCCGGAACCTTCGTCGCCGTAGCCGCCTTCGGCATACGACGTGTCGCCATAAGGCGAAGCGTCCTGGCCCATGCCACCGTCGAGACCGGCTTCGCCCCCGCCTTCGGTTGCCATGGCCGGGGCTTCGGCCACGGGCGCCGCCGCGGAGCCGATGCCCGCTGCGCCACCGGCCCCTTCGGCGGCCTCACCGGCCTCCGAGGCGCCCGGCACATATTCGAGGAACGGATTGGTATCGAGCGCTTCGCGCAGCTCCTGCTGAAATTCCAGCGACGACAGTTGCAGCAGCCTCACCGCCTGCTGAAGACGCGGCGTGAGCGCCAGATGTTGGCGCGCGTGTAACGCGATGGAAGGCATGGCAATCCCGGTTTGTTTAATTGAGTGGTGGCTCACCCTATGCAACAGCCATGCCAGCTTTTACAACACCCTGTTTTGAAACGGGATCGGCGCTTGCACGCGCCCCCGCGCCCGCTTGTTTTCCGACCCCGCCGTGGAGATTTTTACAAGGGTGCGGAAAAAATTGTTGCGCAGGCAAGCGCCGAAAAACGTTGCCGCGCGAAGGGGCTGCGAGCCCGCGCCCGAGGCGATTCCGGCGGCTTCCAGCCGGCTTTCAACGGCGCGGAGTGCGAGCGGGGACGGGGCGAGGCACGCACCTTGCTCAGGAGTCGGGACCACAACCAGAAAGGGAGTATCCATGAAGCGCATCCTCATCCTCAAGACCGCGGCCGGCGCCGCTTGCATGACGTTCGCACTGCTGGCCGGTGCGCAGACCACGACGAATTCCGCGCCCTCGGGCAGTTCGGAATCGGTGGGCCAGCACGTCGACGACGCCACGATCACGACCAAGGTCAAGGCCGAGTTGCTGGGCGCGAAGAATGTGAAGTCCGAGCACATCCACGTGAAGACGCATAACGGCGTGGTTTCGCTCACCGGCACTGTGCCGAGCGCCGAAGACCGCGACAACGCCAAGCAGGTCGTGGAAGGCGTCTCGGGTGTGACCTCGGTTAAGAACCATCTGAAGGTCTCGGCAGCCAGCTAATCGACCGCCGTAAACGTTCAGTCAAGTTTCAAGCTTCATCGCGCCGGCGGGTCCTCCCGCCGGCGCGCTTCATTTCCGCCCCTTATTCCTCTTTTTCCCTGAGCTGCGCAAGCCGTTGGTCGCCCTGACGCGCGAGCATCCAGCCCGGATACTCGGCCGGCAAACCGCTAGCCTCGCCCAGCACACCTAACTCTTTGACACTGAGCTTCACCTTCGTCGCGGCAATGTTGTCGTCGAGCTGGTCCACGCGTTTCGCGCCAACGATGACCGATGTCACGGCCTTCTGATGCAGCAGCCACGCAAGCGCGATCTGCGCGACCGAAGCGCCCTTGGCCTGCGCGATCGGCCGCATGGCGTCGATGCAGTCCCACGCGCGCTCGCGGTTCACGGGCGGAAAATCGAAGGTCGTGCGGCGGCTGCCCGCTTCTCCCTGCTGATCGCGCCCGTACTTGCCGCTCAAGAGTCCGCCCGCGAGCGGACTCCAGACCATCAAGCCGAGGCCTTCGCTTTCCAGCATCGGCACGATTTCGCGTTCGAGATCGCGCCCCGCGATCGTGTAATACGCCTGCAACGATTCGAAGCGCGCGAGCCCTTCGCGCTGCGCGATGCCGAGCGCCTTCACAATCTGCCACGCCGCCCAGTTCGACACCCCCACGTAACGCACGTGCCCCTGCTGCACGAGCGCATCGAGCGCGCGCACCGTCTCCTCGATGGGCGTGACGGGATCGAAGGCATGAATCTGATAAAGGTCGATGTGATCGAGCTGCAGGCGCTTCAGGCTCGCCTTCACGCCATCCATGATGTGATAGCGCGTGGCGCCGCGCTGGTTCGGCGACGAGCCCATTTCGCCGAACACTTTGGTCGCGATCACCACCTGCTCGCGCGAGACCTTGAGATTCTTGAGCGCCTGACCGGTGATCTGCTCGGAAACGCCTTGCGAGTAGATATCGGCGGTATCGATGAAATTGATGCCGGCATCCAGCGCGCGGCCGACGAGACGTTCGGCGTCGGACTGCTGGAGATCGCCGATCTGGTTCCAGATGCCTGCGCCGCCGCCGAAGGTCATGGTGCCGAGGCACAGTTCCGAAACGAGCAGGCCGGTGCGGCCCAGTGTGTTGTAGCGCATGGTGTGACTCCGTCGTGGGTCGAGGGAAAGTGCAACGCGGCGAGGATACTGCGTTCGCGCCGCGCCTGCCGGGCGGCCGCCATGGCTTGAAACGCCGCAGTCCGGCCGTACATGCATTACCTGCGCGCTGCGACGCCCACGCGGCTTCCCGGCCCGCGCCAGGCAGGCGCGCACGAAAGCTGCGAGACTGGCAGATGCCGCAGTCCCCTTTTTGCTGCTGCCTGCTATCCGCACGACCACGATTCGCCCGACCACGCGCATGACATCGTCTCCGCCCGTATCCGATCCGCACGCCCCGCAAGCCGCCGCCAATCGCGCCGGCGCGGAAGGCGACGCGCTCGCGCGCTTCCATCCGGCCGTCGCCGGCTGGTTCCGGCGCAGCTTCGACGCGCCCACCGCCGCGCAGCGCGCCGCATGGCCGCTCATCGCGAGCCGGCGCGCGACGCTGGTGGCCGCCCCGACGGGCTCGGGCAAGACGCTCACCGCCTTTCTCGCGGCGCTCGACGAACTCGTGCGAGAAGGCCTCGCAAACGGCGGCGCGCTGCCCGACACGACACTCGTCATCTACGTGTCGCCGCTCAAAGCGCTCTCCAACGACATTCGGCTCAATCTCGAACGGCCGCTCGAAGGCATCGCGGCGGAACTCGCGCGGCTCGGCCTGCCGCCGGTCGAAATCCGCAGCGCGGTGCGCACCGGCGACACGCCGCAACCCGAACGCGCCGCGCTCAGAAAGCGCGCGCCGCATATTCTCGTGACGACGCCCGAATCGCTTTACGTGCTGCTCGGCTCCGAATCGGGCCGCCGCATGCTGGCGAGCGCGCGCAGCGTGATCGTCGACGAGATTCACGCGCTCGCGGGTAACAAGCGCGGCGGCCATCTCGCGCTGAGTCTCGAACGGCTCGACGCGCTGTGCGGCGCGCCGCTGCTGCGCATAGGGCTTTCGGCCACGCAAAAGCCGATCGAAACCGTCGCGCGCTTTCTGGTGGGCATGGGCGAGGCGGCGCACGATCCGCAGGCGAAACCGCCCGCCTGCGAGATCGTCGACGTGGGCCACACGCGCACGCGCGACCTCGCGATAGAAATACCGCCGGTGCCGCTCGAAGCCATCATGGCGAACGACGTGTGGGAGCGCGTGTACGACCGCATGGCCGAACTCGTCGCCATGCACCGCACGACGCTCGTGTTCGTCAACACGCGCCGCATGGCCGAGCGCGTGGCGCGCCATCTCACCGACCGTCTGGGCGCGCAGGCCGTGGCCGCGCACCACGGCAGCCTTGCGCGCGAACATCGCTTTCTCGCCGAGCAGCGGCTCAAGAGCGGCGATCTGCGCGTGCTCGTGGCCACGGCCTCGCTGGAACTGGGCATCGACATCGGCGACGTCGATCTCGTGTGCCAGATCGGCTCCCCGCGTTCGATCGCAGCCTTTCTCCAGCGCGTGGGCCGCTCGGGCCACCATGTCGGCGGCGTGCCGAAGGGGCGGCTCTTTCCCACTTCGCGCGACGACCTGATCGAGTGCGCGGCGCTACTCGACAGCGTGCGGCGCGGCGAACTCGATCGCCTCACGCCGCAGCACGCGCCGCTCGACGTGCTCGCGCAGCAGATCGTCGCGGAAGTGGCCTGCGAGGCCTGGGAGGAAGACGCGCTCTACGCGCTCGTGCGGCGCGCCACGCCGTGGGCCGCGCTCGAACGCGCGCAGTTCGACGCCGTGCTGCGCATGCTCGCCGAAGGCTACACGAGCCGGCACGGGCCGCGCGCGGCGTATCTGCATCGCGACGTGGTGAGCCGCACGCTGCGCGCGCGGCGCGGAGCGCGGCTCGTCGCCTTGACTTCGGGCGGCACGATCCCCGACAACGCCGACTACTCCGTGCTGCTGGAGCCGCAAAGCGTGCAGATCGGCACCGTCAACGAGGACTTCGCCGTCGAAAGCCTCGCGGGCGACGTGTTCCAGCTCGGCAACGCCTCGTACCGGATTCTGCGCATCGAGGCGGGCCGCGTGCGCGTGGAAGACGCCCAGGGGCAGCCGCCCAACATCCCCTTCTGGCTGGGCGAGGCGCCGGGGCGCAGCGACGAGCTTTCGCTCGCGATCTCGCGGCTGCGCAAGCAGGTCGAAGCCGCGTTGATCGATGCGGGCACAGGCACCAGGGCGGACGACGATACCGCATCGCCCCCGGTGGTCGATCGCGCCACCGCCGCGCTCGCCGCCGCGCTCGAAATGGACGACGCCGCCGCGCGCCAGATCGTCGAATACCTCGCGCGCGCCCGCGCCGCGCTCACGGTGCTGCCCACGCAGGACACGCTCGTCATGGAGCGTTTCTTCGACGAAGCGGGCGGCACGCAGCTCGTGATCCACACACCGTTCGGCAGCCGTTTGAACCGCGCGTGGGGCCTGGCGCTGCGCAAGCGTTTTTGCCGCCAGTTCAATTTCGAACTGCAGGCGGCCGCGACCGAGGACGCCATCATCCTCTCGCTCACGGGCGCGCACAGTTTCGCGCTGGACGAGGTGTGGCGCTATCTGCATTCGAATTCCGCGGAGCATCTGCTCGTGCAGGCGCTGCTCGACGCGCCGCTCTTCGGCGTGCGCTGGCGCTGGAACGCGACCACGTCGCTCGCGTTGCCGCGTCAGACCAGCGGCCGCAAGACGCCGCCGCAAATCCAGCGTATGCGCAGCGAAGACCTCCTGGCGGCCGTGTTCCCGGACCAGGCGGCGTGCTTCGAGAACATCGCGGGCGAGCGCGAAGTGCCGCGCCATCCGCTCGTCGACCAGACGCTCGACGACTGCCTGCACGATGCTATGGATACCGAAGCATGGCTCGCGCTTCTGCGCCGCATCGAAGCGGGCAAGCTAACGCTCGTGGTGCGCGAGTTGCCCTCGCCCTCGCCGCTCGCGGCCGAAATCCTCACCGCGCGTCCTTACGCGTATCTCGACGATGCGCCGATAGAGGAACGCCGCACGCAGGCGGTGCTGTCGCGCCGCTGGAGCGATCCCGAATCCACCGACGACCTCGGGGCGCTGGACCCGGAAGCCATCGCAAGCGTGCGCGAGGAAGCCTGGCCGCAAGTGCGCGACGCCGACGAAATGCACGACGCGCTCACGAGCCTCGGCGCGCTGGCCGAAAGCGAGGCGCAACAGGAGCCGCAGTGGCTCGCATGGCTCGCCGATCTGGCGGCGGCGGGACGCGCTACGCGGCTGCCGGTCGCGGCGAACGACGCGGAACACGACGCGCTGTGGGTCGGCATCGAGCGGCTTGCGTGCGTGCGGGCCATCTACCCGCAGGCGAAGTGCGAACCGCCGCTCACGCCGCCGCCCGAATACGCGAACGCGTGGACCGAGGACGCGGCGCTCGTGGAAATCGTGCGCGCGCGGCTGTCGGGCTTCGGGCCGCTCACGGTCGCGCAGGTGGCGCGGCCGCTCGCGCTGGAGGCCAGCGTGGTCGCGCTCGCGCTCACGAGCCTCGAAGCCGAAGGCACCGTGATGCGCGGACGCTTCACGCAGCAAGCGATGAGCGGCGGCCAGGAGGAATGGTGCGAGCGCCATCTGCTCGCGCGCATCCACCGCTACACGGTGCGCAAGCTCCGGCGCGAGATCGAGCCGGTCGAGCGTCACGACTTCATGCGCTTCCTCTTCGAGTGGCAGCGCGTGGCGCCCGGCATGCGCGGCTCGGGCCGCGATGCGCTCGCCGCCGTGCTCGACCAGCTCGAAGGCTGGGAAGCTTCGGCGCTCGCGTGGGAGGACGAAATCCTGCCCGCGCGCATCGACGATTACACGCCGATGCTGCTCGACGAGCTGTGCCGCTCGGGGCGCCTCGCGTGGGCAAGACTGCCGGCGCGAGCGGCAGCCGGTTCAACGGTGCGCAGCACGCCAGTCGTGCTCCTCACGCGCCGCGAACTCACGCGCTGGATGGCGCTGGTCGAATCGCCCGACACTGCGGGGCTTTCGGCGCGCGCCCAGCGTGTGTACGAAGCGCTGTTGCGGCACGGCGCGATGTTCTTCGACGAACTGGCCGCCGATGCGCATCTGCTCGGCGTCGAGCTG
Source organism: Paraburkholderia sp. J76 (assembly GCF_905220295.1). Classification (NCBI taxonomy): domain Bacteria; kingdom Pseudomonadati; phylum Pseudomonadota; class Betaproteobacteria; order Burkholderiales; family Burkholderiaceae; genus Paraburkholderia; species Paraburkholderia sp. J76. The sequence continues at coordinate 97,937 of NZ_CAJMZJ010000012.1, forward strand.
GAGAACGCGCTTGGCGAGCTGGTGGCCGCTGGCCTCGTGAATGCGGACAGCTTTGCGGGGCTGCGCGCCCTCGTGAGGCCGGCGGCGCAGCGCAACGCGCATCACAGCAGACGCCGGGCGCGCGGCTTCGGCGCGCTCGCGGGCGGCATGGCCGACGCGGGGCGCTGGGCGACGCTGCGGCGCGTGCAGTTGACTGGTGCGTTGGCCCGTGCGTTGGCCGACGAATCAGCGGACGAGCCGCTTGCGGTCGCCGGCGATATGCAGGCGCTGGTCTCGACGGAATCGGCCGCGTCGAATACCCGTGTTGCGCCAGGTACGCGCTCGCAAGCGCTTGCGCACGCAAGACAGACGACCGCCAGCGCGTCGCGCCGCCCACCCGCCGACCCGGAACTGCTGGAACACGTCGCCAATGTGCTGCTGCGCCGTTACGGCGTGGTCAGTTGGCATCTGCTGGGACGTGAGGCAGCGTGGTTGCCGCCCTGGCGCGATCTGCTGCGCGTGTTGCATCGCATGGAGGCACGCGGCGAGGTGCGCGGCGGCCGCTTCGTGACCGGCATTTCGGGCGAACAGTTCGCATTGCCCGAAGCCGTGGCGCTGCTGCGCGAGGTGCGGCGGCGCGGACCGGCGCAAGGCGACGGCGCGGCGCTCGTCTGCGTGAGCGCCGCCGATCCGCTCAATCTCCTCGGCACGCTGTTGCCCGGCGAGAAGGTGCCGGCGCTCGCCGGCAACCGCATCGTGTTCCGCGACGGCGTGCCGGTCGCGACCCTGATAGCAGGCCGCTTCGGCTTTCTCGGCGAGTTCGACGAAAGCACGCGCGCCGAGCTTCGCGCGCGCCTCGCCAGACCCTGGTGAGGCGCGTTCGACGTCGGCGGGCGAGCTTGGCTGTTAGTTGCGTTAAGCTGTCGCTGCGGAAGATTTACGCCTAACGTCGAAATGCCGGCGCACGCGCAGACCGTTCGCCACCACGAGCAGGCTCGCGCCGACATCGGCGAACACCGCCATCCAGAGCGTGGCTTCGCCGGCCATCGCAAGCACGAGAAACACGGCCTTGATGCCGAGCGCCAGCGCGATGTTCTGCTTGAGCACGGCCGCCGTCTTGCGTGACAGGCCGATAAACGCGGCGATCTTGCGCGGGTCGTCGTCCATGATCGCGACGTCGGCCGTTTCGAGCGCGGTCGCGGTGCCCGCCGCGCCCATCGCGAAGCCGATGTCGGCGCGCGCGAGCGCGGGCGCATCGTTCACGCCGTCGCCGACCATCGCCGCCATGCCGTACTGTTGCGAGAGCGCGGCGACCGCGTCCTGCTTGTCCTGCGGCAGCAGATTGCCGCGCGCGTCGTCGATGCCGAGTTGATCGGCAATCGCGCGCGCGGTCGATGCGTTGTCGCCGGTCAGCATGACGGGCGCGACGCCAAGCGCACGCAAGGCCTGCACCGCAGGCGCGCTCTGCGCGCGCAGCGCGTCGGCCACGGCGAATACGGCAACCGCCTCCTGCGGCGCGCACAGCACGATCGCCGTCTTGCCCGCCTGCTCCAGCGTCGCAAGCTGTGCTTCGAGTTCGGGCGAGCACAAATCCAGCTCCTCGACCAGCCGATGATTGCCAAGGCTCCAGAGCGTACCGTCGATGCGGCCTTGCACGCCGCGACCGTTTAGCACCACGAACTGATCGACCGCGAGCAGGCGTGCATCCGGCTGACGCGCCCGCCAGCCTTCGACCACCGCACGCGCGACGGGGTGCGTGCTTGCATCGTCCAGGCTCGCGGCGATGCGCAGCGCCTCTTCGGCAGAAAGTTGCGCGTCGCCGGGCGCGCCTACGGTGGCCGCCGCCCGGACGAGCGGCGCCGCAAGCGCGTCGGTCAGGACAGGCTCGCCCCGCGTGAGGGTGCCGGTCTTGTCGAGCGCGACGGCCTTGAGCAGCCGGCCGCGCTCGAGCCACACGCCGCCCTTCACGAGCATGCCGTGGCGCGCCGCGGCGGCGAGGCCGCTCACGACCGTCACCGGCGTCGAAACGACAAGCGCGCACGGGCAAGCGATCACGAGCAGCACGAGCGCCTTGTAGAGCCACGCGCTCCACGCGCCGCCGAACACGAGCGGCCCGGCAAGCGCGATGACGACAGCGAGCACGACCACGGCGGGCGTGTAGTAGCGCGCGAACTCGTCGACGAAACGCTGCGTGGGCGCGCGTTGCGCCTGCGCTTGCTGCACGGCAGCGGCGATGCGCGCGAGCGTGCTGTCCTGCGCGGCCGCGGTGACGAGCGCCTCGACCACGCCATCGACGACGATACTGCCCGCATACAGCGCAGCGCCGGCCTCCTTGTCGACAGGCAGGCTCTCGCCCGTGATCGGCGCCTGATCGAGCGCGGCGCGGCCGGCGACCACGCGCGCGTCGAGTGGCACGCGCTGCCCGGTGCGCACGCGAATGCGGCTGCCGACAGCCACATCGCCCACCGCGTACTCGCGCCATTCGCCTTGCTCGGGCGCACTCTCGCCGGCCTGCCACACCTCCGCCGTTTCCGGCGCGAGCGCGGTGAGCGCGCGGATGGCCTGACGGGCGCGTTCGAGCGAAAGCGCCTCGATTTCCTCCGCGAGCGCGAACAGGAAAACCACCATCGCCGCTTCGGGCCACTTGCCGATCGCAACGGCGCCGATCAACGCGAGCGACATCAGGAAGTAAATGTTGATCGTGAAATTGCGCAGCGCGATCCAGCCTTTGCGCAGCGTGGGCAACCCCGCGCACAGGATCGAGACGACCGCGCAGGCGAATACCGCCACGCTGGTTTCCTGGCCCGTGGTCCATGCGAGCACTTCCGCGCCGACGGCTGCCACGCCGCTCGCCGCCAGCAGCAGCTTCTGTCGCAGCGCAAGGCCAACGGCCGCCGGCGGCGCGGTTTGCGCGAACGCGCTGTCGTCCAGCTCGCGCGGCGCCATGTCGAGCGCACGCAGCGCGGCGACCACGGACTGGGTATTGTCGAGCCGGTGATGCACGGTCAGCTCGCGCGCCAGCAGATCGAAGTCGAGGCGCACGACGCCCGGCATGGGTTCGAGCCGGTTGCGGATCAGACGCTCCTCGGTCGGGCAATCCATGTTTTCGATGCGCCAGCGCGCGCGGCGCGTACCGTCTGGCGGCGGTGCAGTGCGGCGTGGGGTTTGCGACTGCGCGCCGTCATGACAGCAGGCCGGTCCGTGCGTGTGACATTGCTGCCCGGCTACGGCTTGGGGATCGACGGCGGCCACGCTGCTGCCGCACTCGCCGTGCTCGTGGTTATGCTCGTGGCCGCCAGCCGCGTGAGCGCCGCCCCCGGCCCCCTCCTCTTCACGCGCGCGCAGGCGCTGCGCAATGCCGAGCCGCGACAAGTAACTCCGGTTCATAGCCGGTTTCTCCCGAAAGTGACACAATCATTGAACAGCCTGTAGCCACTACAGGGTCAAGTCATTCGGGAGAACCGCGACCATGAGAATCGGTGAACTGGCGCGCCTCGCGCACTGCGACGTGGAAACGGTGCGCTTTTACGAGCGCGAGGGCCTGCTGGACGAGCCTGCGCGCGAAACCAACGGGTACCGCAGCTACACGGCCGTGCACGCGGCGCAACTCAACTTCATCCGCCATTGCCGGTCGCTGGGCATCGGGCTCGCGGACATCCGCATGCTGCGCCGCTTCCAGGCCGACCCGAGCCAGCCCTGCGACGAAGTCAACGAACTGATCGACAGCCAGATCGAGCGCATTCATCAGCAGATCGAATCGATGCGCGTACTTGAGCAGCAATTGCGCACGCTGCGCGAGAGTTGCCATGCCTATCAGCGCAGCAGCGCCGAATGCGGAATCATGAAGAGCCTTGAACAGCCCATCGATGATGAAAGCTGCTCATGCCATGGCGACGGGCACGCGGCGCAAGACGCGCCGCCCGCAGACGGCGCGCACGTCCTTCATCGCCCATAAAAACTCACGAAAGACTCACGGCGCCGCGGCGATCACTTCGGCCACCGTGGCCGTGAGTTTCTTCGCATAGGGCACGTGCAGGAACTCGTTCGGCCCGTGTGCGTTGGACTTCGGGCCCAGCACCCCGCACACCATGAATTGCGACTTGGGAAAGCCCGCCTGCAGCACGTTCATGAGCGGTATCGTGCCGCCCTGACCGAGATACGCACAGTCCGCGCCAAAATGCGTGCGCGAGGCGGCGTTGAGCGCTTCGGTGAGCCACGGCGCGAGTTCCGGCGCGCTCCAGCCGTTGGCCGCGCCCGCGTCCGGCCTGAAGGTGACCTTTGCGTTATAAGGCGGATCGAGTTCGAGCAACGCCTTCAGTTCCGCCACGGCCTTCGATGCCTCGACCAGCGGCGGCAAACGCAGCGAGAGTTTGAACGCCGTGCGCGGCCGCAGCACGTTGCCGGCGTCGGCGAGTGCGGGCAGGCCCGCCGCGCCCGTCACCGAAAGCGAGGGCCGCCACGTGGAATCGAGCAACGCCTGTTGCGGGTCCGTGGTGGTAGGCAGCACGCGCCGGCCGTCCTGGCCGCACGCCCACGGCATACTCTTCCAGACGTTTTCTCCAAGGATCTTCGCCGTGGCTTCGGCTTCGCTCAAACGCTGCGAAGGAATCGCGCAATGAAAGCCCTTGGGCAGCAGCGTGCCGCTCGCTGCGTCTTCGAGACGCTCGAAGAGCTGCCGCATCACGCGAAAGCTGGAAGGCGCAATCCCGCCGTAAGAGCCCGAATGAATGCCCTCCTCCAGCACTTCGACTTCGAGATCGCCCGCCACGAGCCCGCGCAGCGACGTGGTGAGCCAAAGCTGGTCGTAGTTGCCCGCGCCAGAGTCGAGACAAACGACGAGACCGACGTTCCCGAGCCGCTCGCGCAGCGCATCGACATACGGCAGCAGGTCGTAACTGCCTGACTCCTCGCAGGTTTCGATGAGACCCACGCAGCGCGGACGCTCGATACCTTGCGCGTCGAGCGCGGCGAGCGCCGTGACGCTCGCGTAGATCGCGTAACCGTCGTCCGCGCCGCCGCGACCGTAAAGGCGACCGTCTTCGAGCTTCGGCGTCCAGGGACCGAGGTCGTTGCGCCAGCCCGCGAATTCCGGCTGCTTGTCGAGGTGGCCGTAGAGCACGACGGTCTCGCTGCTGCCGGAGCGCGTGGCGGGCGCCTCGAAAAAGATCACCGGCGTGCGACCGGGCAGGCGCACGATCTCCAGCTTCAGCCCGCGCACCGGCTGCTGCTCCGCCCACTTCGCGGCCTCCTGCACGACACGCTCCAGATAGCCGTGCTGCTCCCACTGCGGGTCGAACGCCGGACTCTTGGCGGGAACCGCGATGTAGTCGGTCAAGGCGGGCACGATCTCGTCATGCCATTTACGTTCGACGAAGACGCGCAATGCTTCGTGGTCGAGTTGACGGGTGGCCTCGGACGGGTCGGAAATCATGATGTCAGTTCCCTGCGATGAAAAACCCGATGATAGACCCGAACCCCCGCCAGCCGACACCCCTCGCGTTCACCGTTGGCCGTTCGGCCAAGGCATGGCGTGCGCTAACGGCCAATCCGCGCGACAATGATGAATCAGTCATATGCCGCCCTTTTTTCTGGAGAATGAAATATGGTGAGCCGTTCCGTCTTCGAGATCGTCGTTCTCGCAGCGGTGGTCGCGCTCTACTTTCTCCCCGCGCTGATCGCCGACAGGCGCCGGCGTCATGACCTGCTGGTCATCGCGGTATTCAACGCCGTGCTCGGCTGGACCTTGCTCGGCTGGCTGCTGGCGCTCTTCTGGGCGCTTCAACCGAATCCGCCCAAGGATCTCGGCGGGCAGACCAAAGCTCGCAGCCGCCGGTTGGGCATGCTGCTCTTCTCGCGCCGGCTCGACGATCGGGTCCACGCACGCGAAACGCGCGCCGCCGAGCAAAAGCGCTCCTCGCATTGAGGCCGCCTCGACTTGTCCGTCCGGCTAACGTCGCGGGTCATGGCGCGCACGCGCCGCCTTCGCATGAAATAATCTCCACTCCTGCCAGTCACATCAGTCACATTTCACACGGAGCCCCGTCATGCCACACGCCGCCCCGCTGCTCGCCTTTGCCGCCGTCGCGCTCGGCATGGCGCTCACGCCCGGACCCAACATGATCTATCTGATCTCGCGCTCGATCTGCCAGGGCCGCAAGGCAGGGCTGATCTCGCTGGGCGGCGTCGCGCTCGGTTTCGTGTTCTACATGCTGTGCGCCGCATTCGGCATTACCGCGTTGCTCATGGCCGTGCCCTTCGCTTACGATGCGCTGCGCCTGGGCGGCGCGCTCTATCTGTTCTGGCTCGCGTGGCAGACGCTCAAGCCAGGCGGCCGCTCGCCTTTCCAGGTGCGCGATCTGCCCGCCGATCGTCCGCGCAAGCTCTTTCTCATGGGCTTCGTCACGAATCTGCTGAACCCGAAAATCGCCATTCTGTATTTGTCGCTGCTGCCGCAGTTCATCGACCCGCATCACGGCAGTGTGCTCACCCAGTCCATCGTGCTCGGCAGCGTGCAAATCGCGCTTTCGATCAGCGTGAACGCCGCCGTTGCCATGACGGCGGGCACGATTGCGACGTTTCTGGGCGAGCGGCCGGGCTGGCTCAAGCTTCAGCGCTGGCTCATGGGCACGGTGCTGGCCGGGCTCGCGGTGCGCATCGCTGCTGAAGGCCAGCGATAAAGCAAACGGCCGGGCGCTTTGGCCCGGCCGCTAGTTCGTGTGTGTCCGGCATGTCTGCGGCGCGTGGCGCGCCCGCAGCTCTGCCAGGATCGGCGCTTCAGATCCCGCCGATGGCTTTTCCGCCAGCCGGACTGCGCATCTTGACGAATGCCGCCGGAATCGAACGCGGTTCGATCTGCACCATGTCCTGGGCGAACATGTCCTGGCGCAGTTCGCCGTGTTCGTCGAACCACTGGCAAATCAGCCAGTGGCCGCTGGCAAAGCCAACCGGGCCGGCATACATGACGGTCATGCGCGGACCTCCCGATTTCAGGGTGACAACGTCGCCAATTCCGGCCATGGCAGCGAGTGGCTTTTCGGCTACGTCGATGGTCGTATCAAGCATGATGTTCCCCGTTGAAAAAGTCGCACAGAGAAAAAACGGTGGTTAGCGCCCTGGCGCCTGCCGCCCTTTCGATAATGAGAATGAGGCGGGCATTAATAAGTTTGGCAAGACTAACAACTGCAATTAATGCGCGCAAGTGATTTCCATAATACCTGCTGAAAACCCTGTTATTCGATGCATTCCGGAACTTCCGCTTAATCGCGGCCCGCACAATTTACGCGGAAAGCCGTCCGCGCCGGGAAAAGCTACCGGAAACGCTTCCTCTCCTGAACAGTCATATTATTTCGCGCCATTGCTGAAAATGACGCGCTGCAACCGCAGTAAAAGCAAGCCAGCTTCCGCTTTAACGATTACCGGCAAAAATGCGCGGCAGAAGTGGAAACGTTTTCTCCAACAAAAAAACCAGTCGTTCGATTAATTTTGCTGCGACCGTGCGCACGCCTCGTGGCAATGATTTTCACGTTTTAGCCGAGCGGTTATAGGAATTATGCGGTTGAAATACCGCTGTCATCTAAATGGAATTGCACTGCGGCGCAAAAAAGCCCCAACCGGCAAAACCGGATGGGGCTCGCGTATGCACAGCGCGGTCTGGCCGCGCACTTATTCCGCGAACGGCAATGTCGCCTGGCCCTCGGCGCGCATACCGAAGACGTTGAGCGTCATGGCGACAAGCGCGTAGTAACCAAGCAACCCGACCAGGTTGATCGTGGTTTCGTGGCCAAAGCGCTCGACAGCACGCGTGTAGGTCGCGTCGGAAACACGCTTCGAGTCATATAGCTCGGTCGTGAACGCGTAGATCAGCGCGTCGTCAGGCTCATCGAACTGAGGGATGGCGCCGGTGCGGATCTGCTCGGCCAGCGCCGCGGGCACGCCCGCCTTAAGCGCGATGGGATAGTGGATGTACCACTCGGCCTGTGCTTGCCAGCGCGCGGCCGTGACGAGAATCGCCAGTTCCGAGTGGCGTAGCGAGAGGCCGGTCTGGTATCGGCAGAATGCGCCGAGGCGCTGTGCATGCTGCGCCAGTTCCGGGCTGTGGATCCAGCCGAGAAACGGTCCGTTCAGGTTGCCGCGCGGACCGGAAAGGATCTCGTCCAGCACGGCCTTCTGCTCTGGCGACGCTTGAGCCGCGTCGAATGCGGGAAGCCGCGAGGTCGGATTTTGCGTCATCGTTGGACTCCGTTACGGTTCATGGCTGTCCGCGCGCGACTGCTTGCGGTCGCCGCGTTTGCGATCGGCGTCAGCGGCGGACAGTTAGTTGCACATCAATCACATACGGCGAAGCTTATGCGGGACGCGCCACGCCTGTCGCGTCGAGCGCACCGTCGACCGCTGCCGCGAGCCGCTCGACGATCGCGTCGATGTTCTGCGCCGTGCAAATGAACGGCGGCGCCAGCAGCACATGATCGCCGTTGCGGCCATCCACCGTGCCGCCCATCGGATAAACCATCAGGCCGCGCGCGAACGCCTCGCGCTTGATCGCCGCGTGCAGCTTGAGCGCCGGGTCGAAGGTGGCCTTCGTGGCGCGGTCCTTCACCAGTTCGACGCCCACGAACAGGCCGCGGCCGCGCACGTCGCCCACGTACGGATGGTCCGCGTAACGCTCACGCAGACGCGCACGCAGTTGCTCGCCGCGCGCGAGCACGTTGTCGAGCAGCTTTTCTTCGGCGATCACGCGTTGTACTTCGAGTGCCGCCGCGCACGCCGTGGCGTGGCCGATATAAGTGTGACCGTGCTGGAAGTAGCCGCTGCCGCCCACGATCGTCTCGTAGATGCGCCGGCTCACAAGCGTCGCGCCGATCGGCTGGTAGCCGGCGCCGAGGCCCTTGGCGATCGTCAGCAGGTCGGGCGAAACGCCGTCTTCTTCGCAGGCGAACAAATAGCCCGTGCGCCCCATGCCCGACATGATCTCGTCGAGGATCAGCAGCACGCCGTAGCGGTCGCACACTGCGCGGATCTTGCGGAAATACTCGCGCACGGGGGGCACCGCGCCGGCCGTTGCGCCCACCACGGTCTCCGCGACGAACGCCGCGACCGTGTCCGGGCCGAGTTCGAGAATCTTCTGTTCGAGTTCGTCGGCGAGGCGCTGCGCGTAGGCCTCGTCGGTTTCGCCCTCGTGGCGCTCGCGGTACGCGTAGCACGGACTCACATGATGCGATTCGATCAGGATCGGCAGGAACGGTTCGCGCCGCCACGCGTTGCCGCCTATCGCGAGCGCGCCGAGCGTGTTGCCGTGATAGCTCTGGCGGCGCGCGATGAAATGGCGGCGAGCCAGTTCGCCCTTCTCGACGAAATACTGGCGCGCGAGCTTGAGCGCGGCCTCGATCGCCTCCGAGCCGCCAGACACGAAGTACACGTGGTCGAGCCCCTCGGGCGCGGCGGCGATCAGGTGATCGGCGAGCTGCTCCGAGGCCTCGGTCGTGAAGAACGAGGTGTGCGCGTACGGCAGTTGCTGCGCCTGACGTTTGATGGCGTCGATCACGCGCTGGTTGCTGTGGCCGAGGCACGAGACGGCGGCGCCCCCGCTTGCGTCGATGTAGCGCTTGCCCGTGGAATCGACGATTTCGATGCCCTCGCCTGCCACTGCGACGGGCAGGTTTTGCTTCGGCGTCCGATGAAACACCTTGGTCATATGTGTCCTCGATGAAGTCCGTGAATGATTAGCGTGCCGCGCCGTTTGCATGACGCGCGTTCGAATCGATAAAGAGGTCGAGCACCTGCGCTGCGCCCTGCCAGACGCCGAACGCCACGCCGCGCGGTTCGATTCGCATGCAGGCCGTGGCGAGCGTGTTTTCGTCGTCGGGGTCGTGCGGGTCGTCGCGGAAAATCGGCAGGCCGGCGTCCGCGCGATCTTGCAATGCCTGCACGAAGGACGCACCGTCGGGCTGCGCGCCGAGCGCGGGCAGCAGTTCGGCGAGGCGGATCTGGCGATCGCGCGACGAATCGGTGACGATTTGCGGCTCACGCTCGCAGCCCGCGTGAATGAGGTGATTCGCGTGCCCCGAAGGCTTACCCACTTCGAGCACTGAAGCGCGCTGCGCGGTCGCTTCGACGCTGTACACGCGCACCTCGCCCGCGGCGTCGGTCCCGCCGATCGTGTGGTGGAAACCGCTCGCGCGCGGCGTGTCGCGCAGCAACGCGAGGGCTTCTTCGAGCGTCGCGCAATCGAGCACGGCGCGCGCGAGAATCATGCGCGGCACACCCGCGCGCGGCTCGCGGATGCGCACGTTGTTGATCGCTTGCGCCAGGCCCGCGCGCGTGGCCGCGAAGGTGTGGCCCGGAAGCGAGCCCGGATAGCAGAAGCTCACGAAACCGGGTTTTCCTTCGGGTTCGACCTCGACCACGCTGCAGCGGCCATGCAGCCACGGGTCGCCGTCTTCGTTGTGCGCAATGAGGCCTGCGGCAGACGTGCGCGCGGCCAGCGTCGTGCAGCCGTCCGGCGCGTTGTGGATCAACTCGCCGCGGCAATTCCAGAGAAACAGGTCGTCCGCGGACCAGTCCAGCGCCTGCGCCATGGCGTCGATTTCCGCGACATAGGCCGGGAAATGCCGTACCGCTGCGGCGCGCAATTGCCGCGCGAATGCGCTGCCGCGCCAACGGCTCACCGCCTCCCAGGCGCGGCTTTGCGCCATGTAGTCGGCAAAGATCGGCTTCACGTGCGCGCCGAGTTGTTGCCCGATTGCCTCGGGCGAGCCCGTCACACGGATGGCCGGCCCCCGGATGGCCGGCCCCCGGAGGATATTCAGTTCCTGCATAGGTTTTCTCGCTTCGCGACCACTATCGGTCATCCCATAGTGCGCTTTATACGCCCCAACAACATATGTTGTCAATTTAAATATATATAACAACAAATGAAATGAATCTGGGCGAGACAAGGCCGCATGCGGTTTCGCAACGGCATCTTCGAGGGGAACAGCTAAGCGGAACAGCTAGCGTGAAATAGAGCGTAAATGCCGGGGCAACGCGCCCGGGGAACTTAGGGCAGCCCTTAGGGCACGTAAGCGCCGCGTGCGTTCAGCGACCGCTCGGCCTGTTCGAGCTGGGCGATCGCGCCCGAGCCTTCGAGCGCAAGCAGATGGGCGACGAGCGATTCGGCCAGCGCCGTCGCCGCCACGAGCGAGGGGAAAAACGACGGGCTTTCGTGCGTGAAGATCAGCGCCTTGTCGGCGTTCAGCGCGATGGGCGAAACAGCGCTATCGGTAATCGCGATCAGGCGGCTGCCCTTGGCGAGCGCGGCTTCGGCCACGCGCACGGCCTCGACCGAGTACGGCGCGAAACTGACAACAATCGTTGCGCTGTCACGCTCGATGCCGAGCAACTGCATTTCCAGCGTACCCGCCTCGCCGCCCAGCAAGGAAACCGAAGGCCGGAACAGGCGATAACCGTAGACGAGCCCGAACGCCACCGCATAGCACGAGCGAAAGCCCGCCACGTGCACATGCTTCGCGCGGCGCAACACGCGCGCCGCCTCGACCATCGATCGCGTGTTGTGCGCGGCGCTCGCCTCCAGATTGTGCTGTTGCGCCACGAGCAGATCGCGCGCGAGGCCGTCTTTCGCGCTGCCCGCGACGAGCGAGCGCGCCCGCGAGGAAAGCGGCTCCGGCCGCGTGCGCACCCGCGCCACGAACAGGTCCCGCAGTTCGTTCCAGCCCGGAAAGCCCAGTTGCTGGGAAAGCCGCACGAGCGAAGCGGGCTGCACGTTGGCCCGCTCGGCCACCTTGCGCATGGACGAGACGGCCACTTCGTCGGGATGGTCGAGCAGGAAAGCCGCGCCGGTCTGGAACTGCGGACTCAGGTCGGAAAAGCGCGCGCGGATCAGCGCGGCGAGCTGGTCGAAACTGTCTGGCATGCGTCGCTCGGGCAGTGGGTGACAACAAATGTTACCACTCGTGTTGCCAGATGTTGCAAGTCGGGACAGATTCAACCGGCGCCGTCGACCCTCAAGCCGCAGCGGCCGTGCTCGCCACCTCCGGAGCCGCCTGAGGCGCCGCGCTTTCAACCGGCGCCGCCGACTTCACCGCGGACTTCGGCGCACGGACTTTCCGCGCTACCGCACTGCTCTTCGGAGCGGTCTTGCGTGCCGGCGCTGCCTTCTTCGCAGCAACCTTCCGGGTTGCCGTGCTCTTTTTTGCAGCGGCCTTCTTCGCTGCCGGCGCCTTGGCCGTCTTCGCCGCAGCCTCGGTCTTTTCGATCAAAAACTTCGACCGGTCGCGCGCGCCTGCGAGCCAGGCCGGTGCGGTGCCACGACCGGACCACGTCGCGCCGGTTTTCGGGTCGCGATATTTCGGCGGCTGCGGTCCGCGCACATAGTTGCCTGCCTTGGGCGTTTTCACCGCGCCAGCCGACTTCGGCGACGCGCCTGCAGCGCCTGTAATCAGGAACCTGCTTCGGTCCTTCACACTGGCAATCCACGCGGGAGCACGGCCCCGGCCGGTCCAGGTCGCACCCGTTTTCGGATCGAGATACTTCGCGGCCGGCGAGCCCGGCTTCTTTGCAACGGTCGTTCCCGGTTTGCGGCCGCGCCGCTTGCCGACGAATGATTCAATATCGGCCAGTGTCACGGCATGCTTGTCCATCAAGCCGCGGATCTTTTCGAGTACCGCCGTCGATTTCGTTGACGCCAACGATTCAGCCTGAGCCTGGAGCTTTGCGATTTTTGCCTGAATTGATTGGAGCGTAGCCATTCGTGGTTTTTCCCTTGATGAGATAATTTTTTCCACTATGCCACATCGGACGACGAATACAACGTTCGGCGCCGAATTACTTTGCGCCCAGCCGTAAGAAACATTACTGTCTCTTTCTGACCCATTCGCAACGCGGCTCCGAATTGGGCCGGTGAGTGAGTTGGGCACGCCTCTCCGTTTGGACAATATATGGAAAGAGAGACCTACAAGGGATACGTTTTGTGGGGCCACGCTATCGCGCAGCAGGCGGACATTCTCACGCCTGAGCGCTACGCCGGAAGCGGCACCGTGACCCGGGACAACAAACTCATCGACGCTTCAGGCGTTCTGGATGTGTTTAACTCCGAAGACGCTGCGCAGGAGGCGGGACTCGCGTGGGCGCGCGCCTGGGTGGACACCAACGGGTAGCGCCGCATCTGCCGGGCGCCGGCGTCACTCTGAAGCGACACCGGACGCCTCGGCGAATCACTCGGGTTACTGCTTTTCGGCGCGAGCCTTGAGTGCGATATGCCCGGCGTTGCCCACCGGCTCCGGTTCGGACATCAAGCCCGTATTGCGCGTTTCGGGCGCAAACAGTTGACAGACTACGCCGCCGGCAACCAGCGTTCCCACGCAGAAGAACAGCGATTCCCGAATCCCGAACTGCTGAACCGAGATCGGCAGAAGGAAGGTCGCCGCCGCCGAACCCAGGCGACTGCATGCAATGACGAGACCCACGCCGGAGGCACGCAACTCAGTCGGAAAAAGTTCCGGCGTGTACACGTACTCCAGATTGGCCGCACCGGAGAGAACGCAGGCAAAAAGCCCGAACAGAACAATGGTGACGATCGTGCTTTGGCTATATGAGGCCAGCGCAAACAAAATTGCGGCGCACAGATAAAACGAACCAACCAGAAATACGCGCCGGGGAATCCGGTCGATGATCATGAGACCGATCAGCGATCCCACAATGAGCAAGACGTTATAAACGACCGCGCCCAGGTAATTGTTGTGGACATTGAGCGACTCCAGAACCTTGGGAGTAAAAGTCCCCAACGCGAAATACGGGATCACCTGGCAGGTGAAGAAAACGCATCCGACGAAGGTATTGCGCCGCAGCCGCGCCGAGAACAGCGTGCTGTAACCGGCACGCCCGCTCGCGACATTGCTGACCGGGCCCAGCGTAGCCGCCACGTTTTCGCCGAATTTCCTCAAGATGATGCTTGCCGCCTCCGCCGCCCGCGCCTTCTTGATCAGCCAGATGGGAGACTCCGGAATGCCGAGCCGGAAAGGAAAGATCAGAAGCGCCGGCACGCCGCTCAGCGCGAGCATCAGCCGCCAGGAGTCGGGGGCAACGTCTTTCAGCAAGAGCCCGGCGATATAGGCGCTCACGTAACCCGATGCCCACGCGATGGAAAGCGTGCTGAGCAGTCTTCCCCGGTAACGACGGGGCACATATTCGACGATCAGCGCTTTGCCGACCACATAATCGGCGCCGAGAATCACGCCCAGCACGATCCGGAATATGAAAAGCTGAGTCGGCGAGGTGGCGAAGTATTGAGCGCCGGATACGACAACGAATAGCACCATGTCGTAGCTAAATATCCATCGACGTCCGAACCGGTCGGCCAGCGGACCGGCGATCAGGCTGCCCAGGAAGAGCCCGATCAGCGAGCCGGCGCCGAGCAGGCCCATCCAGAACGCGCTGAGATGAAGCGGTACGGCGGCAATGCTCACCGCGATGCCGACGATACCGAGTACGAAGCCGTCGCTGAATACGCCACCCGTTCCTGCAAATGCAACGCGGAGGTGAAATCTGCGCAGAGGCAAATCCTCCATGAGTATTGGTCTGTTCACGCTGTCTCCTTTCTATTCACTTTACGCCGCCGCCCTTCAGGACGCCGACGCCGTCACCACCACTTCAATCAACTTCTTCGGCGAAGCCAAAGCCGCGCCAACCGTCGCTCGGGAAGGCGCATGGCCGGCCATCACCCAGTCGTCCCAAACCGCGTTCATCGCGGCGAACTGCGTCATATCCGCGAGGAATATCTGGCAGAAGAGAATGCGGGAGCGATCCGAGCCGTGCTCCTTGAGCAATTCGTCGACGCAAGCGAGCACCTGGCGCGTCTGCCCCGCCATGTCCTGTTCCACGTCGGTCGCAACCTGGCCCGCGAGATACAGAACATCTCCATGCCGCGTGACTTGTGACATCCGCTTGCTTACGCGGCTACGTTCGAGAATCGACACTGATTTCTCCAAAGGGTTAGCGTTCCGGGCCCGCTACCGCGGCCTGATACCGGATTGCCGAAGTAACGGCGACTTTGCGAATGGGCTCGGGCGGCAGCCATGTCGGCCCTTCGAAACCGAGTACGTCAGTCAGGTAGGTCGAACCGACGCCCATCGCCATCTCGCCCAGCAACTTTCCAAACACGCTTCCTTTCAAAACACCGGCGCCGTTGCAGCCCACCGACGCATACAGGCCCGGCCGAAGTTCGCCAAAGAAAGAAGCGCCGTTGCGCGTGAGCGCCGTCGTGCCGCCCCACATGTATTCGAACTCGTGCGAATTCATCTGCGGATACCGGCGCTTGTAGCAACCCGTCAGCAACGCTCTGGTTGTCTCCGGTGCCTGTTCGCGCTCGTACGAATACGCGCTTCGAACCATCAGCCTGCCGTCCTGAATGCGACGCAGCGTGGTGCCGAGCCTGTTGGCGGGAATCACGCCCCATTCGCGCGAATCACCGAGTTTCGCGAGTTCCGCGTCGGAAAGCCGGGGCGTAACGGCGGCATACGTAAAGATCGTAAAAAGACGATCACGAAGCACGCCAAGGTGCCTCGCGAAGCCGTTGTTGGCAATGATGACGCGATCGGACGTGTACTCGCCGTTCGCGGTCTTGACGACGAATGGCGACGAGTCGTCAAGCGCGAATACCGCTTCGTCTTCCCGGATCGTTACGTTGGCCGGCAATGAATCCGCCAGGCCTCGAATGAGCGCCGCAGGCTGAACGAACACGTTGTTGGGGGAATGAAACCCGTACTGATAATAAGGTGTCCCAATTTTCTGGTTCAAACCTTCACGATCGAACTCGGTGAACGATATGCCCCACTCCCGGTACTGGTTCAGAACCGCGCGCAAGCTCGCAGCACCTTTGTCGCCTGCGGCGGCATGATATTTACCGGCCGGATTCCATCCGCACTCGATGCCGTGTTCGCGCACCAACTGTTCGAGCCACAGTTTGCCGGCGTCGTACATGCGAATCTGCTTTCGCGCGACTTCCAGCGGACTCGTGTGGCCGCCCATCTTCGTATTGTGAGGAAGGTCGATGATGAAGCCGGAATTCCTCCCCGCCGATCCCTCGCCGATCGTCGACGCCTCGATCACGAGGACCGCCTCGTCCGGGCGCAACTCCGCGATACGCCGGGCGGCTGCAAGACCGGTATAGCCGCCGCCGATGACGATGGTTGCGTACCGCGACTGCGGGGGCCGCGACTGCCGGACCCGTTCCGGCAACATGGCGTTCCAGCCGGAGCGGTGCTTGTAGACCGGCGATACGCCAGCCGATCTGCGGTCCTGAGAAGATGGTTGGATGTTCATCACTGAGTTACTTTCAATAGGGATATAACCGGGCGGTTCGTGTCCGACGAATCAACTGAGTTGCAGCTTCAACCCCGTATCGGGGAGCAAACTTTTAATCTCCGGAAAAACCGTGCTTTCCAGTACCCGCCGACTAGCCTGATAAAAGTACTCGGCGGTTTCTTCATACTCTCCGGAACGCGACACTTGATAGATGGTTCGCGTAAGCGCAGGCCCGCTGATCGGCAGCACGCACACGTCCTTCAGATAACCGCGACTTTGCAGAAGGACCAGCGGCGTAGCGATAGCCCATCCAAGGTCGGCGGCGACCATGGATAAAACGACGTCCGACGCATCGATTTCCAGATGACGCTTTGCCGAAATGCCGCAACGTCTCAGGTATCGCTCGGTCAACGCGCCATAGTGCGAACTCGTGCTGAAACGTACCAAAGGCAACTGGCGCGCAATATCGGCAATGACGCCTTGTTTAATCTTGTCCTTTTGCCCCGCGGGCAAAACAACCATAAATGGCTCGCTGAATAACGGACGTCTGACCAACCGATCCATATCTTCGAGCGCATCGGAAGTCACGATCAGGTCCAGTTGCCGCTGCAAAAGGGCCTGCGAGTGACGGTAGGCGAGACCCGCCCACAAAACCACCTGATGCCCCTGGCGAATCGCCTCTTTCACGACTGCCGGTCCAACCGTGGCCGCATACGAGTCGATCATCCCGATTCTGATTTCGGGGCGATTCGCCGCGTCGGCTTCCCGGGCATTCGCGAGCAGCCTGTTCATCTCCTCCACGACCGAATGCGCGTCTCTCCTCAGTGCGATTCCCGCAGAAGTCAGCCGGATCGGGCGACGGCTACGGTCCAGCACCTTCGTTCCCAGGACTTCTTCAATCTGGGCGATCGTCTGGGAAACAGCGGACTGCGTCACGCCAAGCCGCGATGCCGCCGCGGATACGCTGCCTTCAGCCGCGACCGCTTCGAAAACCTGAAGCGCCCGGATTTCCAGGCGGGAGAGTTCTGCCATTGCGATACCTCATATAAGGCATGTTAATTTGTACCCGTCATTTTGCTAGTTTTTTTGCTAAACATTAGCGACTCTAATATTAAGTATCGAATCCGGCTGCATGCAGGGTAGTAGAAACCCTCGCTCGCCGAAGAACGTTCGGGGCCGCGTCGTGCCGACGAGATGCAGCGAGTTCCGTCGCGGGAATGCCCGCGCCACGGCTCAATACGTTGCACTCGCAACCATTTTCGCCACGAATCGCGCCATAACGAAGAACGTGTATGCTATCCGTAATAGATAATCTCAATGCAGCGTCGATGGATAAAAGCGTAAAGGTCTTGTGGGACGATGGAGAGCGTGTCTTCTGGAGGGAAGAATCCTCGACGCTAGCTGGCCAGAATGTATTGCTTGCGCGGCTTGCCGCCGAGCAGCCCATGCCCGCCAGCCTCGATCGCCTCGCCCGCGAGTTCGGGCTCAGAGACGACCTTGACAGCGAATGGGCGGTGCGCCCGCTCAAGCTGGTGCGCGAAGGCGCCCAGCCGTGGCTGTCGTTCGAGGACCCGGGCGGCGAGCCGCTCGCACAGCTGCTCGGCGCTCCACTCGAAACCGGCTATTTCCTCGAACTCGCCATTGGCATTGCCGCCGCGCTAGGCAAGCTGCATCAGCGCGGCCTGATCCACAAGGACCTCAAGCCCGCGCACATCTTCGTGCATTGCGCCGACGGGCAGCCGCGGCTCGCCGGATTCGGCCTGGCCTCCCGCCTGCCGCGCGAGCGGCACGCACCGGAGGCTCCCGAAACCATCGCCGGCACGCTCGCCTATATGGCGCCCGAGCAGACTGGACGGATGAACCGCTCGGTCGATTCGCGCAGCGATCTGTATTCGCTCGGCGTCACGTTCTATCAGATGCTCACGGGCGTCCTGCCATTCGCCGCCAGCGACGCGATGGAATGGGTGCACTGCCATATCGCCAGAACGCCGACGCCGCCCCACGCACGGGTGGATGCGGTCCCCGCGGCCGTTTCGCGCATCGTCATGAAGCTGCTAGCCAAGACAGCCGAGGAGCGCTACCAGACCGCTGCGGGCGTCGAGCACGATCTGCGGCGCTGCCTCGCGCAGTGGCAGCGTCACGGCCATATCGACGACTTCACGCTGGACGAACACGGCGCCCCCGGCAGGCTGATGATTCCCGAGCGGCTTTACGGGCGCGAGCGCGAGGTGGACACCCTCGTCGCCACGTTCGCCCGCATTCTCGAGAACGGCGCGCCGGAACTGGTGCTCGTCTCCGGGTATTCGGGCATCGGCAAATCGTCGGTGGTCAACGAGTTGCACAAGATACTCGTGCCGCCGCGCGGATTGTTCGCGTCCGGCAAGTTCGACCAGTACAAGCGCGATATCCCCTATTCCACGCTGGTTCAGGCGTTCCAGGGTCTGGTGCGCATGCTTCTGGGCAAGTCGGAAACAGAGTTGGCAAGCTGGCGCGCCGCATTGCTCGAAGCCCTGGCGCCGAACGCGGCGCTCATCAGCGACCTGATTCCCGAACTCAAGCTCATCATCGGCGAGCCGCCTCCGGTTCCCGAATTCGAGCCGCAGCAGGCGAAGCAGCGCTTCCTCCAGGTGTTCCGGCGCTTCATCGGCGTATTCGCGCGCGCCGAGCATCCGCTGGCGCTATTTCTCGACGACCTCCAGTGGCTCGATGCGGCAACGCTGGACCTGCTAGCCGATCTGCTGGGCCAGCCGGACCTGCGCTACCTGATGATCGTCGGCGCGTATCGCGACAACGAAGTGGACGCCACGCATCCGCTGACCGTCCGGCTCCAGGCCGTGCGGAACGCGGGCGCGAGGGTGGAGGAAATCCGGCTTGCGCCGCTCACGCGAGCGCACATCGGCAATCTGATCGCGGACGCGCTGCACTGTGCGCCCGAATCGATCGAGCCGCTCGCGCGCCTCGTGCGCGACAAGACGGGCGGCAATCCGTTCTTCGTCATCCAGTTCCTCCAGGCGTTGGCCGAAGGCGATCTTCTGACGTTCGATCACGATGCGCGGCAGTGGCGCTGGGACACCGAACGCATCCATGCGAGGGGTTACACCGACAACATCGTGGACCTGCTGGCCGGCAAGCTCACGCGCCTGCCATGCGCGACGCAGCACGCGCTGCAGCGGCTGGCGTGCCTCGGAAACGTCGCGGACATCGCGACCCTCGCGGCCGTGCTCGGCATGCAGGAGGCACAGGTTCACGCCGTGTTGTGGGAGGCGGTACGCCAGGAACTGGCCGTGCGGCTCGAAGGCGCTTACGCCTTCGTTCACGACCGCGTCCATCAGGCCGCCTATTCGATGATCCCGGAGCCGTCGCGCGCCGAGGCCCATCTGCGGATCGGCCGTTTGCTCATTGCGCGGACGCCGGAGGAAAAACGCGAGGAAGCGATCTTCGAGATCGTCGGGCAACTCAATCGCTCGGCCGCGCTGATCGACGACCCGAACGAGCGCGAGCAACTGGCCGAACTCAATCTGCTCGCGGGGCAGCGCGCCAAGGCGTCGACGGCCTATGCCTCGGCGCTCGCCTATTTCGCGACCGGCGCGGAGCTACCGGGCGACGACTGCTGGCAGAGTCGGCACGACCTGCTCTTCACGCTGGAGTTGAACCGCGCCGAATGCGAAATCCTGACGGGCCAGTTGCGCGACGCCGAAGCGCGCCTCGCGGCCGTTTCGCTGCGCGCCACGACCGCGCCCGAACGCGCGCAGGTCGCGTGCAGGCAGATGGACGTCTACGTGGTTTTGCGCCAGACCGACACCGCGATCGCCGTCGGCCTCGCCTTCCTTCGTCATGTGGGCATCGCGTGGTCGCCCCATCCGGACGTGACGACGGTGCGCAGCGAATACGAGCGCATCGGTTCACTGCTCGGCGAGAGGACGATCGAAGAACTCGTCGATCTGCCGCCAATGGAAGACGCGACCGCCCTGGCGACCATCGAGGTGCTGACCAGCCTCGCCCTGCCTGCCATCGACACCGATGCGAACCTCGCCTTCCTGACGCTGTGCAAGGCAATCAATCTCAGTATCGAGCACGGTAACGCCGATGCCTCATGCGTGGCGTACGCCCGGTTCCCCCGCTTTTCCGTCCTGCTTTTCGGCGACTACGAGGCCGGGTTCCAGTTCGGCCGGCTCGGCTGCAAACTCGTGGAAGAGCGCGGCCTCGAACGGTACGAAACGCGCACGTATCTGTGCTACTGCCTTTACGTCGCACGCTGGGCGGAACCCGTGCGCGCGTGCGTCGATCAGTTGCGCCGCGTTTTCGACTCGGCGAACCGGACCGGCGACCTCACTTACGGCGCGGTCTCGTACGCTCACCTCGTTCAGACGCTGCTGGTCATCGGCGACCCGCTGCCCGAGGTGCAACGGGAGGCCGAATCGTGCCTGGCGTACGCGAAGAAAGTGCAGTTCGGGATCACCGTGGACTTTATCGAGGAAAAGCTCGCGTTGATCCGGACGCTGCGCGGCTTGACGCCCGTATTCGGCAGCGTCGACGACACGCCGTTCAATGCGTCGGGCACGGAACCCCACGCGCCGCAAAGCTCCGGTGCGAACGCAAGATGGTACTGGCTCCACGAACTGCAGGCGCGCTATCTCGCCGGCGACCACGAGGCGGCCGTGGCTGCGGCGTCGAACGCACAAGGGCTGCTGTGGATCCCCTACGTGTACAACGAGGCGGCCGAATACTACCTTTACGCCGCGCTTGCGCAGGCAGCGTGGTGCGATTCCCTCGCGGCCGGCCAACTTGCGCCCCACATGGAAGCACTGAAGGCCCGTTACGACCAGTTGCGCATGTGGGCGAATCTGTGCCCGGCGAACTTCGCAGCCCATGCCGCGCTGGTCGGCGCAGAGATCGCCCGCGTGGAGGGCCGCGTGGTCGACGCCGAGATGCTCTTCGAGCAGGCCATCGATTCGGCGAAGGAAGGCGGATTCACGCACCACGAGGCGCTGGCCAACGAACTCGCGTCGCGCTTTTATGCGGCCCGCGGTCTTGGCAGGATTGCGCGCGTGTACATGCAGGACGCGCACTACGGCTATCTGCGCTGGGGCGCCAACGGAAAGGCGCGGCAACTGGAGGAAACATACGGCTACCTGCGGACCGAAGAGACTACGCCCGGACCGACCAATACGATGGCGGCGCTCATCGGGCACCTCGAACTGGCGACCGTGATCAAGGTTTTGCAGGCGGCTTCGGGCGAAATTCACCTGGACAGACTGATCGAGATGGTCATGCGCACGGCCATCGAACAGGCGGGCGCGCAGCGGGGCCTGCTGATCCTCCGCGCTGGGGACGATCATCGAATTGCCGCGCAAGCCACGATCGCCGGCGACGCGGTCAGCGTTCAGTTGTCCGATACATCGGTCACCGCGGCTTCGTTGCCGGAATCGATCCTCAATCATGTCCTGCGTACGCGCGAGAACGTCTTCCTGGACGACGCCGCGACGGACCCCAAGGCGAACGCCGATCCTTACGTCCGCGAGCATCGCGCGCGCTCCATTCTGTGCCTGCCGCTGATGAACGGCGCGAAGTTGATGGGCGCGCTCTACCTGGAAAACCATCTCACGGCCCGCGTGTTCAGCGCGGGCCGGATCGCCGTGCTCAAGCTGGTGGCCTCGCAGGCGGCGATTTCGCTCGAAAACGCCCGTCTGTATCGGGACGTCGCGGAGCGCGAAGCAAGAATCCGGCGCCTGGTCGACGCGAATCTCATCGGGATTTTCATCTGGGTGATGGACGGACGGCTTATCGACGCCAACGATTCGTTTCTCCACATGCTTCAGTACGAGCGCAAGGATCTGGAGGCCGGGCTTCGCTGGTACGACATGACGCCTCCCGAGTGGCAGGAGCGCGTGCCGCGCGAGCTGGAAGAACTCAAGACGACCGGCGCCTTGCAACCCTGCGAAAAGGAGTTCTTCAGGAAAGACGGCAGCCGGGTGCCCGTGCTCATCGGCGGCGCGGCATTCGAAGATCAGCCGAACCAGGGCGTGGCGTACATTCTCGATCTGACCGGGCAGAAGCAGGCGGAACAGAGAATTCGCGAGAGCGAGGAACGCTATCGCGAGATACAGGCGGAACTCGCGCATGCGAACCGTGTTGCGACCATGGGGCAACTCGCGGCGTCGATTGCGCACGAAGTCAATCAGCCGATTGCCGCGACGGTGAGCTATGCCGAGGCCGCATTGCGATGGCTGAACCGCGAGCCCGCCAACCTCGACGAGGTCAGCCTTGCGCTAAGCGGGATTGTCAGGGATGGCAACCGCGCCGGAGACGTGCTCTGGCGGCTGCGGCAACTGATCAGAAAGGCGCCGCGAAAAAAGGAGCCGGTCGATATCAACGAGGCGATCCGCGAGATTGCCGAACTGGTCCAGGGAGAAGCCAGAAAGAGCGGCGCCCAACTGGAATTGCAACTCGCGAAAGATTTGCCGGTTATCGAAGGCGACCGCGTGGAACTGCAGCAGGTGCTGCTCAACCTCGTCATCAATGCGCTGGAGGCCATGCGCAGCCTCGATGGTGTACGGCACGTGCGCATCAGCACCGGCGAAGCCGAAGATGCCTGCGTGATCGTGACCGTGCGCGACTCGGGCCCAGGCTTCGGCCCGAATGCCGATAGCGCGTTCAACGCGTTCTACACCACGAAGGAGACCGGGCTCGGCATGGGGCTCTCGATTTGCCGCTCGATCATCGACGCGCATGGCGGGCGGCTCTGGGCAACCGACTGCACGCCGCGCGGCGCAGCGGTTCAATTTACCGTGCCCCGGCATCCTGCCGCCTGATTGTGTTCGATTGCCGGGCGCTCGACCCGCCGGGCGATCCGGAAACGCGGCGTTGGTAGAATGGCGCGAGTCCAGACAGCGCAAATGGTGAGTATGCCGGCAACCCAATCGACCGTCCGCAATTCTTCGACCGGAACGCGCCGCGACTATGCGTTGTGGGCGCTCACGCTCGGGTACCTCCTCAGCCAGTTCTTTCGCAGCTACGTCGCGGTAATCGCGCCGCAACTGATTTCCGACTTTGGTTTTACGCCAGGAGAATTCGGACTCTTTGCCGGTTCGTTTTTCTTCATCTTCGCTTTATTGCAATTACCTTTGGGGCTAGCGTTCGACCGCTTCGGCATCGGGCCGCCCGTCGTCGCGTGCATGGCAGTCGGCACAGCGGGGGCCGTCGCATTGCCGATGACGCATAGCGCAGCGTACGCACTCGCGGCGCAAGCAGCGCTCGGCTTTGGGTGTGCGCCGATTTTCATGGGCCTGCTCAACCACGTGTTGAAGTCGGGGTATGGCGCAAGACAGGTCCACGCCGTGACCACCGCGAGCGCGATCGGCATCGTGGGCGCGCTGCTCGCGGCGCTTCCGCTTGCATGGTCGTCGGCGAGGCTTGGCTGGCGCGCTTCGATGGGCATTGCGTCCGCCGGCATGCTGCTCGCCACCTGCGCTGTCGCGCTGGCGTTCAGGACGCAGACCGGCGTGACGAAGCGCGACAAGCGCGAAGTCACTGCCGCGCCGCCGGTTGCGGCTCCGCGCCGCGCGTTCCTGACGCTGCTGCCCGTCTGTTTCGCCATGTCGGCGGGCGGCGTATTCCGCACGTCATGGGGCGGCCCTTATCTGGCGGACGTGTTTCATCTGGATATCGTCACGCGCGGGCAGGTCATGACGGCAGCAAGTCTCGCGGCGTTCGCCGTATCGCTGCTGATTCCGTTTGTCGTCCGGCTGGTCACGGCCAAGACGCTGTCGCTCGGCTGCATGGCAACGGGACTGCTGGCCGCGATCATCCTCGCCGTCCAGCCCGCGCACAGCGTGCACCTCAGCGTTGCGCTGATCTGCGTACTGTTCAGTGTCGGCGCGATTCACCCGCTGGTGATGTCGCAGGCGCGGTCGGTCACGTCGCCGGGACAACTCGGCCTGCGGCTCGGAATTCTCAACAGCATGGTGTTTCTCGGAGTGGCCGTGACGAGCAACTGCTTCGGCTGGATAGCGGAAGCGGCGTTGCGCTCGGGCTTGCCGGCAAGCGGCCTTTACGCCCAGCTATTCCTGTTCACGACTGCCCTCCTGGCAGCGGGCACCCTCAGCTATATTTTCAGTCCGCGACTTCACACTTCTTCGAAATCGTGAGCAACGCTAAAGGATATTTCCGGGCGTGAGCGCTGGAGGGTCTGCTAGGCAATAGGCGATGCACTGTCGCCAGCAAGCAGCAATTGCGGCTGTTGCGTGAACGACCATCCGTGCGAGGCACGATCGAGTATCCAGATCATGTCGAACCGGTCATCGGGCCAGGCGGAAGGAACAACGGGCGCATCCGGCAAGCGCGCGACGAGCGACGGCAATACTTTGTGCTCCCAGGCAATCAGGATCACGCCGGTCTGCATGAGCACATCGGCCATTAACGCAGCGCCGTCGTCTTTGGCATAACCCGTTTCGTACCTGAGTGGCTCGCTCGCCTGCAACAGGGCCACGAGCGGCGCCACCGTCTGCATCGAACGCTTGCTTTGGCTACCCTTGCCCAGGCCCGCCGCGTATACGGTGGCAAGCCCGGCAGCAAGCCGCAGCGGCCCGTCGTGCGCTCCGAAGCGCTGCGTCAGCGCCCCGGCGCGCTGCCAGCCTCGTACGGCGAGGCTTTCTTCGTCGGGGCGGCCATCGGCATTCACGCCGCCTCCGAACGCGGCGCCCGGTTTCTCCGCGTGCCGGATGAAAAGAATGCGATGCGGTCCCATCGTGGCCCCCCATCCCCGCGCGCCGGGCGCCGCAGCGCCTGGCGCGTTCGTTCACGCGTTCATTCGGACGAAGTCATTCGGACGAAGCGGCTGCCGGATGCGACGCCTTGTGGTGCCGCATGGTCTTCGTGGATGCGCCCGAATTGCCCATGGTGTTGTGGCCCTGAGCGTTGGAGGTCGTGGCCGTGTCGCCGTTCGAATTGGGCTCGCTCATACCCGTGCCGCCCCCGCCGCCACTACCGCCGCCAGCCCCGCCGCCTGTGCCGCCACTGCCGCCACTGCCCATGCCACCGCCGCCGCCACCTCCGGCTCCTGCCGCAAACGCCCCGCCGGAAAGCGCAAGACACGCCAGTGCTGCCACAAGCCGAATCTTCATCGTCTTCATGATTGCCTCCGTCCTATCGATTGGAAAACCCATGACTGGAAAACCCAAGTCGTCTCACGACGTGGACGCCACCGGGATTGACTGGCTAACCACTGCCGTTACGATGCAGGGCGCGGCGGTCGGCATCTCGTGTAGCTGAAGTCCCATTCCGCAAGGCCTGTGCCGCATAGGACAAGCGGATTCCAGCGCTGCGTTCACCGCTTCCAGGCGCGCGGAGGTCAGGACCGGCCCCTCGCCCACAACGCCCCGATGGCAACGCCGACCCCAAGCGTAATGGCCAGCACGCGCAACGGACTCTCCGCGATGGCGTCGCGCGCGACTGCCGCGGCGTCGGCGACCATCTGCTGGGATTGGCCGCATAGCGCCTTGGCCTTGCCCGAGAGTTCCATGGCCGGATCGCCCAGCACGGCGCCGGCCTTCTCCTTCAAATCGCCCGCGGCTTCTTTTGCGACGCCTTCCAGATCGGTGGAATTCATGATTTCGCTCCCATGTCAGTGATGCCCTTCGCGGATTGATCCCCGGCCTGAGCCGCCGCGGCGGCCGCCCGTGGACCTCGTTAGCCGGGACAGCAATCGTTATGCCGCGCGCGGCACGGCGGCGTACTCAGGCTTGCATCGCCGCAGCGCGCCGTTCGTGGCGCAGCAGCACGTCGCGATAGATGCCGGCACGGCGCGCCAGTTCCGCCGGCGCGCCGTCGTCCACCAGTCTGCCGTGCTGGACGACGACGATGCGGTCGAAGTTCTGCAGCGTCGAGAGACGATGCGCGATGGCAACGACCGTACGCCCCTTCATGAGTTCGTCCAGCGCGGCCTGGATCGCCGCCTCGGACGCGCTGTCGAGCGACGAGGTCGCCTCGTCCAGCAGCAGGATCGGCGCGTCTTTCAGGAAGGCGCGGGCAATGGCAATGCGCTGCCGCTGGCCGCCGGAAAGGCGCGCGCCCCGCTCGCCCACGATGGTCTGCAAACCATCGGGCAACGAGCGGATCAAATCGAGGCAGCCCGCATGCTCGCAGGCTTCCAGCACCTCCTCTTCCGTCGCCTCGGGACGCCCGTAGCGCAGGTTATCGAGCAGCGAGCGATTGAACAGCGAAATGTCTTGCGGCACGAAACTCACCGAATCGTGCAGGCTCCTCAAACTCACGTCAGATAAACGCTGGCCGGAAATGCACACGGCGCCCGCCCCCGCCTGCGGATCGAACCAGCGAAGCAGCAGCGCGAGCACCGTGCTCTTGCCCGCGCCGGAAGGCCCGACCAGGCCCACGCGCTGTCCCGCGTCGATATGAAGGCTGAAGTGGTCCAGCACGCGGCGCCGGCCGGGGTACGAGAACGAGATATTCTCGAAATCGATATTCGCGTCGCGGACCTGCAGGTCCGGCACCCCAAGCCGCTGCTCCATTTCCCGCGGGACCAGCAACGCCTGCGCGGCCTCGGCCAGCCGCGCGACGTGCTGCGTCATATCCACCAGCGATACGGCCAGGTCGCGCGTGCCGTGCAGGATGGCGAAGCCCAGCGAGCTGACCAGCACGACGTCGCCCGTGGTGGCGCGCGCCTCGGTCCATA
Source organism: Paraburkholderia sp. J76 (assembly GCF_905220295.1). Taxonomy (NCBI): domain Bacteria; kingdom Pseudomonadati; phylum Pseudomonadota; class Betaproteobacteria; order Burkholderiales; family Burkholderiaceae; genus Paraburkholderia; species Paraburkholderia sp. J76. The sequence goes on from NZ_CAJMZJ010000012.1 coordinate 124,902, forward strand.
GCCAGATGACCCAGCCCAGCAGCAAACACGACAGCACGACCGTGAGTACGGCATGCACCAGCCGCAGCTTTTCAAGGTGACGCAACGAAGACTGGCGCGAGCGCACCTCGTTGTCGAGAAAGTTGCCGAAGCGCAGGCATTCGCGGGCCGTTGCGTCAAACGCCTTGATGGTCGTCATATTGCCGATCAGGTCGACCAGTTCTCCGTCCACGGTCGCAGCGCGCGTGGCGAAATGCAAATGGCGCTCGGAGCCCGACTTAGCGAGCCAGAAGAGAAACAACGTCATCACGGCGGAAATGACGACGAGCGCAAGCGCCATCCCTATGCTCACCCAGCCGATGAGCACGACCGAACCCAGCACGGTCAAAAGTGTCGGAATAGCGCGCCACGCCGAGGTGTTTTCGATCGTGAAGATAGCGTTGGCAGTGGCCGAAATGCGGCTTGCCAGCGTTCCCGGCTGCACGTTCGAAAAGTAAGCGGGCGAATGACCTGTCAGGTATCCGAATAATTCGCGCCGCACGTCCCCCGTTACCGCCACGAAGGTTCGCACCCCGGCCACACCCGCGAGACGCCAGAACAGGTTATCGACGAACAACAGCACGACGATGACGAGAAACGCGTCCACCACAGGGGCAGGATGCGCACGCCCTTCGGGGAGCGCATCGATGAGATTCTTGATCGCGAACTGCGCGGCCAGCGAACACCCCACGGCCGCCGCGATACTCGAGAGCACGACCGCATGGCCATAAGGGTGCGCCCAAACGTAGCGCAGAAGCAGGCGAATGGGTTTGCTCGCATATTGGGCAAGCACTTTCGAGCGTCGCCCGCGCGTATCGAACCGGCGGCCGCCGTCTGCAGTGTGTGTATCTGAAGTAACCATACCGGAGCCCCCGTTTGCCGCCGTGCCGGAGGCACGCACAGATCGTTCCTGGCAATGCCGCCCAGATCGCCCCCGGAACGCCTGAATTCGCTCCGTCCCGGATCCGGCTCCATACCGGCATTCACACTTTAAGAAGGAATTCACGATAACGGGCCGCCCGCGCGATCCGAAACCTTTTGTATCATTGCGGGTGCCTCGATTTCGCCCGAAATTGCCGGGCCGGACAGCGAAAGCAACGTTCGGCCTCGCGCAATCCGGGCGATATTTCCGACACACGCCCAACGACAGACGACTAACCGGAAAAAATGTCCGCCCCGACCGCCATCGACCCGCTGCGCTTCAGACGCATCATTCAACGCAACGTCGCTTTGCCGCTGCTCGCGGGTGTGGCGACCGCCGTGGCCTTCCTGGCGCTGATCGCCTATCTCGTCTCGACGATGAACTGGGCCGAGCACTCCGAACGCGTGATCGCCCAGGCCTATGAACTGATACGCGTGCAGGCGGATCGCGAATCGAGCCTGCGCGGCTTCCTGCTCAACGGCGAAGAACGCACGCTTTCCCAGTACGACGTGGGCCGCCCGCGCTTCGACGCGCAGATCGACAACCTCGCTGCGCTCGTGGCCGACAATCCGCCCCAGGTCGAGCGGCTCAAACAAATCCGCGCCATCTCGGAGCAGTGGGACAGCTATGCCCGCGACGCGATTCGCTTGCGGCGCGGGCACGACGCCGATCTCGCCACCGTCCAGATCGATCGCGGCGTGTCGAGCGCGAATGCCATCCGCAGCGAATTCGCCGATTTCCTCGACGTGGAAACACGCTTGCGCCAGGAGCGCACCACGGCCGCCCGGAATCTCACGCTCTCGACGGTCGGCATTTTTCTTGCCCTCACGGTGATCGTGAACGGTCTGCTTGCCTGGCTCGGGCGCCGCGAGATGACGTCGCTCTCGCGCACTTACGACGACGCGCTGCGCGCCCAGGCGGAACAGGCGCAAACATTGTCCGAGCAGGTCTGGTTTCGCACGGGGCAGCGGTTGCTGGTCGAAAGCGGCGTGGGAAAGGAAGCGCTCGCCGACGTGGGCGCCGCGATGCTCGACTGCCTGGCGGGCTATCTGAGCGCGAACGTCGCCACGCTCTATCTGCGCGACGCGGGCGATTCGATGCTGCGCCGCGTGGCGACGTTCGGTTTCGGCGCGGAAAGCGCTTATAACGTCTCCGAACTTCAGGGAGCCCAAACGCTCGTGGGCCAGGCCGCCGTCTCGCGCCGTCTGATCGAACTGCGCGAAGCGCCCGCGGGCTATCTCAAGGTCGAATCGGGGCTGGGCAGCGCCACGCCCGCTTCGCTGATTATCGCGCCCCTCGACACCGCGGGCCGGACCAACGGCGTCGTCGAGCTTGGCTTCATGCGCGCGCTGTTGCCGCGCGACGTCGAATTTCTCTCGCGTGTGGCGAATACGATGGGCGACCTCGTCGAAGCCGCGATCTCGCGCGAGCGTCTGGAAGCGTCGTACACGGAATCGCAGCAACTGAATCACGAGTTGCAGGTGCAGCAGGAAGAACTGCGCGTGGCCAACGAAGGGCTCGAAGAGCGCGGCCGCGCGCTGATGGATACGCAGGCGCGGCTAGAAGCCCAGCAGGCCGAACTGGAGCAGACCAATGTCCAGCTTGAAGAGTACGCACGCCGGCTCGAAACGCAAAAGAGCGAACTCGTGCGCGCCCAGGACGAACTGACGAAGAATGCCGAGCGCCTCGAACAATCGAGCCGCTACAAGTCCGAATTCCTCGCCAACATGTCGCACGAGTTGCGCACGCCGCTCAACAGCTCGCTGATTCTCGCGAAGCTGCTGCAGCAGAACCGCAGCGGCAATCTCAGCGACGAACAGGTGCGTTACGCCGCCACGATCCACGCGTCGAACACCGACCTGCTCGCGCTCATCAACGACATTCTCGACCTTTCCAAGGTCGAGGCGGGCCAGGTTCAGCTCGTGCTCGAAACCGTGAAGCTCGACGACGTCACCGCTTCGCTCAAGGAGACCTTCGGTCCGCTCGCGCGCGAGAAGAACGTTGCGCTCGCAATCGACCGGCTGCCCGGCGTGCCCGACACGCTGCAGACCGACGGCCAGCGCGTCCTGCAAATCCTGCGCAACCTGCTTTCGAACGCGCTCAAGTTCACGGCGCACGGCGAAGTCGCGCTCACCGTGTCGACCGTCAACCCGAACCTGCTTCGCTTCGACGTGCGCGATACCGGCATCGGTATCGCGCAGGAAAAGCTCGACATTATCTTCGACGCCTTCCAGCAAGCGGATGGCTCGACGAGCCGCGAATACGGCGGCAGCGGGCTCGGGCTCTCGATTTCGCGCGAGCTTTCGCGGCTGCTCGGCGGGCGCATCGGCGTGGCGAGCGAACCGGGCGTGGGCAGCGTCTTCACGCTGTGGCTGCCGACGGACAGCACGGCCGCCGTGCACGGCGAAACGCTGGCAAGCTCCGGCGCGGCGAACCCGAGCGCGCCCCCCGCGCGCCAGTCCGACGCGCTCGTGCGCTCCGCCGTTCCGTCCGCCATCGCCGCGCTCCAGCAGCAGCCGCGCGCGGACCAAAGCCTGCCCGACGACCGCGAGCGCCGCGCGCACGGCAACCGCGCGATTCTCGTGATCGAGGACGATCTGGCCTTCGCGGAAATCCTGCGCGATCTCGTTCACGAACTGAACTTCGATTTCCTGCACGCTGTCGACGCGGCAACCGGCTTCGCGATGGTGAAGGAAGAGGCGCCCGTCGCGGTGCTGCTCGACGTCGGCTTGCCCGACCGCTCGGGACTCTCGGTGCTCGAATGGCTCAAGAGCGATGCGCACTCGCGCCATATCCCCGTGCACGTAGTTTCGGCCACCGATCACGCCGACAAGGCGCTGCATCTTGGCGCCGTCGGCTACACGCTCAAACCCACGGCGCGCAGCACGCTCGAAACGGCGATCCGGCGGCTGGAATCGCGGCTCGAACAACGCGTGAAACGCGTGCTCGTGATCGAGGACGACCACGCGATGCGCGAAAGCATCCGTGCGCTGCTGGTGGGCGACGGCGTGGAAATCGTCGCGGTGGGCTCGCTCGCCGACGCGTACGCGCAGATCGCGCAGGGTGCGTTCGACTGCATCGTCACCGATCTGACCTTGCCCGACGGCACGGGCTACGACCTGCTGGAGTCGCTGGCCGGCGATTCGGGCTACGAGCCGCTGCCGGTCATCGTGTACACGGGGCGCAACCTTTCCGACGACGACGAGCAACGGCTGCGCCGCTATTCGAAGTCCATCATCATCAAGGGCGCGCGCTCGCCCGAGCGCCTGCTCGACGAAGTCACGCTGTTCCTGCACAGCGTGGAATCGTCGCTCGCGCCCGAGCAGCAGCGCATGCTGCGCGCCGTGCGCCAGCGCGACGACACTTTCGAAGGCAAGACCATCCTGCTGGCCGAAGACGACGTGCGTAACATCTTCGCGCTCTCGCACGTCATCGAACCGCTCGGCGCGACGCTCGTGATCGCGCGAAACGGCCGCGAGGCGCTCGACCTGCTCGGCGCGTCGCCGAAAATCGACCTCGTCCTCATGGACGTCATGATGCCCGAAATGGACGGCATCACCGCCATGCGCGCGCTGCGCGAAGACTCGCGCTTCGCGCGGCTGCCCGTTATCGCGCTCACCGCGAAGGCCATGGCCGACGACCGCCTGCGGTGCCTGGAGGCGGGAGCGGACGACTACGTTTCCAAACCGATCGACGTGGACAAGCTGGTGTCGCTGTGCCGCGTCTGGCTGCGCAAATAGCATGGATATGCCGCAGGAATCCACCATGACCGAACCTGTACCGGGCAACGCGCGCAGGACGATGAGCGATTTCGACATCGAACTGCGTCTGCTGCTCGAAGCCATCTACCTGAAATATCAGCACGATTTCAGGCACTATTCGCTGCCCTCGCTGCGCCGGCGGCTCGAGCAGGCGCGCCAGGATTTCGGCGTCGCGACGCTCAGCCAGCTTCAGGACCGCGTGCTGCGCAGCTCCGCGGACTTTTCGCGCCTGTTCGGCTACATGACTGTTCAGGTGAGCGAAATGTATCGCGATCCTCAGTACTTTCTCGCGCTGCGCAGGCACGTGCTCCCGGTGCTGCAAACCTATCCTTCGCTGAAGGTATGGGTGGCCGGCTGCAGCACGGGCGAAGAACTGTGGTCGCTGAAAATTCTCTTCGAAGAGGAAGGGCTTGCCGACCGCACGCTTTTCTACGCGACCGATATCAGCCCCGAGGCGCTGGAGCGTGCCGAGTCCGGCATCTATGCCGTGGAACGCATTGCCGGGTTCAGCCAGAACTATCTGGCCTCGGGCGGCCGGCGCACGCTCTCCGACTACTATCACGCGGCTTACGGCGGCGCGCGGCTCGCGAGCGCGCTCAAGGAGCGCGTGGTGTTCGCGGACCATAGCCTCGCCACCGACGAAGTCTTTCTCGAAGCGCACCTGGTGTCGTGCCGGAACGTGCTGATCTATTTCGACCGTCCGTTGCAGGACCGGGCCATCGGCCTGTTCGAGCGCGCGCTCGTGCGGCGCGGCTTTCTCGGCCTCGGAAGCAAGGAAAGCCTGCGCTTTTCGAAACCCGACGCGGCATTCGACGAGTTCTGCGCGCATGAGCGCATCTATCAGAAGCGCTAACCGGCACATGCCACAAAGGCCCGCAAGATCATGACCCGCTCACGCCCCCACGCCATCGCCTCACGCCGCGCCGCGCACGGCGCGGCCCGGCGCGCGCGCAGCGGGCCCTTCGACGCCGTGGTGATCGGCGCTTCGGCGGGCGGCGTGGAAGCGCTGATCCAGATCCTCCCGCAGGTGCCGCCCGCGTTCGACGCCGCCCTGCTGATCGTGATGCACCTCGCGCCCAGCTCGCCCAGCTTCCTCGTGGAAGCGCTCGCCAGCCGTTGCGCGCTGCCCGTTTCCGAGCCGGACGCGGGCGAGCCGATACTCGCGGGCCGTGTGTACATTGCGCCGCCCGACTATCACATGTTCGTGGACAGCGACGCGAGCATCGCGCTTTCCACCGAGCCGCCCGTGCGCTTCTCGCGGCCCTCGATCGACGTGCTGATGCAATCGGCGGCCGCCGTGTACGGGCCGCGGCTGCTCGGCGTGGTGCTGAGCGGCGCCAACGACGACGGCGCATCCGGGCTCGCCGCGATACGCGCGGCGGGCGGCACCGCCTGGGCGCAGACGCCCGAAAGCGCCATCGCGCCGCAAATGCCGGCGGCGGCCATCGCCACCGGCGCGGTGAATGAAACCATGACCCTCACTACCCTCGCCGCGCGGCTTGCCGCGTGGCCGGCTGCCAACCGAATGACAAGGAATGACCGGGATTGACCGCATGACACAGCCAACCGTCAATGTTCTGATCGTCGACGACATCGAACACAATCTCACGGCGCTCTCGGCCCTCCTTGCTGGGCCCGACGTCCGGTTGCTGCTCGCCCGCTCAGGCGTCGAAGCGCTCGAACTGCTGCTCGAACACGACGTCGCGGTGGCGATCCTCGACGTCAACATGCCCGGCATGAGCGGCTTCGAACTCGCCTCGCTGATTCGCGGCAGCCCGCGCACCTCGCACGTGCCGATCATCTTCCTCACGGCGACCTCGCAGGACGCGATGCGCACGTTCCAGGGCTACGACGCGGGCGCGGTGGATTTTCTCTACAAGCCGATCGAGCCGCGCATCGTCCAGTCGAAGATCGCCATTTTCGTGCAACTCGAACTGCAAAAGAGACAACTCGCCGAGCAACTCGCGGCAACGCGCCAGATGCTCGAAGCGAATGAATTGCTGATGGCCGTGCTGAGCCACGATCTGCGCACTCCGCTTTCGGCGGTGATGGCTTCGGCCGAGTATCTAAAACGCGCTTCGGCCGACGAAAAAATCGTCACCGCGGGGCAGCGCATCGAAAATTGCGGACGGCGTATGACGCGCATGGTCGAGCAGTTGCTCGACCTCGCCCGTTTGCAGGGCGGGCGTTTGTCGCTGAGCCGCACCACCGTGCAGCTCGATGCGCTATGCCACGCCGTGATCGAGGAATTCGCCTCGAATGCCCCGGCCGGGAGGGTGCGGTTCGAGCGTCACGGCAACCCCGTCGGCCGCTGGGACGCCGATCTGATCGCCCAGGCCATTTCGAACCTCGTGAGCAATGCGCTCACGCACGGCGAGCGGGAGACGCCCGTGCACGTCAGCGTGTTCGGGGAATCGCCCGCGGAAGTGCTCGTGACGGTGCAGAACCGCGGCGTGATTGCGCCGGATGTCGTGCCCCTGCTATTCGATGCGTTCGGGACCGCGCCGCATGTCCGTCAGCACGGCTCGGGATTAGGGCTCGGCCTGCATATCGTGCGCCTCATTGCCCGCACGCACGGCGGCGAGGTGACAGTGCACTCGAACGATCAGCATGGTACGGCGTTCACGCTGCGCCTGCCGCGCGCGGAGCATGCAAACCAGTAAGGACGCCGATTTATCCGGTCAACGAATCGAATCGGCCGACGCCGAACGATACTGGCCGGGCGTCACGCCCATGACCGCCTTGAATACGCGGGTCAGATGCGCCTGGTCGGCGAAGCCCGCTGCCCCGGCAATATCGGCGAGCGCTTCGCCGTTGCGGAGCATGCGGTGACAAGCCCGGATTCGCGCCTGCATCTGCCAGGCGTGCGGCGACATACCGACTTCCTTCTGAAAGGCGCGCAGCAAGCGAAACCGGGGAAGCCCCGCGATGGCGGCGAGCGTGTCGAGGGAAACCTTGTCCGAGAGATTCTGGTCGAGAAAATCGCGCGCGCGACGTACGGCGTCGGGCTCATGCGACGCGCGCGGCAACGTCAATGCCTGGTCGGCATGGCCGGTCAGCAATCGCGCAATCAGGGCGACGAGGCGTGCTTGACGGCGCAGCGTCGAACCAGAGGACTCCGATAGGACATGGAGTTCGTGCAGGGACCTGGCCGCGGATGGATCTTCGAAGGTCGGACTTCGAAAGCCAATCGCGGAGGTTCGACCAAAGGCTTTAAGTTCATCTGCAGTACTTAAAACTATCGCCTGATTCAGATGAATCGTGCGGCACGTCCAGCCTTGCCGCGAGGCGGGCGCGCCGCTGTGCGCCTCCTCCGCGTTGACCAGCACGAACGAGCCGGCTTTGGCGATGCCCCGGCGCGTAGGCGTGCGCAGTTCGATCGCGCCGCTCAGCACCAGTCCGAGGCTGATTTCCTCGTGCGAATGCCAGGGATAAGCGTGCCGCGCATAAACGCCCTTTAGCATTTCGGCGTCGTGCGCTTCGGCCATTCGCCAGATTTTTACGCTATTCGCGTCGTTTGCTTTGGACATGGTTCCAGCCCGGGCGCCAGGGCGCTGTTGAACACCTCGACAACACCCGGCGATGCCCGTTTGTTCCATCCTCTTTGTTCCATCCTCTTTGTTCCATCCTCTTTGTTCCCGCCTTGCAAGATTCTTCAAGACGCCCACGCGCAACGGGACTACCGTTGCGTTCGCGGGCTTCTCCGCGCCCTCTCTCACGGAACAACCATGGACTCCGAAACACTGCACCGCATCCTCGCGCGCCGAAAAGCGCAGCGTCATTCGATCTGCGAAGCCGAGTGGGCCGCGCGCGTCGAACTGGCCGCCTGCTACCGGCTCGTGGCGCACTACCGCATGACCGACATGATTTACAACCACATTTCGTTGCGCGTGCCCGGAACGGACGACCAGTTCCTGATCAATCCGTTCGGCTTGCTCTACGAGGAAGTCACGGCGTCCAGCCTCGTGAAGGTCGACCAGAACGGCCAGCTAATCGACGACGACGGGCTCGATGTCAACCCGGCCGGCTTCGTCATCCATTCCGCCATTCATATGTCGCGCCACGACGTTGCATGCGTGATGCACACGCATACGCGCGCGGGCGTGGCGATCGCCGCGACGAAACACGGCCTCCTGCCGGTCTCGCAGCATGCGATGCGTTTTTTCAACCGTATTGCGTACCACGACTACGAAGGCATCGCGCTCGACGTGGACGAGCGCAGCCGCCTCGTCGCCGATCTCGGCAGCCTCCCCACGTTGGTGCTTCGCAACCACGGCCTGCTCACGACCGGCGCAAGCGTGCATGCGGCGTTCGAAAACATGTATTACCTCGAAATGGCGTGCCAGATCCAGACTTCGCTTGCCGGCGGCGCGGAGGACTGGATACTGCCGCCGCCCGCCGTTTGCGAACGCACCGCGCAACAATTCGAGCGCTCGCTCGACTTCCTGGAGCAGCGCGACTGGCACGCGTTGCTCAGGCTCGTGGAGAGGCTCGATCCGGGGTATCGCGAATAACGTCGATTCGGCGCGGCGCGGGACCTTGCGCGATCGCGTGGCCGTCAGTAAGATGCTGTATGGATATACAGCATTCATAACCGTCGACGTGAATAACCCACCGGTACGTCGCATCGCGCATGTCGACATGGATGCGTTCTACGCATCCGTAGAACTGCTCCGCTATCCTGAGTTGCGCGGCAAGGCCGTTGTCATCGGAGGCGGCAGCAACGCCGCACCGGAGCTTCAAGCCGACGGCACGCGCCGTTTCGCGAAACTGCGTGACTATGCGGGAAGAGGCGTCGTGACGACCTCGACTTACGAGGCGCGAGCGTTCGGCGTATTTTCCGCCATGGGCATGATGAAGGCCGCGCAACTCGCGCCGGATGCCATTCTTTTACCCACCGACTTCGAATCGTATCGGCGTTATTCGCGCCTGTTCAAGGACGCCGTGCGGACATTCACCGACCGCATCGAGGACCGGGGAATCGACGAAATCTACGTCGATCTCACGCACGTGGAAGGCGAATCGCGAGCGCTCGGCCTCGGCATCAAGAACGCGGTTCGAGAAGCCACGGGCCTCACGTGCTCCATTGCAATCGCGCCAAACAAACTGCTTGCCAAGATCGGCTCCGAACTGGACAAACCCGATGGGCTCACGATTCTCTCATTGCCGGACCTCGAGTCGCGTATCTGGCCGCTAGCCGCAAAAAAAATCAATGGCATCGGGCCGCGCGCGAACGAACGTCTGGCCGCCCTCGGCATTTTGACGGTGGGCGATCTGGCGCGCGCCGACCTCGGGCTGTTGCAGGAAAACTTCGGGCGTACCTACGCCGCATGGCTGGCGCGAATCGCGCACGGCGTGGATGACCGTGAAGTCGTCGTGTCGTCGGAGCCGAAGTCAATGAGCCGCGAAACGACTTTCGAGCGGGACATGCACGTTGGGCGGGACCGCGCGATCCTGACGCCCGCGCTCACTCGCCTTTGCGAGCGCGTTACCGAAGACTTGCAGCGCAAGGGATATCGCGGCCGAACGGTGGGCCTGAAAATCAAGTTCGCCGACTTCAAGATCGTCACTCGCGACCTCTCGCTGCCGGAACCGGTGGCGGACACCGCGTCAATCCGGCGAGCCGTCGGCGAATGCCTGAAGCGGGTGTCGCTGGACCGGCGCATCCGTCTGATAGGCGTACGCATCGGCTCTCTTGAGCGCGCCACGGGCACGCCGTCTGCCCCGCTGCCATTGCAGGGCGAATTGCCTTTCGACCGCTGATGCGTGTCGATCCGAAACAGGTCTTTTCGAAAAATTCACGACGCGCAGATTTTCGGTTAGATTCTCAAAGCGTCTATTCCAGAAGACTTGCAGGCCCATTTCGGTAAAGACTTCTTCGCATGAATCCCCGCGTACCCACGGTCGGCGCCTTTCGCCCGCTCGAACAAGGCATGACCCATAGTCATTTCAGCGTGCAAGGCGAACCGCCGCAACGTCGTTTGCTCGCGTGGCGGGATCGGGTGGGTCATATTATCGATGTGCTGCCGTCGCTATCCGACCTGGAGAAACCGTTTCAGGCTTCGATCGACCGCTATCAGATAGGCGACCTTGTTTTCACGGATTGCCGCTCCGACCTGCTCTTACTCGAGCGCTCGCAGGCGCGGATTTCAACGGACCGGGTGCGCGATTTCGTTTTTCATGTGTTTCTGGCGGGCGCGGTCGAGAATGTCGCCGCGCGCGGCTCGCAGCGCAAAAGCGCGCCCTCGTCCGCGAGCATTCTTGCGCTCGATATGAACCAGCCCGTTCGCATGCAACGCCTGCCATGCAGGGTGATCACGTTTTTCGTGCCGGCTGCGCTGGTGCAGGAAGTCTTTCCCGATCCCGAGGCCATACACGGCCGTATGCTTCATGCATCGATGCCTCTTGTGCCGCTGATCATCGAACACGTTGCGGCGCTCAGCGCGAAAATCGCCAGCATGGGTGCAGCGGAAGCCGCCCGCGCCATACGCGCGGCAGCCGAGCTACTCATTGCCGCGTTCGGACGGCAAGCGGGCCTGAGCGGCGACACGCGCGCGGCCGCCCGGGCAGCGGTATTCGCTCAGGTCCGGCGCTATATTCACGCGCACCTGACTGAAAGCGATCTCTCGCCCGAAAGCGTACTCGGCGCGCTCGAATTTCCTCGCCCCACCGTGTACCGCCTGTTTCAGCACGAAGGCGGTCTAGGCGCGTATATCCGAAACCTGAGGCTACGCCGCGCGGCCGATGAACTGATCCGGTATCCGCACGTCACGGTGATCGAAATTGCCTACGGGCTCGGCTTTAAAAGCGCCTCCGATTTCACGCGCGCGTTCCGGCGGGCCTACGACATGGCGCCCCAGGATTTTCGGGCTCTGGCCAGCAAGAGGATTCAGTCGCGGCAACGGGTATGAATCCCTGCGCGGCGCGTTCAGGTTTCGACGCGCCGCTCCCTGAACAGCATCAACGCGCAAAAGCTCACGCCACATGCCGGCGCGACATACCAGGCTGCCGACATGGGATCGCCGGTCCATTTGATCAAACCGGTCACGATGAACTGCGCGGTGCTGCCGAACAAGGCCACGCTCAATGCATGCGAAACGGCCATGCCGCTCGCCCGCACCCGCGCGGGCAGCGCTTCGAGCACAAGCAGCGCGACGGCTACGGCGCTGAACGCCATCGTGATGCTGAAGAGCGCGACGCCAAACAGGATCGGCGCCATGCTCCTGGCGTGGGCCAGCATGAGAAAGACGGGATAGACCAGAAGCGCCGAACACCCCGATGCCACGAGGGCCAACGGCTTGCGGCGGCGCAGACGGTCCATGAGACGGCCAGCCAGTGGCGGAACGACGACCAGCAGGAGCGCGGACACCGCGGAAGCGATGAAGCCGGTCATGGCGGGCATGTGCATCACGCGAGCCGCATAGCTCGGCATGAAGTAGACGATCGCGTAGACCGGTATGGTTTGCCCCATCGTCATCAGCGTCGCCAGCAGGATCGTCGCTCCGTGTTCGCGATAGAGTTCGGCTAGCGGCGTGCGGGCATGCCGGGCCGTGTCGGTAGCAGCTGGGTCGTCGCGCAGCCGTAGGCGAACATACAGCCCGACTGGCGCGATCAAAAGACCGAACACGAACGGGATTCGCCAGCCCCACGCCGCAAGCGCCAGGGGTGACATCGTGCTGCTAGTTAGCATTCCCAGGGATGCGCCCAGCAACGCGGCCGCACCCTGGCTCGCGAGTTGCCAGCTAACCAGATAGCCGCGACGCGATACGGGCCCGGCCTCGAGCACGAACGCTGCCGCAACGCCGATGTCGCCGCCGACGGCGAAGCCCTGCAGCGAGCGACCGGCAATGATAATGAGCGGCGCGATCACGCCTATGCTGGCAAACGAAGGGCACAGGACGAGCGTGGCGGTTCCCAGCGCCATCATCCAGCTTGTCCTTGCCATCGCCGCGGGTCGTCCCACGCGGTCCGCATAAGCGCCAATGACCATCGCGCCAACCGGCCGCATGAAAAAGCCGACGCCGAACGTACCGACCGCCCACAGCAACGACGTCATCGGATCGCGCGCCGGAAAGAACCGGTCTCCGATGATCACCGCGAAAAAACCGAATACGGTGAAATCGAACATTTCGAGGCCGGTCACAAGCGACGCGGCGACGACGGTTCTCAAAAGTTCACGGGGATGTTTCCGGTTGCCGGCGGGCGGCTCGCACGTCGCGAAGTGAGGCGTGGACATTCTTTTTATAGGGTGGTCGGTATTGGCGCACGAGTGTCGCGCTGAAACGTGTTGCACGATACCACGCGTGCGCCCTCGCCGGCGCTATCGACCGCGAAACTCCGGCGCGCGTCGCTGCGCGAACGCCTCCAACCCTTCGCGCATGTCGTCGCCCGTGCATGCCGCCCTGCGAAGCTCCGCGATTCTCTCCATCGCATCGACGGGCACCGGCACGATGTCCTCGAGAATGCGCAATTGCTCCTTGACCGCCGATATCGCCAACGGCGCTTTGGTGGCAATCCCTCTCGCCATCTCCATAGCCGCCGCTTCGACGTCCGCTGGCTGAACGAGGCGATTGAGCACGCCGTGGCGCTCGGCTTCCTCGGCCTCGAGCGGTCGCGCGCAGAAAAACATTTCCTTCAGGATATGGATGGGCAGGTTGTTGATGAACCGGAGCAAGCCGCTCGTGCTGTAGGGAAGACCGATGTTCGCGGGCGTCATGGCGAAGCGCACCGTCGTGTCGGCCACAACAAGGTCGCAACTCATCACGAGATCGACCGCCCCGCCCCACACGGAACCCGACACCATTGCGATTACCACGCCAGGATACGCGCGCACCTGCCTGAGCACGCGCTCCAGCGGCTTGCCCCACGCAATCGGGTCATGGTCGGATTCGAGTTCGCCGAGATCGTGCCCTGCGCTCCACACCTTCTCGCCCACGCCGCTCGTGAGGATCACCACCGGCACGCCCTTCGATGCAAGCACCGTCAGTTGGTGCTCCAAGGCGCCCAGCAATTCCGCATTCAACGCATGGTGTCTGGAGGCGTTGCGAAAGACCACTTTTGCAATGCGCTCTTCAATGATTTCAGCGCTGACTTTCACACATTCTTCGGGTGCAATCGCACTCATTTCGTTACTCCACCTGTTGCGCCAGACCGCGCTCGGCCCCCGGCACGCGGGGAATTTGATAAAGCACTCCCGCGCAGAGTAGCGCATGGAGTTCCGCTTCGCTAAAGCCGGTCTCGCGCAAGACTTCGACTGAGTGCTCGCCCAATGCAGGGGGCGCATGGCGGGTCGCTTCGCGAGCGGCGGGTTCTCCCTCCTTCGACGCATTGAACACGGGAGTCGGGACCTGGCGCACCTGACCCAGGATGCGATGATGCACCTCCTCGACGAGACCGCAATGCTGAACCTGCGGATCGGCAAACACTTCATCGAGCGTGTTGATGGGGCCGGCCGGCAATCCCGCATCGACGAATAACGCCGTCCATTCGCGTTTGCTTCGGGTCTTCAGCCGGCTTTCGATGATTTCCTTCAACTCGCCGCGATTGGCCACGCGGGATTCGTTGGTCGCGAAGCGCGGGTCGCCCGGCAGTTGCGGAAGGTCGAGAAGTTGGCACAGCCTGCGCCACATCTCCGTCGTGATCGGCGCGATATTGAGCGGGCCGTCCGCGGTTTCGAACACGCCGTACGGCGCAATGACCGAATGCGCATTACCCGTACGCGCGGGCACGTTGCCGAGGCTCAGATAGCGTTGGGCATGCACGCTCAGCAGGCCGACCAGGCTCGCGAGCAACGACGTGCTCACATGCTGGCCCTGGCCTGTGCGCTCGCGCTCGAAGAGCGCGGAAATCACCGCAATGGTCAGCCAGAGGCCGGAACTCAGGTCTCCGATGGCCGTACCCGTGCGGGTGGGCTCGCCTTCCGGGAACCCTGTGAGACTCATGAGGCCCGAGTAGCCCTGGGCGATCTGGTCGAAGCCCGGCCAGTCCTTGAGCGGGCCCGAGTCGCCAAATCCGCTGATGCTCGCCATCACGAGGCCCGGATTGCTCGCACGCAATACATCGTAGCCCAAGCCCATTTTTTCCATGGTCCCGGGCTTGAAGTTTTCGAGCACGACGTCGGCGCCTTCGATAAGCCGTTTGACTGCGTCCAGTCCACGCGAATCGCGCATATCGATACATAGCGCGCGCTTGTTTCGATTACATGATAAGTAGTACGTACTAACGCCGCGGTCGAACGGTCCCCACGCGCGGCTCATGTCGCCGTCCGGACCGCTTTCGACCTTGATGACGTCGGCGCCGAGGTCTGCGAGCACCATCGCGCAAAACGGTCCCGAGAGTGCGCGCGTCAAATCGATGACCCTGATTTTCTCCAACGCTTTCATTCGATGTCTCCAGTTGCAATTTTCGTGTTTCAGCCAAGGTTACTCCGGCAGGCGCGCGTGGCGTGTCTCGGTAGCAAAGGGCAAGATGAGAATTCCCAAACCAAAGGCTGCCGCGGTCCACGCGACCGGCGTACCCAGCGAGCCTTGCCAGTTGATCGCGGCGGCGAGGACGAAATTGACGCCTGCGCCAATGAAGCGGCCAACCGATGCATTGAATGCAAAGGCGGTCGCGCGTATGCGCGTCGGATACTGTTCCGGCAACCACAGCGAGAAAATCGCGAAGTTTCCGCCGAAGAATCCCAACAACGCGAGGGACGCCATGAATAGACGAAGTCCGTCGGGCAGATAGAACGCCCATCCGAACGCCAGTACGATGGAGCCCGCCATCCCGGCGAAATACAAACCGAGTGCGGTTCTACGCCCTAATTTCTCCGCGATATACGGCGCGACCAGACAGCCGATAATCGTGCCAACAGAAAGAATGGCCGCGCCCACCGATGCAAGATGAATCGCGTCGACTTTACTCAGTCCGGCACGCGTCGCGAGACTCACGACGGCGCTCGCTTCATAGACTGAGCCCGCCCACAACCCCACGATCGCCACGCCGACGAGCGCGGCGCTGCTGATGGTGCGGCGCCGGAATTCAGGGGCGAATATCAGCCGCAATGGCGAGGCAGCGTGTTGCGTGTTAGCAGCGCGGCGCGCAGCTTCACGGTCCCATTTTCCCGGCTCCTTCACTTTGAATACGGTGAAGATGGCGAGGAGCGCCGGCGCCAGGCCGCAAAGGAACATGGCGCGCCAGCCGTATTGCGCGCCGACCGTGTAATTGAGCCACGCGGCAATGAAGAAACCCAGGTAGTAGCCGGTTTGCAGGTAGCCCGCGCCCATCTTTCTGCGGTCCTCGGGCCAACTCTCCGCGATGTAGGTGCCCGCAAGCGCCCACTCGCCGCCAACGCCGATGCCCGCGACGAGACGGAACACCCCGAGTTCCCACACGTTGTGCGCGAAGGCCGCGGCGCCGGTGAAAATCGAGTAAATCAGAATACTGGCCGCCAGCGCTCGAACGCGCCCGTAACGGTCGGCGAGCGGGCCCCAGATGAACGACATGCCCCAGCCGATCAGGAACAACGCAAACAGGATCGAGCCGTACATCCCGAGATTGCCGGGCGTCGGTTCGATGCCGGAAAGGGGAAGCAATTCCGTGAGCGCGGGGATAAGTACCAGTGCGTAGATGACCGAGTCCACGCCATCGAGAACCCAGCCGAGGTACACCGCCCAGAAGCCGCCTATTTGCTCCCGCGAAAGCGGCGTCCGCCGCGACCTCGCTTCATCCGAAGCTGTCACAAGGGTTTTCTGCATGCTCGTCTCCATTTGTATTCGCCGTCCGGGCATGGAAGTTCGTCGTTCGGCGGCGGTTATGTGAGGCGAGTATAAGAAGTGACGCAATCGATGAAAAATATGATATTCCTCTCACGCAAGAAGAAAATCTTATGGCGAGACAGGAGACCTGGCATGGACCTGAAACAATTGCGGTACTTCGTGAAGGTCGTGGAATACGGCAATGTCACGCGCGCCAGCGAGGCGCTTCATGTTGCACAGCCCGCCGTCAGCCAGCAGATACGCAATCTGGAAACCGAACTCGGTACTCTGCTGCTCGAGCGAAGCACCCAGGGCGTCGCGCCAACGGCCTCCGGCAAAACACTGCATCGCCATGCGCTGGAACTCTTGCGGCAGGCCGACCGCACGAGCGAACTCTTGCGACAGGACGCCGAATCTCCCGAAGGCAAGGTTTCAGTCGGGCTTCCCTCGAGCACATCCAGGGTGCTCGCCATCCCGCTTGCGCAGGCTGTGCGAGCGCGTTATCCGGGCATCGTGATCGAACTCATCGAGGCGCCCACTGCCGATTTGCACAACCTGATTGCAGGCGGGCGTGTAGACCTGGCAATCGTCGCGGATGCTGTGGAAACCCATGGCGTTCAAGCCGAACACCTGTTGTCCGAGGCGTTGTATCTGATTGCATGGCCAGAGTTCGAGCTTCCCCGGCAGCCGATTGCGTTGAACGCACTCGCGACAATGCCGATGGTGCTGCCAAGCGCGCCGAACACCATTCGCAGCCGCGTTGAATGGGCGCTGCGCGAAAAAGGATTGGCGTGCAAAATACTTTTCGAGGCCAGTTCGACGGCATTGCTATTCGCCGCGGTCATGGCAAAGCTCGGCGTGATCGTTCTCCCGTGGACTGCCGCTCACGTGGAACTGGACGAGGGCAAACTGAAACTCGCACCGCTGAATCACAGCCTTTTCACGCGTGATCTTTCTCTTTGCTGGAAAGACACGCCGCTCGTGAGCAACGCCGTTCTCAAGGTCAAGGATACAATGCGCGATCTGGTGGCGGCATTGAGCGCGCGTCCTGAATGGGCGGCGGGTAATGTTCGGCGTGCGAAGCGCGCGCAATAAGCCTTCGTTCAGTGGGACGGCGAACACGCGGACAAAGTTCGACGCAAGCCAATTGCTGTATAGTTGCCAACCGGGAAGTGGACCGCTCGCCAGCGGGCGCGGCGAACCCGGCAAAGGCGACACGCTCATCAACGAAATCATTATCGGCACGGTTTTCAAAGGGCGTATGCCTGGCGAAACGACCGCCGGCGACTTCAAAGCGTTCGTTTATGGTTTTGCGACCTGGATCGTGGACAACAGTGACCCGTTGACTTACGGATTCCTCGTGCGGCAAGCCACTCCCCAAGGGCTGTGATATCCTGGCGGCACGCGACTTGCGCTATATTCTGCTCAAGAGTTGCATTCAGAGCGAAACATAACTGGAAATGGACGAACGAAAACGCGAAAGCATCGTGGCCTATCTGCGTCGCCGGATGGCCGAATTTGGAATCGAACCGGACGATATTGCCGCCTCCCTGGCCGCGGATGCCGAGCAACGGCGAGCCGCCCGCTACCGCGATGCGGCCGGCCACACGTGGGACGGCAAGGGCGACGCGCCCCGTTGGGTGGTGCAGGCAACCAGCGCGGGACAGTCGCTCGACCATTTTGCCATCGGCGAGACGACCCAAGCGGAGCCGGCCAAGGCCCCCGCCGTGGACTGGCGGCAGGACCCGTTTGCCGGCAGCCGCCTGGAAACCGTCAGAAGCGAAATCAGAAGCGGGCACACCGGCGCCGCCTGAAAACCTTTAATCGAACTCGACGCTAGCGCTATTGCGCAGTTCGTCCAGTCGTCGAATTTGTTCCGGCAGAATTCGATCCAGCGACAAGGCCGGAAGGTTATCGATATCAAAGAATTGAGCGGCGTTGGTTTCCACTCCTGATAATTCGCCCGCCCGGATTATTTCCCCAAGGAAAACCAGCTTCCAGATGTGAAACAGGGAAGGCGGATGACCGTGTTTGAGCATGTCCCACACGGCCAGCAGACGAACGACGTTCACCGTGTACCCGCTTTCTTCGCGAACCTCTTTTGCCGCGTTTTCAGCGGGCGAAACGCCTACGTCGGCCCAGCCGCCGGGCAGCGACCACAACCCGTCCACGGCTTCCCGCACGAGAAGGATTTCGCCGGCCTGATTAAAGACGGCGCATCGCACATCGAGTTTCGGATTGGCGTATCCCGTCTCCCGAGCAAAAAGCGCGGCAACTTCGCCGGCTTCCAGGGTTGCCATTTCCGCGAGTTGCCGATGCGCGATGTCCGCGATTTCCGCATACCGTTCCTTGTCGAATGCGCTCGTCGCGTAGTGCAAACCCGTTTGCGCAAGCGCCAATAGCCGACGAGCCTGCGCAAGACGGGTTTTGAGCGATTCCTGACCGGAAGGCATCATTGCGGTCATGGCGTGAGTTGCCATGCGATTGAAGCGGAACTTCATTTTACGTCACCGAAACCCCGCTAACGCGCGCGCCGCGCTCGGGCCGCCAGAACGCGAGCACGAGCGCCCCGACCAGCGCCTGCGCGGCCACGACGAACGCCACGCACCCCGCCCAGCCCCAGCGATGCCATGCGGGAATGGGCAACACGGAACCGAGGCTGCCGCCGAGGTAATAGCACGAGAGGTAGATGCCGATCGCCGTGGTTCGGGCCCCCGCCGCGGCATGGGAAATAAACGCGTTGGCGCAGGCCTGCTCGACGAAAACCGCCGTCGAACCGAGCGCGAGGCCAATGAGAATCGCGCCAATGCGGTCGGGCAGCGTCAGCAGGCTCCCCGCAACGGCGAGACCCACCGCCGCGAGTGCGAGGTCGCGCGGGCCCCGGCGCCGCGCCATACGGCCCGAAAGCGGTGTAACGACCACGGCCACCAGGAACACGGCATAAATCGCGCCGACGCCCGCCGTCGAAAAGTCGAATGGAGCGCACGTGAGCCGCAGGCCGACGAACGTGAACGTCGCGACCTGAGAGGCGAGCACACATGCACCCACGGCGAACGCGGCGAGCACCGGGCCGCGCATCGCGAGTTTCCATTGCGCCTTCGCTGCGCCAGCGCCTTGCGCGCGCACGGTCCCCGCAGCGGGTAAGTTCGCATAAATCGCGAAACCCGCCGCCAGGCCGAGCATTGCCACGATGTCGAGCGCGTGGCGCCAGCCGAGCATCGACGTCAGCAGGTTCGTGACGAAGCGTCCCGCGAAACCGCCCAGCGTGGTGCCGGCCACGAAAATCGCGCTCACTTCGGTCGCGTCCTCGCGACGATAGCGTTCGCCGATATACGAAATCGACAGGGCGAAAATGAACGGCATTAGCAGGCCAACAGCGAAGCGGGCCGCGAGAAATGAAGCAAAACTCGTGGCGTGCGCGGACCAGACAACGGGGAGCGCCGATGCGAGCGCGGCGGCGACAATCACGTTGCGCCTGTCGAAGCGCGCCGCCAGGGCGCCGACGAACGGCGCGATAATGGCGACGGCCAGCGTCGTTGCGCTCACGCCCTGCCCGGCGCGTTCCGCGCTCACGCCGAACGCCGCGGCGAGTTCGCGCAAAATGCCTTGCGTGGCGTAGAGATTGATGAAGGCCGCGAAGCCGCACAGGAAGAACGCGGCTCGAATGGATTTGTCTTTCACGCTTGATGCCCTGTCTGGTCCAATCGACACAATCGACAGTCTGAAGACCGGCCAGCGCATGCGCCAATACCGATTTCGTCGCCATTGATACCGCCAGAACAAGAATGCTCGATTTGCGCCGCCTCCGCTATTTCGTCACCGTCGCCGAAGAACTGCACTTCGGGCGCGCCGCGGTGCGCCTGAACATCGCGCAGCCGCCGCTCACGCGCCACGTCGCGGCGCTGGAAACCGAACTCGGCATTCGCCTTTTCGAGCGTTCGACGCGCGCAGTCAAACTCACGCCCGAAGGCGCATTGTTCCTTGAGCGAGCGCGTAGCGTGCTGCACGCCGCCGGCGAAGCGCAGGCCACCGCTCGCAAGCTCGCACAGGGCATGACAGGCCGCATCGCGATCGGCTATACGAGTTCGATTCCGATGTCCGATGCGTTCGCGCAAATCGTGCGCAATGCGGGCCGCGCGCTGCCCGAGGTTGAACTGACGTTTCGCGAAGTCGCGAGCGCGAATCAGCATCGGCAGATCGTTGAGGGCGCACTCGATATCGGTTTTGGCTGGTCGGCGGCGAGCGCGCACGAAGACGGTGTGCGCTCGCTCGTGATCGCGCGCGAGCCGCTTGTCGCAGCCGTGCCGGGCGGCAGCGCGCATGCGCGCAAGAAGTCGCTCGACTTCGCCGAGCTTCGCGACGAGTCGTTTCTGGTTCTTCCGCCGGGATATGGGTCCGCGCTGACCGCGGCGCTCGATTCGTTGTGCGCGCAATCAGGTGTCGAGCCGCGCATCGGGCCCACCGCTTCGCAGACGGCGACGCTCATCTCGCTCGTCGCGGCCGAGCGCGGCGTCGCCATCGTGCCGGCCTTCACGATGGCGCTGCGACGCTCGGGCGTGACCTACGTGCCGTTGAGCGGCGCGCCGGTACTCGACCAGACGGTCTCGTGGATCGAACCGTTCACATCGACATGCGTGCAGCGATTCGTCGAGCTGGCGCAACCGGTTGCGCGGCGCTCGAATCGCTCATAAGCCGCAGGCTTTTCAAACCGATGCAGACGCCGCGCTCGCCGTTCGCGTGGCCTGCGCGGCCCGCTTCAAACGCGCCACGCCTTCACGAATCTCATCTACGTTCGGCGCGGCAAACGAAAGGCGCAGCGACGCGGCGTCGGGCTCGTCAGCGAAAAACGCCTTGCCGGGCACGAAAATCACCTTGTTCGCGATTGCATTCGGCAAGAGCGCATCGATCGCCGCGCCGGGAATGCGCGCCCACACGAACATGCCGCCTTCGGGTTGATGAAACGCGATTTCCTCGCCGAACTGCGCGCGCAAGCCATCGCAAAGCGCCTCGCATTTGCGCCGATACGCCTGCGCGATGTGCGGAAGATGCCGCTCGAGCGAGCCCGCTTCCAGATAATGTGCGGCAATCGCCTGCGTCCACGGCGTACTGCACAGATCGACGGTCTGCTTGGCGATCATGCAGCGGCGCGCGATTTCGGCGGGTGCGATGGTCCAGCCGACGCGCAAGCCAGGCGCGACGATTTTCGAAAGACTCGAGAAGTGCACGATCCAATCGCGCGCGCCCTGCACTTCGCTTGCCAGCGCCAGCATCGTCGGCACCGCATTACCCGCGAAACGCAGATCGCCGTACGGATCGTCCTCGATTATCACGAAACGGTACTGAACGGCGAGACGCAGGAGCGCAAGGCGCCGCTCGCGCGTGAGCGTGGCCCCGGTGGGATTGGCAAAGGTCGGCACCGTGTACAGGAGCCTCGGCCGCGCAATCGCGCCCGAGGCGAGCCGCGCCGCGAGTAAGTCCACGTCGAGGCCGTCGCCGTCTACGGGAACGGTCACGACATGCGCTTGCTGAAGCCTGAGCGCCTGCAGCGTGGCAGGATAGGCCGGCTGCTCGGTCAAGGCCGTATCGCCCGGGCTGAGCAGCACGCGCAACAGGAGATCGAGACCTTGCTGCGATCCGGTCGTGACGAGCATTTCCTCGGGCGCGCAAGTCGCGCCACGGCGTGCCATCAGCGCGAGCAGTTGCGTCTTCAACTCGGGCAAGCCGTCGGTCGGGCCATACTGAAGGCAGCGCGTGGGAGCCTGCCAGGCCAGGGCCGATGCCGCCTGGAGTCCAGCGGCGTCGAACAGGTCGCTGGCCGGATAACCGCCAGCGAACGAAATCATGCCTGGTTCTCCCAGGTATTTGAAAAGCTCGCGAATCGGCGAACCGGCTGGGTGCTGAAAAGGCGCGGTGAAGTCGTACATGGTTTGGAGAGCTAACTGAGCCGTCACACAACATTCTTTTCGACGATCGGCCGGTTTTCCAGCACGCGCGACCAGTCGAGCGAAGAAAGATCGAGCGTGGCGTACCTGCCATTGAGAATCAACTCGCTCACGCCCCGCCCCGTGGCCGGCCCCTGCTGCAAGCCGTGCCCGCTAAAACCATTGGCGAATATGCAATTGTCGACGGCTGGGTGGTAACCGATGATTGCGTTCTGGTCGAGCACGTTGTACTCGTAATAGCCCGACCAGCAGTTCTCCACGCGCAGCGCTTCGAACTCCGGCACGCGATGCGCGAGCGTGGGCCAGATCACGTCGTCGAAGATGGCGTGATCGACTTCGTCGAGCGGCAGATCGTCGGGGTCGTTCTCCGCGCCCGGCGACGTTCCGGTGATATACGTATTGCCCTCCGGGCGGAAATACACGCCCGACGGGTCGATCAGCAACGGGCAAGCGGCAAGCCGCGCGGGCGACGATACGTTGAAAATGCTGCGGCGGCGCGCATAAACGGGAATGTCGATGTCCATCATTTCCGCGAGCTTGCGCGCCCACGCGCCGGCGGCGTTCACGACCGTATCGCACGCATGGCGTTCGCCATCGCTCGCGATTACGTGCGTGATCTTGCGTCCGCTGCGCACGACGCCCGTTACCTCGGCCGCCACATAGCGCGCGCCGAGCGACTGCGCCTTCTTGCGCAGCGCCTGCACGAGGCCGTAGCCGTCGAACCAGCCTTCGCCGCTGCGCCCATAAGCGCCGCTTGCGAGATCCTCGACATTGAGCCAGGGAAACTTCGCGCGCAGCGCGTCGCTCGACATGAGTTCGATGTCCGCACCGAGGCTCGTTTGCAGCGCGTGATTCTCGCGCAGCGTGGCGTCGCCCGCGTCCGTCGCGAGGAAAAGATAGCCGCCCTCGTGCAGATCGATCGACGGACGGCTGCCGTTCACTTCGAGCCGCTCGCCAATGCCGCGCAGAAACTCGATGCCGAAGAGCGACATCTGGATCGACAACGGCGTGGAAAACTGCTGCCGGATCGACGCGGCAGAAAGCGCCGACGACGAGCGCGCATAACTCGGGTCCCGCTCGAACACGGTCACGGAAACCGTTGGATCGGCCGCGCGCAGAAAATAAGCAATAGAACTACCGATTACCCCGCCGCCAACGATAACGACTTGAGAACTCACGACTGGCTCCAGATTGCGGATAACTGCGGCGCGCAGCGATTGGATTTGCGCGAATCGATCCCTCGGCCGGGCGCGCGATGCGCCCGGTCGCGTACACCAAACGCGCTTATTCGACGTTGAAATCGATGCCCTGCGCGAGCGGCAGCGCCGACGAATAATTGACCGTGTTGGTCGCGCGGCGCATATAAGCCTTCCACGCGTCGGAGCCCGACTCGCGGCCGCCGCCCGTTTCCTTTTCGCCGCCGAACGCACCGCCGATCTCCGCGCCGCTCGGCCCGATGTTCACGTTCGCAATGCCGCAATCGCTGCCCGATGCCGACGTGAAGCGTTCGCTCTCGCGCAGGTCCGTCGTGAACACGCACGAAGAGAGGCCGTGATGAGCCGCGTTGTTCGCCTCGATGGCGTCGCCGAAATCGCTGTACTTGAGCACGTAAAGAATGGGCGCGAAGGTTTCCTTCAGGACAACTTCGGTTTGCGACGGCATCTCGACAATCGCCGGACGCACGTAGAAGCCCTTTTCGTTGCCCGCCACCGTGTGGCGCTCGCCGCCGAACACCTTGCCGCCCTCCTGCTTTGCCTGTTCGAGCGCCGCCTGCATGCGCGCGAACGACTGCTCGTCGATGAGCGGTCCCATCAGCGTGCCTTGCTCCAGCGGATTGCCGATCACGACCTTGCCGTACAGCGTCTTGAGCCGCTCGACCGCCTTGTCGTATACGCTCTCGTGCACGAAGAGGCGGCGCAGCGACGTGCAGCGCTGACCCGCCGTGCCCACCGCCGAGAACAGAATGCCGCGCAGCGCGAGTTCGAGATCGGCGGTTGCGGAAACGATGCCCGCGTTGTTGCCGCCCAGTTCGAGCAGCGAGCGGCCAAAGCGGCGCGCGACTTCCACGCCTACCGTGCGGCCCATTTCGGTGCTGCCCGTTGCGCTCACGATGTTCGAACGCGGGTCGGCCACGAGCTTCGCGCCCACGTCGCGGCCACCCACCACCAGAGCCGTGAGGCCTTCGGGCGCATCGCCGAATTCCTTCAGCACGTCCTGCATGATCTTGTTGACGGCAACCGCGGTGAGCGGCGTTTTTTCCGAAGGCTTCCAGACCACGGCGTTACCGCACACGAGCGCGAGCGCGGCGTTCCACGACCACACGGCAACCGGGAAGTTGAACGCGGAAATGACGGTGCACACGCCCATCGGGTGCCAGGTTTCCGCCATGCGGTGGCCGGGGCGCTCCGATGCAATGGTCAGACCGTAAAGCTGACGCGAGAGACCAACAGCGAAGTCGCAGATGTCGATCATTTCCTGCACTTCGCCCAGGCCTTCCTGGAAGATCTTGCCGGTTTCCAGCGAGACGAGGCTGCCGAGCGCGCGCTTCTGTTCGCGCAGCTTGTTGCCAAGCAGGCGCACGAGTTCGCCCCGGCGCGGCGCGGGCACGTTGCGCCAGGTCTTGAACGCCTCCTGCGCCTTCGCGAGCACGGCGTCGACGTCGGCCGCCGACTGGCTCGCGACGCGGCCGATCAGTTCACCGTTGATCGGCGAATGCACGGCGATGTCACCGGCTTCCGCGAGCTGGGAAATACCGAGATCCGAGAGGATGGAGGAGGCTTTCATAGGTAGAATCCCTTAAAAATTTCCGATACGAAACATTGATACTTTAGGAAACTATACACGCGCAATTTTTCGGCGACAACACGAAGCAGCAACGGGTGTCCAGGTTAGTCGGCCGTACGCGTCGTGACCGGCACCCAGGCGACGTTCTTGACCTGGTACAGCGTCGAACTCGGGCTCTTCAGGTCGCCCTGCGCATTGAATGCGATCTTGCCCGTGATGCCGTCGTAGTTCGTGGCCTTGAGCGCCGCGTTGAACTGCGCCGGCGTCGCGGAGCCCGCCTTCTCCATCGCCGAGATGGCGACCCACGCCGCGTCGTACGCGAACGGCGCGTAGGCGAGCATGTCGATCCCGTACTTCTGCTTGAACTTCGCCTCGAAACCGCGGCCCTTGGGCAGCGTGCCGAGCGGCTGGCCGTATTCCCACACCGAAGCGCCATCGGCGGAATCGCCGGCGAGCTTGATGAAGTTTGCGTCCATGACGCCGCCGCCCGCGAGGAATTGCGCTTTCAGACCAAGCTGGCGCATGCGCTTGACGATCATGGCCGCCTGCGCGTCGAGGCCGCCGAAGAACACGAGGTCGGGATTCGTGCGCTTGATGCTCGTGAGTTGCGCGCTGAAATCCACGGCCTTGTCGTTCGTGAACTCGCGCGCGACGATCGTGCCGCCGCCCGCCTTCACGGCCTTTTCGAACTCGTCGGCTTCGCCCTGGCCGAAGGCCGTGCGGTCGTCGATGATGGCGATGCGCTTCGCCCTCGTCACCGTTGCCGCGTAGTTGCCCGCGTTGCCGGCGTTTTGCGAGTCGGTGGCGATCACGCGGTAGATGGTCGGCGCGCCGCCCTGCGTGATCGCCGGATTGGTGGCGGCCGGCGTGATCATCGGAATGCCCGCCTTCGCGTAGATCTTCGAGGCCGGCAGCGTCGTGCCCGAATTGAAGTGGCCGATTACGACAGCCACGTTGTCGTCCACGAGTTGCTGCGCGACCTGCACGCCAATGCGCGGGTCGCTCTGGTCGTCCTGCGAGTCGATCACGAACTTGACCGGCTTGCCGCCGATGGTGGGATGCGCCGCGTTGGCTTCGTCCACGGCCAGACGCACGCCGTTCTCGATGTCCTTGCCGTACGCCGCGCCGCCGCCCGTGAGCGGGCTGGCCACGCCGATCTTCACGACCATTTCCTGCGCGCTGACCGCGCCGGCCACCAACATCAACGACGCTGCGATCGCGCAGCCACGACGAGAAGCGAGGAAACGAGCTGGCATACGATATTCCTTCGGTATCGGAAAGGGGACGTGCGAGGATTGTCGGCAGCGGTTTCGCGGGCATCAAACGAAATCTAATCACGACGTAATGCGCTTTTCTCATCAAGCCCGCCAGGACGCGGAATACGGCGAGGCGTGACGCAGCATCGGCAAATGCCAGACAACACGCGAATGTTATGATCGGAAACATAGAGTACGATACGAACAAATCAGCAAGCACCCGAGTTCCCGAATGGAAATCCCGTCCCTCAAGCCCGCCGAGCATGCTTCGGCGGAACTGGGCAAGCGCGTCAAGGCGGCCCGGCTGAAGCACGACTACACGCTCGAGGCCGCCAGCCGCGCATGCGGCGTGTCGCGCTCCACGCTCTCGAAGGTGGAAAACGGCGTCATGTCCCCGACGTTCGACGTGCTGCAGAAGATCGTTCACGGCCTGAAGATCGACCTTGGCGAACTGTTCGGCTCGGCGCCCAGGCCGCGCGCGAGCGGACGCCGCGCGCTCACCCGCAAGGGCGGCGGGCAGCAGCATTCGGCGGGCTGCTATCAGATGGAACTGCTGGCGACGGAACTCGCGCACAAGGCGATGTATCCGTTTCGCATTCGCGTAACGGCGCATTCGCTCGATGAGTTCACGGAATGGGGCCGCCACGAAGGCGAAGAATTTCTCTTCATATTGAGCGGCTCGGTTTGTCTGTACTCCGAACTTTATGCGCCCACGCATCTCGCCGCCGGCGACAGCCTCTATTTCGACAGCCGCACCGGGCATGCGGCCGTTTCCACGAGCGAGGAAGACGCCGAAGTCCTCTGGCTCATCAACGAACCGCACCCGGACACGCACGAAGGCGCGCCGGGCGTTTGATCCGCCATGCTTACGCGGCGTTCGCGGTCATTTTGAAAATGCCGGTGGCGTTGCCCGCATCGAAACGCAAATCGGTCTGCCAGCGCCGCGTGGCCTGATCGAACGTGCGCTTGCGCGTAATGAACTCATAGAACGATCCCGGCACCTCACGCGTCACGCGCCGGCCATCGGCCGCGCGGAATTCGCGCTTGACGGTATCGGCCCGATACGCGGTCTGAAATACGCGGCCCGAGCGCGAGGTCTCCACGCTGGGTTTCATCGGGCGTCCCTTGGCCTTTTCGTCGTCCGAAAGCTTGAACACGTCTTCCACGCGGTCGGTCGCGTGATTGAAGGCGTTGCCTTCCGTTGCGATCCATGCCATTTCCGCGGACTCTTCCAGCAACGTCTCGTAGTCCGAAATAGATGGCACATCGTGCTGCCGCGCGAACGCGCCGACGATCACGGGCAGCAGCTTGAGCGCCGCGTCGAGCGGCAGCGAACCGTCGCGTTCGAGTTCGGAAAGCTGCGCAATGGCCAGCGGCGTAAGCGGGTCTTTCGACGCGCCCACCACGTTCGTCACGGCTTGCTGGAACGCGGCCGAAAAGCGCTCCGGGTGCAGTTCGCTCACGAAGAACTGTGCGATTTCGTCGGGCGCGTCTTCGTGGGCATAAGCGCGTCCCGTCATGCCGAGCTTGTCGAGCGGATAGCGGCCGTTAAGCCGAAAACCGAGCGGGCGCAGAATGCGCGTGAACGCCGCTTCGCCGGGCGGCAGCGCGCCGTTTTGCGCCCAGCGCACCGTGCGCAGCGCGCCGTGGTCGAAGTACACCGCACCGCCCTGCGCCACTGCATCGTTCGTGTACGTGCGGCCGTTGGGCGAGCGCTCCAGCAGGTCTTCGAACAGCGCCATGTTCATCGCCTGGGCGAGTTCGGCGCGCGTGACGGTGCCGCTTTCCCAATCTTCTAGCATCGAAGGAAAGTTGAGCGTTGCAAAGAGGGTTTCGGTTTTCTCGCGGCCAAGCAGCGCGGACAACAGGCGTTCTACGTTCGAATTGCGCATCACCAATCTCACAGGAAACGGCCGCCTCAGCAGCAGTCGTTGGGCAAGTTATACGTGGAATGCATTATTCGAATGGTTGCGCCGTGCGTAAAGCGAGATTAAATTGTCACTTGATGAGTTTCTGGAATCAACATGCGCAAGTTCAAGATCCCGAACATCGGCGCGCTCACGGCCTTCGAAGCCGCCGCGCGGCACGAGAGCTTCACGCACGCCGCCAAAGAGCTGTTTCTCACCGAAAGCGCCGTGTCGCGCCAGATCGCCACGCTCGAATCGAATCTCGGCGTGCGCCTCTTCGTGCGCGCCAAGCAGCGGGTGGTGCTCACGCGCGCGGGCCGGCTCTATAGCACGCAGGTGCGCCGTGCGCTCGAAAATCTGGATCGCGACACGCTTTCGATCATCGCTCACGGCAGCGGCGGCGGCTATCTGGAACTCGCCGTGCTGCCGACTTTCGCCTCCGAATGGCTGATTCCGCGCCTCAAGGACTTCTACGACCGCACGCCGGACGTGCGCGTGAACATGGGCGTACGCACGGAGACGTTTTCGTTCGAGGAATCGCATTTCGAAGCCGCCATTCACTACGGCAAGCCCACCTGGCCCGGCACATCGTCCGATTTTCTGTTCGGCGAGGAAGTGGTGCCTGTTTGTTCGCCTTCGCTGCTGGCGCGGCCCATCAAGAAAGCGCATGAACTACTCGCCTATCCGCTGCTGCATTCCACCACGCGCCCCGACGCATGGACGCGCTGGTTCTCCGACCTCGGCGTGGAAGACAACGCCACCATGCACGGCGTACGCTACGAACTGCACACGATGCTGATCGCAGCCGCGGCGGCCGGGCTCGGCGTGGCGCTCGTGCCGAAGTTCTTCGTGGAAGGCCAGCTAGAGCGGTTCGGCGTCGTTGTTCCGTTCGAAGCGCCGGCCATTGCCGATGGCGGCTACTACTTCGTCTATCCCACCGAACTCAGCCACGGCAAGCCGCTGGAACGGTTTCGCGCGTGGCTGCTGGAGCAGGCTGGCGCCTACAACGCGTCCCAAGGCCACGCCTGATATGCGGCTCGATCACACGAGATACACGATCAGAAAAAAGTTTCCTATAGGAAATTGATGGGTTAGCATCGAAGCACAACCACTTCTTCGTCGCGAGACTGACATGGAAGACGTCGTCGTCATCGGTGCGGGCATCGTCGGGGCATGCGCCGCGCTCAACCTGGCGCAACGCGGCATGCGCGTGCGTGTCGTCGACAGCGCGCCGCCGGGCTCGGGCTGCTCGTTCGGCAACGCGGGGCTGATCGCTGTCGATCATGTCGCGCCGCTCGCAAGTCCCGAGACGATGGCGGGCCTCCCCCGCATGCTGCTGCGTCGCGACAGCCCGCTACGGCTGCACAAGCGCAGCCTGCCGCGCATGGCGCCGTGGGTGCTGGAATTCGCCGCTCAGGCGCAGCGCCCGCGTTTTCGGCGCAATACCCGCGCGCTCGCTAGCCTCGTGACCAACGCGGCGCAAGCGTGGCGTCGGCTTCTAAGTCAACAGATCGCCAACGATCTCTTTCGCGACGTCGGCTCGCTCTACGTGTTCGAGCAACCCGTTGCGCACGCAACGGAGCGCGCGCAACTCGATCTGCTCGACCTGCATGGCGTGCGCTATGAAACGCTCTCGGCCGGGCAGGTGCGGCGCGATTATCTGCCGTCGCTCACGCCTCATATCAGCCACGCGCGCTACTTTCCGGGCATGGCTTCGGTCACGAATCCGCAGCAGGTCGTCGTGCGCATTTTCGACGCCGCGCTCGCGGCGGGCGCGAGCTTCACATGCGCCGCCGTCGATGCGTTGCGCGCCCTGCCCGATGGACGTATCGGCGTCACGCTCAACGGCGAAACACAGCCGGCCGCGAAAGTGTTGATCGCGGCGGGTTCGCACAGCGGCGAACTCGCGCAGCAGCTTGGCGCAGGGATTCCGCTGACCAACGAGCGCGGCTATCACGTGCAACTCGCCGCGCCGTCGCAAGACACGCCGCGCGTGCCCGTGAGCTTCGTCGAACGCGGCTTCACCTGCAACCCGATGGCGCAAGGCATACGGCTTGCCGGCACCGTCGAGCTTGGCGCGCGCGGCGCGCCCGACTGGCGCCGCGCCGACTTGCTCGCCACGCAGTTCCAGACACTCTTTCCCGGCGAGCCAGCCCCGCAGGTCGCGAGCCGCTGGTACGGCGAGCGCCCCACGCTGCCCGACTATCTGCCGATGATCGGCGAGATTCCCGGCGCGCGGAATGCCTTCGTCGTGACGGGCCATCAGCATCTGGGCCTCACGCTCGGACCGCTCACCGGCGAACTCGTCGCACAATTGATGGCGCGCGACACGCCCGCTGTCGATCTCGCACCGTTTCGCATCGACCGCTTTTGAGGCCGGGGCCGCAACTCACGCGGTCCCGCCCACGCATCGTTCATCAGGAGAGAATATTCGATGGAGCCCATTGCGATTTACGACGCGACCGCCACGGCGCGCCTGCTCGACTACGGCGTGCTGCTCGACGCCCTCGCCACGGCCGCGCAGGACCACGACGCGGGCCGCATTCACGCGCCCGTGCGCACCGGCGTGCCGCTGAAGGGCAACGGGGTCATGCTCTCGATGCCCGCGAGCGCCGACGACATCGCCATCCACAAGCTCGTGAGCGTGTGCCCGGCCAACACGGCGCTCGGCATGCCGACCATCTTCGGCGCGGTGACGGTGTGCAACGGCTCGACGGGCCAGCCCGAATTCATTCTCGACGGGCCGACCGTCACCGGGCGGCGCACCGCGGCGCTTTCCATGCTGGGCGTGCGGCTCTTTCACCCGGGCGCGCCGCGCGCATTTCTCGTGATCGGCACCGGGCAGCAGGCGCGTTTTCATGCCGAGGCGATTGGCCAGCTTTATCCGGCGGCGACGCTCTACGTGAAGGGCCGCACGGAGGCGTCCGCGGAAGCTTTTTGCGCCCGGCTTGCGCAGTCCGGCGTGCGCGTGACGCCCGCGCGCGGCGACATGGCCGGGGAAGCCGACACGGTCATCGCGGCGACCACGAGCAAGACGCCCGTGTACGATGCCGCGGCGCGCGAGGACCGGCTCGTGATCGGCGTTGGCGCCTTCACGCCGGACGCCGCCGAAATCGGGCAGGAAACGGTGCGCGCAAGCCGCGTGTTCGTGGACGATCTGGCGGCAGCGCGCGAAGAAGCGGGCGACCTGCTGCAGGCCGGCATCGACTGGGCGAATGTGCGCACGATAGGCTCCGCCGTGACGGACGGCGCGAAGCATGATGGCGCGCCCGTGCTGCTCAAAACGGTCGGCAGCGGCGCGTGGGATCTGGCAGCGTGCCGCGTGGCGCGCGAGGCGCGTTAAAGCGCGTTAATCCATCATCGGAATGCGCGGATTAGAATCGCACATCGATCGGCGCATCGATTGCACTTCGATCGCGCATCACGATCCCTATCCCGGACTCAAGGCAGACCAACGATGACGACGAGCGCTCCCCAACCCGCCGTAAAAGTCTTGCGCGGCGGTGTAATCGAAACCACGCATATCGCCCACATTGCCGTGGTCGACGCGCAGGGCCGCCTGCTCTACGCGTTCGGCGACCCGCATCGCATGACGCTCGTGCGCTCGGCGGCCAAGCCCGCGCAGGCGCTCGCCGTAGTGGAGACGGGCGCGCTGGAGCGCTTTCACTTCGACGACGCCGATCTCGCGCTCATGTGCGCCTCGCACAGCAGCGAGAACCGCCATATCGAGCGCACGCGCGCGATGCTCGCCAAGGTGTCCGCAACCGAATCGGACCTGCGTTGCGGCGGCCATCCGCCGCTCTCCGACGCCGTGTACAAGGCATGGATCAAACGCGACTTCACGCCCGGCGCGGTGTGCAGCAACTGCTCGGGCAAGCACGCGGGCATGCTTGCGGGCGCGCGCTCCATCGGCGCGGCGCTGGCCGATTACCATCTGCCTTCGCATCCCTTGCAGCAGCACGTAAAGCGTGTCGTGGCCGAGGTCTGCGATCTTCCCGAAACGGGCGTCGAATGGGGCGTCGACGGCTGCAATCTGCCCACGCCGGCCTTCCCGCTCGACCGGCTCGCGCGCCTTTTCGCGAAGCTCGCCGATGCGCAGGATCATGCGGACCCGGCCAACGATGCCCGCTCGCAAGCGCTCGCCCGCATCTATCGCGCGATGACGTCGTATCCGGAACTCGTGGCAGGCGAAGGCCGGTTCTGCACGGCGCTCATGCGCGCGTTCGAGGGCGCGCTGGTCGGCAAACTGGGCGCGGCGGGCAGTTATGCGATTGGCGTGCGCGCAGGCGCGGCGAGCGCGGCACATACCGGCGGCCCGGCATTGGGTATCGCGGTGAAAATCGAGGATGGCGATCTGACCGCGCTCCATGCCACCGTCGTGGAAGTGCTGAGGCAACTCGGCGTCGGCACGAAAGAACAAATTGCAGAACTAAGTAAATTCGATGCCCCGCGTATCTTCAATACGATGGGCGTCGAGACCGGTTACGTTACGCCGCAGTTCGAACTGCGGCGCGTCGATCGATAACGAGGCGCGGGCTTCGAAGGCCCGCGCCAACCCTCACAGCAACGCCACCACCTTCACGTCGCTGCGATCCGCCGATGCCACGACCTTGCCGTCCACGCGACGGAACATGAGCGTCACCGTATTGTTGCCCACGCGCAGATCGCTCACTTCGATCCAGTCGATGCCTTCCGGCAGCATGGGCTGCTCGACACGCACTTCGTTGCGCGCCGCGTCGATCGTCACGCCAAGACACGCCTCGAGCATCATGAACGGCGAGCCCGCGGCCCACGCTTGCGGCAGGCAGGCCACCGGATACGCCGTGGGCGGCTCGCCGCGCCGGCGCGGGAAGCCGCAGAAGAGTTCAGGCAGACGCATGTCGAACGTCACCGCGGCCTCGAACAGCGCCTGCAGCAACCGCACCGCCGCGGCCTTGCGGCCGTAGCGCGCGAGACCGCGCGCGCACAGCGCGTTGTCGTGCGGCCAGACCGAACCGTTGTGGTACGCCATCGGGTTGAAGCGCGCCTGACCCGCCGCGAGCGTGCGCACGCCCCAGCCCGTATGGAACAGCGCCGATTCGAGCCCTTCCGCCACGGCACGGCCGCGCTCCTCCTGGGGCAAGCCGAATGCAAGCAAATGGCCCGCGTTCGAGGCGAGCACGCGGCAAAGATCGCCGTGGCCGTCGAGCGCAATGCCGTAGAACTCCGCCTCCGGCAT
This sequence comes from Paraburkholderia sp. J76, assembly GCF_905220295.1. Taxonomy (NCBI): domain Bacteria; kingdom Pseudomonadati; phylum Pseudomonadota; class Betaproteobacteria; order Burkholderiales; family Burkholderiaceae; genus Paraburkholderia; species Paraburkholderia sp. J76. Next base: position 158,451 of record NZ_CAJMZJ010000012.1, read on the forward strand.
CCAGAACTTCTCTTCCACGCAGCGGCGTATTTTCGCGGCGCGCGCGGCGTAGCGCGCGGCGTCTTCCACCTGGCCGCGATGCGTGGCGAAGCGCGACATCGTTTCGAACGCCGAACTGGCGTACGCCTGCACTTCGACGAGTGCGATGGGACCATCGGGGAAACGGCCGTCCGCGTGGAATACCGAATCGTGGCTGTCCTTCCAGCCCTGGTTCGCGAGGCCGCCTTCCGATTCGCGCCGGTAGTCGAGCAGACCGAGCTTGTTACGGTCGCACACCCCTGCAACCCAGCCCGCCGCGCGTTCGAGCGCCGGCCATAACTCGTCGATGAGCGAAACATCGCCGGTGCGCTCGACGTATGCGCCCGCCAGCACGACGAAGAGCGGCGTGGTGTCCACCCCGCCGTAGTAGAGCGCGAACGGCACTTCGCCCGTGGCGGCCATTTCGCTCTTGCGCATTTCGTGCATGATCTTGCCGACCGCCGCGTCGCGGAACGCCGAGTCCTCGCGCGCCTGGTGCTCCGCGAGAAAACGCAGCACGCCGCGCGCGAGCGCGGGCGTGAGCCACAGCGTTTGCAGCGACGTGATGACCGCGTCGCGGCCGAACGGCGTGGAGAACCACGGAATGCCCGCGTACGGATAGGGGCCGGTCGGCAGGTCGGTGGTGAGCAGCCCCAGATCGGCGATCGAGCGGTTGATCCACGCATTGAAGAGCGGATTGCTCGAACGCAGACGCGCCGCCGCGCGGCGGCGCTCGCGCATCACGATATGCGAGTCGACCAGCGCGGCGCGCACGGCCGCGCGGCCCACGCTCTGCTCCTGCGAGTTCGCGAGGCAATAAGGCGGCTGAAAGACGCCCGCGCTCTGCGTGCCGGGCGCGGCGTCGGGCAGCGCCTCGACTTCGATGGCCACTGTGAGGTAGATCGAGACGCAGGCTTGCGCGGGCAGATCGACCGTGAAGTCCGCGCGATCGGCGAGGAGTTGGCTCGGCGTGGGCGAGAACTCGATGCGCACGCGCCGCGCCACCTTGTCGAGGCCGAGATATTCGAGCCGCACGTCGCCGTTTTCCACGCGCGGCGGCATGAGCGTGCCGCGTTTTTCGCGCTTCAGGCCGCGCACTTCGAACATGTCGCGGAAGTCGCTCGCGAACGAGATGGAAAGCGGCACCACAGCGTCTTCCGTGCCGTAGTTCGTGAGTTCGATGGCCTCGGTCATCATCGTGCCGGAGAGCACGCGCTCGCGCTGCACGTGAATCACGCCTTCGGGCGTGGTGGTGCCGCCGAGCGGCGGCAGCGGACGATTGGTGAGGTGAGCCGTGAATACGGCGTTGTCGCTGCTCACGCTGCCGGAGAGCAGCGAGGGCACGCGGCCGCCGAACGTGAGACGCAGCGACGAGAGCACGCGCGTGTCGTTGACGAAGAGGCCGTCGTCGATGCCGGTGATGTCGCCTAGCGGATCGTTGACGATGAAGGTGCCCCCCGACTTCAGCACATGCTGGTCGGCGCTTGCGACCTCGGGTGATTCGGGCGCGATGAACGCGCTGTCGGTTTCCCGCGGTTCTTGACCGGGATGATCCACGCCGCTTGAGCGCGTGACGCCGCCGAGTGTTTCAGGATCCTGCATTGCGTGCCTCCTGGGTCCCATGCAAAGGGTTACGGTACGGTTCGCTTGCGGTCGATTGTAGTGGCTTCGGCGCGTGCGTTGGCGGCGAATGCGCGAAGAAAATGCGACGCAAGTGCGGCAAATCAGTGGCAAATCGCGATGCGAGCAAGGAACGTGCGCGGAAAAAATTGCGGGCGCCGGCACGCTTCGAACGTGCGGGCGCCCGTGAAAGGCAATCCGGCGCGCGCCAGCAACGGCGCGCGTTGCGAGGATCAGCGCTGCGAAATCGGCTTGGCTTCGCGCGACGTTTCGCCGATGAAGAGCTGGCGCGGACGGCCGATCTTCTGCTCGGGGTCGGCGATCATTTCGTTCCACTGCGCAATCCAGCCCACCGTGCGCGCCATCGCGAAGATGCATGTGAACATCGAAGTGGGGATGCCCAGCGCGCGCTGCACGATGCCCGAGTAGAAGTCCACGTTCGGATACAGCTTGCGCGACACGAAGTATTCGTCTTCCAGCGCGATCTTTTCGAGCTGCATGGCGAGCTTGAAGAGCGGGTCGTCGTGCAGGCCCAGTTCGTTGAGCACTTCGTAGCACGTCTCGCGCATGAGCTTCGCGCGCGGATCGTAGTTCTTGTACACGCGGTGGCCGAAACCCATCAGCTTCACGCCCGAGTTCTTGTCCTTCACCTGCTCGATGAACTTCGGGATGTTATCGACCGAGCCGATTTCTTCGAGCATGTTCAGCGCGGCTTCGTTCGCGCCGCCGTGCGCCGGGCCCCACAGGCACGCAATACCGGCCGCGATACACGCGAACGGGTTCGCGCCCGACGAACCCGCGAGGCGCACCGTCGAGGTCGAAGCGTTCTGCTCGTGGTCGGCGTGCAGGATGAGGATGCGGTCGAGCGCGCGCACGAGCACGTCGTTGACCTTGTACTCCTCGCTCGGCGCGGAAAACATCATGCGCATGAAATTCGCGCTGTACGAGAGGTCGTTCTGCGGGTACACGAACGGCTGGCCGATCGTGTATTTGTACGCCATGGCAACCAGCGTCGGCAGCTTCGCGATCATGCGGATCGCCGACACCTCGCGATGCTGCGCGTTATTGATGTCGAGCGAGTCGTGATAGAACGCGGACAGCGCGCCCACCGCCGCCACCAGAATCGCCATCGGATGTGCGTCACGACGGAACCCCCGGAAAAAGAAGTGCATCTGCTCGTGAACCATCGTGTGGTTCGTCACCGAGGCCACGAATTCGTCCTTCTGCTGCTGCGTGGGCAACTCGCCCTTGAGCAGGAGGTAGCAGCTTTCGAGGAAGTCGGCGTTTTGCGCGAGGTTGTCGATCGGGTAGCCGCGATAGAGCAACTCGCCCTTGTCCCCGTCGATGTACGTGATCGCCGAGTTGCACGCCGCCGTGGACATGAAGCCCGGGTCGTACGTGAACATGCCGGTCTGGCCGTACAGCTTGCGGATGTCGATCACGTCCGGGCCGATGGTGCCCTGGTAGACCGGCAACTGAATGCTCTCGGGCTGGCCGGGAATCGTGAGCGTGGCGTGTGTCTTCGAATCGATCATTGTGTGTCCTTGAGTTGCTTTTACATCGCAAACTGCGCGCAAACCGCGCACAAACTTCCCGCAACAAGACGCAGCCAGTCGCTGCGACCGCTTGCCGCATTCTACGGCGCGGCGCAGCGCCGATTGATAGCGAAGCCAGCAACAATCCCTCTTCCAGCCCGCAATATTGCGAAGCTTGCGACTTCCTTAACATCGATTTCTGCAACAATATTTTGCTATTGCAGTGCAACATGCCGCACCCCAACTTTGCGATACTGCTTGACATGCAGCGACTTCCCCTGTCGTGGCGACCGAAGTTTGCGCACCTACGCCGACTCCGGCCACTTGCATGGCAGTAGACTTGCGGCCCGCCTTCACCGGCGGGCCCTTTCCTCGCCACACGCGCTTAAAGCAAAACGTAAGGAAGCAACAGATGAACATTTCGGTCGACACCCTGTTCGCAGAAGACGAACAAGCAGAGGGCGCCGTCGTCACGGCACTCAATCACCAGGACATCGTGGTCGCGCTGTCGGCTGCGCTCGCCAACGAACGCGTTGCCGTGCTGCACATGCTGTATCCGCGCACCGACGCGCGCACGCACCGCAGCCTCGATCACCTCGTGGACGCGCTCAACGGCCACGGCCTGCACCAGGTCGCGCGCCTCGTTTCGCAGGAAGCGCACTATCTCGTGTTCAAGGACCCCGTGAAGGCGTGGAAGGCCTTTCACGAAATCCGCAACGACTCGCTCGCGATCGGCGTGCATCTCTACTATGCGGGCCTCGTCGGCGAGGCTGCCGAGAACAAGCTCGACGCGCACGCGCACGGCCGCGACTAAACGCAGTTCGTTCGGACTGCGATATTTCTCGCGGTAATACAGATGGCGGCCACATGGCCGCCATTTTTGCATCGGCGTGCTTTCAGCGCCCGTGGCCGCTTACGAATCGATCGATCAGTTCGTTGAAGGCCGCGGGCCGCGCCAGATTCATCCCATGCGACGCGCCCGTCACCGTCGCGCGGCGCGCGTCGGGCAACCACGCTTCGAGCGCGGCCACGGCGCGGTGAAACACCTCGGGACTCAATTCGCCGTCGATCAGCAGCACGGGGCATTGCACCTCGGCGGCCTGCTCGCGCGTGTACGCGGGCAGCGGATCCTGAAACTGCGGCCCGAGCGTATGGGCGTTGTCGGCGGCCATGCGGCGGAACCCATGCGTGCTCTTCGCCCAGAAGCCGGGCCGGCTCACCGAATCGACGAATAGCTGCAGCCCCGCGTCCACGTTACCCGACTCGATCAGCGCCACGGCGCGGGCGCGCAACGCGTTGACGGTCTCGGGCAACGTGGCGAGCGTCTGGCCCGGTTGCTGCACCGGGCCGCCGGGGTCGGCGAGCGTGAGCGTGCGCACGTGCTGCGGATGGCGCCGCGCGAACTGGAACGACACGAGGCCGCCGCGCGAATGCCCGACCACGTGCGCCGGCCCCGCGCCCAGCGCTTCGACGAACGCGGCAAGTTCGTCCGCGTGCTGCCGCCAGCTAAACGGCTGGCCGCGCGCGGCATCCCCGGCGGGCCAGTAGTGCGTGAGACTCACCGACACACAGCGATATTGCTGCGCGAGGCCAGCGAGCTGCGGCTGCCAGTAGCGGTAATCGCACAGCGAGCCGTGCACGAAGAGAAGAAGTTCGCCCTCGCCGCGTTCGACGTAGGGCATGGGCAGGCCGCCGGGCAGTTCGATGAACGTGCCTGGGGCCGGAAAAGCGGCTGGATTCACGGCTGGACGATGGGCGGACAACGGGACAGCGGCGTATTGTCCCACGCCCACGCCCGCGCCGCAGCCGCCCGCCATGGCGGCGCTTCGACGTCAGTCGGCTTGCGTGGTTATTCGACGAATTCGAATGCGTGCTCGCTCATGAGCGAAGCCGCCGCGCCCGCGCCGCGCACCGCGCAGGTGAGCGGCTCGTCGGCCACGCGCACGGTCACGCCGAGTTCCGCGGCGAGGCACTGATCGAGCCTCACGAGCAGCGAGCCGCCGCCCGTGAGCACGATGCCGCTATCGGCGATGTCGGTGACGAGTTCGGCGGGCGCCGTCTCGAGCACCTGGCGCACCGCGTTGATCACCACGCGCAGCGGCGCGGCCAGCGCGTCCGCCACGTCGTGGCTCGTGATCTCGACCGTGCGCGGCAGGCCGTCTTCCATGCTGCGCCCGGTCGCGCGCATGCGCTCGATGGGTTCGCCGTGGAGCGCGCAGCCAATCGTCTTCTTCACGTGTTCGGCGGTTTGATCGCCCAGCACGACGCCATAGAGCGTGCGCACATGATCGACGATCGCGCGATCGAACTGGTCGCCGCCCACGCGCACCGAACCGCTGCACGCCACGCCGCCGAGCGCGACGATGCCCACCTCCGTCGTGCCGCCGCCGATATCGACGACCATCGAGCCCGTTGCGGCATGCACCGGCAAGCCCGCGCCCAGCGCGGACGCGAGCGACTCGCCGATCAGGTTCACGCTCGCGGCTCCGGCCGCGAAGGCGGCCTCGCGAACAGCGCGGCGCTCCACGCGCGTCGCGCCCGCCGGCACGCACACCGTGAAGGCGGCGCGGCGGCCGAGCAGACGGCGCGGCTGCGCCATCGCCACGAAGCGGCGCATCATGTGTTCGGCAGCGGAAAAGTTGGCGATCACGCCGTGCGAAAGCGGCCGCACCGTCTCCAGATTGTTCGGCGCGCGGCCGAGCAGATCCTTCGCCTCGCGGCCCACCGCGGCCACCGTCGTCTCGCTCGCGCCCGCGCGGCGCTCGAAGCAGACCACGGAGGGCTGGTTCAGCACGATGCCTTTGTCGGCGGTGTAGATCAGCGTGTTGGCCGTACCGAGATCGAGCGCCACGTCCTGGCGCAACAGCCTTTTGGAAAAAATGGAATGCGGCTTGGCTCGGGCCATATTGGTCTGATGTGCGGTTTTTTTGGCGACCCGGCAGATGAGGCGCCGACGGATGGCATTCCCGATGGCGGCATCATCCACGCAGCGCGAACCAGCCGCGCGCCGGGCGGAACGGGCCTACGCGGCCCATAAGGTCGCGGCGACTCCCCGTATTAACGGCCGCAACCGGCGCGAACTTTAGCCGGTCCAAAAACCGCTGCATAGCTTATCCGGAAAATATGGCCGAAATACGACACTGCGGGCGTGTGAGACTGCCCTTTTATACCGATTTAGCTGCCGCAGTGCCCTCGCCGGGCCCTCGTTTCCGATTCATTTTCGCGGTCTTGCGGCGCCGGATGTCGCGGTGCGCGAAGGCTCTCCGGACAACCGCTCTGTCAGCCGCGCGCGAGTGCGCGCACCAGCGCGTCGCGCCCGAGCATGACGCCCTGCGGCGTGATCGTGTGTCCCACGCCGGGCAGCGCGAATGCGGTGAGCGCGAATCCCGCGTCGCTGAACGCGGCGGCGGCGCGCTCCAGTTCGCTTGCCGGAATCACCTCGTCGTCCTCGCCGTGCACGAGCGTGAGCACCGTGCGGCTTTTCGCGACCACGGGCGTGACGAGCCGCCCCGCATAGGCGACCACGGCCGCCGCGCCCGACGCCTGGGTGGCCACGTGATAGAGCGACATGATCGAGCCTTGCGAGAAGCCCACCAGCGCGAGCGCGTCGTGACCGAGCCCCCAGTGGGCGAGTTCGGCGTCGAGCCGGCGCTCGAACACCTGCGAGGCGGCCACGACGCGCGCCTCGCGATTGCTTTCGCCGATGTCGCGCAGACTGAACCACTGGCGTCCGCCAAAGCCGCCGTCGAACGGCTCGCTGCCGTCGAGCGACGCGAACGCGGCGCCCGGCAGCGCATCGCGCCATACGTCGGCGAGCGGCGTCAGATCCTGTGCGTTGCTGCCCACGCCATGCAGCAGCACGACGAGCGCATGCGCGGCGCCATCGGCCGGCGCCAGGCGCCAGCCCCCTTCGAATGCTTCCCAGCTCATGGTCGGACCTCCCCTGTGACTGACGACTGTATTGTGGGTCCAGCGCACGCTTTTTGCGCGGCGCGCGGCACGCGCACGACCCGCACGCGAAAGCCATCCGCAAGCTCATGACCCTGCGCCGCCTGGGGATGCTCCGCGGCCGGCCATGAAAAAGGGCGATTGCAGGTATCCTGTGCCGCAAACCGGATTCGCGGAGAACAAGCTTGAACCAGCCCGCCGCTTCATCGTCGCCGCCCGCACCGCCGCCTCCGCTCGAAGGCGGCAAACTGATCCTCGCGACCGTCGCCGTCGCGCTGGCGACCTTTATGAACGTGCTCGACACGTCGATCGCGAACGTCGCCATCCCGACCATCTCCGGCGACATGGGCGTTTCCGTGGACGAAGGCACGTGGGTCATCACCGTGTTCGCGGCCGCCAACGCAGTCTCCATTCCGCTGACCGGCTGGCTGACGCAACGCTTCGGCCAGGTGCGCCTGTTCGTCGCCTCGATTCTCTCCTTCGTGGTGGCCTCGTGGCTGTGCGGCATGGCGCCCACGCTGCCGATCCTGCTCATCGCCCGCGTACTGCAAGGCGCCGTGGCCGGCCCGCTCATTCCGCTTTCACAGGCCGTCCTGCTCGGTTCCTGGCCCAAGGAAAAATCGTCCACCGCCCTCGCCTTCTGGGCCATGACCACGACTGTCGGGCCGATCGCAGGCCCGGCGCTCGGCGGCTGGATCACCGACAGCTACAACTGGTCGTGGATCTTCTACATCAACATTCCGGTGGGCCTCTTCGCCGGCTTCGTCACGTGGACAATCTACCGCAACCGGGAAACGCCCACGCGCAAACCACCCATCGACGTCGTGGGCCTCGGCCTCCTCATCACCTGGGTCGCCTCGCTGCAGATCATGCTCGACAAGGGCAAAGACCTCGACTGGTTCAACTCGCCGACGATCGTTACGCTCGGGCTCGTCGCGCTCGTCAGTTTTTCGTTCTTTCTCGTCTGGGAACTGACCGAGGAGCACCCAATCGTCGATTTGAGGCTCTTCGGGCAGCGCAACTTTCTTGGCGGGACCATCGCGATTTCCGTGGCGTACGCCGTGTTCTTCGGCAATCTCGTGCTGCTGCCGCAATGGATGCAAGAGTACCTGAACTACCGCTCGGTCGATGCGGGCCTCGTGACCGCGCCGCTCGGCGTGTTCGCGGTAATCCTGTCGCCCGTCGTGGGACGCCTCCTGCCGCGCTCCGACGCGCGCATCATCGCCACCGTCGCGTTCGTACTGTTCGCCATGGTGTTCTATATGCGCTCGCGGTACGTGATCGAAATCGACACGTTCCACCTCGTGTTGCCGACGCTGCTGCAAGGCATCCCCATGGCGCTCTTTTTCGTGCCGCTTACCGCCATCATTCTCGCGGGACAGCCGCCGAGCCGCGTGCCGGCGGCGGCGGGCCTCTCGAACTTCGTGCGCGTGTTCTGCGGCGCGGTGGGCACCTCGATCGCGACGAACGCCTGGAACAACCGCACGATCCTGCATCACGCCCGGCTCACCGAGCAGGCTTCGATCAACAACCCGACCTTCGTCCAGGCGATCGACCAGACCCGCAAGGTGCTGAACCTGAGCGAGCCGTCCGCACGCGCGCTGTTCGATTTTCAGCTCACCTCGCAGGCCGCCATGATGGGGCTGAACGACATTTTCTATATTTCGGCGATCATCTTTCTCGTGATCATTCCGCTCATCTGGATCACGAAGTCGACGAAGGGCGGCGGGGGCGGCGGCGCGGCGGGCGCGCATTGACCCGCGTGGTTTAGCCGGCGTGGGCGGCGAAGCTCACGCGGTCGCTCGGGGCCGCTACAATCGCGAGGACCGCGGCGGGCGCTCCGCCGCCGCCACTGCCCTGCGCCGCCCATGAATCACACGTTCGACTACACGCCCATTCTCGACGCCATCCATCGCGACCTGCAGCCGCATATCGGCACGGGCCGCGTTGCCGACTACATTCCCGAACTCGCCACGGTGCGCGCCGATCACTTCGGCATGGCCATCGTGACGGTGGACGGTCAGGTATATCGCACCGGCGACGCCGACGTGCGCTTTTCCATCCAGAGCATTTCGAAGCTGTTCGCCTGCACGCTCGCCTTCCAGTTGCTTGGCGACGCGCTGTGGCAGCGCGTGGGCCGCGAGCCTTCTGGCACGGCCTTCAACTCGCTCGTGCAGCTCGAGTTCGAGGCGGGCAAGCCGCGCAATCCGTTCATCAACGCGGGCGCGCTCGTCGTGACCGACGTGCTGTGCCGCCGCTTCGTGCAGGCGCAAACCGCGCTTGTCGAGTTCGTGCGGCGGCTCTCGGGCGAGCCCGGCATCGACTACGACCTGCGCGTCGCGCAATCGGAACTCGCGCACGCCGAGCGCAACCGCGCGATGGCGCATTTCATCGCGAGCTTCGGCAACCTCGAAATGCCCGCCGATACCGTGATCGACGCCTATTGCCGCCAATGCGCGATCTCGATGAGCTGCGTGGAACTGGCGCGCGCCGCACTGTTTCTGGCAAACGGCGGCGTTTCGCCCGCGAGCGGCGAACGGGTGCTCGACGCGAGTTCGGCCAAGCGCCTTTCCGCGCTGATGCTGACGTGCGGCACCTACGACGCGGCGGGCGATTTCGTGTACCGCGTGGGCTTGCCCGCGAAGAGCGGCGTGGGCGGCGGGATTATCGCGGTGCTGCCCGGCGAATTCGCGGTGTGCGTGTGGTCGCCGGGGCTCGACGCGACCGGGAATTCGCAGGTGGGTTCGCTGGCGCTGGAGTGGTTGACGACGCGCACGGGGCGGTCGATCTTTTAACGCCCAAACACGCCATCCCCGGCACGCCGACCGCAATACCAGACCAAACCGCACAAGACCAGACAATCCGCGGACGCCGGCATTCCATACGATCGGGGCTCCTACCCGACGTGGAGAAACCACATGGCAGATCGCACATTCGAGACGCTGGTCGCCGGGGCCCTTGCAACTGCGCTGGCCGCCATCGCAGCCGCCCCCGCGAGTGCTCAGGAATTCACCGACGCGCAGAAGAAGATTCAGGCCGAGCACACCGCGCTCGTCAAATCGGGCAAGGTCGAACCGTGCTTCGGCACCGCACTGAAGGGGCAGAACGACTGCTACGCGGGCGCCGGCACGACCTGCGCGGGCACGAGCACACAAGACTACCAGGGCAACGCGTTCCGGCTCGTCCCCAAAGGGACGTGCGCGAGCATCTCCACGCCGAAGGGGGCGGGCAGTCTTTCGCCCAAGGTCTGATTCCGGTCGCGGTACGGGTCTCGCGCGAGGCCCGCACAGCGCGCTCCTACCGTCACCACACGGGCCGGCCATGTCTGATTCATCGCCCCTTTCGCCGTCTGTTCCTGGCGGCCCGCCGCCGCGTGCCGGCGTTGGCCTCAAGGCCGAACACTATCGCGCGATTCTCGAAACGCAGCCCGACATCGGCTTCTTCGAGGTTCATGCGGAGAACTACATGGGCGCCGGCGGGCCGCCCCACCGCTTCCTGACCGCCATCCGCGAGGCCTACCCGCTTTCGGTTCACGGCGTCGGCCTGTCGATCGGCGCGGACCGCGCGCTCGACCCGGCGCATCTGCAACGCTTGCAGTCGCTGGTAAGACGCTATGCGCCTGAACGCTTTTCCGAGCATCTGGCCTGGTCCAACCATCCCTGCGGTTTTCTCGACGACCTGCTGCCGGTGCCCTACACCGCGCGCAGCCTCGCCCGTGTCGTGGAACATATCGACCAGGTGCAGGAAGCGCTCGGGCGCCAGATGCTGCTCGAGAATCCCGCGACCTACCTCGCCTTCGAGGAGAGCACCTATACGGAGGCCGAGTTCATCGCTGCCGTCGCGCGGCGCACAGGCTGCGGCCTTCTGCTCGACGTCAACAACGCCTACGTCGCATCGGTCAACCAGCAGTGGGTTCCCGCGTCCTATATCGATGCCCTGCCGCTCGCGGCCGTGCAGCAGATCCATCTGGCCGGCCATGTGCAGCAGTCGGATAGTCAAGGCCGGCCGCTTCTCATCGACACGCACGACCGCCCTGTCGCCGACATCGTCTGGGATCTTTATTCTTATACGATCCGCGCGTGCGGCCCGCTTCCCACGCTGATCGAATGGGATGCGGATCTGCCCGACTGGGACACGCTCGCCGCGCAGGCCGCACACGCTGACGCCGTCATGCGGCAGGCGTCGCCAACCAGGGTACAGACGCCATGAACAAGCGCAAAGTTCTTGTCTACTACGCGTGGAGCCGTCCGGGCGAAAGCGGCGCGCCGCTCGACGTGATTGAAGATCGTTTCCCCGCGCTTTTCGAAAGCCGCCGGATGGGCTTTCCGAGGTTCCACGAATATGCCGACGCGACCCGCTTCGACCAGGGCATCGCGGGCTTCCTCGACCACATCATGAAGCGCAACTTCACGCTGTTCGTCGAACTCGCGACGGCGCTCTGCGGGCAGCCGGTCACGGAGATCGAGCGCGTCGCCGACGACGGAACGCTCGCTCCGCTCGACGCCCGCACGCTGGACGGCGTCGATACGCTGATCGTGATCAGCTTCGATTCGCTTCGCACCGCACAAACAGCCGATAGCGGCGAAATCGACGCGGTTCGCGCGTTCCTCGCGCAGCCCGACCACCTCGCCTTCGTCTGCCCGCATCACGACATCGGCGACGTGGAGGGCGCGGACGAAGACGAACTGTTGCGCCGCCAGCTCGCGGAATTCGAACATCACGGCGACAAGACCATTCCGCCGCGTCAGCGCTTCGGCGGTCTCGCGCGATCGCTGCTCGCGGGTCTCGGCGTGCCCGTGGAAAACCGCTTCGGCCTGCGGCCCAAAGCTACGGCGGACGGTTCGCCCTTCCCCATCGAAGCCGGGACGCAAAGCGATCGATCAGGCATCCTCAGGAATGTCGCGACCTTCAATCTTCACCCGCACCTGCCGCAGCTCGAACGTGTCGGCGACGCGGTAAGCAAGCTTGGTGTCCTCGCCCGCCAGCACATCGACCTCGCCGCCCCGCCTCACCCGTTTGCGCTTGAGCGGTCCACATTCGATGCGCTCCTGCAATCGCGGGAAGACACCTTCGCGGGTACGCTGCTGGTGAGCGACGCCACGCTCTGGAGTTCGACTGCGGGCGGCGTCGATAGCCTTCAACAGTTGTGGACGAACGTCGTGCAACGGCCGTTGCGTACATGAGGCCGACATGACACTGCGCTCAGCCTCGCGAATGCACCCGCGCGCTTCGTGCCACGCCGCGCACCGTGCGCGCCCGCACGCGCGCTGCCCGCGCGATCGGCAGAAGGACTTCGCAGCCGCGCTGCTCGATCCGGCCATGCCGATACCGCGCGGCCTCGTGGGTCCCGACGGGAAGCCGGATGCCAAACGGTTCAACGTCTATCGCAACAACGTCTTTACCGGGCTGATCGACGCGCTGAAAGCGGCCTTTCCCGCGGTGCGGCGCATCGTGGGCGACGAGTTCTTCACCGCGATGGCGCGTATCCACGTCGCTCTCGATCCGCCCGGCTCGCCCGTCATGCTCGAATACGGACACGCGTTCGCGGGCTTCATCGAAACGTTCGAGCCCGCGCAAAGCGTGCCGTATCTCGCCGACGTCGCGCGGCTCGAACGCGCATGGGCAGAGGCTTATCACGCGGCGGAACCCGCACCGGGCGCGCTCGCGGCACTGGGCGCAATGGGCGCAACCGGCGCAACCGGCGCAATCGAAGCGCAACGGCTTGCGCACGCACGGTTCGCGCTGCATCCGTCGCTGCGGGTCGTCCGCTCGACCTTTCCCGTGGTCGACCTGTGGCGGATGAATATCGACGGCGGTGTTCCCGCTGCCATCGACGTCTTCGGCGGCGGCCAGCACGCGCTCGTCGTCCGCCCGCATGCCGAAGTCGAGGTCCGCCGGATGACAGAGGGCGCGGCGACGTTCGTTCAGCGTCTCGCCGCGGGGGACTCGATTGCAGCGGCCGCTTCGCTGGCCCAGGACGACGATCCGGGCTTCGACCTGGCCCGCGCGCCGGGCGACCTGTTCGCCACGGGTGCAATCGTGGGATGGAAGCTACCGGACAATCCGGATGTGCCACGCGACGTTCTCGCGATACCGGGGCGCCCATGAGCCAACACGCACCGCCGGCGAAAGCCCGCGTCGAGCTGCTGGTCCGTGCCATGCTGGACCGGCTGCGCGAGGCGGCGTGGTGCATCGCGCCACCCTTGCTGCGGGTCGCGCTTGCGCTGCCCTTCCTTCGCTCCGGGCGCACACGATGGGACGGTTTTCTCTCGCTGTCGCCAGCCACGCTGTACCTGTTCGAGAATCAGTTCAAGGTTCACCTGCCCGGCGCGGTCTTTGACTTCCCCGCGCCGGACACCGTCGCCCTTTTCGTCGCCGTGGCGGAAATCGCGCTTCCCGTCCTGCTCCTCCTTGGGCTCGCGACACGGCTGACGGCCCTCGCGCTCCTCGTGATGACCGGCGTCATTCAACTCGTCTTTCCCGAAGGTTGGGCGAACTTCCACCTGTACTGGGCATCCCTTGCTGTCGGGATCATCGCAATCGGTCCGGGCGCGCTGTCCCTGGACCGGCTGATCGACCGCCGGTCGTACCGCCGCAGCCCGCCGTAGTTCCACGCTCACTTGCGCGAGAAACCCGCCGTGAAGCGCAACTCCTGCGGAGCGACAACGCGCACGAGGTAGCGCCGCCGGCATCGAAAGCATCAATCGTCCAATTCGAGCAAGAAACGGCAAGCCAGCCGGGGGCAGGCCGCGTAACGTCGCGAGAAATCTGGAGAGCAACGATGCGTTCGCGACGACGACGCGGCCTGCGCGCGGCAGGCGCCGCCGCCCTCTGCGGGCTCGAAACGGGCTGCGCCCCATCGACAAACGTGCTGGGCGCCTATTTCCCGGACTGGTTGATCTGCATGGTCGCGGGCGTCGTACTGACCGTCGTCGTCTACGCGGCCCTCGCGCGCCTGGACGAGCGGTACCGGCCCGTCGCGCCCGCACTGACCTGGCCGGCGCTCGCCACGCTCCTTACGCTGGCCGTCTGGCTGGTCTTCTTTCGACAATGAACGCGATCCATGGGGACGAAGCGGAATTTCATGGTCAAGCCGGGCGCCGGGGCGCCGGTCGGACGATACCTGGCACTCCTGCTGGTCGTGGCGACGCTGCTCGTCATGGCTTTCGTGATTCGTCGCGTCGACCGCGAGCCGCGCACCGACGACGCCTACGCGTACGCCGACACCATCGACGTCGTGCCCGAAGTCAGCGGGCGCATCGTCGATCTCGCGGTACGCGACAATCAGGCGGTCAAGCAAGGCGACCTGCTGTTCCAGATCGACCCGCGTCCCTATGAAGAAGCGCTGCTGCGCGCGAACGCGAGCCTCGTCGCGCTCGACCGGCAGATCGCGTTGACCCAACGCACCGTCACGGCGCAGCAATACAACGCGCGGTCCGCGCACGCGGCGGTGGAGCGCGCACGCGCCGCGGCCGCTCAGGCGATCGACACGCTGCATCGTACGGAACCGCTGCTGCCGCAAGGCTACGTGTCGGCGCAGGACGTCGATCTCGCGCGCACGGCGCAACGCGCGGCGCAGGCCGATCTCGCCGCCGCCGAGTGGCAGGCGCAACAGGCCGAGGCCGCCGTGAGCGGCGTCGATGCGCTCGTCGCACAACGCGCCGTCGTCCAGGCGGATATCGCCATTGCGCAATTGAACCTGGCGTTCGCCACCGTGCGCGCGCCGTTCGATGGGCGCGTCGTCTCGCTGCATACCTCGACCGGGCAGTTCGCTTCCGCGCTCAAGCCCGTGTTCACGCTGATCGACACGCGCCGCTGGTACGTCGTCGCCAACTTCCGCGAGACCGAGTTGAAGGACATCCGCGTCGGCACACCCGCTGCCGCGTTCTTGCTGAGCGACAGCGGGCGGCGCTTTCGCGGCACCGTCGATTCGATCAGCTATGGCGTGCTGCCGGACGAAAGTGGACTTGCGTTGCCAGGCGGCCTGCCGCGCATCGAGCGCACGCTCAACTGGGTCCACGTGGCGCAGCGCTTTCCCGTGAAGATTCGCATCGACAACCCGGATTCCGACCTGTTCCGCATCGGCACGTCCGCCGTCGCCGTGCTGTATCCCGGGCGTCGTTGAGGACTGCGATGAGATTCCCCGACATGCTCCCGGATACGCTGCGCGACGCTTGCGCGTTCCTGCGCGCCGAGCTTGCGCCGTTCCCGGGCCGCATCAACGTGATGATGCGCGCCATGCTGACCAGCGCAATGGTGATCGTCGTTTCGCTGACGCTCGAGGTGCCCGAGCTGCCGCTGTCCCTGCTCGTGGTGTTCTTCGTCACGCAGGCAAACGTGGTGCTCACGCGGCTTGTCGGCCTGCTGTTCATCGTCGGCTCGACGCTCGCCATCGGCAGTTCGATCCTGCTGCTGAAATACACGTTCGACTATCCGCTGATGCGCATCGTCATTGCCAGCGTGCTCTTTTTCGGGAGCGTCTACCTGATGCGTGTGCTGAAGACCGGTGTCGTCTTCTTCATTGTCGCGATCGTGATCATCTACGTACAGAGCTTCGTCGATCAGACCGACCAGGCCGAACTGCTCGTGCGCGCCCTGCTGTGGGTGTGGGTGGCGGTCAACTATGCGATCGCCCTGACGCTCGCGATCAACACGCTCCTGCTGCCTGCGGAGCCGCAGCGCCAGTTGAAGGCGGAAATCCAGCGGCAACTGAACGCGGTCGATAACCGGCTCGCGCATCTGGCCGGCGCCCGCGAACCTGCGCCCATCACGCTGCAAAGCGTTCAGCACGGCGCGATCACGCTACAGAAGCTGCTCAAATTCGCCGCGATGCGTGACAGGCGTTACCGCGAAACGCGGGCATGGCACCTCGCGTCGATTGCGACCGTGTCGCGGCTCTATCTGGCGGCGAGCACGATGCAGGCGCCTCGCGAAGCGTTGCCCGCCAGCGGGCGCGCGATGCTCGACGCGCTGCGCGCAAACTGTCGCGCGCTCGCGGCGGCGCTCGCCTCCGATACGCCTTATCGCCTCGTGGAAGATCTGCCGCTGGCCGCCGCAAGCACGCCTGGCGCTATCGCGGAGATGCGGCAGGCGTTGCGCGGGTTCGCCGGCGTCCGGCTGCACGGCGAGCCGGAGAACGGAGCGCAGGCGCAAGAGCCGATGATCGCGGCCGACGCATGGACGAATCCCACGTACGCCCGTTTCTCGCTGAAGACCCTGCTTGCCGTGTTGATCTCCTACACGTTCTATAACGCGACCGACTGGCAGGGCATCCATACCATCATGCTGACCTGCCTGATCGTCGCGCTGCCGAGCCTCGGCGCATCGACGCAACGCGCGCTGCTGCGCGTGGCGGGCGCACTCGGCGGCAGCGCGCTTGCGCTAATGGTGGTCGTTTTCGTGATTCCGGGGCTCGACAGCATAGTAGGACTCCTGCTCACCGTGTTGCCGATCGCCGCGGCGGCCGCGTGGATCGCGGCCGGATCGGAGCGCATCGCCTATGCCGGCGTGCAGTTGCTGTTCACGTTCTCGCTGGCCGTGCTGGGCCAGTTCGGACCCAGCACCCATCTCACGGAAATCCGCGATCGCATGGTCGGCATTCTGCTGGGCGTCGCCGTCGCGACCGTGGTGCAGATCGGCTTTTGGCGCGAGGGCGAAGGCGATACGCTGCGTGCGAAGCTCGCGCAGGTCCTGCATCCCCTGGCCGCCCTCTTGCGCACGCCGCAAGCCGGCGCGACGCATACGGCGCCGGAGCCCTATGCGCAGCAGCAGTTGCAGACGTGGAGCGCACTCGCCGACTGCGAGGCCATGCTGGCGCGCGTGGCCGTCGAGCCGGGCTGGGAGGAAGGCGAGGCGCCTCGCTTGACGGTGCGCGCGCAGTCGGTCCTCGCCCAGGCCCGCGCGATCATGCTCGCCGGCAACGCGCTTCGCGTGTCACTCGATGGCGCACGCACGCCCGATGCGGCGATGGACGCCCTCCGAAGCGTGCAGGACCAGATCGCCTCTTGCATCGACCGTTACGCGGATGCACTTTCGGGCAGCCCGCCTGCTGCTCGCCGCCCACCGCCCATCGCGCTGCCGGCGCTACCCGGCGACGCCGCGCACGCGCCGCGCTGGTCCGCATTGCGCCGTCTGGCAAACGAAGTCGAGGCGCTGCCGGACTGGGACCTGACCACAGCGCGGGCCTCCGCAAACATCGAGGCAGGCACCCATGATGCCGCGACCTAGCCACGCCGGTGCGCGCGCGCTGCTCGCGTGGGCGATCCTTTCGGCCTCGGGCTGCGCGCTGATCCACCACGACAGTCCGCCGGCCTCGCCCATTTCCGGCGCAGCGATCCGCGTTGCCGGGAACATTCGCCTGCCGCCCGGCGACTGGCCGTCGTCGCACTGGTGGACGGCCTTCGGCGACGCGCAACTCGACGCGCTGATCGACCGCGCGCTCGCCGATTCGCCCACCATGACCGTTGCGCGCGCACGCGTAGCCCAGGCGGGATCGGACGTGGAGCGGGTGCAGGCCGGTTCGGGTCTCCAGGCGGTGGCTATCGGCGTGCTCAACCGCGAGCGCGTATCGTCCAACGGCTTTCTCGGGCCTTACGCACGCAACGATCCGGCGGCGGGCGTTACCGGGCCGTGGTACACGCAGGGGATCGTCGGCATCGGCGCCGGGCTCAATCTCGATCTCTGGGGCAAGCAGCGCGCGCAGGTTGCGGCGTCGCTGGGCGTACAGAACGCGCGGCGCGCGGAAGCGTCGGCCGTCGAGCTGGAGATCTCCACCGATATCGCACAGATTTACTATGGAATCCAGACGATCTATCAATCCATCGATCTGCTCGGGCAATCGGACCGTGTCGCCGTCTTTGCGGTCGCCGCGCACGGCTCGCGCGCCGCGCGCGGCCTCGAGTCGCGAACGGCGGTCGAAACGGCACGCGCCCGGCAACTGGCCGTCGAGCGGGAGATCGCCGACGCGCGGGCGCAGATCACGCAGTTGCGCGAATCGCTGCGCGCGCTGGTGGGCGCAGGCGCCGACACGCTGGCGGCAATCGAACCGGCACCGCTGCCCGTCTCGCACGCGGCGTTGCCGCCCACGCTTTCCTATGAACTGCTCGCGCGCCGTGCGGACCTGCAGGCGCTGCGCTGGTACGTTCAGGCATCGTTCGACCAGGTCGATGCCGCCAAAGCCGCGTTTTATCCGAGCTTCGACATCAAGGCATTTTTCGGCTTCGACGCACTGCATCTGGGCATGCTGTTCACCCGCGCAAGCCAGCAGATCAATCTCGTTCCCGGCCTGTACCTGCCGATCTTCGACAGCGGCCGGCTCAATGCGAACCTTGGGGGAGCGCGCGCCGCAAGCAACGTGCTGATCGAACAATACAACCAGGCGGTGCTCGACGCCGTGCGCGACGTGGCGCAAACGGGCAGCCGCCTGCAGGCGTTGGATGCGGAAGTCCAGCTTCAAACGGAGAAGGTCAAAGCCGTGCAGTTCGCGCGCAAGAGCGCCGAGGCGCAGTGGGAGCGCGGGCTCGTCAGCAGGCTCGCCGCCGTCGAGGCGCGCGAGCCCGTCATCGCGGAGCAGGCGGCGCTGCTCGATCTAAACGCGCAGCGCGTCAGTCAGGCCATTGCGCTGACGAAAGCGTTGGGCGGAGGGTATCGGGCCGACTCGCCCGTCACATTGCGGCCCCATTAAGGCGTCGCTCATTCCCGTCGCGACGCCGCGCCAGTTGTGCCAGACTAGTCGGGCACCACGCCCGCTGTGCGAATCCGGACCCGCTGAAGAGAGACTCGATGATCCCCGCGTTCGACCCGCTTGCCGCCCCGCCTCGGCAGCGCCGCCGCAGCGGCGACGCCTTGACGCCCGATCACCCGGAGGCCGCGGAAGCCGCCCCACGGCACGGGGACGCGCCCCACCTGATCACAATCGACGAGATTCTCCATGCCCGGCCGCAGCGGCCTGTCGCGACTACGCGCGGCCGCGGCTGGAGCGGCGTGACGGTCGATGTCCACCGCCCCTACTTCGACTGCTCCGAACGCTATGCCGGGCTCGATCATCACCTGATTGGCTACTGCCCTTCGGGCAGCGCCAGACTGGTGCAGACGCGGGCCGGCGCTGTTCATAGCGGCACAATCTCGGCTGGCACCGCCTACCTCATGCCGGCCGGCTGCGACTCGGTGTGGGAAGGCGACTCCGGGCAGTCCGTGCGCATGCGTGTCTCGCCTTCGCTCGTTGCGCTCGCCGGCGAGCAACTCGGCCGCGAGCACGTGCCGGTCGAAATCCGCAGCGTATTTCTCGTGCGCGATCTCGTGATCGAACGGCTGGCCCAGAGCTTCGTCCACGAAATCGGAATGCCGGCGCATCCGGCTCAGATGCTCATTGTCGATTCCTTGTCCACGGCGCTGGCGGCTCACCTCCTTCGCGCCTACAACGCGTTCGAACCCGCCGGGTCCACGCCGGAGCGCTCGCTCGGCAAGCTCGAAGTCGCCCGGCTGACCGAATTCATCGAAGAAAATCTCGACCGCCCCATCTGCCTCGAAGATCTGGCGGCACTCGTGAACGTGAGCCGGTTCCATTTCAGCCGGCTATTCAAACGCACCATCGGCGTCACGGCGATCAGTTACGTGGAGCAGTGCCGGATACGCCGCGCGAAATCGCTGATTCTCGAAACCGCGTTGCCGCTTGCGCAGATCGCGCTGGCCGCAGGCTTTGCCGACCAGAGCCATTTCACCCGGCGTTTTCAGCGCCACGTCGGCTGCACGCCGGCCGCATTCGCGCGCGAACAGGGTCAGCGCCGCACGGGGCCGCGAACGGGGCGGTAAAACCTGGCACTGCCGAACACTGCGAATCGATCGATGCGCGGCGGCGTCGGGCGCTTCGTAAGTGCGCTTGCGCACGTTCCCGCCTTTCGTCGGGACTTCCGTTGCCTTAGGATTGCCGAAGCTGTCCGTCAAAACTCACCCAGGCGCCGCGCCGCCCGCGGCGGGCTCGCGCACACGAAGTCAAGAAAAACGGAGACTGCCATGGGACCGAATCCCCATCTCAGAGAGGCGATGGAGGCGGCGCATCATATCGCCGACCCCGCCCCGCCCTGGGAAGGCATTCTCGCCAGCGCCGCGCGACTGGTGGGAGCCGACAGCGGTACGCTCATTCATTTCGACGGCGATAACGAACTGGTCAGCGTCACTTCGATCGGCCATGGAGAAGACACCGCGCGCGATTACACCCGTTACTTCTGCAACATCGACATTGTCGCGGAACAGGCAAAACAGTCGGGTGCGGGAACCTGGGTCGATACCAACGCCATGATGTCTTCGCAGGCGTTGCATCGCACCGAGTATTACGCAGACTTTATGTGCAAGCACGGTATGGCGCAAAGCTTCGTGCTGCCATTGGTCGAATTGCCGTCGCTGCGCGTAGGGCTCGGCTTCCAGCGAAGCACGATTCTGCACGACGCTGGCCGTAAGCTCGCGAGCGGCGCGACCGGCGAATATTTCCGCTTGCTTCAGGATGCATTTCTCGAGCGGCACCACGCGTTCGACGTGCATGTGCAAACGCTCGAAGCCACTTTCGCCGGACTTGGCGACGCGCTATGCCTCGTCGGCGCGAACGGCAGCGTGCTGCGCGTATCCGCACTTGCCGGAGCGTTGCTCGCCGAGGGGCCGGGACTCGCCATTCGTCGCGGCAAACTTTGGCATAGCGAGCCGCAGGTCCTGCAATACGTGACGCGAGCGATCGGCGCGGTCGCGCGCGGCGGCGTCAGGACAAGAGTGCACGTACCCGGCGGATGGGGACACGTACTGAGCATCGATATCGCAATGGCCCCTCCCCGCCTGCGCCTGACGAGCGAGACGGCCTTCCTGCTTCGGCTGCAGAAAAATAGCGCGTTTACCGAAGCGAACGCAGACGAACTGGCCGGTTTCTTTCGCCTGACCGTCGCCGAATCGCGCGTCCTCGCAGCGCTCGCCAACGGCCATGCGGCCGCCGACTATGCGGCCATGAATGGCGTATCCCTCAATACCGTGAAAAACCAGATCCGGGCGCTGATGGAGAAGATGCAGTGCTCGCGGCAAGTGGAACTCGTCAAATTAGCATTGCTTATTAAAGCATAAGCTTTCCTCATCTTTTGAACGGCTGGGCGATCCCCACGGCCCCGCGTCGTGTGTCGCCCGAAGTCCGCATAAGCGGCGCCCCCAGAATCGCTCCTGGCAAGACCCGAATCCATAGTTCGATCTGACTATGGACCCACTGTGCCGCGTAACGCACGCTCTGAGCACGGGATAACGACGAGTTTCCGCAAACACTCGACGAAAACGAGGAGAAGCCACGATGAAAAAGCACCCTGTTACTTCCGTTCTGGTAGCCGCACTGTTTGGGCTCGCCTGCCACGCCGCCGTTGCCACCCCAGTCGACGGCGAAGAGAAGTGTTCGCCCAACGGGCATGTCTTGCGTTACCGCGACTACAACCAGAGTTGGAACGACACCTATGCGCGATGCTCGGGCTCCGGCGGTTCCGGCGAAGACGGCCGTCGCGGTTACAGCAGCAATGGCCCGACCGACGGCGATGAGAAGTGCTCTCCGGATGGGCACGTTTTACGTTATCGGGACTACAACCATAGCTGGAACGACACTTACGCACGTTGTCGCTAAGCAGCCCTCCGCGGCCAATGCGCCGAGCCAGAACGGGACGACTAACGACCATGAACTCATGTCAGGAAAATCAGCGCCGGGCATCGCTTCATCGCGGCCCTTTCAAATGGACGTTCGCAATGACCGTCGCCGCATGGCTTCTTGCGGCGTGCAGCGGCGGCGGCAACAACAGCAACAGCGATCCCACACCCGCTGCCGCGGACTACGTGAACTGGACCAACAGCGCCAACGGCACCGTGGTGAAGGACTGGGCCAATCACGACTTCAGGGTACGCGCCAGCGATCGTGTGGTCGTCGACGCGAACAACACGGTCTATGCCGGCGCTGTCGTCGATGCTTCGGCGCAGCTTTCCTTGAACAGCAAAATCATCGGCAAGGTCTCGCTGGCAAAATCCTCGTCGGGGACCCAGATTGCCGTATTCGCCTGCACGGACGGGAGCGGTCTCGTATGGGGCAACTCGAACGGTTCGTACTCCTACAACTGCATGAGCAGCGACTCCGGCAGCAGTTCGGGCGGCGCAGGCTCGACCTCGCAGCCTTCGCCTGGGACCACGTATATAAGCTGGTCAGGCAGTGCGAACGGCGTGACCGTCGTCGATGCGAACAACGCGCAGTTCGAGGTCCGCGCATCCGACGGCACCGTCGTCTTCGGCAACAGTACGGTGCTCAACGGCGCGGTGGTCAACGGCAGTAGCCTGAGCATCGGCGGCAACGCGGCGGGCAATGTAACGCTGGTAGACGGCAGCGGGGGCAGCAAGATCGCGGCGTTCACCTGCCCTTCCGGCGATCTGCTCGCGTTTTCGCTTTCCGGCAGCACCTATAGCTGGAAATGCCCGAGCGCGGCGTCCACGTCCTCCGGTAGCGGGTCGGGCGGCAACACCTCGTCGGGAAGCTCGACCTCTAGCGGAGGTTCGTCCGCGGGTAATACGGGCAGCGTGAATTTCACGGTCCTCAGCAACGCGTGCGGTGTCTACGGCGGTGGTCCGTACAATTCATGCATCACGCAGATCCAGAACACCGGAACCGTGCCGATGAGCTGCGTCGTCAACTATTACTATTCGTATGTGGACAGCACGTCCGCGCTGCAAGCCGATCAGGAGGCCGAATCGACTGGACGCGTAGTGGTCGGATCGACTGGCAGCACGCAATTCGGCCTGGCGGACCGGAACATTTCGCTGACCAGCTACAGGGTGAGTTGCAGTGCGTGGCCGTTCAATTGACAGCGGAGAGGGCGGCGCGGGATTTGTCCCGCGCCGCCGGGGCTGAAAGCAATCTCAATATCGAAACCGGGCGCCACACGTCGATCACGCGCAGGCCCGGTTAAAAGGTGCGGAAAGCGGTTTTTGACTGCGCCACGTCCTGCCGCGCGCCGATAGACCCCCAAATATTCTCTTTGACAAACACTCTTACGATATATATCTTAAGACATGTTTTAAGACACTCAAGAGATAGGAGGCCCTATGCGCCACGCTCCTCACTTCGGTCAAACCGGCCGTCACGGCCACTTTGGGCGCGATCCGCGCGACTTCTTCGGCGGCCGGCACCCGGCCATGCAGATGCTTCACGCGCTGCGCCACGCCATGGGCCGCCATCGCGGCGGCGAAGGCCCGGGCGACTTCGGCGACCGCTTCGGCGAAGGTTTCGGCCGCGGTTTCGGCGGTTTCGGCGACGGCGACGGTTTCGGCCGTGGCCGCAAGTTCACGTCCGAAGACCTGCAACTCATGCTGCTCGTGCTGCTCGCCGAGCGTCCGAGCCACGGCTACGAACTCATCAAGGCGCTCGACGCGCGTTCGAACGGCTTCTACAGCCCGAGCCCCGGCATGGTCTACCCGGCCCTCACGTATCTGGAAGAACTGGGTTACGTGAGCGTGACGCTGGAAGGCAACCGCAAGCGCTACGAGCTTTCGCCCGAAGGCCGCGCGCACCTCGAAGCCAATCGCGAACGCGCGGACCTGATCCTCGCGAAGCTCACCCACTTCGGCCGCAAGATGGAAGTCATGCGCCGCGCCATGGCCGGCGAAGATCCCGCCGAAGGCAGCGGCTGGGTGCGCGAGCTGATCGAGGCACGCCGCGCGCTCAAGCGCGCACTGCTGCGACGCTCCGACGTCTCGCCGGACGAGCAGCGCCGCATCGCCGCGATTCTTGCGCGCGCTACCCAGGAAATTGAAAGCGGCAGCGAAAGCGAAGGCGTTTGATACGCCGTTTCCCTTCTCCACGCGCCGCGCCACCCAAACATCGGAGTCCTGCATGCATAACCCGTCTCAACTCGAAGTCGTCCGTGTACGTCACCCGCTGAAGTTCCGGCTGTTGCGCGTGGCGCGCGTCACGGCGCTCTCGCCCTCGCTCGTACGCGTTACGCTCACGGGAGATCTGGGCGATTTCGTTTCGGCGTCTTTCGACGACCACATCAAGGTGTTTTTCCCGGCCGCTGGCGAGGAAAAGCCAGTACTGCCAACTTTTGGCCCGGATGGCATCGTGTTTGCCGAAGGCGTCGAGCGTCCCGCCGCGCGCGACTACACGCCTCGCCGCTTCGATATCGAAGCCGGCGAACTCGATCTGGAATTCGCGCTGCACGAAGCCGGCCCGGCCACGGCTTGGGCCGCGCAGGCGCAGCCGGGCCAGTATCTCGGCGTGGGCGGCCCGCGCGGCTCCATGGTGATTCCCACGGGTTTCGACTGGCATCTGCTGATCGGCGACGAAACCGCGCTGCCCGCAATCCAGCGTCGTCTCACGGAGTTGCCGCCCGGAGCGCGCGTGGCCGTGGTTGTCGAAGTGGCGAATCGCGCGGCCCGAATCGACTTGCCTACCGAGGCCGATCTGTACGCCATCTGGTGTTATCGCGAAGAAAGCGACGCGGAATATCCGCTGCTCGACGGCGTATCAGAAGTGTGGCTGCCGCCGGGCGAGGGTTACGTCTGGGCCGCCGGCGAGGCCTCGGCGATCCGCGCCGTACGCGCGCATTTGTGCAATGAGCGCGGCGTGGACAAGAAGCGTATCCGCGCATCGGCGTACTGGCGGCGCGGCGCGCAGGCGGCCCACGAAACGATCGACGACTGATCGATCCTGCTGGCGCGGCAACCCTGCCGCGCCTTTTTACTTTCAGGCTCAAAGCCCTACATGACCACTTCCCTTGCTCCGCTGCGCGAACGCACCCTGCTCTGGCTGCTGGCGCTCACGCAGTTCACCGTCATCATGGATTTCATGGTGATGATGCCGCTCGGCCCGCAAATCATGCACGCATTCGCGATCACGCCCGCGGCGTTCGCGACGGCCGTTTCCGCGTATTCGCTCTGTTCGGGTTTATCAGGACTCCTTGCTGCAACGTATATCGACCGCTTCGATCGCCGCCGCCTCCTGCAAGTGGCCTACGCGCTCTTCGCACTCTCCAATCTCGCCTGCGCGCTCGCCACGAACTTTCATCTGCTGCTCGCCGCGCGTGCGTTCGCGGGGCTCACCGGCGGCGTGCTCGGCTCGATCGTGATGGCGATCGTGAGCGACGTGATTCCCGTCGCGCGCCGCGGCGCGGCCACGGGGGTCATCATGACGGCGTTCTCCATCGCGGCCATCGCGGGCGTGCCGGCCGGTGTGCTGCTCGGTGCGCATTACGGCTGGAGCGCGCCGTTCATGCTGCTCGTGGCGCTCTCCGTGGCGATCTGGATCGCGGGCTCGCGCGTCGTGCCTTCGCTCACGGAGCATCTGGGCCACCGTACGCCGCTCGCGCACGTGCTGCCGAACCTGTGGCAACTGCTCACGTTGCCGCGCCATCTGAAGGCCTTCGCGCTCACCTTCACGATGATGGCCGGTCACATGCTCGTGATCCCGTTCATCGCGCCGATGCTCGTCGGCAATCATGGCATCGCGCCGCAGCAGCTTTCGTGGCTCTATATGGCGGGCGGCGCAGCGACCTTCATGACTTCACGCGCGGTGGGCCGTCTCGCGGACCGCTATGGCAAGCGCCGCATTTTCCGCGTGATGGCGCTCGTATCGCTCGCGCCGGTGCTGTTCGTCACGCATCTGCCCGCGTTGCCTTTCATTGCGCTCGTGGCATTCTTCGCGCTGTTCATGATCGCGATGTCGGGCCGCATGATACCGATGCAGGCCCTGCTCACCACGATTCCCGAGCCCGCGCGGCGCGGCGCGTTCCTGAGCGCCAACAGCGCGGTGCAGGCGCTCGGCACGGGCATCGGCGCGTGGCTGGGCGGCCAGTGGCTCACGAATGGCGCGAACGGCGCGATCATCGGCTTCGGGCAGAACGGGTGGATCGCGGCGGCGCTGACGTGCGTGGCCGTGCTGTGGGTTTCCCAGGTGCGGGGCGCGGCGGAAGACGCGCCGAATGAAGTCGCCGCGCCGGCCGGCGTCGCGCCCGTGGCTGCGAAATCCTGAGCCGCAAAAAGAAAACCGGTTCGCGGTGCGTGGCGCGCCTCATGAGCGCGCCACGCACCGCGAACCGGTGGTGCTTCGGGTAGAAAGCGGTTGAAACGCGGCCCACGGATATGGCCCGCGCCTCGTCGTTCCGCGAAGGAGCGATCAAATCAGGCTTAGAACAAGGCCGGGCATCTTTATCTGTCAATAGAGCCCTAGATCGTTATTTAACAATGTACACAGAGGATCTGTCATATAGTAGATGTATCTAAATCTGCTATATCTGGCCGTTTTGCTTACGTTTTTGGCCCAACGGCGTAGCCGATCTGCTGCTTTGCTTCTTGCTTTTCAGTCTCGGAAATATCTCTCCTCGCTTTTAAGGGGGTGCAGGGGAGCGGGACGCAAGTTATCCACAGATCTCTCGCGGTGGGGAAGCCGCACACCACTACTATCGGCGCAGCTGCTGGCATAAGGGCCAGGGTACCGTCTCGCGCTGTAAAGTCGAAGCTACCCCGATCGGCGACCGTTCTGACCGGTGCTGCGCCATCCTCCCATTGCGGAGATCAGAGATTCACGATCTAGCACCCCGCCGGCGATAATGCCCCCTTCTCGTGGGCGGCCTGCCCTCGCCTGATCCTGAGACCGGGGCATCCGGCCAATGCCTCGTGCGCCCATTTGACCGGGATGGCGCTACTGGCTGCCGGCCGGCTGGTTCAGAAGTCGGCCATAGCCTGCAGTTCGGCGACCAAAGAATCCTGACGTTGGAACGACCGCATTGCCCGGCGGATTCAACCGGTCGATGCAACACAATGAACGCTGCGTGAGCAGCGGGAGTGTTGCAAATGAAACAGAGGCGCCGGATCTACTATAGCGAGAAGCCAGAAGGCGTTGATGTGGGAGCGCTGGCGTGCCGGCGAGTCGCTGCAGCATATCGCCCAGCTTTTAAATCGCGATCATTCGTCGGTAGGGGGAATTCTGGCGCAAACTGGGGGAATCCAGCCTGCGCCACGGCGACGATCGAGGCTGGCACTCACGCTTGCTGAGCGCGAGGAGATCTCGAGAGGCCTCGTGGCGGGCGATTCGATCCAGTCAATTGCACGGCGACTGTCGCGATCACCTTCCACGATCTGCCGCGAGATCAAGCGCAACAGTGGAGCGAAAGGCTACAGGGCGAGCCATGCCGACCAGCTTGCATGGGAACGGGCACAGCGCCCCAAGGTCTGCAAACTGGTCAGGCATCGGGCGCTGGCCCATATCGTTGCCGACAAGCTCCAGTTGCAGTGGTCGCCTCAGCAGATTGCTGGATGGCTGAAACATGCCTGGCCGCGCGACGAGGATCACCACGTGTCACACGAGACCATTTACCGCAGTCTCTTCATTCAGGCACGGGGCGCCCTGAAGAAAGAGCTGCTGGAACATTTACGGCGCACCCGAGCCATGCGTCGCTCGCGGCATCACACCCAGAAGACGGACGATCACGGCAGGATCCGTGACGCGATATCAATCAGCGAACGGCCGGCCACAGTGGAAGACCGCGCGGTGCCTGGTCACTGGGAGGGAGATCTGCTGTGTGGCAGCAGCGGCAGCCGGATTGCAACACTCGTAGAGCGCCAGACGCGTTACGTAATGCTGGTGAAGATCACCAGCAAGGACAGTGAGACGGTAGTCAATGCACTGATCAAACACGCCAGCAAGCTCCCGCACGAACTCTATAAATCGCTCACATGGGACCGGGGGACGGAGATGGCAGGCCACAGACGATTCACCATTGCCACCGACATTGCCGTGTACTTCTGCGATCCGAAACACCCCTGGCAACGTGGTTCGAATGAAAATACCAATGGTCTCTTGAGGCAGTACTTCCCGAAAGGTATCGATCTGTCGGTCTACTCACAGGCCAAACTCAATGCCGTGGCAAGGAGGCTGAATGAGCGTCCGAGGAAGACACTGAATTACGAAACGCCGGCTGAACGGTTCCAGCAAACGATTGCATCGACCGGTTGAATCCGCCTTCTTCAAGTTGCCGAAGGCGCCGTGTTTCTGACACATCCATGCCGCCGTAGCGGCTACGCCAGGTATAGAACGTCGCGTCCGATATGCCGTGCTTTCGGCATACGTCCGAGACCTTCATGCCTGCTTCGGCTTCCTTCAGCACCCCGATAATCTGTTCTTCGCTGAACCGCGACTTCTTCATGACAAGGTTTCTCCTGCCGCCTTGCCGCTAACTTTACATTGGGATACTTCAGAGGGGAAAGGTCAATCTTCCAGTTGCCCAAAACGAGTTTGCGGTGCATTCCATTCATCCCGTTCAGATTCCGCCGCCGCGCATGGAGCAACATGGCCGCACCATATAAGTGCCCGACTTGAAGCACCGCATGCCCCTTATGTCGCCATGCACAAAAATGCGATTCGTGCTACCGTACACCCCGTTCGTCAAGAACGCGTTCTCGGGGCGGGGTGCAATTCCCCACCGGCGGTAATCGTCATTTACCACGACGTAGCCCGCGAGCGCTCCGTTATTGCAGGTAGCACGATGCGATAACGGAGGTCAGCAGACCCGGTTGGATTCCGGGGCCGACGGTATAGTCCGGATGAAAGAGAACAGGTCGGCTTGCGTCTATTCGCGTCGCGCGAAGGTCGCGGCCGTCCTTCGCCCTGTTCACACAAAACAGGCTGAAGTCCATGAACATTTCCACTTCCTTCGAATCGCAAGCAGTCGCAACATCTTCCAAACGTCCGCGTATCGCTTTCATCCAGGCCTGCTGGCACCGCGACATCGTCGACCAGTGCAAGACCTCCTTTCTGCAGTCGATTCAAAAATACGATTACACCGCAGAAGACGTCGATCTGTTTGAAGTGCCCGGTGCCTTCGAAATCCCGTTGCACGCCAAACGACTCGCGCAGAGCGGTCAATACGCTGCCATCGTGGCAGCCGGCCTCGTCGTCGACGGCGGCATCTATCGCCACGATTTCGTCGCCACGGCCGTCATCAACGGTCTCATGCAGGTCCAGCTCGAAACAGGTACGCCTGTGTTCTCCGCCGTGCTCACGCCGCATCATTTCCATGGCGGCCAGGAACACGTCGGATTCTTCCGCGAACACTTCCTCGTGAAGGGCGCAGAAGCGGCGCACGCCTGCGCCGATACCGTGAGCAAGCTCGCTGCCCTGCCAGTTCGCTAAGTCACATAGCACCGCGGCTGCGCACGCAGCCGCGGGCGGTGCCGATGTCGAACCCGGCAACGCAACTCACGACATGAACATGCCGCCGTCCACGTTGATCGTCTGGCCCGTAATGTACGAGGCGTCGTCCGAAGCCAGGAAAGTCACAAGGCCTGCCACATCCTGGCCGCTGCCAGCTCGCTTCATCGGAATGTTGTCGACCCACTCCTTCATCAGTTCGCCCGGCTTGTAGTCGCCAAGCAGCTTGCCCCATGCTTCGTCGTTGTACGCCCACATGTCCGTGGTGATGATGCCCGGACAAAACGCGTTGACCGTGATGCCTGTGGGCGCGAGTTCCTTCGCGAGACTCTGCGTAATGCCAAGCACACCGAATTTGCTTGCCGCATAGTGCGGCGTGTAGACGAAGCCCTGTCGAGCTTGCCCCGACGCGGTGTTAATGAGACGGCCGCCCTTGCCGGCGCGCAGCATGCGGGTAGCGGCTTCCTGGCAGCACAGGAACACGCCCTTGGTGTTCACGGCCATGACCTTGTCCCACTCGGCTTCGGTCAGATCCGGCAGCTTCGCGATCGTGATCACGCCCGCGTTCTGCACCGAGATATCGACTTCGCCCAGCTTCGCTCCTACTTCGTCGTAAAGCGCAACGACGTCCGCCTTGCTGGTCACGTCCGCCTCGACGGCGATGGCCTCGTGACCCGCTTCACGCAGCCTGGCCGCCGCATCATGGACGCACTTCTCGTTTGCCGACACGCAGACCTTCGCGCCTTCCTGCGCAAAGCGCTCGGCAATACCGAATCCAATGCCACGGCTGCCGCCCGTCACCACCACGACTTTGTTCGAGAACCGCTTTGCTTCGTATGCCACGTTGCTTTCTCCAGAATCCGTTCATTTAAAGACGTCCAATCCATTCCAGCCACCGCGCGTGATTTTCTTCGGCGGCTTGCACTCCCGCGCCCGGCTCGACTCGCCGCGCGATCACACGGTTTGCCCGATGCGCATCCAGCGAAGGAACCAGGCCCGTTTCGAACAGCGCCAGTGCCGCTGCGCCTGCCGCCGATATCTCGCTGAGCGCCAGCGTGCTGACCGGCCTGTTCAAGGTATCCGCCAGGTACTGAAGCAGGAAGGGCCGCTGCACCAGGCCGCCATCGAGATGAAGCTCGCTGAGTTCAACGCTGGCCGCCTGCTCCATCACGGTGATGACGTCCTTGATCTGGTACACGATCGACTCATAGGCCGCGCGCGCGACGTGCTCCCATGCCGTCGAAAACTTGAGCCCGACGATCTGTGCGCCGCCGGGATACTTCCAGTGCGGACAGCCGATGCCCGAAAACGCCGGAATGAGGAACACGCCGCCGTTGTCGTACTCCGTGAACGCGCGCTCGGCCTCGGCGAAGTCGCCGAACAGGTTCAGCTTCTCCTTAAGGAAGGCCGGCGTCGAACCCGCGCTGATGACGATGCCTTCCATCGCATAGTCAACACGTGAGTGAGTCGCAAAGCACAACGTGGAGACGAGGCCGTGCGCAGGCGCCTGGGGCTGGCTGCCCACGTTCATCATGATCGACGAACCCGTTCCCATGGTCGCCATCGCCACGCCAGGCGTCAGGCAACCTTCGCCGACTGCGGCTGCATGCGAATCGCCGATCATCGAAACGATGGGAACGGGACGCGCCAGCAGGCCATTGAAATCCGTTTCGCCGAAGTTCGACGCCGACGGCTTGAGAGCCGGCAGACGCAAGCCCTTCAGGCCGAATTCCGCGACCAGTTCCTGGTCCCATTCGAGCGCGGCGAGATTGAACAGCATCGTGCGCGACGCGTTCGTATAGTCGGAACAATACGCTGCGCCATTCGTGAGCCGGTAAAGCAGCCAGCTGTCGACCGTGCCGAAGTGGGCCGTGCCTCGCGCAATGTGTTCGCGCACGCGGGCGTCGTTTTCATTCAGCCAGATGAGTTTGGTGCCGGAGAAATACGGGTCGATCAGCAGCCCGGTCTTTTGCGCGATGTGCGGCGCGAATCCGTCACGCTTGAGGCGTTCGCAGATGGGCAGCGAACGTTGGCACTGCCAGGAAACAGCCGGGACAATCGGCTTGCCGAGTTTGTCCCACAGCACGACGGTTTCGCGCTGGTTTGAAATGCCAACGCCCACGATGTTGCGCTTTTCGCCAGTAAACGCGGCAAGGCACAATGCGACGGCCTGCAAAACCGAGTCGTAAAGCGCGTCGGCATCCTGCTCGACGAACCCCGCCTGGGAATGCGTGCACGCAACGGCTGCAAACCCGCGTGCATGAACCTGCCCTTCAGCATCGAAGACAAGCGCCTTCGTCCCGCTCGTACCCTGATCGACCGCCAGTACGTATTGCATATCAGTTTCCGGGGAATGAGGTTAGGCGGTCATCGCAACCATGCGCGACTGCAAGCGCTGCTGCAACTGGTCGACCACGACCGCGAAGATGATCACGAGGCCCTTGATCACCATTTGCCAGAAGTCGCTGATCCCGCACATCACCATGCCGTCGCCGAGAATGCTGATGACGCAGGCGCCCACCACCGAACCGAACACCGTGCCGCGGCCGCCCATCAGCGCGGTGCCGCCAAGCACCACGGCTGCAATGGCGTTCAGTTCGTACGTTTCGCCCGTGAGCGGATGAGCGGTCTGCAACTGCGCTGTAATCACGAGCCCGACGATTGCCGCGCAAAAGCCGGAAAACGTATAGACGAACAGTTTCACGCGAGTGGTGCGAATGCCCGAGAACCGCGCTGCCTGCTCGTTGCCGCCGATTGCGTAAATGCGTCGACCCAACGGCGTTTTGCGTGCGATGAAGATGGTGACGACGGCCAGCGCCAGCATGATCCACACCGGCACGGACAGGCCAAGAATCGTGCCGTTGCCGAGAAATTCGAAACCCATATTGCCAAGCGCGGGATTGCCCTGGAGATCGGCAAAGGTGCTGCCATTATTGACCAGCAGCGCCGCACCGCGGACCACGTACAGCATGCCGAGCGTGGCAATGAACGGCGCCACATTGAGCGCCGTGATGAGATAGCCATTCACGGCACCGATGAGCGCTCCGAGGAGACACGCAATCAGCGTGACGCCGAACACATTGAGGAACACGACATGATGGCCAACGTGAATACCCTCTAGCAGCATATAGCCAGCGGCCATGCCGCTTATCCCCACGATGGACCCCACCGAGAGATCGATTCCTCCGGTCAGGATCACGAGCGTCATGCCAATGGACAGAATGGCGACGATGGTGACGTGTTTGGCCATGATCAGCATGTTGGCCGTCGAGAGGAAATTGTCCGCTGTAAGCGAGAAGACAACGAAGATGACAAAGAGCGCGATAAAAATGCGCAACTTGAGCAGATTCACCGCGACGCGCGCGGCCATGTAGGCGCTCTGGCGGTTGTGCTTCGTGTGCACCGGATGCAGCGAAGGATTGCTGCTGTTGGGAGTATTCATGGTGTCTACCTCGGTTGCCTCAGACCACTGCGGTGGCTGGTGTCGATGCGCGGACGATGCGTTCGCTGTCAAACTGGGAACGTTCCATGATTGCCGTCAGCTTGCCGCTGGCCATCACGAAGACTCGATTCGAAACCGCCACCGCTTCATCCAGTTCGGACGTCGCGTAGATGACGGCAATGCCTGACTTCGCGAGCAGGCTGATAGTCTTGTAGACGTCTTCCTTCGCGCCCACGTCAATTCCTCGTGTGGGCTCGTCCATAAGTAACACTTTCGGCGAGGTCAGTAGTGCCTTGCCGATTACTACCTTTTGCATGTTGCCGCCCGAGAGCGACGTAATGGGCGCGTCCACTGAAGCCGCCTTGATGGCCAGACGTTTCACAATGTCGTCCGCGGCTTGAACCTGCTTCTCACGCTTGAGTGCGCCGAATTTCAGCCAATTGGCGAATTTTCCGAGACTCGACAGCGTCATGTTTTCCAGGATCGTCATTAACTGGATCATGCCCTGCTGCTGTCGGTCCTCGGGAACCAGTGCGATGCCAGCTTCGATGCGCTTCGGAATCGGCAGGTCCTCGATGGCCTTGCCAGCCAGCTCGATCTCACCCAGAGCGTGCGGCTGCGCGCCAAGCAGCGATTCGAGCAGTTCGGTGCGACCCGCGCCCATGAGTCCGTAAATTCCGACGACCTCGCCTGCACGCACCGAAAATGAAACATGGTCGACCGCATAGATGCCGTTTGGCCGCTTGAGCGACAGGTCATTAACCTTCAGCACTTCCTCACCAATGCCGTGCTGCTCGAAGGCGAAGCGCTTCTTCGACGAACCCACCATGGCTTCAATGATCCACGGGATGTCAATATTGGGGATATCGTCTTGCGCCACGAGTCGGCCGTTGCGCAGGACCGTGATGCAATCTCCAATCGCCATGATCTCTTCAAGGCGGTGTGATATGTAGATCACCGTCACGCCTTCCTCCTTGAGCTGGCGAATGATCTTGAAGAGAATCTCCACCTCGTGCCTGGAGAGCGCCGAAGTGGGCTCGTCCATGATCAGCACCTTGATGTGCCTCGAAAGCGCCTTGGCAATCTCAACAAGCTGCTGCTGACCGACGTACAGGTCGCCGAGGCGCGTGCGAGGATTGACGGCAATCTGCAGACGATCCAGCAGCACTTTTGCCTGATGGATCTCGTCTTTCGTGCGAATCACGCCGGCGCTCGTGAGTTCGTTGCCCGTGAAGATATTCTCGGCAACGCTCAGGTCGGGAAACAGATTCAGTTCCTGGAAGATGATGCCGATACCGTGTGCCTCGGCACTGCGCACATCGTTGATGGAGGCAACCTTGCCGTCGATACGGATTTCGCCCGAAGTCGCGGTCTCCGCGCCCGCGAGCAGCTTCATCAAGGTTGATTTTCCCGCACCGTTTTCGCCAATCAACACGTTGACCTTGCCGCGCCGGACCTTGTAGTCGACCTCAACGAGTGCGGCGGTGCCGGGATAGGTCTTCGACAGCGCGCGCGTCTCGATGATGTTCACGGCGTTCGTGACGCGCGCTTCGTTCACTTCGATCGTCTCGTTCATTTCCATGCCACCGGTATCGCCCGAATTTCACCGGCCGGCTCGCTCCAGCTGCTGTAGACGGCAGCGACATCCACGGTCTGGCCTACCCTGAGCTTGAGCGAATCCTGCGCGCGGGCCACAACGAGCTTGTTGATTTCCTGGCCAAACACTGCAAATTTCGACTGATCATCGAAATCGCTATATTTCACTCCGGGGAAGCCATCGCGAACGCCCGTTCCAATCACCACAGGCCCGGTTTCCAGCGCGACGTGAACCGGTTCGCCACCGTTGGGCGGCGTCACATCCACATACGCGCGGCCCACACGCGAGGTCGTGTCGATACGCGCCACCTTGCCCTGAACGCGAATCCAGAAATTGCACGGAAACGCGGAGCTTTGCCGAAAACCGTACTGCTTGCATGCATCGTCGAAATTCTGGTTGAGCGCACTGATGACCTGCGCCGCCGGCTTCGCATTCTTGTCGGCGTACGGAATCATCTGATCGTTGAACATCTTGACCGGGTCGGGACCGTGGTGCTGACCCTGCGCACGAATGGCCGCGAGTTCCTGGTCGGTCACGACGTGACACCCTGCCACCGAGACAACCCCCAACACGACGAGCACGCTCCTCACAGCATGGCCGAACGCGGACCGTGCTGCGCAAATCGAATGAACCATGACGACCTCACTTGAATACGTTCACGGGCGCGGCGCGTGCCACGCCCGTTCGACACCCCACGCCCGTTATCGGGTGTAGAAGAAATCGTTCACTTTCGAGGCGTTGTCTTTCGTGATCAGGATGCCGCGTGTGAGTTGACGCTCGGGTTCGCCGGTCGAGCCAGTGCGGATGGATTTGTCGAGCAGGTCGACGCCATGCATCGCAATGCCCTGCGCCTGCAGCATGACCGTTGCGTTGAGCTTGCCGGCGCGGATCGAGTCGCGTTCGTCGTTGCTGCCGTCAATGCCCATGACGATCACATCCTTGCGGTTCGCCGAATTGAGCGAGGCGATCGCACCCAGTGCCGCCGGGCCATTCCCTGCTATCACGCCCTTGATGTGCTGATGCTCCTGCAGGATGGAATCCATCGCCTGCTTGGCCGGCAGGAGCGAGCCCTTGGTGTCCTGCCGCGCGACCATCTTCAGGTCGGGATACTGGTCGAGCACCTGATGGAAGGCCTGCGAACGGGTCACGCAGTTCTTGTCGGCCAGATTGCAGGTCAGCTCGACGTACTCGCCCTTCTCGCCGATGGCTTCGACAAAACGCTGTGCCACTTCCGAACCCGCTTCGAGATTGTTATGGCTCAGCTGCGCGATGGCGATGCCATCCCTGGGAATCTCGCGATTGATCAGCACCACCGGCACGTGCTTTTCCTTTGCGGTGCGAACGGTGGCGACGCTGGCGTTCGAATCGGCGTTATCCAGAATGATGCCCTTCACGCCCTTGCCGATGACGAGATTCACCAGTTCGTTTTGCTTGTTCACGTCTTCGCCATGCGAAAGCACGATCGTGTCGTAGCCAAGCTTTTTGGCTTCGGTGTCGGCACCTTTCGCTTCCGCCGCATAGTACGGGTTGTCGAGTGCGTTCACGAGAATCGCGATGGTGCCTTTACTCGCTGCAAACGCGAGGGGCTGCATGGCCGCAACGCAGGACGCAGCAGCCGCGGCCGTGAGTGCAAGCTTTTTCCACATGTTTTGTCTCCAGATAGAACTTCTTTTATTCAAGAAGCGGCTCGCACCGTGCGAAGTCGCACCCACACTGCAGGGTCAGCAAATGGTGTAGCCGCCGTCGATCATGATGTCGGCGCCGGTAATCATGTCCGCACCGTTCGACAACAGAAACAGGATGGCCGCGGCAATCTCGTCGGTATACGCGAAGCGGCCAACTGGAATCAGCTTCTTCATGGTCTCGCCCTTCTCGCCGTCCCACGCCGCCGCGCCCATTGGTGTGAGCACAACGGTCGGCGAAACCGTATTCACCGTGATGCCACGTCCGGCCCATTCCTTCGCGAGCACCTTCGTCATCCCGATCAAACCTGCCTTGGCCGACGTATAGGCGCAGTGCTGGTCGATGGCGACGGTCGCTGCCTGCGAGGCGATATTGACGATCTTGCCGCCGTGCCCGCTGGCCAGCACGTGACGCGCGAAGTGCTTCGAGCAAAGGAAAGGGCCCGTGAGATTGACGCCGATCTGCCTCTGCCATTCGTCGTAGCCAATGTCTTCTGCCGGGGTGAGCGTGATGCAGCCCGCCGCGTTGACCAGCAGGTGGATATCGCCAAAGTGCGCAACCGCGGCCTTGATGGCACGCTCGACATCGGCTTCGTTGGCCACGTCGCACGCGAACGCCTTCGCGTTCGCAGCGCCGAGTGCTTCGACGGCCGCCTGCACACGTGGCTCTTCAAAATTCGGGTAGAGAATGGCGACGCGCGCGCCCTTTGCTATCAAGGCCGCATTGGTTGCCATGGCGATGCCGCCGAGGCCGCCGGTCACCACCGCGACCTTGCCGTGCAGACGAAAATCGAAATCGACGCCGTGGCGCAGCGACATGTCGTATTGAATGCTCACTTCGAGTCTCCTTCCTGGTCTCTATCGGCTGCTACAGGCTGACCGTGCCCCGCTCAGCGCGCGAATTGTGCGAGCAGCGCGTCGGCGATGCCCGCGGCGTCAATGCCGTAGTGGCGGCGAATGCCCTTGCGCGTGCCGTAATGCGCGAATTCGCCTTCGGTCACGCCAAGCGTGGTCAAACGGCGATGAATGCCGCGCCGTGCCATCAGCATCGCGACCATCGCGCCGATGCCGCCATGCAACGAATGTTCTTCGACCGTGACGACGGCGTCGTGGCGTTCGATGATGGCAGCAAGCGCATCCAGGTCGAGCGGGCGCAACGACGAAAGATTGACGAGCGTCGGATTGTCGTTGTGCTCCTGCTGCAGGCGCTCGCAGGCTTCGAGTGCCTCGCCGACGACCGAACCCAGCGCGATGACCGCGACGCCGGTGCCTTCGATCAGCACGTCGGGGCGCCCTGGGTGGAAGCGGTACGACGCGTCGTGGACAACCGGGAACTTCGCGTTGTCGAGGCGGATGTAGATCGGGCCCTCGACCGAAACCGCATAGTCGATCATCTGCGCGACTTCGACCTGGTCGCACGGCGCAAAGATCTGCACGTTGCCAAAGCCGCTCATGATCGAGATGTCGTCGATGGCGTGATGCGTGGAGGCGAGCGGGCCGTACGCGAATCCTGCGTTGAGGCCGAGCATCTTTACGTTCGTCGCGCTGTAGCAGACGTCGTTCTTGACCTGCTCGTTGGCGCGCGCTACGAGAAACGGCGCGGCGTTCGCCGTGAAAACCGTGTGGCCGCCCAGCGCGAGGCCCGCGGCCATCCCAACCATGTTCTGCTCGGCAATACCGACGTTGATCACGCGCTCGGGATACGTCTCCAGGAACGGGCCGATCTTCGAGGTCGAGGTCGAGTCGGCCACCATCACGATGATGTCCTCGCCCGCGGCGGTCAAACGGCTCAGCGCGTTCACCGCACCATCGCGCAAATCGGCGAGGTTACGCATGGTCCAGTTCCTCCAGTGCCTGCTTCAGTTGCTCTTCGTCGGGGAATTTGTGATGCCAGGCCGGCACGTTCTCCATGAACGACACGCCGCGGCCCTTGATGGTGTGCGCGATGACGACCTTCGGCTTCCTGTTTTCGTAATCCAGACTTTCTATTAGTTTCCAAATTGCGTCGACATTGTTTCCATTGACGCCGTGAACTTCGAAACCGAAAGCGTGAAACTTTTCATCGAGTGGATCGAAATCCATGATGTTGTGGGTGAAGTCGGCCAGTTGCAGACGGTTGCGGTCAACGATCACCACGAGGTTGGCCAGCTCGAAATGCGCGGCGGCCATGGCGGCCTCCCAGTTCGAACCTTCTTCGAGTTCGCCGTCGCCGGTCAGGACGAAAACGCGGCCCGTCGGGGTTTCCGTGCGGGCGGCGTGGCGCTGCTTGGCCATTGCGAGCCCGGCTGCGATCGGCAGGCCGTGGCCCAGGGCACCCGTGTTGACGGTGACCCAGCCAGGAAGCTTCTGCCTGACCGGATGGCCCGGCAGGCGCGAGTCGTCCTGCAGGTACGAGCGCAGTTCGCTGGCTTCGAGCCACCCGAGTTCCGAGAAACAGGAATACAGACCGCCCACGCCGTGGCCCTTGCTCAGGATGAACTCGTCTTGCCACTTGACGCTGCGGTCCGCCTTGACCTCGTAGCGGAGCACATGGAAATACAGCGCGGCGAGAATGTCGGCCTCCGACATGTCGCCACCGGTATGGCCGCTCTTTGCCGCCGAATTCATCACACAGATTTTCTTGCGGATCTCCTGCGCGCGCCGGTGCAGCGGCGCGCCAGACTGCCTGTAGGGGTTTTCCATTCCCTGCTCCCGAACTTCCTGTTTGTGTGTTTCGAAGTTTCTTTTACTTTCTCTAGAAAGTCAAAAGGAAATCAAAGCAAACAGGGAAAACACCAGGCGAGGTCGCAGCGACCGCTCGATTCGGGCAAAATACAGCCCATAACGTTCGGCTTTGCTGGCGCGGGCGGCTCGGGGGGGAACGCAAATGGATCAACGAACCAGAACGGAAAAGATTTTCGAGAGAGTGCAGACGGCCAAGCTGGTCAAGCTTTCAGAGCTTTCCAGCGAATTCGGCGTATCGATGCCCACCATTCGAAAAGACATCGACGAACTGCAACGCCTCGGACATGTCGAGCGCGTGCATGGCAACGTGCGGCTGAAGTCCGTGCAAAGCGAGACGTCGCGCACGACATCGGGCACCGTCGTTCTTCCGACGAGTGAAGAGAAAGCGCTGATTGGCCAGAAGGCAGCGAGCCTCATCGCGAACGGCGATGCGGTCATCCTCGACTGCGGCGCGACGACTACGGAACTGGCGAAGAACCTGCTGGACCGTCAGCACCTGCGCATCGTGACCAATGCCCTGAATATCGCGATCCTGCTTGGCGCAGAGCCCACCAACCGGGTCATGCTTACCGGAGGCATCTTCAAGGCGGAGACCATCGCCGTGTCCGGCGAGAAGGCATCGACCTTTTTCGAGGGCATGTTCGTCGACAAGCTCTTTCTTGCGGCCGGAGGGGTCTCAATGGAGTCCGGGATTTCGTATCCCGACTTTATCGATATCCACGTCAAGCGTTCCATGATCGATGCGGCAAAAACCGTCTATCTGCTCGCCGACTCGAAGAAGTTTGGCAAGCGCGAGTTCGCGACCTTCGGCGCGATGGACCGGATCGATTTCCTGATCACGGACGACGGCCTGGACGCTGAGTTCGCGAACTGGGTCACCGGCCTCGGCATCCAGATCATCTATGCGTAGGCGCGCGGCGCGGCGATCCCGCGGACTTCTAACCGTCTTCAACATCCCGCTGTCGACGAAATGCGTCGAGCCGACGCTGTAGCTCGCCCGCTCCGAACACCAGGGAGTATCGCCTCACGTGCCATAAAGCCCTGCGTCGTCAAAATGCCGGCGCCGGCCGAGATAACGATGACCCATCCGATCCCGCCAAGGAAGGGAAAGCCGATCGTGCCAGGCAGTCACAATGCGGCCCGCAGAAACTGGCTGACGCGAATCAGCCTGACCGGCGAAACGCGATCGCACATGACTCCACATAACGGAAACGCTGCGAGCAGTACCGGATAGCGGATGCCCGCACGCAGGCACAGGTCGCGGCGAGCGGGCACTCTCCAGTGCCTGGCGAGCGGCCTCCGGATTCCGGAAGATATGGCCTTTGTCGGGTTCGACAACATTGCCGTTGCTGCCAACGCCATCCCTCCCCTGACCTCCCTTTCGGTCGACAGTTTCGATCCTGGCTATCCTGGCGTACAGCGGGTCATCAACGGCACCGGCGCCGGACCGGCATCGCTGGTTCCCGTTCAACTCGTTGTCAGGGCAAGCACAAAGATCCGGGCGCAGAACAGCCTGCCGGACAAGCGCGCACCGCGTGCCGTGCGGGAGAACAGCGTCCGGTGACGCGACTGCGGCGCCCCGGCAAGACTCAGGGCAGGCCGAGAATCGTCCGGTCGCCCGGATATTGCACCGTGTAGCTTGCGCCGACACGGGCCTCGCCGCCGGCAGCCAGCGTGCGCTCCCACGCGACCACGCCCTGATGACCCTGCCAGGCCGTATCGTCCGGTTGTGGCGTGAAGTTCGACGTCACCCGGATGTCGGCCGACTCGCTGACGGGCGCCGACTCGACAATCTCCACGTCGATCGGCGTGCGATGCCGGTTCCTGACCGTGTAGCGCGCGCTGAGTGTTTTCGCTACATTGCCGCCCGACGTTTTCACCGTGCCGGTGGAATCGGGACCATCGTCGCTGGTCGTGGAGACCTGCTCATCGAGACCGAACGGCAGGATGAGATTCTCGCCCTGAACGGCTTCCGACCAGCGGGTTTCGCCAACCGGGGCGCCATCGCGGCGCAACTGGACGCTGCCATCGGGCCAGACGCCGTCAGGTCGATCTGCTTTCGCGACGAGCCATGCGCGCGTGGACTGGCTGGGGATCACGCGCGCCACCAGCCTGGCCGGCGTGGGCCTGCGGTTTAGCGTGAAGGCGACCTTCTGCGCGTCGGATGCAACATCGATCCTCCCTGGGATGTTGAATTCCGTCAGGAACGCGCCTTCTACAACGGTTGGGGCAAACAGGGGCGTGTTGGCATCCCGGCGCTCGTTTGACATGGGAGGTGGTGCCGATGGTTGAGGGCTCATGGATGGCGCGGGTGCTTCCGCGTTATTGCGGCGCGGCTGCTGAAGGTCCAGCCGCCACGTGCGGGGCTGTGGGGTACGCATGTTCTGGACAGGCGTGGCGGTCGTCAACTGCAGCTTGACGCCATGCCAGTCTTCGCCGGTCGCCTGCGCGACGAGTGCCCGACGCTCCAGCGTAACCTGTGCGCTCGAGGTGTCGAGGCTGGCCTGATACGCGGGGATCCACCCGGCGCGCTGCGTCTCGTAGATCAGCGTGAGCAGTCCACCGCGCGGCGCGTCAAGTGCGATGCGCAGGGTACGTGTGGGCACAGGTCCCCCGGGCGTCACCGCGAAGCGCATCGAGCCGGCGCTGGACGTCTTCCTGTTGCTGCTTGATCTGGTCTCGCTGTGCATACACGGCAATGCCACTTTGCTGCAACGCGCGCGTCACGCTGGGCATCGAAGCGTTGCCGTTCGCGCCGGCACCCTGTTCGCTGGCATTCTTCAGATACTGTGCCGAGAGTTCAACGGCCTGTGCGCGTGCGTTCAGGTCCGCGAGCTGTGCCTGCAACGCGCTGATACGTTTGTCGCTGGATGTTCTCGCGCAGCGCTGGTTTGATGGCTCATCGCCAGTGGCCACGTCTTCGATGCGATAGTCGCCAAGCTGGACGTTGGGCGGTGCGATCAGACGCAGGCTCTGGGGATCGAATGAAGCCGGCAGGCAGGTCACTTCGATGCGCGAACTGCCGGCGGCGATCGGGATCTGCCGTTCGACGGTTGCCCCGCCGGGGTAGACCGTGATTTCCGATATGGTGGAAAGCGCTGCACTGGCTTGGGCCGTCGCGAGGACACCGCCAAGCATCACCGCCAAAGGACCCGGGGACCATCGACGGAGTATGGATTGACTGGACATCGTTGAAACCTTCTCCCTGAAAGAGAGTGCCGACACATTGCACAACGTGTGCATGATGACTGCGTTTCCGTCAGAAGTAGTACTTCGTTTGGTGCGCCGCGGGCGTAAAGAAATAAAACCGGTGCAGCAGGCGAAATGCTGCACGCGATGCCCTGGTTTCGTTGGCGTAGCGCGTTGTCTCGACAAATCTCGCCAGATTTGTCGCGTTGCTCAAGTCGAACGGATGCAGGTGGACATGACGTACAAGGGCGTCGCTCATATACCCTGACCCCGTTCTGAGCTGGTTGAGTCGATCAATCTCCCCTTTGGCTTTCGGAATGTCGCCAGCGCTCTGAAACAGGATCGGATGGCTCGCATCGAAGGGAAACGATTGGTTCGACATCTTGTTCTCGTAGCGTATGAACGGAGTGAGACTTCCGTTCCATGGCACCCAGCCACCATCGGACAAAACGGCAGACAAGCTTCCCTGATCACGTAGAAGAGCGATAGTTAGCCAGTACGGCTTGTCGGCGGCGCTCGCATCAAGATATTCATCCACTGCATCCCCTACTTTCGGATGGAGCTGCCTGAATGCGGTGGCAAGCAATCGTGTAACGTCATCTCGCTGAAGCAGCGCCGCGCGCGTCCAGAGCATTGTTGTCAGGGCATCATGCGCTGGCCCTTTTGTTTTGTTGCTCGCCTCCCACAGGGTAAGCAGCTGGTCGATGGACATGCGCATCTGGATGTCATCGGCAAACTCGACCGGGATACCTGCCCCCGAACTGTGCTCCGGCACGTTGGCAGCAAACTTCGTCTCTTCCGGTGCTACAACCCATATCTGCTGCATGAACTCCGCGGGCGAGCGCGTGTGTTCTGCCCAAAGCTGGTGAAGACGGTTCACGTCGCGGCCGGGGAAGCGGTCACGATGCAGCGCGAGCAGCGCAAATATATCGTTCACGATAGCTGCGTCGAGTGTGGCTGTATTTTTGCCCGCTGCGTGTAGCCGCAGGATGTTCTGGTCGCGCAGATCGAGTAACCGGTACTGGACCGCCGCAAACGCGGGGCTTGCCGGTGACACCGACGTGGCGGCGTCGAGCAGGCCTGCCGGGACCTCGTGAAGGGATCTGGCTGCGGCGAGAGACGCTACCAGCCACGCCTCGGAGTGGGTTGATTGCCACTGACGTAAAGCATTGGCGAACATGTCCGCTTGGCGTTTGTCTTGCGGGTCTGCCTGCATCGTGTATAGCCAGTCAGTGAGTCCACCGCGCGGCACAATCCGGATGACAGGCGACCGAGAAAGTTCGTCATCACCGGCGTGGCTGTCGCGGTTAAGCGCAAAAACGTAGTCTTTCAGATCCTGCGCGGTGTCCGCCGACCAGGCGCCCGTTGCGATCCGCGACTCGATGGCGCGGAGTTCATCCTCGGGGTTGGCCGTGTAGCGTCCGCGGCGTTCCAGGGCCGATAACCTTTTCACCTGCTGCGCCGGCACCTGCGTTTTCGCCTGATCGATACTGTTTGCCGCGTCTGCGAAAAGCTGCGCGCGTATGTCTCCCGTGGCAGCCTGTGCCTTGGCCAATCTCGCACGCTGTACGAGGTACAGAGCCAGACTATGCCAGCGTGAGTGCGGATCCTCCGCAATCTGTCCGAAGAGGTCGATTGACTCATCGAGCCGGTTCGCATAGAAGAGTGCCGCCGCACGCTGGTAGCGGCGATCATCCCTGAACCAGCCTGGCGCATCGTCGGCGGCCAGCGACGGTACTTTGGCATCCTTGCCCGCACAAACGGCGAAGACCTCATCCTGCGTCCTGGCCCAGTCATTAACAAGCGGGTTGGTATTGCCAAACTGGTCCGAGATCCGTTGGAGCTCTTTCGTTGCGAGGTTAAAGGCATCGGCCTGACATGGCACGGCTGGATTGCTGGATATCGACGCTCCACGCTCGTCCTTTGCGCCGAGCACCGAATCGCGTGCCTTGTTCCAGTTGTTTTCGGGCTCCCACGTGTCAATCCATGCGGTGGGGACTGTGGAGAGCATCGCGAGATCGGCATTGCTTACCTGATGACCGGTCAACACGCGGTAAGCGACGGTCAGCGTCAGCGGCCCGTAGTCCTGAGACAGGATGCCGAGATTGCCGCGTGCATAGTCGCGAAAGTTGAAGGTGGGCGCTTCGTTCGGATACGGGTACTGCAAAACAGTACCCAGTGCGGTGCCACATGAGAAAATCACCGGGGCGATGGACAGAAAAATACGCTTTCGAAGATTCATGTTTCTTTTTTGTGTCGGCTGACTGGCGCAATGTTTTATGGTCGGCAAGCCGTTCAGCGCCTATCGTTACGCAAGGATTGGCCGGTC
Source organism: Paraburkholderia sp. J76 (assembly GCF_905220295.1). Taxonomy (NCBI): domain Bacteria; kingdom Pseudomonadati; phylum Pseudomonadota; class Betaproteobacteria; order Burkholderiales; family Burkholderiaceae; genus Paraburkholderia; species Paraburkholderia sp. J76. Next base: position 202,733 of record NZ_CAJMZJ010000012.1, read on the forward strand.
CGTTTGGCTTGTTGCCATGCCCGCGATGGCGATTTCTCACGCCCATTCACCTACCCAGGATGCGGTCTTCCGATTCGCCGACGATCACAATCTCGGTGCGGCGGTTGCGGGCCCGACCTTCAGGCGTGTCGTTGCTTGCCACGGGACGGTCGTACGCATAACCTCTTGTCGTGATGCGTGACGCCGGGATGCCACGCTCCGTGAGCGCCCCGGCGACGGTAGTGGCGCGTGCTTCGGACAACTGCGTGTTGTACTCGTGCGTACCGACATTGTCGGTATGCCCTTCGACGATCACCGGCTTTTCGCTACGCCTGAGCAGCACCACGGCACGGTTGAGCGCCGGCGTGGCGTCGGCGCGCAGTGCCGACTGGTCAAAGTCGAACAGCACCTTTTCGGGCAGGCGCAATTCGACGCCATTTGGGCCCTGTGTGACCTCGATGCCGGTGGCCTGGTTCAGTGCGATCTCGTGGTTGCGATCGAGACCCGAGCAGGCCGAGAGCAATGCGACCAGACTGAGGCTGGTGCCCAGTGAAAGCAGTTTTTTCAAGTTATCCTCCTTCAGGAAGTGGAAATACAGGGGACTTAACCTGGTCGAAATTGGCACGTGGTTGTTCAATATGAGTGCACGGACGTCTAGAACGATGGAACAGGATTGCTTCCCTCGACGAGTTGGTACCGACCGTTTTCGATACGATAGACTGCAACTCCGTCGACGCTCTTGACCTGGGTGCTTGAGTTATTTGTCGCCGTGGCCGATCCACTAAAGCTGAGAGTCACATCACCAGGGCCGTTGATGCCAGGTATGACGGAGATCTGGCTGTCGACGTCAAAGCACTGTGGAGAACCACCAGTTGACTCACCGTGGGGGGCGAATTTCGATGCAAGGAAGTCGCCGTCGCGCTTCAGGATTTTTTCGCACTCTTCCTTGCCGCCCAGGTTGCTCGCGGCGGTCCTGATCCCGTCTGCCAGCTTGTCGACACGACCTGGAGCCAAATCGTAGATGTTGAGCCACGACCCGCAATAGCCCTGCCAGCAGCTACCGCTTTCGAGCAGCAAGCCAAACTCGCGAGGCGAAAGCCTGACCACGCGTGACTGACCATAGGTACCCATAAAGCCGGCGTAGTCGGTGCCGTCAATGCGACGCTCGAGAGTCCATCTACCACCGTCCAGGCGGAAGAAGTAGGCGCCAAGCCAGGCGCCAGAGGAGTGCGAATCCACGGGCGTGTCGTCGTCGCCGATTTCGACGCCCTCGGTAAGCATGACGGCGTGTGTGTCATCGAGTCTGATGACCTCGCGGGGACGAATATCAAGCCGTTCACTGCCAAAGTTTTTCGCGAGATGGCCCCCGTCGTCGCGATCAGGAACGTCCGCATCGAAGATCCGTTCCTTGCCTTGCCGTGTATCGCGCCACCCCGGAAAGACTGCCCGCATCAGATCCGTTCGCTTGAGGCTTGGCGAGGTTGCCGCAGAATCAGGCTGCTTCGATGACTGTTCAGCGGGTGCATCTGCATGCGAAGCGGCATGGGTCATCTGCGGGGCTGAAGCATGCCGGTTGCAACCGCAGGCGAAGATCGTGGCGAACAACAGAAGGCCGTACAGGCTCGTCTTCGTGTTGACCGCGTGGCGGCGCAATATGCCTTTCAACATGGAATTTCCCGGCAAAATTGCATAAAAGAGCTTGATCTCACAGTACCGCTTAACCTTGCTTGCGATCGCCGGATTGCATGCCCGGCGCCGACGCCGGATTTGCCGGTACGGCCTGCTGCGGCGCTTCGTGTTTGACGGACTGCGATTCCGCGCCGACCAGCACCAGTTCGTTACCGTTGACCTCGATCTTCACAGGGTCCGTCTTCTTCCATTGTTTCTTCGGCACAGCGAGCTTCCAGACCCTGTCCTGCACCGGTTCGCGAAAAAATGCGACTACCCCCACGACCTGGGCATCCGGATTCATCGGCTCGGCGAGACTGGCATTCGCGCCCGGACGAAGCACGACATCTTTCGTGGCCAGCAGATCCACCTTGAGGAGGTTCAGGTCGTCCGACTGGAGTTGCAAATACGTCAGTTGTGCGAATGTTTTCGCATCCTTGAGCTGGTAGAACCGCACCACCGTCGAGAGTGATTGCCCCTGGACGTCAGAGTTGATCGACGCCCGGCCGCTCAGATCGACGCTCATCGTCTTGACCTGGGTGGTGAAAGCCCACTTCGCGGCATCCACGGTACTGTCGCCGACCGCCTGTGCAACACCGCACCCGGCCGTGACGACGGCCCCGAGGATCGCGATCGCCAGCGTTGCGCGGTGTGCCGCGTATGTCATTTTTTTGTTCATTGCGAGGATGCCCCCGTTCATTGTGCTGTTCTTCATGCGTGTGCTTCCGCCGCCCCGTCCCAGCGGCCGAGCTGCACGCGTGTGATGCGCGCCTGCGCGCCGGCGGCGGACCTGACCGGTGCTTCCAGTTGCGCGGTAAATCCCAGATTCGTCTGGCGTGGCTCCAGCGTGGGCTTTGGCATGAGGTCGGGCCGCACATGCATTTCCAGATCCGCTTCGCTTTCGTAGCCCAGATAGAAGCGCAGCAGCGCCATGATCTCCCTGTGCGCAGATTGGCCCGGCACCAGCGCCAGCACCGTCTCGCGCGAAGCGGGCGTGATGACGACGCGCACCGTGTTGCCCCGGTCGTAGAAGCCGCGGCCGAGCAGACACTGCTCACCCAGCGCCGCAGGCTCAAAGACATTCACCTCCCGCCACACCGGATGGAATTCCTCAACCGTGATCGTGGCGTCCGGCACGGCATGCCGCAGTACGCCGGCTAGCCCTTCCGCCGTGCGGGTTCGCTGCATGGCCAGGCCGAGCATCGACAGCAGCCGTCGCTTGTCGGCCACCTTCGTGAGCATCTGGCGCGCCGTTGAGGTTTCCCGCCCGGGCGACGCCGGGGTTCCCCCCGGTCCAGGTCTGGCAATTTGCGCGGAGGTGCTGAATCCAAAACCGGCGAAGCTGAGAAGGTAACGCGACACTGGGTCCGTGCCATCGCGCCGGAAGCCAACGGGATACCGGTACTTGCGCGCGATGCGGTAGTACTGCGTGATGATGCGGTGATGGAACAGGTCAAGGAACACCGACAGGGGCTCCGCGCCATCCCGGTTCTGTGCCACCTCGTCGGCAAAGTACGCGGGCATGCGCGCATCGACGCCGTAGAACCCGAGGAACGTCGTCACGACCGACGGTGGTGCCGCCGGATTGTCAACGTCGTATCGGACGGAGTCGATTTCACGCCCCGGAAAACCCAGCTGCGCTCGCGAGCGGAACCGGACGGGGTCCGCAGTTGCCGAATCCGTCGTGCCGAGAGACGGCGCATCGGGCGCGGCCAGCTCGAGCAGCTCGCAAAAGCGGATAAAATTCATCCGCGTCGCGTCATGGAGGATCGCCGGCAGCAGCAGCGGTGCGTCCGCCGTCGGCATCGTGGGTGCGTTCAAAACGGTGCCTCCTCGCCTTTCGTTTCAGGCCACTCGATACGGCGCCCGGTCGGCATGGCGACAATCACCAGCTTCGTGTAGAGATTCACCGTCGCGTACAGGCCCAGGAACCGGTTGAGCATGCTGCCGAAGAGATCCAGATCGCCCTCTCCCGCGAAGCGGTTGCTGTCGAGCGTCACGGTGATCTCCACGCCGCGCATGAGGCCGCCCTTCACGAGCTTGCTGAGCGGCCGGTGCCGCACGTCGGTGATCGCGTTGATGCGCCGGGCGTTGAGTTCGCCATCGGTCCAGTCGTAGAGGGCAAGAGAACCGCGCAGGATCTCGGCGTCGAGGAGCGACAGGTAGTTCGGCGCCAGGTGGGACAGCACGCGCCACTGGTACCGGTCGCCAGTTGGCGGATAGACCGGGAGCGTGGGCGCTGTGAGGTTGCGCACCGCGCCGATATTGGTGAAGCCGCCGCGCATGTGCGTGATGCCCGCCTCGCGCAGTGCCTTGCGTGGCAGCATGCCGTTGGTGCCGGTCACCGCAAGTGTCAGCGTTTCAGTGGGTAGCGTGCTTGCCTCATCCCAGGCGTGGCCGCCGAGCACCAGCCAGGTGTCGAAGCGGCCCGACGGGCCGCGGCGCATGCGGGTGTGGTAATACCGTTCCGGCATGTCGTGGCGCAGCATGCCCCCGCGATGACGAAACGCCGCGAAGGGCACGTATTCGTGACGCTTGCCGCGCTCGAAATATTCGACACCATCGACCGAATAGATGTCGATAAGCGAGCCGTGTTCGGCGCGCGCACGCACGCGATATTCGGTTTCGTGCTGCGTGACGTTAACCGGGTCGGCGCCCACCGTGAAGAGGTTGATGACCGGTGTGCAGTACAGTCGCACGTTCTCCGCCGTGAAGCGCATGTCGTCCGGATACGGTCGCTCGAGCACGATCTCGACGTCGAGCGAGGTGGCCGATGCGGGGATCGCCTGGATGTCGAGCCCGAGCAGGTCGACGAACATGAACTTCTCGGGGAAGGTGAAGTATTCGAGCAGGAGCTGGTAACCGCCAAACGCGTTATCCGCCTTGGGCCAGAGCCGCTCTTCGGCCGCGAAGCCGGCGGGCGCGAGACGCAGGCCCGGCATCGTCACCGGCGCACCGGGACGGTCTTCGGGCCATCCCGGCACACGCACGTGCATCGCGACCGGTTTTGCCGTGAGCGCGGCGTAGAGCGCGAGGGCGACGGGTCGATCGGCGTTCAGGTACAGGCGCAGCCGCGGCACCTGCAGCCGGTCACGTTCGGTCTGGCTCTGAAACGCCAGACGCAGACGGATAACGGAGCGTCCGTCCTCGCGCGCATAGACGCCCGCCTCGGAGAGGGCCAGCGGATACAGGTCAACCGTCTGGGTGGTGCGGTAGACGCACTCGATGGTGGCGTCGCCCTCTCCCACCGGATCGGACGTCGCTTCCAGTCCCGCCTCGAGCGTTTCGTGCTTCTGCAACGCGCCCTTTTCCGGGATGAGTTCGAGAATGGAGAGCGACGGGATCATGCGCAGGTAATGCGGCCACAACATGCTCACGAGGCCCTCTGTCAGCTCGGGCAACTCGTCGTCGAGCTTGTGGCGCAGCCGGCCCATCAGGAAGGCGAATCCTTCGAAGAGCCGCTCGACATGCGGGTCGCGCTCGCCGACGCGGTCAAGGTCCAGTTCGCGTGCGCGATCGGGAAACGCGCGCGCGAACTCCTTGCCGCCTTCGCTCAGGTAGCGCATTTCTGCTTCGAAATACCGCAGGATTTCGTTATCGCGGGTGGGATCTGTCATGGTCGGGAAATCGATGGTTGCCGGCGTCACTCGCATGAAGCCGGTCTGCGCGCACGAGCGTGGGCGCGATGAAAATGAGCTTGCGCAGCGAAAGCTGCGGGCCGTGTGCCTGCATGCGCAGGTGCCCGCGTCGCCAGTGCGGCGCAACTTCACTGGCGGCATACCGGATCAGTTCAGCCGGCCCCACGATGATCCGGTTGTAGCGGCTGGCCAGCCGGCGCTCCAGCTTCGACGCCTTGCGATTGCCTGCACGCACAAGCCGCGCGGCCGCATCGTGCTGGCGCAGGTCATCGATGCGCACGGCGCCGGCAGTCTGCATGTAAAGCAGAACCTTGGCGCACATCTGCACCATGGGGATGGCTGAGCTTCTGGGGTCCGGCAGGGAGCGCCGGGCACGGCATACATGGTCGATCAGGGAATCGTTCATGTCGGCGAAACAGAGCTGCAGCGACATGGGCAATTCCTGATCGTGCTCCAGCGTCGTGCCCACGGCGACAAAGACAAGGTCGCGGCGCCCCTCCACCAGGGTCTCAAAAATATAGACGCCCGATGTGGTGAATTCCCGGTCGACATCCGCCCAGAGCGACGGATCGACGACGCGCGCCATCTCCGGGCCGAAGCGTATGAAGACCGCCGGCATGGGAAGCTGGAACAGCGACACCGGCACATCGTCGCCAATATCGGTCTGCGCAAGCCACGTCTGCAGGGCGTCGGTCGGCTCGATGACCGCATGCGGGCGAACCTCGTAGAGCGCCGCCGCGCTGGCCAGCAGCACCGGTCGTTGCACCTCTCCCTGGGTCAGGGTGGCATGAAACGCGGGATTGTTGACCCGGATGGCTTCGACAAACAGGTCGGTCGCGGCCTGCCCTGCCTGGGGTGGCCCATAGTCGGCCCTGGCAGACAGCCGCAACCGGTCGAGGCGTTCGCCTCCCCACGCTTCAAGCACCCTGACCCAGTCGTTCCATGCAGGCACGAGTCCGAGACCTGCCGCCCGTACCGGGGGCAGTTCGCGGCTGGTAATGCGTGTGTTCCAGAATGCGACAAGGAAGTCGCGCGCGCTGCGCGCAACTTCGTGTTCAAGACGCTCCTGGGTGAACTGGCGAACCGGACGCTTCATCAGGGAACCGTTCCTCCAGGCAGGGAGACCGCTGCGTGTTTGGCGGCCGCGATGGCCGCCCTGGGCAGTGGCGGCGGACCCGCGGGTACGGACTGCCTTGCGGCCGGCGCCGGGCGATCGATAAAGATGCGCGAGGGCAGCGTAAAGCCCCGGAGCGCCAGCAGTTCGAGCGGTCCCCTGCCCACATCCGTGCGGATCAGGTAGCGCAGCGGGTGCGTCATGCCCGCTGGTGCGGGCGCGAGCGGCTCCTGGGCCACCTGCGCCGCGATATCGGCAAGCCCTTCCGTCGTCGTCGCGGCAGGCTTCGAATCCGTGTTATCGGGCCTCGTCTGCCAGGTTAGCTGGTACGTCGCGCTGTCCACCGGCTCGACCTTCGCCCGCTCGAGCATACGCACGAGCGCCCAGCGACCGCTGAACTCGAAGTTCCTGTTCGTGCCCGCCGTGTCCGTCTGCCATTCGAGCCGTGTGCCGGCCTTCTGGGGCTCACCGGAGGGCCACGTCATCGTGCTCCATGTCTCGACCTGGTTGTAGTAATGCAGCGTCTGGCCGTCGAGCGTGAGCAGCGTGTCGGCCACCCCGGGCGTCGGCACGGGTTTGAGGCTGAACACGTACTGCGGCTCGCCCTGGGCGAGCAGGTGACCGGCCACCTGCTGCAGGGTATTGATGGCCTTCAGGAACGCTGGATCGAACGCGATCGCCGTGCTCCCCCCTCCCGCGCCGCCCGAGGTGGCGACCCACTGGTCACCCTGCAGTTGCAGCGCGCCGGCGAGCTGTGTGGAAAGGAAGGTGTCGATGAGACCGCCCTGCGGCCGCAGGAAGCGCGCGAGTTCAGGCAGCGATGCGTCATTGGTCGTGCTGGCAAACGGATAGCGTCCGGCGAACGAGCGGTTCCACGCGGCGACGACCGTCTCGCGCCACGCATCGTTCAGGCTCGCCTGCGCAGGCGCCAGTACCGTACGGGTTGCCTGCGTGACCGGCTCGACGAAGAGCGCGTTGCCCATGCCGGCCCACTGCTCGCCGAGACTCGCGGCGATGAGCTTTGCGTAGGCGAGCGTATCCGAGAGATCCGAGCCCTTGCCCTGATAGAGCGCCTGCGCGACCTGTCGCGCCTGGTCATCGGAATCGGCGCTGTCGCTGATCTGCTGCAGCTTCAGGCGCAGCGTCATCACGCGTTCCGTGAAGCGCTCCATGCTCAGGTCGCTGCCGGCGGGCGGTACCGAATTGCCGCCGTTGCCTGCCTGGCCAACGAGCTTGACCACCGGCCCGAATGAAGCATCGAGGGGGCCGGCCGGCATTGCCTGTGCGTTCTGCGGCGCATCGTCCTTTTTGCCGAAGAAGTTCTGCGCCTTCGTGACCAGCGCATCGGAGAGCGAGGCCTGCTGCGTGCCCGCTCCGCCCTGCCAGGCGAGTGACTTCATCAGCGCGAGGAGCGGCGACTGGCGTGCATCGGCGATGAGCTTTAGCTGCCCGACCGCCGCAGGCAGCGTGGGGGCTGCGGCGCACCGGATGCTGTTCATGAAGTTCTGCCAGTGCTCCGCGTAGTCGTCGAAGTAGTGTTTGCGCAGGGCCGCGCGCAACGCCTCCGGCGTCTGGGCATCCGGGCCGGCCTGCGCATTGCCGGTGCCAGCGGCATTGCCGAGCACCCAGTTGGCCGTGACACCGTTCTGCTTCGCCGCCTCGTCGATCGTCGCCTCAATGGAGCCTTCCCACGCCTGACGCGTAAAGACGCCAGGCACGGTCGCTGACGTTGAAAAGAGGCCGCGTGTATCGGTACCGGCGGTCAGTGAAGCGAGCGTCTGGTCCGGATACTTGTGTCCCACCGAGTCGAGGATGCCCTGGTAGATCGTGTCCTCGGAGTTCTTGACGCCGATGATGGCGAGCAGCGTCTGGCGCGCGTTGCCGACCAGATCCTCGCGCGCCTGGATGCGCCAGTCCGGATGCGTGGGAAAGTGTTGCGCCCAGAAGCCCATCAACTGTGCGGAGAGATCGAGCTTTTCGCCGGGCCGCAGGCCCGTGTCGAGGTTCCAGTGACGCTCGAGCTGCGGCGTCATGAACGCCGCATCGGCACGTTGTGGATCGGCCATCATGAGGTAGGTCTTGAGCGCCTGCTGGCCGTCCTGCGCCATCTGGCTGCTCTGGGTGTCGACCTGGGCCGTCTGCATCTGGCCGAGATCGACGAGCTGGCCTTCGATATCCTGCTGGACCGGGGAGACGAGCAGCGGGCGGGCGGCGCGCGCGTAGGGCGTCCACAATGCGTCGAGGACGGCCCTGTCGTGGTTCAGCCCGAAACGGGTGAGCAGCGGCGTGTGCTCCTGCACACGCGCCTCGTGCAGGCCGATGCGTTGCTGGAGCGCAAGCAGGGCACGCAGCCGTGCGGGGGTATCGCCCGCGCGGTCGAGCGCCTGCAGGGATTCTTTCGTCAGCATGACCTCGTGCGCGTTGTTCATGCCCGAGAAAAGCATGCCGACGCTCCACAGGCCGATGAAAGCCAGCGCAACGATCGCGGCCACGGTGAATGGACTTGAGAGCGTGCGGCGCCCGGGCGTGCGGCGGGTGGCGTCGGCAAGATGGCGCCACAGCGGCAGCCTTGAGCTGTCGGAACCCGCTGCCGCATCACTGGCGGCCCACGGGGCGAAGAAGGCGCCCGCCACCGGCAAAGGCCTGCGTTGCCAGTCCGTCAGGCCTGCGATCCAGCGCGCGAGCGGCGCACTGCGCTCGTCGAGCCGCTTCGACAGTTCCGTGGCGTAGGTGTTCTCGCCGTTATCCGCGAGCTGATACACACTGCGGTCGGCCAGCCTGTCGCGCAGCTCGAGCAGCCGGGTTTCAATGACCGGCGCGTCCAGCGGACGGGAGAGTTCACATCCGGTCACGGGCGTATCAAAGCGATGAACGGCATCGGTGCCGGCAACGTCCAGAACGTACACCGGCGCGGACCAGCGCAGGAAGCTGGTGATGCGCTCAAGGTAACTGCTCCAGGCGGTTCTCTCACCTGCTGCGCCCGACAGGGACGTCTGGTCGTCCGTCACAAGCGCAATGGCATCGAGTGGCTTGCGCCAGCGCATCCAGCGAATCTGGCGCAGCCACGGTTCCTCAGGTTGGCCATCTTTACCGGCACCGCCCCATAGCAGCACGGCGGCATCGGTGATCAGAAAACCCTTCGTGGCAAGCAGCGGCATCCAGGCAGTCACAGTCGCGCTCTCGCCTGCGACCAGTATCCACGGCCGGGCGTATTCCCAGTTAAACCAGGGAAACCTGTTCCTTTGTTTCAGGTCGGCCTTCAGATTCTTAGCCCAGGTGACGACCTGCTCAGCCCTGTCCCTGGAGGCATCTGCAGCAGGATCAGTCTGTTCCTTCGGCTCCAGCCCCTGTTCCTTCGATTCCTGCTGTATCGCGATCTGCTTCTGCTTGCGTCCCGGAATAAAAAGCCATATCCCAAACCCGATCAATATCGCGGCGAGCAACGGGATTGTCCAGTTGTGGAGCAGCCACCCGGCCGGGTCCTTCCGATCCACGAAATGAGCGAGCAGCCATACGCCACTGGCGATGAGCACGGCAGCAGCTATCCGGCGCATCCATGCATGAACTTTTTCGTCTTTCAAACCGTTGTTTCCTTTTGAGGCACTGGCGAGATCGCGCACAGATACAGGGATTCGGAGTTGGGCTCGCGCCAGGCCACGAGTTGCGGCCCGGCACCACGCATCGCTTCCATTGCGATCGCCATGGCAATCCAGCCGCTGGCTGGCCCCGGGTTGCCAAGAAATTCATCGAGCAGGTGCTCGGAAACAGGATCCTTCGGGTTCTTCTTAAGTATCGAGCGGAGGGCAGACGAGTCGGAGTACTCGCAGCCTGCAGACCACACATCTGTCAGCTGGCTTGGCGACGTCTGGATCTTTTTGATCTGGGAAAGTCCTGTTTCCAGCGTGTCGCGGTCGCTGATCATGGGACGCCAAATCGCGCCAGCTTTCGATGCATCAGGCACGATGAGAAATGCAGCAGCACCCTCGCTGAATTTATGCTCTTCCTCCCCGTCTGCCCAGAGCTGTGCAGCGATCACAAGTCGCGTTGCCGGGTCGATCCGATCCGCCAGTTGAGTAATCCACCGCGCACCGTTGGTTGCCGCTTGCGTCTCGACGCGAAATTTCACACCGGGGGCCATGCACCCAAGCATCCGCATCGCGCGCCGATTCCAGACGTCAGTCTGCTTAAGTGATTCGTCGTCCAGCATCAGCGTGACGATGACGTCTCTCTGGTTTTGGAGCACTTCAGCAAAACGCATAGCGACCAGGCGCAACAGCCGTATACGGCGAAACACCGCCGAACGGCCCTTCGCCCACTCGAATCCGATGTTACGGTCAGTGCTTGTTGGCAGATCGATTTTTTCCGAGGCGAATCTAGTGATTTCGTTCGTGGCCGCTGGAAATGTCGCGATATCGACTACACGCAAATGGCGGCGAGTCCAGCGGCGCCACAAATCGCGCAGCCTAAGCTGCTCTCCTTCGGCCACCTCTGCGTCGGTTTGCTCCCTCCTCCAGAGGCACCATCTCACGCCAAACGTCAACATACAGGCACCCAGCGGTGCCCCGATCAACGCGCTCCAGAACGGATACGCGTCGGTCGGCTTGCCGTGCGGCCAGACCAGCACTACAGCGGTGACCGCGCAAGATGCAATGGCAACAAGCGACGGCAGCCACACACGCAGAGAGATCGGCTTAGGGTATTCGATCTTTAAGAAAACTGGAATAGGCCAAGACATGGGCAAGCTATATATAGCGATCGATCATCGTCGATATCGACTGACACACATCTGAACATCAATCAATATATCGGGTGTGTCGACATTCAAATGTCGACAATTGTGGAAGCTAATAGATATTCCAAAATTTAACTGGATCTACCTAGACGAATTTGCAGAACCTACTGGCAAGGCCAGTTCTGCGTCGCTGCAATAGTGCGTCAGTTTCGGGTTGGAATCCGGAGGGCCGTACCTCCTCTTTTTCGGATCAAACACGATGGTGTAGCTACGTTCTTGCGTGTCGGAAATGCTGTCGTTATAGCAATCACGAGTGACACGGAGTTTTAGCCAACCCGTCGTCCTGTCCATCGCATCGGGCCTGAGGTTAGTAAAGAAGTCATCTCCAACTTTCACAAAGTTGCCGTCACGACACTGCGCGAACAGCATGAAATGAGTCACGTCGTTATCGCCATATGAACCCGACAAATCCTTAATAACGTAGTCATGTAAACGATCGGAATTTAGATGAAGACGATTGTCCACAAACGTCTTGCCGAAAGCCTTTGTATAGAGACAGTCCCCAACACCATCTGCGCGACACACGCTTACAAGTTTGTTGTCATACTCCCTAATGGCAAATTTTACATCACCACCTTTGTTGCACTCGTCGCCAATGCCCGTTGCCGCTCGACTCGTCGGGCCTATCAGACTGCAAACGCTAATCGCGAGAGCGGAGAAAAAGGTCAACGTAATGATTTTCATGAGTTATAGACCCGTTGAATCAAGACTAAAGGAATTTCTGGTTTCCCGGAGACTACCAAGCTCGTCGCCCAACGCGTAGTGTCTATCAGCTCTTCCGGTATATGAAGGCCAGGCTGCCAAAAGGGCTTGGGTGGGATTAACTGCCGTGGCGTCGGCCAGAAGTCGTGACGTCAATGCGCTCTCATGCGCATCTGTCCATTGTGCCGGCGGAAGCGTCCACGCAAGTGTCGGGCTGGCGTTGATCGCACTTTGTATTGAACTACTGACCCGTTGTCCAGTAACATGCGCCGGTCGATAGATGTGCCACCGCAGCAATATGGCTACCGCCTTTTCCGAAGTGAATATATGACCAAGTGTAGACACAATTGCTGAAGGCCCCGAACCAGCACGTACCGGAACATCAAGAACGTCTCGGAGGCGATACCGCACCATATCCCACATTGCCTGCTGAACTTGGGCGACAGTGCGTCCGGCCATGATCATTCGGAAGAACCAATGCCACGTTTTGAAATAGTTGGCTTCATCTGCGGCTCGATTTACGTCCGTAAGATTCTGAATATTATTAGGAGCTTGCGCAGGATCGGTATTGTCGTTATGGGTTTTTATCCAACCATTGAATGTCCGTTGGTGGCGATTCCACAACGTCCCGCGGTTGGTAGCGGTCCAGTCACTCGAGCGCGTCCACGCTTCTGAAGGGTACAGGCCAAAGTTACCGAAGGCTAGCAGATAACTGTCTCGATCTTTGGAGAGTACGTAGGCCAGAAAGCCCGGTAACTCACCGTTGTGGTATCCATGCTGAGGCATCAAACCCATGGTCCAATGGCACGGCCCTAGGGAGATCAGTGCGTCGTCGTATGCATTGATTGAGTCGAATGCCCCCATGCACTCCTGCTCTGCGGCGGCGCGAACGACGCGGTAGGTTGAAGTTGTCGCGCCATTTTGGTCAGCTTGAAGCGAGGCTAGGGTGGTTGTGGGGCCAACCAGTAGCTCAGGCATCATCTCGGCTTGCGACCATGTGTGTTTGGGTACGATGCTCGCAGGTCCACCGTAGGTGCTGTAGTGGTAGTAGGCTCCCAAGACTTGGTACTCGTTGGGATTGCAGCCATTGGGATAGGAATAGTAACCAGAGAAATCGCGGTAAAACACGCGAGGACCGCCACTGGTTATCTCGTTATATCTCCAGACATTAGTCCCGTGTCTAAATATTGATGTTCGCTGACCGTGACGGTTGATTTGCCAAGCTTCGATGACTACCGGGCAACGAAAATTGTTGGAAAGCCAATGATCGATGGCCGTTCGCGTTCGTGCATTTACAATGCCACTAATGGGACCAGTATATAGCGCATCGTTGGATACGGAGTCCAACGTTCCGACGTAGTAGGACTCTGGTGGGTTAGCCCCCTGCCGCGCACCGAGTGCGGAGACATCAACTGCTGATTGGCCAGTTTGCGGCGAGTACTGTTGCAAACGCTGAGCATTCAATCTCGCAACAGTTCGCATGCGCGCGTAGCATTGGAATTCCTTTACTGCCCATTCGGTATACCGATCAAATTTCCCATTTGGCTCTGGAATGATCATGAAGCCAAGGGACCGCAAGTCTCGCTGCAATTTCTGCACATATTGCGGCACGTTGAAAGTCGCACCACCCGCCTCCTGCGGGGTTTGGGCAGATTCTCCTGCGGGTGGTGGGGGGTTGTCAACGCCACCCCAGCGCGGAGGATGACTTTGATTTTGGCTGCCATCGTGGTCGTCACGCTGCAAGTTAAAGTCGCCGTACAAGTCCATTTCTTCCCCACTTTAAATATCGTGACCAGAACCTAAGGCAGTCAACGCATCCGGTTTTAAATCCGCGTGGGACTGCCTGTCAGACGCCTCCTGAAAGCGTTTCCATGCCACCTGACTCTTGGGACCAAAATCGCCGTCAACCTTTCCGTCGTAGAATCCAAGGTTCTTCAACCGCGATTGAATTCCCCTATGGTCATCGGTTTGTCCCTGCTGGCATACCTCGAGGTTCCATGTCCACGGGTGACTGTTCGGCCCGAAGGGGAACACAGTCAACTTGCCATTGGTTACCCCTTTGGGTATCGGATGATTGATGATGCCGTCGGCAGGCACTGTTCCCTGGTAGGTCTGCGCACCCAGGTGAAGGGTGTAAGGCTTGCCTGCGAACGTTGAATTCTCATAAGGTCGGGAGAGGCGCACGACGAACTGTTCAAGGTCCGACTGGTTGGGTAAATAGGCCGGAATAGATAAGGATGCCTTACCCTGCTTCTGGATCGTGATAACCTTGAAGAACAGATCGGCAGGACCACCAAGCGTCACATTGCCGTCCTTCAACTGGACGAATGCACCACCACATTCGAGGATAAGCTCATTTTTCGCGCTGACGCGCACTGTTCCATTGACGCTCGTCACGGAAACATCCTGATCGGCGAAGAGCGACATCGCATCGCTCTGCGCCTGGATCTCCACTGGACCCTTCGCCGCAAAAATCTTGATGCCGAGCTTCTGGGCGAACAGAGAAATGCGTTCGCCAGCCGCGACCGTAAAGCGTTTGAGCACGCTGAAATCAGCGTTCTTCCCGGCCACGGTGCTGATGTTGCCCTGCGCCGAGAACTGCATGCCCTGTCCCGTCACAACCCCCGCAGAAGCCGGCGTACTCATGAGCAGCCCGGGTTCCTTCAATCCGTCGAAGTCGGCCTTCATCTGCTGCTGGGCGTCCGTGTCGGCTGGGTCCGCCTTCGCACTGGTCGCAGAAGCCGCGAGGGCCTTTGCAGTGGCAAGCGCGCTTTCGAGTTGTGCAATGGTCTCCTGCATGTCGAGCTGCTTGCCCGCCGCGGCCGGGCGATCGTACGCCGTCAGATGCAGGCCCTTGCCTGCGCGGTTGACGCCGTAGCCCGATGTCCGAAGCTCATAACCTTCACCGCGATACTCGAGCTTCTGGTTCACCAGATAGCCCAGATTCAGCTGTGATTTCCCAGAGTGCTCCGTGCTAAGCTTGATGCCTTCCTGGCCCGACCAGTCTTCCATGCGCAGCTTGTTATTGCTCTGCGTGCGGATCATGTTGCGGGAGAGCCAGCGACGGTCGTTCGTGATCAGATCGCGCGCCTGGCTATGGTGGTGAAAGGCCGTAATTTCCGGCTTGTCAGGGTCGCCATCCCGGAATGAAATGACTGCCTCGTCATTGTCCAGTGCGACGAAGTGCAGACCGGTCTGCAGCTTGCCGGCGAACGGTTTCGCCAGACGCAGCGGCACGCTTTCACCGCCCTTCGGCCAGTCAGCAAAATCTACATCGAAGCGAACGACGTAATACCCGACAGAATTGAGATAAGCGTAGGTGTATTTGTCAGGACTGCAAATTCTTGCGCTGAGTGTGCCCGCGATTCTGGGCCAGGTGTCCGGTCTCAATTCAAGACGGAAGCGGCGGTCGGCGGGAATTGCCTTGTAGCGGTTGGTATAGGGCTTGTCACGTGCACCGCTATGCGTGATCTCGGTAATCATCTGCCCCTGTGGGGCATCGGGCAGCACGATGTCGGACTCAAGCACGCGCGCGCACTGCAGCTCGAGCACGTTGCTCTCGCCTTCATACACGACCTGGCGGGCGAGCGCCGCCTCGTGCCGCAGTTGGGCTTCCCATTTCGCCCCGGCCTGGTTGAGGTGGTGGGTGCCGTATATGTACGGCTGACCGTACGTGGTCGTATCCTGTGGCGCCAGATTGGCGCTATCCCTAAATCTCTCCCAGGCCGATTCCGGGTTGTAATCCGCGACGGTGTAGCCCTGTGCCACCGTCACGTTGTGGGTCTTGAGCGAGGTGATCGCTTCCACGCCACCGGATTCCAGACCAGCCGCTTCGCGGTACGGCACCGTCAGACGGGGATCGTAAATATAGTGGTCGATGTCATCGGCGAAGACGACCTGATCGCCGTACTCCGTTTCGACGATATAGCAGTAGATGCCCGACTTCTGCATCAGCATCTGGACATAGCTCAGATCGTCGACGCGGTACTGGAAACGGAACAGGTGCTTGAGATACCGGTTCCTGAGCCGGAACGACATCTGGTGATCCTTGATGCCGTGACGACGCAGGATGGCCGCGATGATGTCGGGCGTCGACTGGTGCTGATAGATCTGGGTATTGTGGACCGCGGCGAGCCGTCCAAAATGCGACTTCACGATGATCTCGTATTGCGAGAGATCCCTCGACGTTTTCACATTTGAAATGCGGTCGATAAAGCCCGAGATCTTCTTCGGCACACCGTCGTCTGGCACGATGGTGAATACCGCATCGAGATTCAGGTAGTCGGCGCGGGCAAGCTGCTGCGGATGGGTCGCGACAATGCGCAACACGGTCGGCGCGCCCATGACTTCCGTCGCCTCGAACTCCACGACCGAAAGCTCCTTCGCGCTTTCCGTTCCCGGCACATCCAGAAAATACGCCTGACGCCCCGGGATTGCCGTCAGCTTGTTGATGAACTCTTTCGCTTTTCCCGCTTCGTCAAACAGGCTTGCCATCTTTGCTGACCCCTCACCTGATTAGCACTACGTCACAAGCGACATGCGCAGCGAATATCGTTGCGCGCGCAATCGTGGAGGATAGACATTACCCACCTTCATTCTGCGGGTGAAGGGTCGGGGACAATAAACGTGAAGCGTTCATTGTTCTTGATCAGGTAATGACAATTGTTCACCGTGCAGCGTGGTTTTGAGACGGGATGCATGTTAAACATGCCCGGTTAAGCGATGCCGGTACCGACCAGGACCTGAACAATGAGCGCAAGCTTCCAGAGCAGCACGCAGCGGGACGTCATGGCCGCACCACCCGGCACATCTGAATGGCAGGTGGATCTGCCCGAGTGTGTGGATACGCTGCTCATTGATCACGACCTCGCGATTCTTGACCGGATGCTCGGGCGGCAGATCGACGCCATCCTTCACCATCCCGCCTTCCAGGCTCTTGAAGCTGCGTGGCGAGGCCTGCAGTTCCTGGTCGATCGCACGGAGTTTCGCGGCGACGTCAGGGTGTACATCGAGGTGCTGGACGTTTCCAAGGAAACCCTGAGAGAGGACTTTGAGGATGCGCCGGAACTGATCCAGAGTGGCCTGTACCAGCACACGTATGTCCAGGAATACGACACACCCGGTGCGTGGCCCGTCTCGGCCGTCATCGCGAACTATGAGTTCGGCGCCGGTGCACCGGACATTGCCCTGCTGCGCAATCTCTCGAAGGTGGCGGCCGCGGCGCACATGCCGGTAATCGGAGCAGTTTCACCGGCCTTCTTTGATCGCAACTCCATGGAAGACGTTGCGGGCATACGCGATCTGCACGGCTACTTCGAGCGCGCGACTTACCTCAAATGGAAAACCTTTCGCGAAACGGAAGACGCGCGCTATGTCGGGCTCACGCTGCCCCGCTTTCTAGTACGTCTGCCGTATGGGCCGGAGACGAATCCGGTGTGCGCCTTCAACTACACCGAAGATGTCCGCGGCGGCGGCCGGGATGCGTTCCTGTGGGCCAACGCAGCCTTCGCCTTTGCCGTGAATCTGGTCAGAAGTTTTGTGCGCAACGGCTGGTGTCTCCAGATTCGTGGCCCGCGCGCAGGCGGCCTGATCCGCGATTTGCCCACGGACCTTTACGATCTCGATACGGGCCGGCTCGGGAAGATCGCGACCGACGCGCTGATTCCGGAAACCCGCGAACACGAATTTGCCGAACTCGGTCTCATCGCGCTTTCGTACACCAGCAATCACGACTACGCGTGCTTTTATTCTGCCCATTCGACACAGAAGCCTGCCGTCTTTGATACCCGCGAGGCCTCGGCCAACAGCCGCATCAATGCGCGCCTGCCGTACATCTTCCTGGCCTCACGTATCGCGCACTGTCTGAAGATGATCCAGCGCGAGAATATCGGCACCACCAAGGACCGCCGCGTGCTTGAGCTCGAGCTGAATAACTGGATCAAGGGCCTTGTGACCGAGATGAAAGATGCCGGCGACGAACTGCAGGCTTCTCATCCATTGCGGCATGCCAAGGTCGAGGTGGAAGACATCGAGGACAATCCGGGCTTTTTCCGCATCAAGCTTTTTATTGTCCCGCACTTCCAGATCGAGGGCATGGACGTGAGCCTGTCGCTCATGTCGCAGATGCCGAAGAAGAAGAACTGAATTTCGCCCACTCTCCTGACGTGAACTCCGACCCATTTCAACGATGAAGATAACGAAACCCCTGTGGGCACGTGGCATTTTCATGACGCCGCAGCACTTCCAGCAGCAGGCGCTCTGGGAGCAGTATGCCAATGACCAGAACGCCCGCATGTCCAGCCCCGACGCGTGGGGCGTGGTCGACGTCGCACTGGATTCGAAGGCCCTCTCTGTCGACCGGCTGCAACTCACGAAACTCACGGCGCGCCTGCGCGATGGCACGCTCATTGACAGCGAGACGGCTGACTGGCTGCCTGCTGCACGCAGTCTGGCCGACGTGCCCGCCGATGTGGAGGCGGTCACGGTATTCGCTGGCGTGGCGCTCATCGATCCGCAGGGCGGCAACTGCGTGGAACCCGGCGAGAAGCCGGCGCGCCCGCGGCGATCGACCCGCGAATTCGTTCACGCCGTCGATATCAACGGAGAGGGAAAGGAAGAGATCAGCGTCGAGCGGCAGGTAATCGTGCTTCTGTTCGATTTCGAGAAGGCGGGCGACTATGTCGCATGCCCCGTTGCGCGCCTCATACGCACGCCGCAGGGTCGTTTCGAGCAGGATGAGTCGTTCGTGCCGCCGTGCCTTTTCCTGTCTGCCAGCACGCGGCTCACGCAGCGCATGCGGCGCCTGTCTGAAATCCTCACGGCCAAGAGCGCAAGTCTTGCGGTGCGCCGCAAGGAGCGTTCGGACCAGATCGCCGATTTTGCGGTATCCGACGTCGCGCTCTTCTGGCTGCTGAATTCAGTGAACGGCACGTGGCCGGAACTCGCGCGTCTCGCCCAGGCCCCCGACCAGCATCCTGAGCGACTCTATGCCGTGCTCGCGCGGCTGGCCGGATCGCTCCTCACATTCTCGACCACGGAGACGCTGCAGGCTATTCCGGCGTACGACCATCACGGGCCAGAGCCGGTGTTTGCGGAACTCGAGTCCCTGATCCGCGTGCTGCTGGATGCGGTGATTCCGTCGCGCGTGGTCCCTATTGCTCTCGAGCGCCTGCGCCCCTCGATGTGGCTGGGCCGCATCAACGACGACCGGCTTACCCAAGACGTCGACTATTACCTTTCGGTGCGCGCCACGCTGCCCGCCCACGCCCTTCTGGAGCAGTTGCCGGCGCTTTGCAAGATGGGCGCACCGGATGAGGTCGAACAGGTGGTCAATTCCGCGCTTGCCGGCATCACCCTGCGAGCGGTGTCGCGGCTGCCGGCTGCCATTCCCGTGCGCATCGAAAACCAGTATTTCGCGGTGGACAGTTCCGACCCGGCGTTCAAACGGATGATCGCTGCACGCGCCTGCCAGATATACCTGCCGTCGTCGATTCCCGAAGCCGAGCTTGAACTCTACGCGGTGCTGCCGTCATGAAGGCCTCCACCGCACAACCTGTCACGGACCTGCTGCCCGTTGCCCTGCGCGATACGGCCCATACCGTTATAGCACTTCGTAAAGGGAAGCCGCCTTCGCTGCATATGCTACGCGGAGAATGCGATGACCAGGTCATCCGCCTCCGTGAGGAGTTACTGCGGCGCGGACAGCCTAATGACGTGATCGATGATGCGCTCTATGCGCAATGCGCCCTGCTCGACGAAGCCGCGCTCAGGGGCCTGCGCGGTGAAGCCCGCGATGATTGGGAGCGCGAACCGCTGCAGGTGGGCGTGTTCGGTCGCAACGATGCGGGTGAGGAGTTGCTGCGCCGGATTGGCCAGCGGCTGCGCGAGCCCCGGCCCGTGCTGCCGCTGCTCGCGATTTTCGCCGCTGTGCTCAAGCTGGGCTTCACAGGCCGCTTCGCCGTGAACGAGGCCGAAGCGCGCACGAAGCTTATCCGCGCGATTGACGGGCGCCTCGAGCGCGCCGTGGGCGGTGTCATGCCAGACCGCTCCGGTCCGGTGGTGGTGACGCCGTCTCGCGGGCGAAGACGTCTCCTGTCACCGCTCGCGTGGGTAGCCATTGCATGCATTGCGGCCGGTCTCGCCTGGTTCGCCATCGACCGGTGGCTGCTGTCGTCCATAGCCGCTATGGGACGGTGAGGCACCGATGCGCACAGGACCTGGACTCTTCGAGCGGATCACTGGGCATTTTGCCGACGGTGCGATCGTGAAGGACTTCTCGCCGGAGGACCAGACGTTCCTTTCCGTGCGGGACAACATCGAGCGCATCCTGAACAGCCGGCGCGGCTCGCTCGCTCACCTGCCCGACTTCGGGCTCGACGACCTGTCGGAGATCTACCGGCATCTGCCCTCATCGACGCACAGACTGCGCAACGCGATCGAGTCGACGCTGCTCAAATACGAGCCGCGTCTGAAAAAGATCGAAATCGAGGTGCAGACCCCGGAGCCCGGAATCATGGTCAGCTTCACGATGAAGTGCCACCTGCGCAGGGAAGGGCTGGTGCGCTTTGACACGGTATTCACACCTGACGGCAGGACGCGCCTGAAGATGCTGCAGGCGGCGCTTGACCGGTATTGAGGCAGTACGGATCTTTTTCAACCCACGAAGGAGAAATGGCATGGCAACGATGCTGGCAGTCAAGGGCAACAGAACAACAACCGGGGGCGAGGTGCTGGACGGCGACGAGTCGTTCTCGGACGAGAACGGGGCGCTCGCGCCGGATGGCGGAATGGCGTCCTGCGGCCGCTGCGGGCACAACGGGCCAATGCTGGGGACAGCGAAGAACTGGGGGCTGACGGGCACAACGGCTGTCAAGGACAACGATATCGTGGCGTGCCAGTGCCCACGCGGCGAGAATCGCGTGATCGCCCGCTCCGGGTTCTACGACGAATAGAAGTGCCACCCGGTCTGGCCTTAAGTGAATCGACTGCGCTGCCAGCAGGAGGAACCCCTCTTTTCGTACTTGCGACGCGTCAACTGATGTTGTGTTTTCTGGCTGGACGGCGTCGGCGCAAGTAATCCCGGCGTTATAAGTCCCGTGGGACCAAACAGGGTTCATATCGCGGTCGCGCGCACGCGTGAAGTTGCCAGATCAGTGCCGCCGCCCTCGCGCGCTCGCTGACAGTCGGAACCACGACGCGACGCGCGAGAGCCAGCCCACCCCGAACTGAGAGGAACAGGCAAAATACATGGCTCATCCCCATCACCCGCCTCATCCGGCAGCACCCGACACCCACACCTCCGCCAGCACCGCAATGGCAGCCGCTGAACTGGAGCTTCGCGTTTGCACCCAAAGGCGGCAATTCAGCCGCCCCCCAGCCTGGCTCCATGCGCTCGCGGGTGCCGACGGCGGCTTCTATCCACTGGGTCGAAACGGCATGTTTCACGGCGGCATCCACTTCGACTCAGGCACTGGCAGCGACCTTAAGCAGGCCGATGGCGTCAAGGTCATTGCCGATGGGGAGGTGGTGGCCTACCGGCTGGATTCAGCGTATCCCCAACTAACCTATCCGACGACGCCACCCCGCTACGCGCTGTATTCGACCGGGTTCGTGCTAGTGCGTCACAAGCTTGTACTGCCCCCCGAGCCAAAGCCCGCCGGTTCCCCGGCAGGCGCTGGCGGCGCGCAGACCCCGCAAAATGACCCGCCGGCCGCCGACGAGGTGCTGGAGTTCTATAGCCTTTACATGCACCAGCTTGACTGGGCGGGTTATCAGGCAGCCGAACAGGCGGACAGCGATAGCACAAAGACTGCCCCTTCGGTTCACCGCTTGCCTTTCTGGCGAGGCGACCGGCTTTTCTGGGTCGGCGCGAAAGCGAAGGACAATTTGTCTGCGCCGCCAGTCGATCCGCCTAACGGCGCTCAGCCTGCCGCGACGCCACAGACCGGCATCAATATCCGCGACCGTGCATCGGGATCGGTAATCGGCCTGCTGCCTAGCGGTGGCGAACTCACCATCGTTGGCGACGCCACAAAAGGCTGGGCACAGATTGCAACCATCACGAAGGGCACACCGGTTGCCGCCATTGCTGGCGGGACGGCAGACCCGAGCGCCGCCACGGGCTGGGTGTATCTCGACGAACTCGACGCGATAATTGACCCGAAGCCGCTGGATACCGTCGTCGTGCTCGATACGCCGTACAAGGTTCGCGCGGGCGATGTGGTCGGCTACCTTGGTGAGTACCAGAACTCCACCCAGTCGAGCGTGCTTCCGCCGCAGCCGACGCGTCCGGTGCTTCACGTCGAGGTCTTTACCGGCGCACAGATCAACGATTTCACCACCAAAAGCCGGGCGCGCGCGAACAAGCTGGGCGACAAGGTACCTGGCGGCAAGTCTCTGCTGGTGATCCAGCCGGGAACCAAATTCGTCAAACCCTCCGATGCACAAAGCAACAGCCAACTGGCAGGCCTTACGCTCGCACTGTCATCGGGCGATCCTGGCAAGGGATACTGGGCCAAGGTGCAGCCAACCCGGATTGCGGCACAGCCCGGCGCGCACGGCCATAAACACCCCGCGAGTGGGACGCCCGTAGGCAATCCGCTATGGGTTGAACGCCGGTACGCGGGCAAGGTAGCCGCTGCGACGGTCCAAACCTGGGCGAACTTCCCCTTACAGCTTGCCAGTGCCCAGGGTTCGGTGGTCGGCTACCAGGAGGTATTTTCACGCGCCCAGCTTGACCAGCTTTCCGATAACAGCCGGGCGTCGGATGAGAACAATGGCCAAGGCACATCTGCACAATGGTGGGAGATTGATGCGGGTGACAGCGATGGCAAGCCGATCTATGGCTGGGTGTGTGAGAAGGCCACCCGAATACGGAATGGCAAAGCCCGTGGTCCTGGCCAGGTTTTGATACGGTCGATACGACCGGAATCTCGGTAGTCGACCTGTACCGCCGCAACCTGTTTGAGACGAAACAGTTGCTCGACGGCGAGGAACAGGCATTCACCCCGGTTGCTGCGAAGGTCAACGCCACTCCGTTTATCGCGAAGCTGGAGAAGGCAGCCATGCGCGGGGGCAGCGGCAAGGGGAACCTGGTGGTTCCAGCTGACCTGAAAGATGCATTGACCGTGCCATGGCTGGCGGAGGTGGTCTCGCACCTGGTCGTCAGGTACGAAAGCGAATGGGGCGGCGACATGAGCAAGTGGGAAGCGTTGTCACCGCTGATGGGCGACGACGGCAAGCCCATCTGGCAGGCCGAGCTTGAGCGCATCGAAAAGCTGAAATGGTGGGACAAGGTGAGCGCGGTCGCTGGCTTTCCCGCCAGTCCGGCCGTTTGGCATGTTCACCCGATCGGGTTGGTGGGGAATTTTATTGATGCGTCGGTTTGCATTCCATTGCCCAAGGCGCAATTGCTTGCGCTCACTATTTCTTCGGGTTTCGAGGGAAATCATCCGATGGACTATGCCGCTACCGCTGGCAATTTTGACGGAATGGGCATGTCGTATGGTCTGATCCAGTGGAACGCTGGTTCCGGAACGCTAGCTCCGGTTCTATCAGCAATGCGTAGCGCTGATCCTGTTTCCTTCAAGGCCGCATTTCCGCCGGCATCGAACTACGCCGCATTGGATAGCGCGATAACAAGCGGTAATAGTGGAGATTTATATAATTGGGCAGTCAATCAGGAATCAAAGAATCCAAGCGGCTGGAAAGTACCCTTCCAGAACTTGCCCAACACTCAAGCGTTCAAGGACATTCAGCTTGCGACTGCTGTAACGGAGCGCCACCACCATGTCATGGCCATGATCGAATTTCTTCGGTCTTTGTCGCCCGATTTGATGAAGAAAATTGAACTCGTTTCATATTGTGCGCTGTTCGATGTCGCCGTTCAGCAACAGTCACTTACGCCAGCCGCTCAGGCAATCAAGTCCAGAGTGGCGAGCGACCATCCGGCAAGTCAATCTGCTCTTGTGCGCATTGCGGTTGAAGAGCGGGCGAAAGCAGCAAAGCACCTATATGTTGCAGATTGTATGAGCCGCCGAATTGGAATTCTTCAGCAGTCGCCGTACTCGTACACCGCCTACGGGAAGACAAGCCAAAGAACAAACACGAATTTCGATCTCATTTCCCAGGATGCCCATGCATATGTGTGTCAAATCTAGGC
The DNA here is from genome assembly GCF_905220295.1 of Paraburkholderia sp. J76. NCBI lineage: Bacteria > Pseudomonadati > Pseudomonadota > Betaproteobacteria > Burkholderiales > Burkholderiaceae > Paraburkholderia > Paraburkholderia sp. J76. The sequence goes on from NZ_CAJMZJ010000012.1 coordinate 226,786, forward strand.
TCGCTGCGGTGCTTACTCTGACTCTATCAATGAATGCGCTCGCGACAACGCCGTCGCTCTTTGGGGGTTGCGACAGCAACGGAGAGTGCTCCGCAATTTTCAGCAGTTCATTACCGGAAGCGAAATCGCTCTGCGGAGAACGAACTGCGTTCATCGCATGGAGAAAAGATTCCAAGCCGATTTTGTTGCAGTGCATGGGTTCCGCGACTGATGGGGAGGACAACGTAAGCTACATAGTCAACGGGAGCGATGTGGTGGGCCTGAATTATGGCCGTTACGTAAAAATCAACTTTTTGCAACAGAACCCTGCTGCGTCGGTACCGGGCAAGTTTGGCACAACGCCGGTTTGCGCTCCAGCGAACTTGGAGAAGCTGCATAAGAGCACATTTGCATTACTGTACAAGCGACCTGATGATACTGCGGATTATTACTGCTATGACGTTGCGTATCTGAGCGCATCAAGTGGCGGTGTTCGGTTGGACACCAATGCGACAACCGTGAGCGCCTCCGACAAAAACTATTTTTCAGGACCTGCCTCTGCTCGGACAAGACTGCGCGTCAAAAAGTTGACTCAGGTGTTCCAAACATGGCGCACCGATCAGTCTAACTGAGACATCCGGCGTCTGATCGCTTTTCGGTTTCGCACCCGGCTCCGAATAATCTCACAAATCAGAGATATCACTCAAATATCGTAGAGGATGGCGGCACGGGAAAGCAAACGGTCGATGCGATCAATGCCGCTCCCGATCAGGAAGCATTGCTTGATGATATAGCGTCGATTCGGCGACAGTACTACACAAATCTAACGATCAAGAACCCAGGCCAGATTGGTAATCTCAAGGGCTGGTTGAACAGAGTTAGCGATTGGTTGCAGGTGCAAGTATGAACATGCGTAAATGCATTACCTTTTTGATAGTGGCAGTGAGTACGCTGCTTGCCTACTTGATGCCAAGGGCGGCCGAAGGGAAATTTTCGGGCGATTGGGAATATATAGAACACATAGCAGGTTCAAGCAAACCGTATTCAACGTTTGAAATAAAACTCGGTGAATCACGCGATGGCGCTCTGACTGGCTCTTATTGTTTTATCACGCAAAATGGGAACCGAATTGACTGTGACACGAACGGGGCAAAAAATATCTTTGGACGCGTCCGCGAGGACGGAGGTCATGCAGAAGTTCATTTTCACTCCTTTTTCGGCGCAAAAGACGGTTTGGCAGACATCACTAGTAACGGTGATAAATTAATGTGGAGGGTTACGAAGAACCCAAAGGGAGATTTTTTCTATGGGCCTTACTCGGCAACCCTGACCCGGAAACATATCGACGCCCATCAAGGCGAGCACCAGGTAATTGCAGACAAAGCCTACTTGTATCCTACGCCATCCGAAGCGAAAGTTAATATGTATATCGTTAAAGGGGAATACGTTAAATTGATAAATATTTCGGATAATATGAAATTCTGGAAAGTTTCATATTCTAAAAAAAACGGAGTCACCATAGAGCGCTGGATTGATTGTCGCGCCATCGATTTCTGTCCTTAAGCCAACTTTGTATGCACTGTCAGGGACTTCAGCTATTCATTCACACCGCAACATGCGCCCCATGTTCGCGCTCAATTAATCTTCCAGCTGATGTCAACAATGTTTACGGAGGGACGCACGCGATAAACCCAGCGTTAAAGGACTTTGCTCGACGGAAATCTGCCGCTCAGAGGGCTTTTACTGCATTAAATAAAGGCAATCAGCCCTGCAAGCGAAATTGGGATTCGACTCTTACGATGGTCATGAAAGCAATTAAAATATTTATGACACTGCTGGGTTTGGCATGTGCGGTGGCGCCATGTTACTCTCGGGATGAACTACCAGCCAGTCTCCCCGCCGATGTAATTCGAGCTGGTTGCTCAATATTTTTTTCCAAAGATTTTCACCCCATCCAAGATGATCCATTGAGCAATCCGCCTTTCTCTATTGTCAATTCATGGAGATGTCGTGATGGCGAGAATTTACCAATTGATAAATATGAAATAAATGGCTCAAGCCCCGATGTGGTAACCGTTTTTTATTGGCGGCGGCGCGATATTTTGGTGCTCGTGAGGTGGCAGGTAAATTCCGAAGCAGCCGATTACGCTGGCAATTATTATGAACTCTTCGCCTATACGCACTCGGATAAATTCGGATCGCCAAAATTTACAAGAGACAATGGGATAATGAAATATTTTCCACCCGGATTTGATGGGGTTGATAAAAATGGAGTTCCAGTTATTTATCCATTCAAGGATGTGCCCTCAATACGAAAAAAACTTCGATCTGTTTACCTTAACTAAAGCTTGGAGTATTGCTTTCGTGAGAGTGCTGCCCCTTCATCTGGTAAGGAGGCTTTTGCTCCTGCTTACCTTTGGGATGCTCGTTGCGTCCAACAGCGCGCTGGCGGAATCAGTGAACGGGAGGTTTTTCACTGGGCAGGGATACAGTGGGGATACTCCATCCTGGAAGGCACCAATACAGACGGAATGCGGATCAACCACGTGGGCCGTGCGACTGGCGATCGGCGCAGAAAAGAATTTATTGCTTTACACATATGTTGCGGACGACATTCCTACTATAAGAGCAAGTGAAATGGGTTTCCTGTCAATCATTACCAATTCAGGCGGAATGGAAGGAAGTGTCACGTATAATTATGTAATCCCAAACCACGACTCATTAATTTCAATTGGTACTATCCAGACGACACTTCATCTTGGAAAAACTGAGAACATCGATGTGCAGCGAAACAAGGATCTGGGAATAAATGAAATCAATGGATTTATAGAGCGGATCGCAAAATTCAACCCCTCCGCATTATCGGATCCGTTGAATGCGTATCCCGCAGCGATGCTATTACTCCTTGGTCAAGGGAGATATTTGACACCGAAAGATGACCTTGATCTATCAGCGCTTTACAAAAACAAGGAAATAGTTGATGACCCCGTTTTGCTGCGGACGCTCAAAAGAGTGATCGACCCAGATACGCAAGGCGCTGAGAATATTTCCGCATCAAGTATAAAAACCGTTATCAGTAATAGAGCATATTATTTAACTCCACCACTTCGTCCGGTATCGATAGATCGTATCTCATTAAAGGTGACGGCGTGAATTTGGTAAAGAAATCAGATAACGGTCGATATTGGCTCGTTAACTATGTGTCGTCGCACGGTCTAAGAACAGAAGAATGGCTCCGCTGTGAGGATATAGGCTACTGTCGTTGACAAAAAATATCAGTAGCCACGCAGAACAATCACAACTTTCAAGGAAATTCCCCACCAAGCCGAACAAAGAGGCAACGCATCACAACATCGCGTGGCACATAGGGCGGAAATATGCAAAGGAAGATGTGGGCGTTCGCCCCGACATCTCTGCGCAATAAGGAGAACAGGGTATCCATGAACGACGGAGTCCGGCATGCACGGGCATCCGGATACACGCGCCAGGTCAAACGAGGATCGGTACCCGCTTCCCGCTCCTGCCTTGCCTGCGCGCAATACGCCGGCGCTCATGCGCGCACTCGGGGCACCAGCTCCCGCGCCAGACGCTGTTGACCGTCGCATGCCACACATGCCCCTGCCCGCACAGCCATTCGAACTTGCCGTGAGTGCCAAGATAGACCGTCGACTGGCAATGGCCCCCGCGCGAGTGTGCGAGGTCCTGCATCTGTTCAATCGTGCGTGTGCGCGCCTTCACGGCGCAGAGATGGCACCACCGCCCCTTGCTTACCCGGGACCACGGCGCAAGCCACGTGTGACCTTCGGCGCATTCCCATTCAAGCGGCGTTTCCTTGTCGACGTAAGCCGACAGGCAACGGCCGCCTGGTTGAGCGTTTCCTGCTGCGACTTGATGCGCTGGAAATGACACGTCCGGCACAGTCGCCCTGAAGCACACCGTCCAGGCACGCTGACCACGTGTGACCCGCCTCGCAGCGCCATCGCATCTTCTCACGTGTGTTGACGTAGCGACAGGCACTGCCCCCCACGCGCGGTGGCAATCGCGCGCGCCTCCTCGAGCGAATGCACCATCGCCCGATCATAGGCGCAGTCAACGCACCAATGCCCCATGCGCACGGCCTAATGAGCATCGGAAAGCGGTGACCGGCCGCACACCGGAATTCGAGCGGTACCTGGTAACTCGCGTACGCTTCAGACAGACACGCGCCGCCCCACGCGGCGGCCACCTTCTTCATGCCGGCCAGCACCGCTTCGCGGTATTCATCGGGCCGCACACCGGCCCGCCCCGGTAACGCGTCGAGCGCACGCTGCACCCGACGGCGGGTTGCCGCGGGAACCCGCTGCGACCATGCTGACGCATATGCTACCTCGTATCGATGCATGACGACCTCACTGGGCCAGCGAAAGCATACGCGCTGGATCGAGTACGGTCATCTCGCCCTGCAGCACACCGATCCGGCGCGCAAGTTCCGTCTTGTCGGCATCCTTGCGGGTGCTCACAGCCCTCAGCGCACGGACGAGCTGGAGTTTGACCTCGAACACCAATGCCGGATCCCAGCGCGCGAGCGGCAGCGATTTCGCGGTGCCATCGAGCTCAAGCAGCAGCGCCATGGCCGTGTCCGCGCGTTCGGCCTGGGCCGCAAGGCGCGCCATCACAAACCGCTGCAGGTAACGGTGCCGCTCGGTCTTCATGCCGGGAATGCCTTCGAGCCACGCGAAAGCCGCTTCGATGCCGTCTCGCGCCGTAAGATCCTTCGCCTGCGCCTCGATCTCCTGCCAGTCACCGGCTCCGCCTTCCGTGCTCTCGGCCGACACCGGCAGCGGCGCGACGCTCTCCCCTGCCTCGAGGTCACGCACGACTGCATGCCGCGCGATCCACTCGAGCGTCGTATCGTCGGCGAACGGCGTGCCGTCGTTGAACGACAGACGCTCGATGCCAGGCAAGCGCTCGAGAAAAAGCGCAAAGTCCGCGCGCAGCAGTTCGCGCCAGGCGTTGTAGGGCGCGCCTGCATGGTCGAGTGCCACGTGCTGGAAATACTGCAGGTCGAACCACACGTGATTGACGCCCTCCATGAAGGCGCCCTCGACGCGCTCGAGCAGTTCGTGCCACTGCTTCTGCAGGACGAGCCGTTTCATCTGCGCGCGCAGCTCCGGGCGCGGCGCAACGAGCCGTGTGTGTGAGGCCGCATCCGCCGGCGGCACTTCATGCAGGGTGTCCCAGCGAACGCAGCGCACGAGCCGCACTGACGGCAGGTAGCCCTGCTCCTGGTCACGCAGCCAGGTCGCCATGCCCCGTGCCTGCTCCAGCAGATCGCGGGTCGACGCGATCGCGCCAGACGTGCCACTTCCCGTCATAGGTGGTGACGGGACCGGTGACGAACCGCTAACCACACCAGCGGATTCTTCCTCATGTTCAAACCTGGAAACGAGCGGCTGAAGATTCGGGCGTGCGGCATCTGCCCAGTTGGCCGTTTGCGTCACGAGCACATCGAGTGCCGCGAGCGAGCGCTCAAGATCGGCCGGCACGGGTTCGCCCCGGCTCGCCAGCAGCTCCATCATGCGCGTGGTGGCCAGCATTTCCAGCGCACCCTTCTTCGCCTCCGCGCGTGCCGGCAGCACCGTCTCCCCAAACCGCTCCACGAGGGCTGCGGCCAGCTCCAGTCCGTCCGCAAATCCGGCTGGCCCGTCCTGCCTCAGGCGCGCTCCGGCATAGTAGCCGGCCAACCGAAGATCCTTGCCGGTTTCCTTCAGTAGCTGTTCGCAGGAGCCCGCGATCAGGGTGTCGTCAATACCGGAGAGCTTGTTCGTCTCGTCCTTGAGCGCGAAGAACGCGTCTTCGTAGCCCGGATCGCGTCCGATACCGTTCTCGCCGGGCAGCGGCTGCAGCCACGCTTGCCAGGTATCCAGCCGCGATCGAGTGAACTCGCCGGCGTCACGCGACGGAAACAGCGCCTTGAGCAGACCAGGCATTTTCACGCGAACTCCCCCTTGCAGGAAAAAAGCAGGAACACAAAAATAAACGCCGGGGCGGTACGGTGCCCCGGCGCGCTCACATGCCCCGATATCCGTCAGCTTTTGGCTTTCGGCATCTGCGACACGAGCGACAGGCCGATGTCCATGCCTTCGACCTGGAAGTGCGGGATGATGAACAGCTTGATGCGGAAGAAGCCCGGGTTGTCCTCGATATCCTCGACCGTCACCTTCGCCTCGCGCAGCGGGTGCGACGCCTGGAGCTCGTCGCCGGGATCCTTCATTTCGGTGACGAGCCCCTTGATCCAGCTATTCAGTTCCAGCTCGAGCACGCGACGATCCTTGGTGGTGCCAATGTTTTCGCGCTGGATCACCTTCAGGTAGTGCGCGATGCGCGAGAGCAGGAAGATATACGGCAGGCGCGCATTGATGCGGCTGTTGGCCGTGGCTTCCTTCGTCTCGTAGAGCGCCGGCTTCTGCGCGGAGCTGGCCGAGAAGAAGCACGCGAAGTCGTGGTTCTTGTAGAACGAGAGCGGAATGAAGCCCAGGTTCGCGAACTCGAACTCGCGCGTTTCGGGAATCAGCACCTCGGTCGGGATCTTCGCCTGGGTGCCCGTGCCGAGGTCGTACAGATGGACCGGCAGGTCTTCGACCTTGCCCCCTGCCTGCGGGCCCCGGATCTGGACGCACCAGCCATTGTTCACGAAGCTGCGGCTCATGTTGGCCGCGAACGCGAACGAGGCATTGACCCACAGGTATCTGTCGTGGTCCGGGCCCTTCACCGCCTCTTCGTAGTTAAAGGCGCGCACGGGCACCGTGTCCTTGCCGTACGGCAGACGGCCGAGCACGCGCGGCATCGTGAGACCCACGTATCGGGCGTCGTCCGTGTCGCGGAAGCTCTTCCACTTGATGAATTCGGCACGATCGAAGTAGTTGGCGATGTCCTGGATGGCCGCCACTTCTTCCATCGTCTTCTTGCCGAAGAATGCTGCGCCCACCGAGCCGATGAACGGCATGTGTGCGGCGGCGGCCACTTTCGAGATATTGCGCAACAGCGCAACATCCATCGGCGAATTCTCGAACTCGTAGTCGCTGACCATCGCGCTGATCGGCTGTCCGCCCGGCGTATCGTATTCCTCGGTGTACGTGAGGCGATACAGGCCGCTCTGGATGAGTTCCGGCGTATCCTCGAAGTCACGCTGCAGGGCTTCCTTCGACACGTCGAGCAGTTCGACGCGTGCGTTACGGCGAAAGTCCGTGCGCGAGACGAGCATCTTGAGGCCGCGCCAGCGGCCCTCGAGCGCCTGAAACGCGGGGTTGTGCATCACGGCATCGAGCTGACGGCTGATCTGGCGATCGAGCTGGCCGATGTGGAAATCGAGCAGCGACTTGTCCAGACGCTCGACCGGCTGGCTAGACTTCGCGACGAGTTCGAGGAAGGCGCCCATGCCGCGTGCAATGCGCTCGTCGGCTGAGGCTTCGGAGAGCGTATCGCTGTCGCGGAACGCCTCGATCGGGCGCGCCTCGGCGACGGGCTTGAGATTGATCTTGCTGCACAGCGAGGCATACACGCTGTTGGGGGCGTCTAGCACAACGGTCTCGGTTGCGCCCTGGCGGGATTCGTTCTGTTTCATTGGAGTTCCTGTCTGCGTTTGAAGTGCGACCTGGTTGCGGAAAGCGGTGAGGGCCGCTTTGGGGACCCTTTGCGGCCGCTGGCGCTCAGGCATGCCCTTCCGGTTGCGTGGCGACCGTCGCCAGCTGGGCCAGTTCACCGCGCAGCTTCTCGGACAGACGCTTGTCCTTCAGGATTTTCTCGAACTCGCGGCGGAAGGTCGCGTTATCGAGCAGGTTCGATTTCAGGTCGCGCAGCAGGTTGCGCATGGCAAGCATCGCCTGGAGTTCCGGAATCTGGCGGGCCACCTGCTCCGGTTCGAAGTCCTTCATCGAACGGAACGAGAGGTTGACCGGCAGCTCGGAGCCATCGGCAGCGAGCGTGTTTTCGGCCCCATACTTCAGGTCGGGCGCCAGGTCGGCGAGCACCGAATCGAAGTTGTTCTTGTCTATGTTGACTTTCTTGCGTTCGGCCAGTGGCGCCTGCTCGCGGCCTGCGCTAAAGTCACCGGCAACGAGTAGCTTGAGCGGCAGCTCGACCTTCTTCTGTGCCCCGCCCGTATGCAGATCTAATGTGATTGAAACGCGAGATTTCGGAATTTCTCTCTGGAAGCTGTCCATCGGTAGTCCTAAGAAACTAGGTTCACGTCACCGCAGGAATCAACCGCAGCGACGAAGAGACTCCCGCATGCGCACCGCGAATGCTCATTTCAAAATCTCCCGAGGGCGTGGTTTTCATTCATGCGACCCTTTTGCCAGACCCTATTAAACAGGTTAACTCGCAATCCGTCAAAGCCTTCATGAACTGACTGAAACTAAAGGATTCGTTAAATTTCGTCAATTCAATTAAAACATCAATCCAGCGCAAAAAATGAGTGCGTTCGGGACGCCACGCGTTCAGACCTAGACTACATATACCCCTAAAAAACGGGGGAAACCACGCTTCACATCAATGAATGCACCATCATCTAACTGACTTAAATCAACATTCAATATCCCGTAATGCGCATTGATTATCTCGAAATAAAATAGCGAATCACATATGACAATTGTTCAACGATTCGAACTCCATATCACCCTAAAATTCGCTATCCTTCCGGGAGAAGTGGAAAAGAGAATCCTGGCGTAACGGGAAAATAACTTAAACACTGCAGACCGGCTGTTCGCGTGGGTTGAGACCGCCATGTCGAGCTATCAGCATCACCGGTCCTGCGTCAAACGTCATCGCGCATGATCACACTGACATTAGGTCGCAACCCGCGTGCCCCGCAGAACCTTACGTCCGACGTTGCACGTCCTGCCGGTGCTGGCATGCGGGATCTGGTGCACAGCACCGCGCTGCTGGTGACCTCTGTTGCGTCCGGTGGAACCGTAAGGAACCCTGAACAGCTTCGCGAGCGCTGCGGGCTGAACCTTGACCAGTTCGCGGATGCGCTCGCGCATCGGGATTATCCGGAAGACGTCCGGCGCGAGGCGCTGCTCGCCCTGTGTGGGCTGCTCGACGAAATGGCGCTGCGCTATCTGCCCACCGAAGCCCGTCATGCATGGGAATTACGGCCGATGCAGGTTGAGCGCTTTTCCATCCATGATGCCGGCCGTCGTGTCATCGACAGCATCGAGGCCCACCTGCGTGAAACCTCTCCGGACGTAGAGCTTCTCGACTACTACGCAGCGATTCTCGGTCTGGGATTCACGGGCCGTTATGCGTTTGACGGACAGGCAAAGCGCGCCGCCTTGATCGCTTCGCTTCACGCCACGCTGGAGACGCTTCGCCAGTCCACGGAAGAACCCTTCGTGACCGACCAGGCCGGGCTCCGTCTCTCCAACTCAATGGGCCGGCTTGTGCCGTGGATCCCTGTTGCGCTTGCGGGTCTGGTGGCGATCGCAGTCTGGGTGGCAGGCAGCCGCGCTATCGATACCCAGCTCGCGCACATCGTACCTGCAAAGGTGGCCCGACCATGAAATCTGAACTGCCCGTACTGGCAACGAGCACTCCTTCCCGGCAGGCAACGGGACACGACGGACTGGGCTATCCCCTGCGTCTAATCGTGGTATTTGCCATTGCGCTTGCGCTCGGCGTGATCTGGCTAGTGGCGAAACCGGGCTTAGGGCTCGCATGGGTGCTCACGGGTGTGATCGTGCTCGCAGCATGCCTGCTGATATTCTGGCGCACACGACTGCTCGGCGGTGCGCGGGAAAGTGGTGCGCATGTGCTGGCAGCGCTTGGCGCCGCAACCGCCGACATTCCGCTGCGCCTGCGTACACGCATGCCGCTCGTGCTGGTCACGGGCGACGACCTGCCAGCGCTGTTCGACCGGCATGACGGCAAACGGTTTGCGCATGTGGGCGATGGCGCGATCTGGCTGCGTGTAGACCGGCCGCAGGATCTTCCCCGCATGGCGGTCGCCGTGCGGCAGTGGCGCGACGGGCGTGCTCCCGATGGCGTCGTGCTCTCGGTAGTGCCTGCCCGCCATACGGACGCAGACGTGCTCACGCAGTCGCTGCGGGTGGTACGCCAGGCGGTGGCGGATGCCGCACGCATCCTGGGTTCACGTCCCCTTCCCGGCTATGTCGCGGTTTATCAGCGACTCGCCATTGAAGGCGCTACGGATCGCATTCGCGGGTCCCTGACGGGGCTCGGCGCAACGACACCCGCCAACCTTCTGACGCCTCAGTGGTATGGCGTCTCATCGGCTTCGCGCCTGCTCGATACGCACCAGTACGCGACTGTCATCCGCGCTGCCGAAAACGAGGCCTGGCGAGTGGCGGACAGCCGCGTGCCAGCAACCCGTGCGGCCGCGCTCCCCTCGATCATGGACTGGACGCAGCGGGTGGTGATCGACGCGCTGGCTGATCCGCGGCAGCCCGACATGCCTGTGGCCCTGTACGGCGTGGGCTGGATCGACTGTGGACCGGCAAGCGGACCAGGGCGTCCGTGGGAAAGCGACGTGCAGATACATACCGCGGTCGCCCGTGCACCCGGCGGCGCTTCGCCGATGCCGTGGCCGCTCCCCCAGCCCCTCATCCGGGCCATGCCGCAGCGCTTCTGGATGTCGCCGCGCGTGATTGCACTGGCCCACGCACTCGCACTGCTGGCCTGTGCGGCTGCCATCGCGTTCTTCTTCTCGATGCGGCACAACCAGGCGCTGATCACGCGCATTGGCGCGGACCTTGGCCGCTATTCGATGATCCCGGCCGAACACGACACCGCAAGGCGTGATGCGCTGCAGACACTTGTCACCGATCGCGACGAACTGCAGCGGTATGCGCGCTCGGGCATACCGCTGCCCCTGTCGTTCGGACTGTACCGTGGCGCCGGGCTCATTCCAACGCTAAACGAGGCGATCGCCTCCTATCAGCAGCCCCCACCACCGCCTGCCGTCGTCACGCTCGACAGCATGTCGCTTTTCGACAGCGGCAAGGCTCAACTCAAGGACGGCTCGACCCGGGTCATGGTCAATGCGCTCGAAATGATCAAGGCGCACCCCGGCAAGCGGATTCTGGTGGCGGGCTACACCGATAACGTCGGCGACCCCGACAGCAACCTGAAGCTGTCGACGGCGCGCGCTGAAGCCGTGCGCGACTGGCTCATCGAGGTGTCTGGGATTCCGGCCACGCAGTTCGCCATTCAAGGGTACGGCGATACACGCCCTCTCGCGGATAACGACACCGAGGCCGGCCGGGCGAGGAACCGCCGCGTGGAAATCACACTGGTGCCCGATGCTGCAAAGGAATCAACACGTTCAGGCGCCGCGTCGCCGATCACCGTGCGCTCACCCGGATAGCAGATTTAGGACCCCGAAGCACTGGCTTCGGGATTGTGATGCCCGGCAACTGATACCCCCGGGCGCTTGTTGCGGTAAGAAGAGGGAGTTAAGAAATGGCAATTCCGTCATACATGTGGCTCAAGGACGATGGTGGCGCAGACATCAAGGGTTCGGTGACCGTCCAGGGCCGCGAGGGCAGCATCGAGATCACGCAGTTCGACCACAGCCTGCATATTCCGACCGATGGCAATACGGGCAAGCTGACAGGCACCCGCGTTCACGCGCCGATTACGCTCGTCAAGGAAACCGACGCGTCGACGCCATATCTCTACAAGGCCGTCACCAGCGGCCAGACGCTCAAGTCGGCCGAGATCAAGTGGTACAAGATCGATGACGCGGGCAAGGAAAAGGAGTACTTCAACACGAAGCTCGAAAACGTGAAGATCGTCGCCGTACGTCCGAAGATGCTCGACATCAAGGTACCTGACTTCGAGAAGCACAACCACCTCGAGGAAGTCGAACTGCGCTACGAAAAGATCACGTGGTCGTACAAGGACGGCAACATCATCCATTCGGACACCTGGAACGAGCGCTCCTGATCCACGGCGGTCTGGATGCCGGCCCACCGTCTGAGGTGGTCCCTGAAAACGCCGGCCTCCTTTAGCCAGTCTGCTCAATAACCTTTGCAGGCTGGCCTTTTTCCTCCACGGGACGCCAGTTCCCCACTGGCGCGCCCTTCTCCCGATGTGCAAACAGCCAGACCATGACCGTGCACCACGACCGAAATCCTTCCCTTCGCGACGCCAGCCAGCTCCTGCAGCGGCTCAATCCCCACTGCGCGAACGCGCTCGAGGCCGCGGCAAGCCTGTGCCAGACACGGCTCGCGGATGAGATTACGGTAGAGCACTGGCTGCTCAAGCTGATCGAGGCCGGGGACGGCGATATCCCCGCCATCATGCGCCACTACGAGCTGAATATCGACGCGGTGTGGGATGCGCTGCTCCGGGCTATCGACCACACCCCGCGTAACCTGCGTGGGCGCCCCAGCCTCTCTGCGCAACTGGCTGCTGTGCTCCAGGATGCGTGGTCACATGCGTTGAACCTGACCGATAGCGGCGAGACGACCATCCGTTCGGCCAATATCCTGCAAGCCATCGTCGAGGCGCCCCACGTGCTGCGCGCGACAAATGCCTGGCAGTTGCTGTCGGTCAGTGCCGCGCAGATCGAGCGCCTGCTGCCACGCCTGGGGCTGCGAACCTGTGAAAACCGGCCGGAAGAGCCAGAGGTTCCCGCTGACCAGACTGCTGCACCCGCGCGAGGCGGTGCCGTCGACAGCGCTGCCGAAGGAAAACCAGCGCCGGCTGCAAAGCGCAGCGTGGAAGGCGACGCTCTCGCCCGCTTTGCGATCGACATCACGGCAAAAGCGCGTGAAGGGAAAATTGATCCGGTATTCGGACGCGACCGCGAGATCCAGCAGATGGTCGATGTGCTCGCGCGGCGCCGCAAGAACAACCCGATTCTCGTGGGCGAGCCAGGCGTGGGCAAGACTGCGCTGGTCGAAGGCCTCGCGCTGCGCGTGGCCGAAGGCACCGTGCCCAACGTGATCCGTGACGTGCGCATCCTCACGCTCGATCTTGGCCTTCTGCAGGCGGGCGCCGGCGTGAAGGGCGAGTTCGAGCAACGCCTGAAGAATGTGATTGACGAAGTGCAGGCCTCGGATGTTCCCATCCTGCTGTTTATCGACGAGGCACACACCCTGATCGGCGCGGGTAATGCTGCCGGCGGCGCCGATGCGGCCAACCTGCTCAAGCCCGCGCTCGCACGTGGCGAGCTGCGCACGATCGCCGCCACCACCTGGTCGGAATACAAGGAATACTTCGAGCGCGATGCGGCGCTTGAGCGACGCTTCCAGATGATCAAGGTCGAAGAGCCCGATGACGACGCGGCGTCTCTCATGTTGCGCGGCCTCAAGGAGCGTTACGCGACCTATCACAATGTGCACATCCGCGACGAGGCGCTGGTGGCCGCAGTCAAGCTCTCGCGCCGGTATATCCCCGCTCGACAGTTGCCGGACAAGGCCGTCGACCTGATCGATACGGCCGCAGCGCGCGTGCGTATGGTCCTCGAATCGCCACCGGCGGAGCTGCAGCTTGCCCGTGCTGCGATCGCAGCGCTGGATCTGGAGATGTCCATTCTCGAGGACGACGCGCGCGCAGGTATCGAAGGCGTAGCCAAAGATCGTGCTGCGCTGGGTCACGAACGCGCCCTCCAGAAGGGTTTGCTGGACGTGCGGCAGCAGCAGTACAAAAAGGAACTCGGACTGGTGCAGGCACTGCATGAACGGTGCGATGCCGCTAACGGCAGCGATCATGCCGCCGTGTCGCGCGCGCGTGAAGCGCTCGCGCAAACGCAGGGCAAGGCGCCGCTGGTCTTCGCCGACGTGGACGCGCAGGCGATCGCGCGCGTGGTGGCCGAATGGACCGGCGTGCCGGTCGGCAACCTGCTCGAAGACGAATTGCAGGGTCTGCTCTCACTGGAAATAAAGCTGGCAGAACGAGTCGTTGCACAGGACGATGCGCTGGGTGCGCTCGCCGAGAGCCTGCGCACCGCCAAGGCAGGGCTGAAGAACGAGCATGCGCCGCTCGGCGTTTTCCTGCTCGCGGGTCCGTCGGGTGTGGGCAAGACGGAAACCGGACTCGCCCTCGCGGACTTGCTCTTCGGCGGCGAAGCCGCGCTCACGACGATCAACATGTCGGAGTACCAGGAAGCACACACGGTATCGCAGCTCAAGGGCTCGCCGCCGGGCTATGTCGGCTACGGCCGCGGCGGCGTGCTGACCGAAGCCGTGCGCCAGCGCCCCTACAGCGTCGTGCTGCTCGACGAGGTCGAGAAGGCCCACCGCGACGTGCTCGACATCTTCTACCAGGTGTTCGACCGCGGCGTGATGCGCGATGGCGAAGGACGCGAGATCGATTTCCGCAACTGCGTGATCCTCATGACATCCAATCTCGGCAGTGCGCAGATCGACGAAGCCACGACCGACAGCCCGGACATCGCCCAGGCGGCGCTGCTGGATGCCATCCACCCGCAGCTCATCGCACACTTCCAGCCGGCTCTCCTGGCACGCTTCCAGACGCTGGTCTACCGCCCGCTTGATGTCACCGCGCTCGCCGACATCGTGCGCATGAAGCTGGCGCGGGTAACCGAACGCCTGAAGCGGCAGCACGATGTCGAATTGATCTGCGCCCCCTCGCTTGTCAGCGCGATAGCCGGACAGTGTCTCGCCCGCGAGTCCGGCGCGCGCAACGTGGACGCCTTCCTCAACCAGCGCATCCTGCCGACGATTTCACGCGAGCTGCTCACGCGTATGGCCGCCGGCATCAAGCCCGCCATCATCAGCATGTCCAGTTCGGAAGACGGCAATCTGGTCATCGACTTTTCCGACCGTGAAGAGTTGGCCGCAAGCTGACCAAAGCCGGGACTGGACCGTGCCGGCCGGCAAGCCGTTGGGGAACGGTTGCGCCGGCACGGCCCGATAAAAGAAACAGACAGCATGAAACAATGCACCATCACGACCGGCGTCATTTTTTGCCTGCTGGCAACGCTCGCGGGAACTGCCCGCGCCGCCTACACGGAACAGTGGCTGGATCCTCACGAACTCCAGAAAGAAGCAGCCGCAAGGTCCGGCCGACAGGCGCCAGTCTACACATGCCGCAGCGAAGGCAACCACTGTGCCCGTATTCGCCCGAAGCAGGCATCGACAAGGTCGCCCGGCGAAATTCTTGATCGGGATCCAGGTTCTGCCGACGATCCCATTGCGGCCTTCGTGAAAAAGCACGACGCTTCCCATTCTGCACGTCGCGGGTAGTCTGCCCCTCCCGATGTACCGACCGAACCTTCTGCTGTCCTGGCTCGTTGGCGCAATGGCGATCGCTGTTGCGTCGACAACGCTCGGCAACGCCAACGCAGCGAGCGCTCCGTACTGCGAGCCCTCGCTGCGCGCCAGTCTTCTCGCGGCGGCGCGGTCGTCCCCCTCTGCAGTTCAGGACGATGGATCGCTCTACGGCGTGCAACGCTGGAATACGTGGACCCGGCGGGACATCCTGGGGATGTCATTGCCGGGTTTGCTGTCATGTGCCTATACGGTCAGTGCGATCTTTCAGGGTGCCTGTCATCCGATCGGAAAACTCGCATCGGTGTCGGCCGTCGATGCCGCACTCTCGCGCTGGCAGAAGATTGACGTGCAGGCAGACGTGGCGCCAGGTGACGTCGTCTTCTGGCGCCCCCGCACGATGCCTGTGCTCCATCGCGTGTGCGGTGCGCACTGGCACGTGGGCATCGCAACCGGAAAGAACGAAACGCTGGATAACGACTGGTGGACCGGCAAACCTGCAATTCATGGCCTGACGCGGCTTTGCGTTGCATTTGCCTGGGCACGCCGGCCACCTGGATGAATGCATCCACTGCAGCACTCGGACGAAATCCTGATTCCGGAGCCGGGCATGGAACCTGATACCACTTCTGCAAGAGCGCGTAACACTGACGGACACTCGGTCGTGTTAGGAGACGATCCCCTTGTCGTCCTGAAAGGTAGCCAGGGCAGATCACCCAAAGGGGTATTCATGGTGACGGTGGCATCGTCCCTGAGCCGGGGTGGCCGACCAGTCCGTTGCACGAACTTCATACGCGGCATCTCCCTCCTGCTTGAGGCAGACATACCGCCCACGCCGACAGGCCACGCGCAAGCTCTCGTTGAATTCCTCGCCACCGCCATGGAACCGGCGCTCAGAGCGCTGGCTCAAACTTCCCCCCCGCCAGTGCACCGGTGTGCCTTGAACTTCCTAGAGTCAAGGCCAGTTTCGCCCAAATAACTCCCATCTGCAATGGTTGCCCGGCATCATGCAGATCGACGTTGAGGAGTCTTCCAGCATCAACGCGTTCCTTGCGTCTCCGTCACCAGAAGCAGATCACGATTTTTCGCATCTGCAAGCCGGTAGTACGGCCGCCCTGCCTCCGAACGTTCAGCCACACAACCGGTCGCAGGATTTTATGTCCCAACGCTTTTTGAGCGAACCCGTCGGGCGCGCACTGGAATGCACCATCAAGGCAATGACCCGCGAATATTCGCGAATCCCCTTTCGCGTGCGCTTTCGGGCGTCCGGCGCGCTCGACGCATGGGCAAGGCTTCGCCGGGAGGCGGGAGAACAAGGTGCCCGCCTGGATAAAGGACTGGGCAATGTGCGCACCAACCCTTCCGACCTGATCCGGGAAACGGTGGCGCTTGTCTATACCGGCAGTGAGCCCGGCTACCGGGAAGATGCCACATCCCTGGTAGCAGCCGTGTCGACCAGCGTACCGCCACAGGCGTTCTGGCTACGCGGGGGCGCCCTGTTCGAGCCGACCGATGCGCTCGAACAGTTGCTCAAGCTCTCCGACGTGAGCGACGACCTGCCGCTTGCCGCTGTCGCCCGCAACGCGCGCGCCATTGTCCCGGCCAGGGATTGCGTCAGGTGCCCGACTGTGTTGACTCGATCATGATCTTCGACCACGAGGGAGTATCCGCAGAAGGAACCGCTGATCGCTGGCTGACGCTGATCGCCCCCAGGGAAAATCTCACAACAAAGAACAGGCTTTCCATCTCCATTATGCGCATCTGCCTCAACGACGAAAGCCTGACGATCCGCGACGCCATCGGCCGGTACTTTAGTAGCGACAAGGATGTCGGTAACGCCGGCGACACTGAGGAAGCGACTTTCTGGATGCGGGTGCTCAGTTACGCCTTCAAGATCCTGTTCTATCTGTCGAGCGAGCAGCCCAGGGTCATCGAGGACAACGCCTGGACTAACGCACCGAGAAATTTCAGCGGTCTGGGAAGACGCAGAAGGAACGAGCGTCTGCGTGAAATCGATCAGCTCTACGACCGCTACATCGTCGGGCCTGAAGTCATTCCCTCATTGCATGAGCGTGGCAGCACGCACACTGACACGCGCGAAGGTGGCGAGCGATCCCCGCATTGGCGCCGGGGCCACTTCCGGCTGCAACGCCACGGCCCCAATTTCTCCCGGCAGCGTGTGATCTTCATCATGCCGATCATCGTCCGCGCCGATCTGCTGGAGCCTGACGGCACTCACTGAACACGCCCCCTCGCGGTGGCGTGTTGTTTTCATCAGGAACGCGAATTGACTACGAGTTCGAATTTGAGAAAGGCGCCGTAATCACCTCGTCCCTGAACCTGGTGAAAATCGACGCGCTCGTGTACCGGATCTTCAACGAGATGCTCGCTGGTGCCCACGTGCCTTGGTACATCGGCTACAACGAAATGGCGTGCCGCCTCGACGGCACGAAATATCACGCCGCGCCAATGTTGGCCGAATTAAGACCTCACCGAACTGCTCATGTCGAGCATCTCGCGTAATCCGCTCGTCACGCGTTCTATCGCATCGTTGTGAAAGACCAGCACGATATGCTCATCAACCAACCAGTCTTCATTCCGCTGCTCTCGATCGAAGATGGTGCGACCAGCGTACTGACCACCGTCGCGGAAAGCTCTTTCAACCGTGGCATTGTGCGTGCGCTGCAGAGCCCCGGCGCGCGCGTCGAGCGACTGAACGACACGCTCGCCCGGTAGCGCTCCCTGCATCGCAGGTAGCGTGTCCGCAGGATTCCGAACGATCCATCCATCGCAGAACCGCATCGCCACAGCTTTATCCCAAATTACGCGGCCCACGTTTGCTTACACTTGACTACGGTTTTTCATATCGCGAGGTGCCAAGATTCCATCACGGCACCGGAGCCGGGCTACATGCGGTTTGCACCAACCGCAACCAAACCTCGCACGAGACAACATGAAGAACATCCTTTTGCATGACACCCGAAACGGACATCACCGGATCGCGTCAGTGCTTGTCGCCGGCGCGGCAATGATCGCAGCCTGCCTTGCCGCTTTCCGAGGCGCATCGGCTCGGGAGGTCGTGGTCCTCACCCCGCCGGCCGCGCGTGGGCTATGTATGGCAGCGCGGCTACTGGGGCTGGCAGCATTGCCGCTATGCCTGGGTGCAGAGCCAGTGGATCCGGCCCGTGCGCAGCGCGCCGCTGCCACCGCCGCCCGCGCCTGTATCGAACGTCATGAAACTCTCGACCGATGCGCTGTTCCCCTTTGATCGCGGCGATGTCTCCGACATCCTGCCTGGTGGACGCTCGCAGATCCGCAGGATCACGGGGCAGTTGCGCACGATGCGCATTGGACGCATGGAGGTGCGCGGTTATACAGACCGCCTCGGATCCTCAACCTACAATCTGGACCTGTCGCAACGCCGTGCCGATGCGGTCAAGGCGCTGCTTGTGCAGCAGGGAATTCCGGCCAACCGGATCGATGCACGCGGCCTGGGCGAAAAGGATTCCGTTACGCAGTGCAGCGACCGGCAGCCACATGACAGCCTCGTCGCCTGTCTGCAGCCTGATCGCCGCGTGGAAATTGTGACGTTCGCGCGCTGACGATCGTCCGCTGCCGTCGACGACTTCAAACACGATGGACAGGCCGCCCGAATACAGGTAGGCGGACGATCGGCGGGACGTCGTATCAGTACCGTCAATCCACACGGTACAGCAGGCCGCCCCTGCTCAAGCTTTCCGGAACAGGTCCCTTAAGTGAAGCATTTCGATCAGATAGCAGACCGTCCGGATTGAAACCGGTCTGGCATCGGGATCCAGCGCAAGGCGAACTCTGTAAAACGCAAACGCGGCCACTTCTCGCCAGATCGAATACGGGTCACGGAGCTGGATCAGGCGAGGGTACGACGACTTTCCGGTCGCTAGCCACGTGACGCGCACCCGGGTGCCAAGCGGCAGCGTGCGATGGACAGCCGTCAGTTGGCCGCCGTTGTGACGTTCCCCACTGACCGTGCGGCGTCCTTGGAACTTCGATGCATACCGGGACGCCTTGCCTGATTGCAGCATGCTGCCCTTGCGCGCGCGGTTCGCCACTTTCGTTGTGTCCACATCGTCTGGTGTGTCGTTTGCCGCGTCGTTACTGGCCTCTGTCTCACCCAGCGCAGGAGCGACGTCGACGGCCCTGGTTCCCGACGCGGGTGATCGTGCGCTAGCTGCGCGCACGCAGTGAACAGGCTGCGGATTCCCGGAATTGCCAGATAGCGTAGCGGTAGCACGATAGAAGCCCGTCAACGAAAAGCCGTTCAACGGTAAAAAATGTGCGTTGACGGTCTAACCGCGCGACGGGACGCCTACGACAGTTACTTGCATGTCAAGCAATGACATCGACCGGAGCTTTTGTTCCCCGACAAGAAATGACATTTCAAAGGGCTGCAAACCATTGCTCTGGTAAATAACGGAAGGGTATAAGGGAGCGATAGCCTGTAAAAGGCCATGACCACGGCTCGTCCTTTCTTTGCAACTCG
>NZ_CAJMZJ010000013.1:0-236477 GCF_905220295.1 Paraburkholderia sp. J76
TCAGAGCAAAACTGTCAATGCGGACAACGACACGATTGAAATGGTGGCATTTTCAGGTCAGGTCAATGGTAGCGGCAACCAGATTACTGTCGATCAAACGGCGTCTCTGACTCTTGACGGTAGTAACAATGCGCTCAACCTGAGTGGCGCGAATAGTACGGTTACGGTTGATGGGTCGAATAATTCGATCGCGTTTAACGCAGACAATGGCGCGGAATTGATACAGGATGCATCGGGCAACATGTTGGTCGAAGAGGATGCTTCGGGCGCAATCTGGTTTTCAGCGGCAACCTTTAGTATTCAAAACGGTGTCGTTACGCTGGGATTCAGTAACGGAAATACCGTAACCATAGCAAACGTCAGATCGAGCGTCGGCGATACCCCTGGATCAACGGACGGTCAGGTCAGTCAACTGGTTTCGTCGATGGCATCATACTCCAGTGGGTCCGCTGGCATTTCGTCGACGCTCACAGCGCAGGCAGCCGCATCGGAGAATTTATTTTACTCCGTGCATCACTGATACCACGCAATGGCGCCCGATAGATCCTAAATAGTTGTCGTCTGGTGGAGGATCTCCTCCACCTCCAGCTATCTGCGGCGGACCGACAAGGTGTGCACGGAATTGCGCCGTACCCTAACGGGGTCGCGAAAAGGCGAGAGCGCTTGAAAGCATTCATGTAGACAATGACGGATGTCAATGTTAGTTCGTTTATCTTTTTGAGCGAAGGCAAGGATAATAAAATCGGGTTCACTTTATGAAAATACCTGAGGTAGCCGATGGCTGTGTCCTCCGCCACGCCGGACATTGAGCGGGTCTTTGTCGTTTCGCCAATATATAACGACCAGTGCTACGGATCCTATGCTTGCTCTTTGCTGGAGCTTCAGCATGCTTTATCACAAACCGGTCGGCAATTCGTTTTTCGGTTTATGAAAAACAACAGCCTTATATCCAGGGCGAGAAATTTACTTTGCCATGCATTTCTGCAGGACGAACTGGCGACCCATCTACTGTTTGTTGACGCAGATATTGCATTTGACGCAGCCGACGTACTGCGAATGTTAAGCTACGACCACGATGTCATGGCAGCACTATATCCTACGAAAGACGTGAACTGGAGCAGAGTCGCGGAAGCTGCGCGTTCCTGCCCAAACTTGCCGGCGGAAATTTTGCCCCTGATTGCAGGGAAGTTTGAGACCTTTAAGCCGCTGCAGGCAGAAATTCGTATGCCAATTGATGAACCATTTCCGATCGCTTCAACGGGGATGGGGCTAACGTTGATTCGTAGAAGTGTTTTTCACCGGATGATTGACGCGTACCCCAGCCTCTTGTGCAAGGCGCCGAATGGTGGTGCGAATTATCTCAATGGCGTTGAGTCAGTGCCCGGATTGTTTAACGAAATGACGTCGCCTGATGGATTTTTATTGGGCGAGGATTTTTCCTTCTGCGAACGATGGCGGGCGATTGGCGGGAAAGTGCACGGTTGCGCCTGGTTTAACATCAGGCATCTGGGAACGTATGAATATGCGTCCGACATCCGTTCTATTGCACAACTGAATCTGGCGATCTGACGGCTGCTACGAGCGCTCACACTTCTCTTTGACGATCGCTCAGGATCGCGACATGTGCTTCAACAAGCAAAGCGATGAGGACGAAAACCACGCGAAAGAGACGTGGACGTACATCCTCAGGGATCATAGTCGCGGTGACGTTGACCAACATATCGGCATCGTCGCAACCTTTGGGAAGTCATGTGCGCCCAGCCGCCGGATGCGGTTGAATCGCTAGTGCTTCAAGACGGCCTACGCCGTCCTGAGAGTTACCGACAAGCCAGATACAGGAAAACACCGTGTCCGGTACGGGCACGATGATCGGCAATGGCAACCAGATTGGCATGACCGTCGCGTACAACTCGATGCAGGGTTCGGCTGCGCTTAAGGTGGGCTTACAGGCGTAAGGACAGAGCCTCGTTAAACGCCGGCAGAGGAGCTTGCTCCTCTGCCTCGAGGTAAGCGCCAGGGAAAGCCTCATGAATGCGTCGCCATTATGGAACGAATCCAGCGAGGTAACGATTCAGTTAGCCGCACACCACGCTTCCCACATCTGCCGGTACGCCTGTTCAATGCCACGGGCGAATCCGGCACCGTCCATCAACGGCGACCGCTCCATGCGCTGACGTAAGCCGAGGCGCAAGTTCCTCAACCGCGGTAGGTCGTTCGCTAACAGCACGGCAATCTCAACGAAGCCGCTGTCGTCTGACGAGGAGAGTTCGAGTAGTCCCAGACTGGCAAGTAACGAATACCCTCCGCGGCTCACTGGCGTACGACCAATAATGGTCACCACCGGCACGCCCATCCAGAAGCTATCAAGGCTTGTTGTATGGCCGTTGTAGGGAAATGTGTCGAGCGCAATGTCAATCCTGCGATAGGTTTCAAGGTAAGCCCTTCGAGACTGCTTGCCGACAAAAATCAGCCTGGACGGATCCACCCCAAATCGCCGGAATTTCTCACTCGCCTGTTCCCTTGGGCGTCCCTGTTCGAGCAGGACAATCATCTTCGAGTCCGGAACGCGCCGGAGGACGTTCGCCCACAAGCCCAAAGTCCGGTCGGTGAGTTTTCGCGCGCTATTCAGACATCCAAAGGTGACTGATCCATAAGTGTCTGCGGGCAACGTCCCCACTTCAAGTGCGGATACTAACGGTTCGTAACACCAGAATGTATGCGGCAGGCGATACGACCGCTCACTATAACGCTCATCAGCATCGGACTTATCAAACGGATCGAGCCAGGGGTCCGTAAGGCGATAATCAATGGCGCTGCTACCCGTCGTACCGGGGTACGCAAGCCACGCCACCTGTACAGGTGCGGGTTTGCGGGCGAACAGAAGCGGGCGGCCATCGCTCATATGCATCGTAAGATCGACAAGAACATCAATTTCATCGCGCCTGATCTGTTCCGCGAGAGCGTCGTCGCTCAAGCCGGCGACGTTTCGCCAGACATTGGCGAGCTTTGATAGATGGAAAGTGAAATCATCTGGCGAACGAACGCTTGAATAGCAGTAAAGCTCGAAGGAATCTGTGTCGTGATTCTTGAAAAGGGGAATAGTGAAAAACGACTGGCAGTGATGTTTGAAATCCGCGGAAACATAGCCGATCCGCAATCTCCGGATGGTAGATCGGTCGTTTTCGTAGCTGCGTGTGTTGGCAAGATAGGGTTTTTCAAAGTGGGATGAGAAACGCTTACATTCGGCCAGGATTTCGTGGCCGTCCTCGCAAACAAAGTTAAGGCCATAGGCGAGGTTCGAGTGTGCCACCAGATTGTCGGGATCGAGTTCGACGGCTCTCTTATAGGCGTCCAGCGCCTCAATGTAGTTGCCGGCGCTTTGTGCCTCCAGTATCGAACCCAAAACGAGGAACGCATCCGAGGATTCCGGGTTCAAGCTGGTCGCTTTTCGCGCGACGATTTCCGCCTCATCGAACCGCGAGCAGGTGAAAAGCAGTCGTCCCAAAGCTGCATATGCTTCGGCGCGACCTGGGTTGAGAGCCACGACTTGAATAAATACTGCTTCGGCTTCTGACCGGCGCCCCTGATCCTGCAGCAGCAAGCCCAGCCCATAATGTGCATCCCACGACTCCGGCTGGCTGTTCAGCGCAACGCGATACGCAGCTTCCGCCTCCGGGAACCGACGTAGCTCATGCAGCAAGCCACCCAGATTCTGGCTGGCCACTGCCCATTGCGGGCGCTCAGACAACGCACGGCGATATCGTTGTTCCGCTTCACGCAACTCTCCGCGCTTGCGAAGCACGTTTGCCAGACTATTGTTGGCCTCGGGTAGGTCAGGACGGATCTTTAGCGAAAAGCGCAGCGCAGACTCGCCTTCGGGCACGCGCCCAAGCTCGCATAGCACTGTCCCGAGATTGCTATAGGCCTGCGCATAACCCGGATCGCTGGAGATAGCACGTTCCCAGTATGCTACAGCCTCGGTCTTCTTTCCGGCCCCGTAACAGTTCGCGCCGGCCAAGTTAAGCTGAACTGCTTCAGCGATCGGGGCGGGAAGCAGCGTGACATCCTTCTCAAAATTGTTCGAATACGCCTCACGATTTATAACCCCGCGCGTTTCATCAATTTGTTGTTCCGGCGGGCCCATAGCGTTACTCGTGTCGTCAGCGACCAGCGCGAATTCGGTTTCAACGAAGCGTCCAAGCGCCAACAGGTAGACTGACTGTACGCCTGATAGCTCAGCGGCGTGGTCGCCCGATGGGCTATCCGTGGGAATGATCTCGTGACGCGACTGGGCAACAAAGAGGGGCGGTGGCTTCGCAATTTATGCTGACGGAAAGTCCAGGACTGGACCGCAGCAGACGCATCGGTGCGCTCTGTAGCCGCGACGATGGTGACGTCAAAAAAATGGATTCAGGAAGACCTCGCAGAGGAGTAACACCCTTGGAGCGGGGGGAGTTTATCAGCGATTGCGTGGTTGTAGCCGGCGTCTTGATGTAAGTTGAGTGTTGTCAAATGCAACTCGTTCGAACATGCCTTCATGAAGCTAGACATACCGCCGTATTCTCCGATGCAGAGAAGCTTCCGTCGCGGCATGCGTCCCGAGGGGGAGGTGAATCGCTTGAGGGCCGTTCGATCGTTTTGCTCTGTGAGCCGTATGTACGGAGATCTCTCGCGTCGACGAGCACGAATTCCGGCGCCAGATCATGAGTCTGCCGCTGCGGTTCGGTACGGCGCTGCGGACAATTCCTTCGAAAACTCCCTTATTTGGCTGCGCCAGCCGAACTGCGCGCGCTCTGGAAGACTCGTTTGCCTTCGGGTAAGTTCAAGGTGGGCCTTGTCTGGGCCGGCGACCCGCGACCGCATATGCTCGCCGCCCTCCTGACGCAGACCTTCGGAAATGACGCGCATAGCGTGCTTCGTCGCCGCATACACCGTACCGCCCGGCCCGACCGCGTGGCCCGCTACCGATGACACATTGATGATGTGCCCGCTCTTTTGCCGGATTATCTGCGGGAGTGCCGCGGCGACGCCGTACAGCACACCCTTGATGTTCACATCGATCATGCGGTCCCACTCTTCGACATGAAGTTTTTCCAGCACTGAGCTTGCGAAGGTTGCCGTTTCGGCTACCTGATTCGAGCGCTCAGAGCTGCGATGGATCGTAGCCCGGTTTCTGGTACAGCGTGCCCAACTTGTCGCGAATGTCGGGGTCATAGACGTCACGGATCCAGGACGAGGGCTGCACGACCTCGATGCCAACTGAGACGGACTCCTTACCATAGCCGAGGACGCTGGTCACCACTTCCGTGATGCCATCGGAAAGCTGCTGCTTTTGCTGTTCCGATTTGCCGGGCCACATTTTCACAATGACGTGCGGCATCGATGCCTCCCTTTTAGCTTGCGGCGACCGATCCCGGATATTGCTCGTCGGCCACGTGTTCGAGCCAGTCGACCACCTTGCCATCAAGCGACTCCTGGATGGCAATGTGCGTCATAAAGGTTTCGGGCGATGCGCCGTGCCAGTGCTTAACGCCCGCCGGGATCCATACCACGTCGCCGGGCCGGATGGCCTCAAGCGGCCCGCCCCAGCGCTGCACGTAGCCACTACCGGCGGTTACGATCAGGGTCTGGCCGCGCGGGTGCGCGTGCCAGGCCGTACGCGCGCCCGGCTCGAACGTCACGCTGCCGCCCGATGCGCGAGTCACGTCATTGGGCTGAAACAACCCGTCGATACGGACGGTACCCGTGAACCAGTCGGCGGGTCCCTTGACCGATGCAACGCTCCCGCAACGCTTGAGTTCGATTTCCATCTTGCTGCTCCTGTTCAGAGGTCTACCCGTGGCTGCCGTATGCACCACGTGACGGTTGACTGAACTTTACTGTTCGCTCAGTCCCTGCGGTAGCTGCTAGACTTCGCAAACCGATATGAGCAGGATTCATAATGCAGAACATTGACCTCAATGTGCTGCGGGCCTTTCTCGTCATTGCCCGCGAGCGGAGCTTCACGCGCGCCGCTGCGCAGCTCGGCGTATCGCAGTCCGCCCTGAGCCATTCGATGCGCGGCCTGGAGGAGAAGCTGGGGCTTCGCTTACTGACCCGGACGACGCGCGGCGTTTCACCCACTGAAGCGGGTGAGCGACTGCTGGCAAGCGTTGGGCCGTACTACGAGGGGATCGATACTGAACTGGACGCGATGAGCGCACTGCGGGACAAGCCTGCGGGGCTGATCCGGATCTCGGCGCACGATCACGCGGCGGACACGATCCTCTGGCCGAAGCTCAAAGAGTTGCTACGCGGCTATCCGGACATCTCGGTCGAAATCAACATCAATTACGGCATGGTCGACATCGTCGCCGAGCGATTCGACGCCGGCGTGCGCAGCGGCGACCTCATCGCGCAGGACATGATTGCCGTGCGTATCGGCCCAGACTTCAGAATGGCAGTGGTGGGTTCGCCGGACTATCTGGCGGAGTATGGGCGTCCGGTCCATCCGCGTGATCTCGCCGCCCATCGCTGCATCAATCTTCGGCTGCCGACGCGGGGTGGCCTGTACGCCTGGGAGTTCGCAAGGAGGCGCGACCTGCTGCACGTGAATGTCCACGGTCAATTCATCTGCAACACAACGCCTCAAATGCTCGAGGCTGCGATAGCGGGGTTCGGCCTTGCCTACGTGCCGTACGATCTCGCGGAACCCCATGTTGCCACCGGCCGTCTTGTCAGCATGCTGGAAGATTGGTGCCCGCCGGTGCCGGGGTATCACCTTTACTATGCGAGTCGTCGGCAACCATCGCCTGCGTTTGCCCTGGTTGTCGAGGCGCTGCGATACGCCCGCTGACGGCTGAATCGAATCCGGCTATGTACCTTCGCGGCAGGCATGCGGGATATTTGTTGCGCACTTCCTGTGAGCGCGGCTATGCGGCGTGAAATAGCAGTAGAGAGATTCCCGCTTTTGCCGATCGACCAGTGCTGATCAAGAAGCAGACGCTCGATTGGCCTGCGAGCCTCTGTATGAGCGACCGTTCCTGTCCGACTACTGCGCGACACAGTGCGGACGGCGCCCCGAACTGGCCACCTCGTTTAGCGACAGGGCACGCCGCGCTCAGAGGAAGTTCCTGAATAGCATCGTCACCCACCGCCAGGCGCCGCCGCAGCCAGCGGCCCGGCAGCGCGCATCGGGATCCACCAGAAGGCGGCCATTGGCGTCGCTCACCGAACTTGAGTTGCGCAGGAAGTACGCCACGCTGTCTTGCAAGGGATCGAGCCCGTCCTCAGGGATATCTATCCACAGGCCATTTTCGGTATTCAAGCGGGCCGACAGCGAATCGAAATTGAAACTGCCGAGATAATATTGATGGCCGTCGATGAGGACCAGTTTGGCGTGCATCATGCGGTTGTCCCGGTCGGAATACTCGCGCACCTCGATCCCCGCATTCACCAGGCCGGGCAGATCGTCGGCATAGGCACGCCCGACCGCGGGGAATTCCTGCGTGATGCTCGCGAGCGACGCGCTCACCAGGACCACGTGGACACCTTCGCGCCGCTTGCGCTCAAGCGCCTCGCGCAGTTCCGGCACCAGGATCAGATAGGGGTTGATGATCAGGATCTCGTGCTGCGCCGTATCGAATGCTTGCAGCATGTCCTGCAACGTGCCTGGCGAGCGCTTGTCGGGCCAGTCGTGGACATAGCGCAGGCGATCGCAGGCGATCGGCATCCAGGCGGGATCAAAATCGGCCCCCGGAGCGGGTAGAGCGGCGGGATCATCGGGTGTATCCGAGGCAGCGGGTGTATCGGCAGCGGCCAGGTCTGTCGCCGGGGCTGCGGCGTCGAGCGGAGCCAGCAGCCATTCGCGCCAATAATGGATGCGCGCCGGGTCCAGCGTTGCATAAGCCTGCGAGGCGCGATAAGGACTTGCGACTTTGAGGAATTTTTCCGGCTCGGGGCGCGCCACTTCCGGGCTATTCCAGAACAGGGCGAAATGCTGGTACATGGCGTGCAGGGAGGAGGCATCCTGGCTGGCGTCGCCCGATACCATCAGATCGCGCTCGCTGAGCCAGTTGCGGAAGCTCGCATCCCAGATCGAGGTACTGCCGATCACGGCCGTGTCGCCAACCAGGAACAGCTTGTCGTGCATGCGATGCGAAATCTCGACGAGATCGGATCGTGGATGGAAGATTCGGAGTTCAATGCCGGGAGCCACTTCGTGCAGGGCGACGATGAGTTCGTCCTCGAACGGGTAGTGCGGTTCGGGGCCGATGCCGTCGATCAGCAGCTTGACCGGCACGCCTCGGCGCGCCGCCCCGACCAGATGACGCAACAGCAAGCCGCCGGTCTCATCGATTTCGAAGATGTAGGCGAGGATGCGGATCTGCTCGTTTGGCGTGGCGCGGTCGACCAGCGCAATCCGCGACTGCATCAACTGGCCGTCGTCAAGGCTGGCGACCAGGTCGGTACATTGCGCGTGGCCGTGCTGAGAAGAGGCAAACACGCATGCCAGAATGAGCGCCAGGCTTCTTTTTGCGGTCATGATGTGGCGAACTGGTTCGATGTGTCTCCGGATCAGCGCGGTTGAAAGTATGGCTTTCCAGAATGTCCGATTGTCGCCGATCCAGGAGCACTTTCCAACGACCGCTCATGGTCGGCTAGCGCCCGACGACCGGTGCAGCGATCGGCATGCGCAGACGCTCAATGCAAATGGCATGCCCCCGACCCACAAGGGACAAACAGGGCCACCGATAGCAGCCATTCGCGATGAGTTATGTGTCGTTAGCCAACGATCTCACTTCGCATACCACACACCACGAGTGCCTCGCCGTCCCTCAACGTTTGGTACGGAATGTTGTGACGCTTGTAGAATTCGACCTCGTCGTTGACAGCGGCAGACTCAGGGTGAGCCGATTCAAAGTGCACAACGACTGAAAAGGGTAATAGTCCAAGTCCATCCCACACAACTGCTGGATCGTATCCCGGTGGAATTTGAGCAGGATCGCTAACGCGGTCAAGTGCACGGAGCGTGCTTGAAGCGATAACCGTCGCCGCGCTAAATCCTGAATATGCAATCCTGTCACGCTTCAATAAATCGGCGATCACGACATCGAATCCGCTTTGCTTCATTGCTCTCCGAAGTATGAATGCGTTGCCACCATTGACCCATACCACGTCGAACTGCCGTAGTGCATCCCTCAATCGATCATGGGCCCCGAAGAACCGCCGGAGATCCAGTTCTTGCACAGCGAACCCCAACTCCCGCAGTTTTGTCTCCTGACTCTGCAACCACTTCGTTCGCGCTTCTTCACGATGGTCAAGCGCGTTGACGATGATAGCGGCTCGCATTTCCCCGCCGACCAACTGCACAAGATGATCTGGCCTGGCCCCTACATCGAATGAAGAAAGGTAAATGCGCACGGCGAATTCTCCAGGTAGCGGGAAGCAATGGGGCAAAAGTTTCCGATGTTGAGACCGGATCGCTACCCGTTGCCGATAAGTCTTCTCAATAACAGTTAGTCGCCTGGGACCGTCTCGCCGTCATACAACGACGCTCCCTTTGAGCCGCACTTCCGTCAGCCAGGCGCCACCAATTTCGATGACCTTTGCCGAGCCGTCGATCTGAAATCCGCGTTGAACATAGAAGGACTGCGCCGACTCGTTGTCTTTCAGCACCCATAGCGTGACTGCCGAATAGCCCTTGGCGTAGAGATTTTCTGAAGCTGCGCTCATTAACGCTGTCCCGATGCCACGCTTCCAGAAGGGCGGTGCCACGTAAATCGCTTCAATCTCGGCGCAGCGCGATTCAAGGTTATTATCGCGGGATGGGCCGAATGCAATCCACCCGACTACCGTGCCGTTCTCTACCGCGACGAGCACGTGTGGCGTTCCAGACGTCAACGTTTTCAGCCACCTCTCGGCCCCGGTGACCACATCGAGAGCAGCGAGGTATTCGCGTGGCACGATGTCCTTGTAAGCTTCTCGCCACGTGTCTACGTGAACGGTGGCTATTCCTTTGGCGTCGCCGGTCGTTGCGGGGCGAATGGCATGTTCGAGCGATGACGATATTTTCATTGGACGAGCGGACCCGTTTCAAAATTGAAAGTCAAGCGCGAGCCTCTCGAAGCGGCTGACCCTCGCCCGACACTGCAGACAGCGACCGAGCCTGACCGGTGCTTAGGATTTCGCCAAACTGACTCGGAATCGTTGGCCTTACTGGCAAATTGGTTCGGCCGGTAACGCTGTTTCAATCACGGTGTCGCCTTCGCGATAAGTCTGATACGCGGTCGATCCTTTTCGCCAAGAAAGCACTCGGTCGAGAGAAGTGCCCGAATACACGGCGGCCGCAAAGTCATCAATGGCAATCGAAGGTGGGATTGTGCAGGCTAGCTGTGCGGCATGGACCGTCTCGCGTCTCTTTGGATCACCGCTGTAGTGAACAGCGCAGCCACCCGGCAGTAATCCCAGGCAATCGAGCGGACGATGAGCCGAGCCCCAGAACGAATCCGTGAGGCCGGCCTCGAACCAGCACATTGCGCCTGCACTCATGCCCGCGAGCAGCACGCCACTCTCCCACGCCTCTCGCAGAGCCGTATCAAGGCCCCACTCGCGCCAGACGGCAAGTGCGGATTTGGTATTCCCGCCACCTACATAAATGGCATCCTGCTCAAGCAGCTTTGAGCGGAAGTCGGAGACAGGAATCGACCTCGAGTCGGGTTGCCGAAAGAATGCAAGATGAGACGTTTCACAACCCATACTGCCGAAGGCGGCGTGGAACTTGTCGAGGTGCGCGGGCAGGTCTCCGCTGGGCGTGGCCAAATAACAGACACGCGGGCGCACCTTTCCTGTGAGGCGAGCGATATGTCTGTCGATTGGCGATGGTGAGTCCTCCATCATGAAGCCGCCACCGCCTATGGCAAGGATGCGTCGCATGGGTACTCCGTCGTTGATCGTCGATTGTCGCGCGAACCGTTAGACGCCTGGTTTCGGGATTGAAAATCATCTAGCGGACCTCCTGCCGCCGCGCTGCCGGGCGGTGGGGTTAAAGTGAGTTTGCCGAAACAGCTTTAACCAGAAGGAGGTCATCATGAACTATAGCGGCATTGACCTGCATTCGGCGACCTTACCGAAAGAGCGCAGCCCTGTCGCAAACGGGTATTAGCGACGATATAGCTGCGTTTTTCGACAGAACTGCACTCGCGCTGATCAAGCCGCTGGAATGCCGCGCGGCCGACCTGTTCAATGCGACCGGTCTGGTGTGCGGCTTGACGGCATCGCGAAATCGAGCGTGCTTTACGGCTTGGCAAACGCATCCGCGATTTGCCGTGCACGTTTGACCTCGTCGCTGTGCAGGTAGATCGACGTGGTGGAAACCGAAGCGTGCCGCAGGTTGTCGCGCACCGTGGTAAGTTCCGCGCCGCGCCCGAGCGCGTGCGTGGCGTGCGTGTGGCGCATCCAGTGCGGGCTCGCGCGGCGAAGCTTTTCCGCAAGCGGCGGATGATCGGCCTCGATCGCTTTGGCGGCCAGCAGGAAGAAGCGCCGGAGCACGCCCCACAAACGGGCGCTGCTGATCGTGGCGTCGCTATCGGCCTCGAGACTGCCGATCACCGGAATCGCCGGATTCCATCGCACGGACACGACGGGCAGGCCGCGCTCAGCCAGATAACGCGCGAGCGCCTCCCACGCAAGCGGCGGCAACGCGACGCGCGCCAGCTTGTTTCCCTTGCCCGTGACGCGCAGCCAGTGATCGCCGCGCGCATCGGTTTCCACGTGACCTAGCGTCGCCCCGACGAGTTCGCTCGCTCGCAAGCCCGTCGCATAGCCGAAATCCAGCAGGAAACGCAGCCGCTGTGCCGCGGGCGCCGACCATCCGTACGACCACTCCAGGCCGTCCGCGATGGTGCGCGCGAGCGTCCATTCGCCCTCGCTGAATGCGTGCGAGGTGTCGAGCACCTGCGCGCCGCTCGCGCCGCGCACTTTCACGCCGGAAAACGGATTGGCGAGCACGTAGCGCTGCTCGATCAGCCAGCGGAACAGCGCGCCGAGTATCGACAGTGCATGCGCGACCGAGCGCGCCGAAAGGCTGCCGTTAAACGGCCGCCAGTCCGGCGAGGTGCGTGCCCGTACGGGACCGACCCAGCGCCCGCGCGGGGAGGGATGACGCAGGAACGCGCGGTAGGCGATGGCGTCTTCGGTCGTGAGCGACGAGAGCGCGCGGCTGCGCTCGACGATGGCCCAGAGAATCAGGCGTTCGGCTTCCTTCTTGTAAGTGCGCTGCGTGGCGGGCGATTCGTGCAGCGCGAGCCAGGTCTGCACGGCTTCGTAGTCGTTCGATGCATCGAGCGTGCAGGTCGCGCGTGGCGCGCGGAACGCGCCTTCGGAGCCATCGACTTCGTGCGGCAGCTTCAGGAACTCCCATGGTGCAATGTCGCCGCGCTGGCTCGCCACGATGAGCGCCCGGGCCTTGTCCGTGAGCGCGGGCCACGCCGCAAAGAACGCTTCGATGGCGCGCGCGCTTGCCATGCCGAGACCGGGCACCGCCTTCCACCATTGGCGGCGGCGCGGGATACGCACGGTAAGGTCCGCGAGCGTGCTGATGCGGTGCGCGTACAGCGCTCGCACGGCGCGCGGCGCGAACCATTGCGCGATGTCGTCGGCGATCTGGGGTTCGGGAGCGCGGGCGGTGCGCAGGGTCTCGACGGCTTGCGCGACAGCCTTCGCATGCCGCTCACGCTCATCCACCGGATGGTCGAGCAGCGCCGCCAGATCGTCGCGATGTGCGGCGCGCGCGATGGCGGTCAACCTGCGCCGGATACGGCCGAGCACGCCGCGCGCCGACTTGCCATCGCCGAGCGCCGACGGCAAGTAGCGCTCCACGGCTGCCCGCACGGCGAGGCCCGCATACCACGCGCGCAGCATGGCGAGTTCGTCGGCATCGGGGAAGCCGGGCGGTTCACCGGGAGCGGGAGCAGGCAGCGGGATGGGGCGCGTTTTCATGCGATGGAGTTTAACTTAAAAGTACATGCCTTGTGATAAGAAGGATTATCTTTATGGATGCGATTGAAATCGAAGTCAATGCGAAGGCGGCGCATCCAGATATCACGATTTAACGCGCCGCCTATACTTTGACCACCCGGCTTCCCGTTTCCCTCCCGACCTCCGTCCATAAAGGAGTTCCCCATGTCTGCAAACACGGCGATTGACGTTCCCGACGACCCGGCCGATGGCGCAAGGCGCCGATGGATCAAGGCCGGCATAAGCGTGGCGACGCTCGTGGCGGGCGCGCAGTTCGCCGCCGGCGACGTGCAGGCCGCGGCGTTGTCCGAGTCGCAGCGCAATGCGCTGACGCCCGATCAGATCATCGAAATGATGAAGGCCGGCAACGAGCGGTTTCGCACCGGCAAGATGAAAAAGCAGGACTTTCTCGCGCAGAAGAGGGCGAGCGCTAGCGGCCAGTACCCCGCAGCCATCGTTCTCAGTTGCATCGACTCGCGCGCGCCGGCCGAGATCATTCTGGATATGGGCATCGGCGACACGTTCAATGCGCGTATAGCGGGAAACATCGCTAACCAGGACATTCTCGGGAGTATGGAGTTCGCTTGTGCCGTCGCCGGCGCAAAAGTGATTCTGGTGATGGGCCATACCGCATGCGGCGCGATAAAGGGTGCCATCGACAACGTCCAGTTGGGAAATTTGACGGGACTGCTCCAGAAGATCCAGCCCGCGATTACGGCGACCCAATATTCCGGAGAACGAACCAGTAAGAACGAGGAGTTTGTCGATGCGGTGGCGCGCTCGAATGTTCAGGGGGCGATGGCCGCCATCCGCAGCGGAAGCCCGATTCTGTCCGATCTGGAGAACAAGGGAAACGTGAAGATAGCGGGCTCGATGTACGACATCCAGAACGGCAGGCTGACGTTTCTATGAAAATTCGCGCTGGCCGCCGTGGATGGCAAAACATGGCCAGTTTTGTCAGTATGTCGGCCTGATTCATCAGTCTGTCCGGCTCCCGTTGGCGCTACGATGCGCATGACGTGCCCTGCGTGCCTGGAAACAGATCCGGCCGGCGTAGCCATACCGTGCGCCACTGCCTCGCGGGAAGCAAACAGATCATTGAGGAATCCATATGAGCAGGGAAGTCGTGGTGGTGGGCGGTGTGCGAACCGCAATCGGCAAATTCGGCGGCAGCCTGAAGGATGTGCCGCCAACCGAACTCGGTGCAATTGTCGTTCGCGAACTGCTTGCGCGCAGCCACGTCGAGGCAAAGGACGTAGGGCACGTGGTGTTCGGCAACGTCATCGCTACCGAGCCGCGCGATTTTTACCTTTCTCGCGTCGCCGCCATCAACGCCGGTATTCCCGAATCGACGTCTGCGTTCAACGTCAACCGGCTGTGCGGTTCGGGCCTCCAGGCGATCGTGTCCGCCGCGCAAACCATTCTGCTCGGCGATGCGGAAGTCGCGATCGGCGCTGGCGCCGAGAACATGAGCCGCGCGCCGTACATCACGACCGAGGCGCGCTTCGGCGCACGCATGGGCGACGCGCGCCTCGTCGACATGATGCTGGGCGCGCTCAACGATCCTTTCCACACGGTGCCGATGGGAGTCACGGCCGAAAACGTCGCGGGCCGTTACGGCATTACGCGCGAGCGCCAGGATAATCTCGCGCTCGAATCGCATCGCCGCGCCGCGCGGGCGATTGCCGAAGGCCGGTTCGCAAGCCAGATCGTGCCAGTCAAGCGCACGGTGAAAGGGCGCGAGACCGTCTTCGACACCGACGAACATCTGCGCCATGATGCAACGATCGACGACTTCGCGAAACTCAAGCCCGTCTTTGCGAAAGAGAACGGTACGGTCACGGCGGGCAATGCGTCAGGCATCAACGACGCAGCCGCAGCCGTCCTGCTGATGTCGCGCGAAGCGGCCGAGGCGCGCGGCCTCGCGCCGATGGCGAAACTCGTGGCATATGCGCACGCGGGCGTCGATCCGCTCTACATGGGCATTGGTCCGGTGCCGGCTACGCGTCTTGCGTTGCAGCGCGCGGGA
The DNA here is from genome assembly GCF_905220295.1 of Paraburkholderia sp. J76. Lineage (NCBI taxonomy): Bacteria > Pseudomonadati > Pseudomonadota > Betaproteobacteria > Burkholderiales > Burkholderiaceae > Paraburkholderia > Paraburkholderia sp. J76. The sequence continues at coordinate 15,026 of NZ_CAJMZJ010000013.1, forward strand.
TTGTCCGTCGCCGACCTCGACGTGATCGAGTCGAACGAGGCGTTCGCCGCGCAGGCATGCGCGGTTACGCAGGAACTTGGGCTCGACCCTGAGAAGGTGAACCCGAACGGTTCAGGCATTTCGCTCGGGCATCCCATTGGCGCGACGGGCGCACTGATTGCCGTGAAGGCGCTGCACGAACTCAAGCGCATTGGCGGCCGCTACGCGCTTGTCACGATGTGCATTGGTGGTGGTCAGGGCATTGCCGCTATTTTTGAAAACGTTCGGTAAAGGGCTCGTCGCCGAGCAATCCATTGAGCGCGCGCGTTGACCGGGAACTGATCGAGACCCCGGCCACCGCACGCTGCGAGACATATTCGGCCACCCTTTTGCGCACCCGGCCGATATGCGAGCACGCAAGATTCTCGGCGCGATCCGCGTCCTCTTTCCTGATTGCGTCGAGAAATTCGCGGTGTTCCCGCAGTATGCCGTTCAGATGCGAATGCCTGGCTTGCGCGCTGGGGAATGACCCGTGGCTCATCGCGAGACGAGCAACGCGAAGATTTTCTTCCAGCAGCTTCGCGTAAATTCCGGCAAGCACGCGATTGCCGCACGCATTGCCGATTGCGAGATGCAGGTCCCGGCGGCCGTCGATCATGCCGTTCACGTCGTCGTTCGCGTACGCCTGCTCGAATGCGGCAACGCGATCCTCGATGTGCTTCAGATCGGTCCCGGAACGTCTTTGCGCGGCAAGCCGCAGCGTGGCGCGGTGGGCCAGTTCGAACGCCTCCAGATGCTCCTGCAACTGCGGAATGTCCATCGACGCGACCCACGCGCCGCGGCCGGGCAAAAGCGAGATCAGCCCTTCGGCCGCGAGCCGGATCATCACGGTCCTGAGCGGCGGCCCGGAAATCCCGAGTTCCTCCACCAGCGCCTGCTCGTCGATGTCCTCGCCGGGCAGCAGTTCCAGCGAAGCGATCCGGTCGCGCAGCAGTTGGTACTCATTGTTCGCGTCCGCTCCCTTGACTGCCTTGGCCTGGCCGGCGGCAGGCAGCTTTTTTCTGTTCATCGGCGAAACCCGTGAGTGTCTGGCCGCTCGCTCGTCGCCCGATCCTGCCCTGGCGTTTTCGAAAAAAATTGCTTGTAGCAGCGTCCGAGATGCGACGCGCTCGCGAAGCCGGATTGCATCGCGACGTCGAGCAGCGAGAGCGACGACTCGCGTATCAGTTTTTGCGCCGCCTTGAGCCGCAACTCAAGATAGAACGCCGATGGCCGTACCTTGAAGTGCTTGATCCACATGCGCTCGAACGTACGCGGCGAAATACCCGCGAGCGACGCGATTGTCTTGATCGGAACAGGCCGCTCGATGTTCTGTTCCATCAGCGTCACCGCATGAACGATGCGTCTGTCCTCGACGCCATAGCGCCACTGAATCGCCATCTTCTGGCTTTCCTGCGCGGTGCGCATGCGCGTGTGTATGAACTGGTCGGCCACTTCCGCCGCGAGTTGATGCCCGTGCTGGCGCGCGATGAGGTCCAGCATCATGTCGATGGCCGCGGTGCCGCCGCTGCACGTCATGCGGTCGCCTTCGATGCAATAGAGATCGCGACTCACCTCGATGGAAGGAAATTCGTCGGCGAGTTCCCTGAGCGCTTCCCAGTGAATCGTGCAACGACGCTTGTCGAGCAGGCCCGCGCGCGCAAGGATCATCGTGCCCAGGCTGATGCCGCCGAGTGTCGATCCGTTCGCGGCATAACGGCGCAAAAACTCGAAAACCTGCGCATTGCGATAGTTCGATACCCCGATGCTCGCGACGACGAATACGTGACTCAGTTGTGGCGGCGACGTGATCGCAAAGTCTGGCAACAGCGCGAAGCCCGAACTCGACGACACCGGTTCCCCGTCTGCGCTGATCAGATGCCAGCTATACAGTTCCCTGCCGCTCACGCGATTGGCCGCGCGCAAGGGTTCCGTGGCGGAGCTAAGGGCCATCATCGAGAAATGTGGAACGAGGAAGAAGCCCATGCGTTGCGGCGTGACGGCCTCATGCCGATCGGGGAGGGCGGTCGTATCCGCGCGTGTACGCGCTGCCCTGGCAGGGTGTGTGATCGACGGGCGATTGTTTGCGTTCACGGTTCAGTTGTGGCTCGTCAGCACGCGCGCGAGCAGCGGCGCCGCGGTTGCGTCTTTCGCGTCGAGCGTGTCGATAGTGCTTTCGAGTTCATGCGCCGCGTTTGTGCCGCGCGCGGCTTCGGCAAAGCGGCGAAACTTCGCGCGGATGGCTTCGGCCCCGAACGGCAGATCGGGATCGCCCAGCGCGCGCGTGGGACCGGAATCGAAGCGGCGTCCGTCATGAAGTTCGATGCGCATCTGCGCGATGCGCTCGTTCGGAAAGCGCGACGTGTATGCCGCGCAATCTTCGGTGTCGATCAGGTGGCTCAGACGCAAAACGGTTTCGTCGCGCAATGCCGCGCCGTGCAAGGCGTCGAAGCGCACCGCGCCATGTTTCAACGCCACGGCCACCGGAAACAGCAGGCTGTATTGCGCCTGCTCCGTCGTCTCGGGCGCGGCGTGCGCGAGTCGCGTCGCATGATGAAATGTGCGGATCTTCACCGCGCGAATCTGCTCGCTCGTAAAGCCGTGTTCCGATTTGAGCGCGATTGCCGCGTCGATAGCGGGGTGCGCCCATCGGCAGACGGGCTGCGGTTTAAAATATTGCTCCATGATGCGCCACTGTTCGCCGAGATCGCTCCAGATGCTGCGGCTTTCTTCCTGTTCGACGGTGACGGCAGGCGCCCCCGTGAAGCCGCGCTGCGCCAGCAAGGCCGCGCTCAGCCCCGCCATGCAGCCCCAGCCGGAACCGTCCTTAACCATCGTGGGGTGATCGATGCAGCGCATCATTTGACTGCGGGGCCCATGATATTCCGCTATGCCGAGCGCTTCGCGCGTCTGCGGCCTGTCGAGCGGCAGTACGCGCGCGGCGAGCGCCGCTGCGGCCAGGGCGTTCCACGCGCCCGACGTATGATAATCGCAGGCGCTCGCGTGCAGCGCAATGCCCGCGCGCGTGCCAAACTCGTAACCGAGCACGACGCAGGCGAGAAACTCGCGGCCGCTCATGCCGGGCAGGGCGTCGGCGAGCGCGAGCAGCGCGGGCAGCACTGTTACGCCGACATGCCCTTTGGTTTGGGCGTGGCCATCGTGACCGTCGCAGCTATCGATGGTCATCGCGCCCGCGAGTCCCGCGCCGACGGGACTCACGACACGGCCGTCGAACAGCATGCGCGAGCGGAGCTTGCCGGCTGCGAAGCACTCCGCTGCGTGATCGTGCGCGATGCGCGACAACGCCGTCCCTCGTCCTGCCAGCGCGACGCCGAGCAGATCGAGCACGCATAGCTTCGCCTGTTCGATAACGCGCCCGGGCAGCGCGTCGAATGTCAATTCGTGAATGAACGCGACGGCGCAGGTGCCCATCCCTCACGCTCCGGTATAGACGGGTGCACGACGCTCGAAGGTCGCGGCAATCGCCTCGCGATGGTCCGCGGTGCGGTGGGCGATGCCCTGAAACGCCGCCGACATCTCCAGCAGGCTCGGCAGGTCCATGCGCTGGCCCTCGCGCACGAGGCGCTTGGACATACGCAGGATATCGGGCGCGTTGCCCGCAATCTCGCGGGCGAGCGTGAGCGCCGCTTCCATCAGTTGAGCATCGGGCACCACGCGCGATACGAGTCCCCATTCTTGCGCGCGTTTCGCGTCGATCGCGCGGCCTGTGAAGATCATCTCGTTTGCGCGCGACAGGCCGACCGCGCGCGGTAGCAGCCACGCGCCGCCATCGCCGGGAATGATGCCGACTTTCGCGAAACTCTCTGCAAACAAGGCACTTTCGCCCGCGATGCGAACATCGCACATCAGCGCGAGATCGCAACCTGCGCCGTGTGCCGGGCCATTGACAGCCGCGATGACCGGCACATCGAGTTCGTGAAAGGCGCGCGGAATGCGCTGGATACCGCGTCGATAGTTCTCGCGGATCTGCGCCGCGTTGCCGGAGAACGTACCGGTTTCGTCGCGCATGTGCTTGATATTGCCGCCCGAAGAGAACGCGGGGCCGCTGCCCGTCAGCACGATTGCGCGCACGGCCAGATCGCCTTGCGCGCGCTCGAGACAGCCGACGATCGCATCGACGACTTCCTGTTCGGTAATGGCATTGCGCGTTTCGGGACGGTTCAGCGTCATCGTGACGACGTGGCCGTCCTGTTGGTAGAGTACGGGGTCGCTCATTGCGGGGTTCCTGAAAGCAGGCTTTGATAAACGGGACCGGCGAGTTCGTGACGCAGCACCTTGCCGCTCGGATTGAGCGGCAGCTTCTCGACGAAAAAGATTTTCCTGGGGCGCTTGTATGGCGCAAGATCGTCGCCGGACTTGCAGAAGGCGATCACGTCGTCTGCGGTCAGCGTCGAGACGCTGCGTACGATGAACGCCGTCACCGCTTGCCCCCATTTTTCGTCGGGCACGCCGATCACGGCGGCTTCCTGCACGCCGGGGCAGTGATACAGCACCTCTTCGACTTCGCGCGGATAGATGTTTTCGCCACCCGACACGATCATGTCGTCGGCGCGGCCCTGGAAATGGAAATAGCCGGCTTCGTCCACGCTGAAAAGATCGCCCGTATAGAGCCAGCCCGACTTGAACTTCTTGTCGGTTTCGGACGGGTTGTTCCAGTAGCCCGAGGCAAGCTGCGGTCCCTTGACGATCAACTGACCGACTTCGCCTTGCGCAACGGTTTCATTCGGCGCGACCAGGCGCTGCGGATCGTTGCGGATCACGCGGCAGGTACTGATGAGCGTGGGCTTGCCGCACGAACCGAGATACGTGAGCGCATCGCGCGGATGCAGCAGGAGCGTGAGGCTCGCTTCGGTCATGCCGTAGCCGTTGAAAATATTCGGGCAGAACTCGTCGATCACGCGCTGCATCGTTCTCGCCGGAATCGCGGCGCCCCCCGTCGTGATCATGCGCAGGCTGCCCGTGTCGATCGATGCGAAATCCGGATGAAACAGCATGTCCTGAATTTGCGTGGGCACCGCGAAAAGCGTGGTGATGCCGTACCGCGCAATCGCCTGTAGCGTCGCGAGCGGTTCGTAGCGCGGCAGTATCACGTTGTGCGCGCCGACCATCATGTGCGGGATGAAATACGCCTGCATGCCGCCCACGTGATAAAGCGGCGCGATATGCAAGGCGGCGTCGGTGCTGCCGAGGCTGTACTCCATGACGCAGTTGGTCGCGATGGACACATCGTTGCCGTGCGTATGAATGGCGCCTTTCGGGCGGCCGGTCGTGCCGGACGTGTAGACGAGCGCGGAAATATCGTCGGGTCCGAGCCGGGGCAGCGGGGCGTCGAGGTGCCCGGTGCGTTCGATCAGCGCTTCGAATGCGTGATGATGCGAAGGCATCGCGGCGCCGTTATTCACGCACACGTACGCGCGCAAATCCGGCAACTGCGGCTCGATTTTCGCAACGACGGGCAGCAGCGAATCGTCATAGACCAGGGTTCGCGCGCCCGAATCGCGCAGAATGAACGCGGCTTCGTTCGCGGAGAGGCGAAAGTTCATCGGTACCGCGATAGCGCCGAGCAACTGGCACGCCATATAGGCGGTCGGCGTCGCATCGGATGTCTTCTGCAGAATCGCGACGCGATCCATCCGGCGTACGCCGAGATCGAAGAGCGCCTGTGCGAAACGGCGCACGCGCGTGCTCCATTGCGCATACGTGAGGGAAACGGCGCCGCAGGTCAGCGCGCGACGCTCGGGATACCTTGCGACCGTATTTTCGAAAAGCGATGTTATCGTGAGCATGAGCTTGCTCTCTAGAGAGTGATCCGGATACCGGGAAGATCGCGGCCGGCAATCAGGTATTTGGCGACTTCCGATGTGCCGCCGACGATGGTCAGGGCACGCGCGTCGCGATAGATCTGTTCGGCGCGGCCGTATTCCTTGGTGAGGCCGTCGCCGCCGAGAATCTGAACCGTTTGGTCGGCGCAATAGTTGGCGGTTTCGGTGGCGACGAGCTTGGCCATCGCGGCTTCCTTCACCAGCGTTTTTCCGTCGACGCCCGCGTCGTACATCTTCGTCGCACGATAGGTGATGAGTTCCGATGCGTCGATGTGCCAGCTCATCTGCGCGATCTTGTCCCAGATAAGCTGCTTGCAGCCGAGCGCTTGACCGAAGGACTTGCGTGTTTGCGCGTGCGCCGTGGCGATATCGAATGCGCTGCGCGCGACGCCGAGCCCTGAGCCGCCGAGAATCGCGCGCTCGAAGTTGAACATGCCGCGCATGATGCGCGAACCGCCGCCATTTTCGCCGAGCAGATGATCGGCGCTCACGCGGCAATTGTCGAATTTCACTTCGCCGACAATGCAGCCGCGCCGGCCCATGAACGTATAGTTGCGCGGGAAACTGATTCCTGGTGCGTTCTTCGGGACCGCGACCGCCGTCATGCCCTCGCGGGTCAATCCATAGACGATATAAACATCTGCGACGGACGCATTCGAGATATAGCGCTTGAAGCCGTTGATGACCCACTCGTTGCGCGCCTCGTCGAATTCGATGCGCGTTTCCATGCCCGCCGAGTCGCTGCCGACATTCGGTTCGGTCACGCAGATCGCCCCGATGGCCGCGCCTTCGAGAATCGGCGCGAGATAGGCGTCCCGCAGCCGCGCGCCCGCATGACGATGCAGCGGATACGCACAGGAGAGCGCTGTCGCGATGGTCGTCTCGAACGCGTAGTTGATGTACGAGGCTTCCTCGGAGAGGATCGTCGCGTGCGTGAGGCCGGGATGTTCGAGCGTGCCTCGATATAGGTCCGGGAACATCAGCTTCAGATAGCCCGCCGCGCCGAGTGCGCGGACCACGTGCCTGACCGCGTCCCAATCCTGCCGGTCTTCGATATCGGAACTTCGCGGCAAAAGCTCGCGTTGCAGGAACTCACGGACTTCGGCACGGAAGGCACGGTCCGCATCATCAAGTAGAAAATCGCGCATGGTTATCCGTTGTCTTGGTTCAGGTACGTTGTGCGTAAATGCGCGCGTCGCGCACAGTGGGCAGAAGGAAGCGCGCGCGGCGGACCGCTTCGTAGTCGAGTTCGCCCACGACGAGGCATTCTTCTTCGTTTTCAGCCCGCGCCACGGTGTTGCCGAAGGGGTCGAGAATGCGCGAGCCGCCCCAGAAGGTCAGCATTCCTTCAGTACCAACGCGATTCGCCATCACGATGCCCACGCCGTAGGTGAGGGCGTAGAAGCGCAGGTTGAGGTCCCAGCCCGCGGGGTTCTCGAAGCCGTCGCCGACCGCCTCGCGCGCCGAGCTGATCGGCACGGCGAGCAGCGTGACGCCGTCGCACGCGAGTCCGTGCACCACGGCGGGATTCCAGACGTCGTTGCAGATGGGCGTCGCAATGCGCCATTCGTGGTCGATCGCGTAGCTTTCCGGCTTCGGGCCCGCAGCGAAATAAAGACCGTCGCGCAGCTTGCCGTACGTCGCCAGCATGGTCTTGCGATGCACGTGAAGCAGCTTGCCGTTCGCGACCGTTGCCTGGCTGTTATAGAACTGGCCGCCTGGCGCTTCCTCGATAAAGCCGAACGACACCTGCAGGTTCGCGCTGGCTTCGGCGATCTGGCGTATCGCGGCGTCGTCGCGCGTCATCGCGAGACGCAGCGCGTCCTTGCCGCCGCTGTGGCCATGCAGCGACAACTCCGGAAAGACGAGTAGACGCACGCCGCGCCTCTTCGCATCGGCAATATGATCGAGATGCCGATCGAGATTCGCCTGCGTGTCACCGTAAGCCGTCTCGGTTTGCGCGGCTGCCACCTTGATTACGGTCATGAGGTTATTCCCCGGTTATGCGGTATTTGCAGGAGCATCGGTCAGATCAGCCCGGACTCTTTGAGGAATTGCTTCGCGACATCGGAGAACGATTTCCTCTGCACATCGACGCTCGCGTTCAGACGGGCCATCGTGGGCGCATCGAGCCTCGCCGAGAGCGCGTTGAGCAGGGGCCCGAGCGTCGGGTTGGCGTCGAGCGTCGCCTTGCGGATCACCGGCGTAAGCGCGTAAGCGGGGAAGTAGCCTTTGTCGTCTTTCAGCAGAACGAAGTTGAAGGCGGGCACACGGCCATCGGTTGCGAAGACGAGCGCGACATCCACCTGGCGGTCCTTCAGCGCCTGATACACGAGGCCGGTATCCATGCGCTTCACGTCGCTCTGGCTGAACCCGAAGCCGTATGCTTTCTCCAGCGGACGCAGCCCGTCGGGACGTGCATAGAATTCCGAGTTGCACCCGAACGTGAGTTCCTTGCCGCCCTTGACCGCCTTCGCGAGATCGCTCATCGTGACGATGCCCAGCTTCTTCGCTTCGTCCTGGTTCATGGCGAACGCATACGTGTTGTTCGCCCTGGACGGATTCAGCCACACGAGTCCTTTGGCTGCATCGAGTTCCTTGACCTTCTTATAGGTGTCTTCAGGCGAAAGGCGCTCGTTGATCTTGTTGTAGGTAATGAGCGACGTGCCCGTGTATTCCCAGTAGATGTCGACCTGTCCATTCTCCTGCGCCTGACGCAGCACGGCGCTGCCCATGCCGTCCTTCTTCGTTACGGTGAAGCCCTTGGCTTCGAGATAAAGCGTGGTCATCTCGGCCATCAACTGCTGCTCCGTGAAGTTCTTGCCGCCCACGACCACCGACGCCGCGCTCGCGGAACCGCACAGAAGCAAAGAAATAAGGATGCCGAACGATGCCGAAAATAGCTTTTTCATGGTCTCTCTCATGGTTGCGAATCCTGGTGGAAAATCAGGTTTGCGGATTCACGCCGCGCGACACGAGCAGGCGCTGCATCTGGCCAATGAATCCATCGGTCAGAATGGCGAGCAGCGCGGTGGGCACGGCGCCCGCGATCAGCATGCCGAAGTCGTTCACGTCGATGCCGGTGAAGATCAACTCGCCAAGCCCGCCGCCGCCGATCAGGAACGCGAGTGGGGCCGTGCCCACCGTAATCGCCAGCGCCGTGCGAATGCCCGCGAAAATCACGTACAACGCGTTGGGGAGTTCGATGCGCCACAGAATCTGCGCGGGCGTCATGCCCATGCCGGTTGCCGCTTCGATCAACGCGGGCGGCACGGCGCGCAGTCCTTCGTAGGTGTTCAGTGCGATCGGCAACAGCGCCGCGACCCACAAGCCGAAGATCGCGGGCACGGCGCCGATGCCCATCACGCTCATTGCGAGTGCGAGCAGCGCAAGCTTCGGCACGGCCTGTCCCGCATTGAGCGATTGCATGACGACGCTCGCACCGCGCTTCTGCGAGGGCCGGCTCAGATAGACGCCGGCCGGAATTGCGACGACGAGCGCGAGCACGCCTGCGATAGCGACCATCGTCATCATCTGCAGGCTCTGGTAGACAATATCGCCGCGATACTGGTTGACGCTTTCCCACCAGCTATCCGCGTGGGCCTGCGCGCTCAGTGCTAGCAGTGCGGGCAACAAAAGGTACGGCAAAGGGCACGACGAAAGGCGTTTCATGCGTATTCTCCCGCGCCCAGCTTCAACATTTCGACGATGCGTTCCTGCCTCACATAGCCGACGAAGCGGCCCGCCTCGTCGACGGTGGGCATGCATGCCGCGCCGCTCGCGAACATGGTCGAGACGACGGTGCGCAGATCGTCCTCCTGGTTCGCGGTGGCTTGCACCGGAAGCGCGTGCGATGCCGCGATCGGGCCTTCCACTTTCAGCAGACGCTCGGCGGTGAGATAGCCGTGGGGCCTGTCGGCGGCATCGACGAGCACGATCTGCTCGACACCGTGCTTGTCCATCATCGCTTTGGCGCGGGTGCTGTCGTCGCCGACGTGGACGAGGCAATCGCGCGCCGTGACCGCATCGCGGGCGCGCAACAGGCGCAGGCGCTTTAGCGCGCGGTCCGTGCCGACGAATCCCGCGACGAACGGCGTCGCCGGCCGCGCGAGAATGGTGTCGGGCGAATCGAACTGTTCGAGATGGCCGTTGCGGAAGATCGCGATCTTGTCGGCCATCTTCACCGCTTCGTCGATGTCGTGGCTCACGAACATGATCGTCTTCTTGACCTGCTTCTGAATGCGCAGGAATTCGTCCTGAATCAGTTCGCGATTGATCGGGTCGATGGCGCCGAACGGCTCGTCCATCAGCATGACCGGGGGATCGGCGGCGAGCGCGCGCGCCACGCCCACGCGTTGCGCCTGACCGCCCGACAAATCCTTTGGATAGCGCGTGAGATAGATGGCGGGATCGAGCGCGACGATCTCGAGCAGTTCGGCCGCACGGCGGCGCGCCTTCGTTTTGTCCCAGCCGAGCAGGGTCGGCACCACGGCGATATTTTCCTCGACCGTCATGTTGGGAAAAAGCCCGATCTGCTGGATCACATAACCGATGTGGCGGCGCAATTCGACCACTTCGAACTCGTCCGTGTCGCGCCCTTCGAGATAGATCTTGCCGGACGTCGGGCGCACGAGCCGATTGATCATCTTGAGGGTCGTGGTCTTGCCGCATCCCGATGCGCCGAGCAGCACGCAGATCTCGCCCGCGCCCACTTCCATGTTGATGCCGTCGACGACCGCGCTCGCCGCGCCGTCATATCGCTTGGTAAGGTTGGAGAGCTTGATCATGATCTATTGCGCGTGTCCGGTTTGTTTGCGGGAGCCAGTCATGGCGGAGAGGCGCAGCGCGAAATTCGCTGCGCGCGAAGGCGTGCGAAGTCCCTTCGGCGTGAGCCAGCGCTGCACGCGTGAGAGACCGATATCGGCGGCGATGGCGAGCACGCTCACGAGGATCGCGCCCGCAATGAGCTGACGTGGATCGGACTGCGAAATACCACGGCTGATGAGCTTGCCGAGACCGCCCGCGCCGATATACGCGGCAATCGCCGCGATGCCGACGTTGATGACCACCGCCATGCGCACGCCGGCCATGATGATTGGCAGTGCGATCGGAATTTCGACTTTGCGCAGGCGTTCGCGGGTCGTCATGCCCATGCCGCGCGCGGCTTCGCGCAAGGCCGGGTCGATGTTGGTGATCGCGGTGTAGGTGTTACGCACGATCGGCAACTGCGAGTAGAGGAAGAGGGCGATGACCGTCGGCAGAAAGCCGATGCCCTGGCCGATTACGGAGAGGATCGGAATCATGAGGCCGAAGAGCGCGACTGAGGGAATGGTCATGATGATCGCGCCGACATACAGCACGATCTTCGCGAGCCGGTCGTTGGCGGTGATCGCGATGCCGAGCGGGACGCCCGTGATGATCGCGAGCCCGACGCCGACGCCTACGATCTCGATGTGCTCGCCGGTCATCCTGGCGATGCTCGCCAGGTTGTCCCAGATGAAGGCAACCGTTTCCACTATGTCTCCTGGGCTCTTGAGAGCCATGATTGTGTTTGGGGTGCTGCTGACGAAAAGATAGAGCGCAGCACGCAGGCACAGCTAATCTCAAGCCGACATTGTTTGTCACAAAAGCGGCGTGGCGCTCCTGTGGCCGGAATTTATTGTTTAAAAACAATGGGATATGGAGACATTGGGAATGTCCCGATGGGTCATCGCGATGCTGCGCTGCGGCGGACGCGACACCTATGTCAACGCCATTTTTAATGTCCGCCGCACCTCGAAACCGGACATTTCAAAAAAGCCGCAACAAGCAAAAGTTCGATAATTTGCATTATGTAAAATTAAACATAAACGTGCAATCAACCCCCCACGTCACCCAACCCCCTCACATAAACTCCAGAACACTATGCACGGCCAACGCCGCGCCCGTGGCGAGCGTCGCCAGCCAGCATAGCGCGCGCGTGAACCCGTGCGTCTTCATTTCGCCCACGGCCTCGCGGCGCCGGCTCAGCAACAAAAGCAGGATGAGCACCGGCGCGATGGTCATGCCGTTAGCCAGCGCGCTCCAATAGCAGGCCTTGACTGGATCGACACCGCACGCATGAAACAGCAACGCGATTGCCGTGCTCGTCACCATGAGCGCGACAAGAACGCCGGCGATCCGGCGGTCTCGTTGCTCACCCTGCGGCCAGCCGAACGAACTGGCCGCAGCGTGTGCCGCCGAGCCCGCGAGCGGCGGCAACGCCAGTAGCGCGGTGCCGAGCAGCGCGAGGCCGAGTACGGGCGACGCGTATCCATGCGCGACCGGCGCGATCGCCAGAGCAGCGGTCTGCGCGTTGCCGACCGGCTGGTGCGTGGCGTGGAGCGTGATGGCGGCCGCGATGAGGATGAGCGCGCCGCACGCGTTGGAAAGCAGCGTGCGCACCAACGTATCGCGCCGCATCTTCTTTAGCTGTGCCGGATCTTCCCCATGGCGTTCGCGGCCCTCGCCCCCGCGCTCTTCAACTTCCTGCTCGGCCTGCGAAAACAGCAGATACGGGCTGACGGTCGTGCCAAGCACCGCAAGCAACATCCCGAAGTAGTCTTCGGACCACGTGAAGCCGGGCACCAGGGCATGCCAAGCCACGTCACGCCACGGCACGTCAGTCGCGAACATCACGCCGGCATAGGCGAACAGCGAAAGCGCGAGCCATTTGAGCACGTTCGCGTAGCGCGCATAAGCCACCCACCATTGAAGCGCGATCGACACGGCAGCAAACAGGATCATGAACGGCGCGACCGGCCCGCGGAACATCAGGCGGGCCGCTTCTCCCATGGCGAGTATGTCGGCGGCCATGTTCACGGTATTGGCGCCCAGAAAGCGGGCCACGGCGATCAGGAAGATCCAGCGCGCGTAGTGCTCGCGCATGTTCTCGGTGAGGCCTTTCCCGGTCACAGCGGCGACGCGCGTCGCAACCAACTGGAGCGCCACCATCGAAGGATACGAAAGCACGCACACCCAGAGCAGATCGAAACCGTATTGCGCGCCGGCCAGTGAATACGTCAGGATGCCGCCCGGATCGTTGTCGGTGGCGATCGTGCCGAGGCCCGGCCCGATGTCGGCCGCCCAGGCGTGCGCCGGGAGTTCGCTTCGGTTGGTGTGCTCGCGTCGAAAACGTAGGCTCAGGCCGGCTTTCATCGAAAGAAGTGTGAACAGGTGCGGAAATGCACAATCCGCCCAAGCAGGTGGTGTTCCCGAGCGTCGTGGCGCCGCTTGCGGGCATCGAGCGTGCGCTTCGCTTTCGCTCCCCTCCTTCTTTTTTACAGGCGGCTCGCCAGCAATGAACTCGATGACGCTCGAACAGATTTATGCCCGAATCTGGGATTGCCTCGCTGCTGCGGTACGCGAAGATGATCAGCCTTTCAAGGTGATGCAGGCGGCGACAATCGGCCTCGACGGCTCGCCGAACGTGCGCACCGTACTGCTTCGAGGCGCTAGTGAAACGGAGAACAGGCTCACTTTCCACACCGACCTGCGCTCGCCGAAGATCGCCGAACTCAGCCGCGAACCGCGCATCGCGCTTGTCGGCGTCGATCCCGCTCGCAACCTGCAACTGCGCGTGTTTGGCGAAACCCGGATTCTTCGCCACGGGCAAGCGCGGCTGGATGCGTGGAGGTCCAGTCCCGACCACGACCTTATTGCCTACCGCACGCATCTCCCGCCGGGCACGCCCATGGCCCACGCGGGCGACGCGCTCGACGAAACGCGCGATGCTCCCAATCCCGATGAAGGTCTCAAGCATTTCTGCGTCGTGGAGGTGCGCCCTGCCCGCTTGGACTGGTTAGACCTTTCGGCAGCAGACGGTCCCCAGCGTGCGCTGTATGTGCGTCGCAACGATGACTGGGCCCCTGCCTGGATCGCCCCTTGATCACGTATATCGGGCTTTTAGAAGGGACAGCCTCACGCCATTCCACGGCACGGGATTTGCGGGGCGGCTTTCATCCCGCGACAAGCAAACGGAGCCAGCCATGCAATTCACTTTCCAGTCTTGCCTGATCAGCATGAGCGCAAGCATCGATGACGGCAGAATCGTGGCAAATGCGAGAATTTTCGTCCCGTCATCGGACGGGTCATTCGACGACGATATCCATGACTTGTGTCTCGATGACAATTTCATCGACGAAAACGAAGCGCTGGCGTTTGCCCGCGAGCGCGCGATGGGCTGGGTGGAGGAGCACTGCGTCAACGCGGCGTAGCGTGTGAGTGAGAGTTGCGCCGGTATTCCCGGCGCCGGCGCAGGCGGATTGAAGCTGACAGGGCCGCGGCAGGATGCACTCTCGCTCGCAGCGCTCAGCGCACAGCAGGGCACGTGCCTGCCGGGTTTGTTGTTGCCCCGCCGACGCCCTACGCGCCGCGCGCGAGCCCACGCGTGAGTCCATTCAACGCGAGAAATTGTTCTTCGCGGCGTGCTCTCAATGTGGCGAGGTCCATCCGCAAAACGCTTCGCGCTTCGTCGAGCCATGGCGCGAGGCAATCACCCGCTCCACGCTCCATCTCCGCAAGGCGTTCGAGACGCGCTTTGATCCCGGCATCGATATTTAGCATAGCCAATAGCACGTCCTCGCTGCGTTGTCCCATCGTTTCGTCTCCTGATCGTTGTCCGCTTTTTGAGTGCTTCACGTGGTGCGGTCCAGGCCCTTATCGAAAATGGCCGCCGGCCACGACACAGGACGATGGCGTTTCCAGTCTGTCGAGGCGAGCCAGTAGATCCTTTGCCTGCTTTTCAGCGTGTATGGGGAGCAAAGGCATTGCGAGAATTCCCTCCAGCCGCTTCCGCCAGTAGCTCAGGCTGACCACGGTTCCTTTCTCCTTCGCGCGAATGCTGTCGGCCGAATGCTCGAGATGGACGAGTACGTTCCTGATATGCGCAAGATCCCGTTCCGCAAATTCGCTGCTCACGATTGAATCCCTGTTCGTTGTGTCCACATCGTTGTAGTACGCAATTCCCTTCCCCTGCATCGTCGCAACGGACGAGCAGCGCCGTCACTTCAGCGAGCGAAGCAACGTGGCAAGTTGAGAGGAGATCGGTATTCGGTGGCGATCCGGTGCGCAACAGCGCACAGGACAGCGGGTGAAGTTAACGCGGCGGATTTCGCCGTATGGGAGGCACGGACGCCCTATCCTGGCTCGCGCTGTTGCATACGAGCACGCTGCTGGGCGGCGTGACGAAGCGATAAGCGAATGGCGACAACGCAACGACCCGATTCCAGGGACGCACAGCGATAAAGGCTGCGGTTGTGGCAAATAATAAATCTTGAGGAATGCTCACGAATTGGCTCCAGGTGCTCACCAACAGGCGTGGCCGCTGCCACTGCGGCCGATCATCCGCGCGCCAGCGCCCGCAACCCGCGACGCCTCACCGAACAATCTAGAGTCTTCATTCTAACTTTGTTAAATCGATGCCACCGGTTCTTGATGACCAGGGGTTTCCCCTATATCCGAAAACGCGTCGAAGGATTCGCCGCGCCTTACGTTACGCAAGCTGTGTGACGACTTCGCGATTATTCCAACGATATTGTTTCGCAACGGCCATCAACTTCCGCGCGCCATTGCCGTTATAACGGTGCAGCGAAACTAGGGGCCGCACCCCACCTTCCATCAAGGTCATGTTGACGCGCAAAGGCGTCAGCCCGCAGCCAGTAAGGCTCGCGCAAGAAACGGGGCAGGACGTGAGCAGACTGCAGACAATTCGCGGGCGCAGCCGCCCCGTCGGCACCGACCGAGGCGACGCGCCGCGTTGGGCTCTCATTGTGCTGCCCGCGCTGACCGTGTTGATCCTGGCGGTGCTATGGATCACCATCCTCGAAAGGCTGCGCGTCGAAAAAGACGCCGCGCTCAACGACGCGCGCATCGCGGCGGCAACCGAGGCGAGCGCGCTGCAAACGCACACGCTCAAAACGATCCACGACGTCGACGAGATCGCGCTGCTCATCAAGTTCGGATACGAGCGCGCGCCCACCACTTTCGATCTCGCGAAATATCAGTCTTACGGGCTGGTTACTGCCGACACCGCGTTGCAGGTGACGGTCGTGGGCGCGGACGGACGCGTGATCGTATCGACCATTCCGTTTTCCGGCGAAATTAATCTGAGCGATCGCGAGCATTTCCGCATGCATCGCGAGCACGCCGATGTCGGGCTCTATCTCAGCCAACCGGTCGTCGGCCGGATTTCGCATCAGATGTCGGTCCAGGCGACACGCCGCATCAATCGCACGGACGGCAGCTTCGGCGGCGTCGTGGTCGTGTCGGAAAACCCGGTGTGGCTCACGGACGGCTTCTCCAAAAGCGCCGCTCCCGGCGAGCACGGCATGATCGCCGTGTTGAGCCGCCGCGGCTTCATGCTTTCGCGCCGCGCGGGCGATGCGCCGAGCCGCACCGGCGACGCGCCGCCCCGCGACTACCTCCGTGTGCGCACAACCGTCGACCGGTTCACCGATCCGATCGACCATGTCGAGCGCATCGTCGCCACGCGCGAGATAAAGCAGTATGGATTGACGGTCGTGGCCGGGCTGTCAGTCGAGCAAGCCCTCGACGATTACCGGAGAATGCGCCGCGTTTATCTGACTATGGCGACCGTTATTTCGGTAATTCTCGTGGGACTGTCGACGTGGATCACCGCGCTGATCCTCGAACTGCTTAGGGGCAAGGAAGCGTTGCGGCAGCTCGCGCACACGGACGCTCTCACGGGCCTGTCGAATCGCGCCCGCATCATGGAACTGCTCGAAGCGGTCGTCGTGGCACGCCGCGCGGCGGGCCGCGTTGCCGTCATCTTCGTGGACCTCGACCGGTTCAAGGAACTCAACGACACGTACGGACACCATCTGGGCGACGCGATCCTTGCCGAAATCGCCCGGCGCCTGACCGACGCAACACAGGGCCGGGCGCGGATAGGACGGCTGGGCGGCGACGAATTCCTCGTCATCGTCGAAGACGATCGCGCACGCGACGCCGCATCGCAGATTGCTTCCTGCATCACGGCTGCCCTGGAGGCGCCCTTCGACGTGCAGGGCCGCGACTACAGCGTGCGTGCGAGCCTTGGCGTGGCGGTGCTACAGCCGGGTGAGCGCGCATCCGATCTGGTCAAAACGGCGGATCGGGCCATGTACGACGCCAAGGCGCGCAGTCGTGCGAAACGCGTGCCGCCGGTGCGCAATGCGCGGTCCCGCACCACACAGGGCATTTCTTGTATGCGAAATCGCCCGCTATGTTAATTAACGCACCAACCTTCGCTTCGTCGCCCTCTATTTTTGCAAATCGCGGCTACCAAAAAACGTCACGGCGGGGAACATGGAGAATACGAATACGAACGCGAGATACGCCACATTAGATGGTTTACGCGGCTTAGGTGCACTGTTTGTCCTCGTTCAGCATTTTCCTTCGATGTATCATGTGTCGCTTCTGAATCGCGCTTATCTCGCGGTCGATCTGTTCTTCGCGATGAGCGGCTTTGTCATTGGCAGTGCTTACGACAGGAAGATTGCTTCGGGATCCTTGAAGATCCACCAGTACATCCTGCAGCGACTGGTGCGCCTGTACCCGCTCTACCTCGCCGGTCTCGCGCTTGGCGTCGTCGCCTTGATGGTGCGCTTACCCACCTACTACTGGGCCGAAATGGCTTCGGCGCTGCCGGCAAGCGTGCTCATGCTGCCAAGCCGTGTGGCATTGCCCATCTTCTACCCAGCGCTAACGACTTATGACCTAAGCTATCCACTGGATTTTCCCGCGTGGTCGTTATTCTTCGAGCTGGTGGCGAGCCTTGGCTATGGGCTGCTGTTCCGGTTTCTGAACACCCGGACGCTCTTGCTCATTATGGGCGCGTCGGGTGTCGCGCTCGGTATCGCGTCGTACACGTCCACCCTCAACAGCGGCGTATTGTGGTCGTCGTTCTATCAGGGCTTCGCGCGCGTGGGCTATGCGTTCGCCGCAGGCCTTCTGCTATACCGCCACCGCGGCCCTGGACAATCGCGCAATCATCTCGCGACGGTCGGCGTGCTCGTGGCCGTAGTCGCCTTGCTCGCCTTTTCATGGCCCGTGGCGCATCGACACGCGTCCGATCTGTTTCTCGCGCTCGTCGTTCCGCCCGCGCTGGTATGGGTGATAACGCGTGTGGAACCGCCCAGGCGGTTCCTCGGGCTCTGCGCCTTCTCCGGCATGGTCTCCTATGGCATCTACGCGATGCACGTGCCGTTGGAGATTCTCCTGCAGGAGACCCTGTATCGCATCCACGGGCTTCCCCATCCTGGCGGCATCACCGCCCTGCTGCTGATTCCGGGCGCTGTGCTGCTCGCCTGGGCCACCAACCGTTACTACGACACGCCTGTGCGTCGAGCCGTGCTCGCGCGGGCGCGAGGCCGCCGTACGGCGGGGCCCGTCTCCGGCAGTGCGAGTGCGTAGGCGAACCCAAACAAAGCCCTGCCATTCGGAGGAAGGGCTTCGTCAACGCAATGGCTCACTGACCGAAGTAAATCGGCTTCATGCTGTCTCCGCCCGCCGGCGCGCCCGACGCTGACGCCCCGCCCGTCATGCCGCCGTAACTGGCGCTGCCATTCTGTGCCGCCGCGCGTGCTTCGGCGGCCTGAATGTCGGCGGGATAGCGGGTGTTGTCGCCGTCGCCTGGGCGGTAGCCCGCCTGTTCCAGTTGCACGAGTTCCGCGCGGACCTGCTCAGGCGTCACGGTCACGTTCGATTGCCCGAACGCGAGCGCGGGAGCGCAGGCAATGATAAGGATAACGAATGTTTGATCGGGGGATTTCATGATGAGCTACCTCTAGCGATTGCCATGTGGAGTGCGACAAGCATTCTTGTCTGCACAAACAAGCCGCTTCGCTTCGCTCAATTTCCCGTCCCGGCGTCATTGTGCAGAAGATCGGCACGACAACGCGCACGGAGGGAGTGCGTCGTCACGCCCGGAGCGACTTGCAGCACCTTATGCAGGTGTCATGCCATCCGGGCGCGATCCGCGCAAAGCCCTTTCCAACGTGTCTTGCGCCGACGTGCGTTTCGGCGCAACCATCACTTTGCCCGATGGTGTCGGGGAACAGCAGACAGGCCTCAATCTATCGGGGCATCGAGTCGATTCGCAAGCTCGTTTAAATCGTTCACAACGAAATCCCACGCCTGTTCCGCTTTCAGATCCGTCGTCTGTTGGGGACCGTGCTCGGTCGGCCGCAGGACAAAGGCGGTTGAAAGACCGAGCCGGCGCGCGGCCGCGAGGTCGCCATTATGCGCCGCGACGAGGCACAGTTCGGCTGGCGCGAGACCCAGAATGTCCACCGTTTCGGTGTACACCTGCGGCGAAGGCTTATAGGCGCGGACCACTTCGGCGCCGAGAATGGCGTCCCACGGCAAACCGGCGCGCTTCGCGATATCCACCATGAGCCGGATATTTCCGTTGGACAAAGGGGCAATGATGAAGCGGCGTTTCAGGCGGCCCAGCGCGCCGACGGCATCGGGCCAGGGATCGAGACGATGCCACGCCAGAGTGAGTTCGTCGATTTCGGCGTCCGTCGCTCCGGTAATGCCGCTACGTTCCAGCACCTTCAGGAGATTCTCGCGATGCAGGATGTCGAGGCGCACATAGGGCCGCCGCCCGCTGCGGATTTCCTCCATGGAAGGCGAATACTCGCGACGCCAGGCGTCGGCGAAAGCGAACGCGTCGAGATTTGGGGAGTGACGCCGCAGAAAAGCGGTCGCTTCCCTCGCGACACCGCTTCGCCAGTCCACGACTGTGCCGAAGACGTCGAATACAAGGGCCTTGATTTCGGTGGGATTCGTCATAGGGGCCTGAATGAGCAATGGATCGGACGCCAACCGGCAAAGGCGGCGCAACGCTCATTGAAGCACCTGAAGAGAAATCTCGCTGACGGGTGTGCCGTATGGGTGCCGTATGGTTGCCACAAGCGGGTTGCCACAAGCGTGCCGCACGCCGGCGGCACGAACCCGCGCGCGTCACGCGGCGGACTCGTGGCAACTTCAGAACACGCGGCCTTCGGTGAGGTGTGTCGTCACGCCATTCAAGACGTAATCGCCTACCACGCGCGCCTTGTGCAGCAACGGGTTGTGACTGAAGATCGTGCGCAGATTGCGCCAATGCCGGTCGAAATTGTGCGCGCGCGAAGTGGCCGAAGCGCCGCCCGCTTCGAACAAACGCTCGGCCGCTTCGAGCGCCAGTTTGCTCACCACGTACTGCGTGCGCGCCGTTGCCAATGCGCCGTCCAGCACGAGTGCATCGGCCTCGGGCGCACCCGCGCGGATCGCTTGCGCCGATCGATCGAGCGTACGGGCGTTCTCGCGCACGAGGCCATCGATCGCGTGGCTATGCGCCGAAAGCGTGCCGACGATCTGCTGAATGAAGGCGTCCTCGCGCGCGGAAGGCGCCGTGCTGTGCAGTACGGGCCGCCCGTGTTCCAGCACATAACGCTTCGCATCCGTCACCACGTTGCGCACGATGCCCGCCGCCACCGCCACGAGGTGCAACTGACGCAGCGCGCCCGTGTGACGGCCCGCGAGCGTGGCGAGGCCGCGTTCCGCGATCTCGTCCGCATGCACGAGCAGATTCTCGAACACGAGACTGCCGCTCGCCGTCATGCGCTGCCCCATGCCGTCCCAGTCGTCGAGCACCGTGAACCCTTCGCGGTGCACCGGCACAATCGCCACTACGGGCTGGCCCGCGTCGTTCAGCACGCTCAGCCGCGCGTAGTCGGAAAAGGCCGTGCCGGTCGAATAGTATTTGCGGCCGTCGAGCCGGTAGTGCTCGCCATCGCGCCTGAGCGCCGTGGTGTGTTCGCCCGGACGCGACGTACCGAGTTCCGTCGAGGCGCCGCCGAAGATCGCGCCGTCAATCACGCGCTGGATCTGCAAATCGTTGAACGGCGTGCGCGCCGAGAGCAGCAGTACTTCGGTCTGGTCGTAATGAAGGCGCAGCGCGTGCGCGAGATTGCTGTCGGCCGCGGCAAGCGTCGCGATTACGTCGAATTCGTCCACCAGCGAGCCGCCCAGACCGCCCCATTCCACCGGCAACCTGAGGCGCCCTAGTCCCGAGCGCCGGAACGCGTCGAAACCCTCGAAAGGCAATTCGCGGCGCCCTTCGCGCGCCGCTGCTTCCTTGCCGATTTTATTCGCGAGCGACGGCAAATTGTCGAGTGCGTCCTGCAACGACAAACCGGCTGGAAGTGGAGTCATAAGAGCGGACATCGGATTTTCCTTGTAGTGCTAAACGATTCCCGGCGCCGCCGCTTCCAGCACGTTTACGCGTTTCGGAATCAGCTTGAGGTCGAAGAACGTATTGGCGATCTGCTGCTGCTCGGCAAGGATGGCCTTCGTGATCGGGCCCGTGCCGAATTGCACGCGTCCAATCGCCTCGCTAACCACGTCATTGGGCAGGCCCCATAACTGCGCGAGCTGAGTGGCGAGCGCAGCCCGATTGGCTTGCCCCCACTGATCGATCTGGCTCAGTTCTTCGATAAGGATCTTGACGACATCGGGATTCTGTTTCGCATAACTGAGCGAAGAGAAATAGTAGGCACGATTGCCGACCACGCCGGTTGCATCGGCGAGAATACGGGCGTCGAGGGTTTTTTGCGCAGCGGCGAGAAACGGGTCCCAGATCACCCAGGCGTCGATGGCGCCGCGCTCGAACGCGGCGCGTGCGTCGGCGGGCGCGAGGAACACGACTTTCACGTCGCCATATTGAATGTTGTGCGCTTGCAGCAGCTTGACGAGGAAATAGTGGACGTTGCTGCCGCGATTGAGTGCGATCGCCTTGCCTTTGAGATCGGCCACGCTGCGAATGGCCGAAGCGTGAGGCACGAGCACCGCTTCCGCCTGCGGGCGCGGCACCGTGGCCGCCACATAGGCGAGCGGTGCACCGGCGGCCTGCGCGAAAATGGGAGGCGCCTCTCCCACGTCGCCAAAGTCGATCGAACCGACATTGAGCGCTTCGAGTTGCACCGGGCCCGCGTCGAACTCAGTCCACGTGACCGAGACGCCAAGCGGAGCAAGACGCTTTTCGAGCGTGCCACGCCCCTTCAGCAGGCTCAGATAACCTTTCTGATTCCCTACGCGCAGCGTACGCGACGTGCTGGCCGCGCGCGCGGTCCCCGAACTGAGCGCCGGCAAAGCGGCGAGCGCGGCGGTCCCGGCTGCGATTCGAATGAAATTGCGGCGTGCGTTCATGCTCGGCTGCCTCGACGTGAAATCGGTGATGAATAAGGGAAGAAGCCGATCTTATAAGCCGTTCGTCAGCCTGAAAACCATCAAATCCTGCGTTTCTAATTCCCACCGCAGATAACCGCGTTGCCGCCGGCGCATCAAGTCGATTAGTTAGTTATCCGTATATTGGTTAGGGCCAGCCACCACGATGGCAACCGCTCGCGCGTCCAGCCTGTTGGAAAATGTGACGCTCCTTTGGACGCACGCGCTCATCCGCCCTACGATGCGTGTCGCAACTCTCACTCCGGAACGCCCGCCATGTCCTCAACATCCGCTTGTCTCCCCCATGACCTCGATAACGCGTTGCTCGTCGGCCGCGTCTGGCGGCCCACGCCAGAAGGCGACGGGCCGTGCGTCGTCGTGGTGCGCGGCGGCATGGTCTTCGACATTTCGCAGGTTGCGCCCACCACAGCCGACTTGTTCGAGTACGAGGATCTGCTCGATGTCGTGCGGCATACACCGGGCGAGCCGCTCGGCACGGCCGAAGCGCTGATCGAACACAGCCTCGCGGGCGATCGCCCCGCAGACCGCCCTTCACTGCTCGCGCCGTGCGACCTGCAACCCATCAAGGCTTGCGGCGTGACTTTCGCGGTAAGTCTTCTGGAACGCGTGATCGAAGAACAGGCCGGGGGCGATCCGGCAAAAGCGCAGGACGTGCGCGCTGAAATCACGAAGCTCATCGGCACCGATCTTTCGAAAGTCAGGCCCGGTTCCGAAGCTGCGAGCAAGTTGAAGGAAGAACTTCAGCGCCGTGGCGCGTGGTCGCAATACATGGAAGTCGGCATCGGCCCGGACGCCGAAGTGTTTTCCAAGTCCCAAGCCATGTCCTCGGTCGGTTTCGGCGCCGAAATCGGCTTGCATCCGGCCTCTGCGTGGAATAACCCCGAACCCGAGATCGTACTCGCGGTGAACAGTCACGGCGAAGTGGTCGGGGCGACGCTCGGCAACGACGTCAATCTGCGCGACATCGAAGGCCGCTCCGCGCTGTTACTCGGCAAATGCAAGGACAACAACGGCTCGTGCGCAATCGGCCCATTCATTCGTTTATTCGACGAAGCGTTCACGCTCGACTCGGTGCGCGCCGCGAGCGTTTCGCTTCGCGTGGAAGGCGCGGACGACGACTTCCTGCTCGAAGGCGTGAGCCACATGCGGGAAATCAGCCGCGACCCGCTCGATCTCGTTTCGCAGGCCTGGGGGCGCCATCATCAGTACCCCGATGGCTTCATGCTGTTCCTCGGCACGATGTTCTCACCGATCAAGGACCGCGACGCGCCCGGCGGCGGCTTCACGCACCACCTCGGCGATCGCGTCACGATCAGCGCGCCGCCCCTCGGCGCCATCGTCAACACCGTGCGCCTTTGCACCGAAATCGAACCGTGGACATTCGGTGTGCGCGCGCTTTACGCGAATCTCGCCGGGCGCGGTCTCTTTTAACCGGCGCTAATCCGTAACGCAGACAGAAAATTACGCATAAAAAAAGGAGACCAGATGTCGAATCCGGTCTCCGTCTTTTATTCCAGCCTCTTTAAAACTGCGCGTCGTCCACGCACATCAGTCGTAAAGCACCGCAGCGATCTTCGGATCGTTCATATTGGTTTTGTCGTACCAGTAGAAGCCCGTGTCGATTTTCCTCGGCAGCGTTTCGCCCTTCAACGCCTTCGCCGCCGAATCGACGACGCACTTGCCGATGCCCACCGGGTTCTGCGTAATCGCGCCCGCCATAAGGCCGGACATGATGGCCTCCTTCTGCTCCTTGCCCGAGTCGAAACCGATCAGCACCAGCTTCTTGCCCGACTCCTTTACGCCAATCGCAGCACCCTCCGCCGAGCCTTCATTGGCGCCGAAAATGCCCTTGAGATTCGGATTCGCTTGAATCATGGCCTTGGCGATTTCCGCCGATTTCAGGTGGTCGCCCGCGCCATACTGCACGGAAACGATCTTGATGCCGGGATGCTTCGTTTTCATCTGGTTGAGGAAACCGTCGCGCCGGTCGATACCCGTGCGGCTCGTCTGGTCATGCACAATGACGCCCACTTCGCCGGAATTGCCGATCATCTCCGCCATCTTGTCGGCGGCGAGGCCGGCGGCGGCGAGATTGTCGGTGGCGCAGGTCGTGAGCGGAATATCGCTGTCGACACCCGAGTCGAATGCGATCACAGGAATCTTGCTGGCCTGCGCGCGTTTGAGCAGCGGAATGGCGGCCTTGCTGTCGAGCGCGGCAATACCGAGCGCTTGCGGTTTCTTGGCGAGCGCGGCGGAAAGCATGTCGATCTGCTTGTCGACCATGGCCTCGGTTTCGGGGCCTTCGAACGTGATCCTGACGTTGTTCGCCTTCGCCGACTGCTCCGCGCCGGATTTCACGGCTTGCCAGAACTGATGCTGGAAGCCCTTCGAAATGATCGGAATGTAGGGTTCCTCGGCATACGTCATGCTCGACGCGCCCATGAGCGCGCCGGCTCCGATTACGGCAGTGATCAGTTTTCTTTTCAACATGACATTTCTCCTCCAAAGGTGGGCCATAGACCTCTTTCAACTCTTCTTGCGCCGCAAGATATCCGCATAAACCGCGAGGATGATGATGAGCCCCGTCACCACGATCTGCCATTCCTGCGCGACCGACATGATGCGCAGACCGTTGGTCAGCACGCTCATGATGAACGCGCCGATGATGGTGCCGAGTATCGTGCCCGAACCGCCGCTCAGCGACGTGCCGCCGATCACGACCGCCGCGATGGCTTCCAGCTCGTAACCCTGGCCGAGCGCCGGTTGCGCCGAATTCAGGCGCGAAGCGATCAGGAGTCCTGCAATACCGCATATCGCGCCGCCCAGGCCATAAATCGCAATCTTCCAGCGATCGACATTCACGCCCGAAAGACGCACGGCCTCCTCGTTGCTGCCGAGCGCGAACGTATAGCGGCCGAGCGCCGTGCGGTTGAGCGTGATCGAACTCGCAATGGCGAGCACGAACAGAATCAGCACGGCATTCGGTATGGGCACGCTGGGCAAAAAATAGCCGATCAGCGAGTCCTGCGAAATCATGTAGAAGTTTTCGGTGTCGGTGAAATAAATGGGCTTGTCGGACGAAACGACAAGCGAAAGCCCTTTGAGCAGCAGCATCATGCCTAGCGTGGCGATGAACGGCGGGATCTTCATCTTCGCCGTGAGCGTGCCCGAAACGGTTCCGCATACCGCGCCGGTGCCGATGGCGGCAAGCACGCCGATCCACATCGGCAAGTGCCAGTAGGTTAGAAATACGCCGCAAATCACGGCCGTAAATGTCATCAACGTGCCGACGGACAAATCTATGCCGCCTGTGATGATGACGAACGTGCTGGCAATGGCAAGCACGCCGTTTACGGCGGTGGCCTGAAGGATGCCGAGGATGTTGTCCATCTGCATGAATGCAGGCGAGGCAAAGCTGAAAAAGATCAGCAGCAGGATGAGGGTCG
This sequence comes from Paraburkholderia sp. J76, assembly GCF_905220295.1. Taxonomy (NCBI): domain Bacteria; kingdom Pseudomonadati; phylum Pseudomonadota; class Betaproteobacteria; order Burkholderiales; family Burkholderiaceae; genus Paraburkholderia; species Paraburkholderia sp. J76. The sequence continues at coordinate 40,584 of NZ_CAJMZJ010000013.1, forward strand.
CGAACGCGAGCATTTTCTGTAGCGCAGTGGGCGAGAAAATGCGCGCCCTTAATCCGGGCGACCGTTTCTGGTCGGCCAGCGCCGCAGTGTCCGATTGCATAGTCATGGATTCGACCTCTTGAGGCTCATGCTGCTTGCAAGGTTTCGCGCTGGGTCGCGAGATGCATGATGCGCTCCTGGGTCGCCTCACTGGCGGAAAGTTCGCCAGTAACACGGCCTTCGCACATCACTACGATCCGGTCGCTCATGCGCAGGATTTCCGGAAGTTCCGACGAGATCATCACGATCGCCTTGCCTTGTTCCGCAAGCGCGCGCAACAGCTTGTAGATCTCGCTTTTTGCGCCAACGTCGATACCGCGTGTGGGTTCGTCGAAGAAAAGCACGTCACAGTCGCGCTCCAGCCACTTCGCGATGACGATCTTCTGCTGGTTGCCGCCCGAGAGCAGCCGCACCGGCTGCGTGGCCGAAGGCGTGCGAATGGCGAGCAGACTGATGAAATGCGCCGCCCTCCTGCGTATCTGCATACGGCGCAAAAACAGATTCAGCGAAAGGAATTTGCCGAGATTGGACATCACGATATTCGATTCGACATCCATGCCGGTTGCGAGTCCGAAGCGCTTGCGGTCCTCGGAGAGATAGCCGATGCTGTGCGCAACGGCGTCGCTCGGCTTCTTGATCGAGGCTTTCGCGCCCTTCACGAAGATCTCGCCGGATTCGACCGGGTCTGCGCCGAACACGGCGCGCGCGACTTCGGTGCGGCCCGCGCCCATGAGCCCCGCAAAGCCCAGTATTTCGCCTTTGCGCAACGTGAAGCTCACGTCGCGCACGAGCGGACCGGCGTTCAGGTGCTTCACTTCGAGCGCGATTTCGCCCAGATGCGCGGGAGCCTGATACGGCGCGACGTCGGCGAGCGTTCTGCCAACCATCATGCCGATAATGGCCTGCACGCTCGTATCGGCGGCGGCGACGGTGGCCACGTATTCGCCGTCGCGCAACACGGTCACGCGATCTGCAATCTGCTTGAGTTCGTCCATCTTGTGCGAGATATAGACGATCCCTACGCCCCGCTCTTTCAACTGGCGAATGATGCGGAAAAGCTCGGCGATTTCCGCGTCGTTGAGCGCGGAAGTCGGCTCGTCCATGATGAGCACGCGCGAATCGTACGACAGCGCCTTGGCAATCTCGACCATCTGCTGGCTCGCGACCGTGAGCGAACCGACCACGGTGCGCGGGTCGAGCGGCACGTGCATGCGCGAGAGAATGGCGCGCGCCTGTGCATTGAGTTTGTCGTCGTCGAGAAAGAGCCCGAGGCGTCCGCGCGGCTCGCGGCCGATGAACATGTTTTGCGCGACGGTCAGATGATTCATCAGTTGGAGTTCCTGATGAATGATGCCGACGCCCGCGTCCTGGGCCTCGCGCGGACTCGCGAACGCCACGGGCTGGCCGTCATGGAGAATGTCGCCCGAGTCGCGCGTATACACGCCCGCGAGAATCTTCATTAACGTCGATTTGCCTGCGCCGTTCTCGCCCATCAGCGCGTGCACCTCGCCCGCCATGAGTTCGAATTGCACCTCGTGAAGCGCCCTCACGCCGGGAAAACTCTTGCTGAGCTTGTTGACGGAAATGAGCGGCGTCATGGCGCAAATCCGCAAAGAAAAGCCAGACACATTACCGGAGCCCCTTGATTGCGTGCGCGGCGCTGCTTGCGGCGCGGCACGAAGGTGGTTGAAGTAGGGTCGTTGCTTGACGTAAAACTGGTTGCTCAAGGTGCAAAAAGATCGGGCCGCTCTTTCGCGGACCGGTGCAATTCCTCGATCACCTGATCGAGATGATCGTGCATCGCTTTTGCCGCCGCGTCGGCGCGGCCGGCGCGAATGGCTTCGAAAATGCGTTCGTGTTCGTCGAGCGTGTGCGCAAGACGCTCAGGACTCGCCAACAATTGCCTTGCGCGATCCAGCGCGTTGCGCGACACCGCGACAATTTCTTTTACGCGCGGCAAATTCACTGCATCGAGCAGGATTTCATGAAACGCAAGATCAAGCTCATGAAACACGAGACGCTGACCATTACCGGCGACCTTGCGCTGCTCTTCGAGATTCGCGGCCAACGCGTCGACTGTGGCGCTCTGCTTCATGCGCGCGACACCGCGTACCGTTTCGACTTCGAGCGCGCTACGAATGAACAGATGCTGGCGAATATCGTCGAGCGCAATTGGCTTTACCCGCGTGCCGCGCTGCGGCAAAACTTCGACGAGACCCGCGTGCGCAAGCTTCGCCAGCGCGGCGGAAACCGGAAAGCGCGACACGCCCATGCGTTCGCAGACCGCCATCTTGTCGATCATCATTCCGGGTTCCAGCGCGAGCGTGACGATCGCCTCTCGCAACGCCTGCTCTACCGCATCGGTCAGGCTCCCGCGCTCACCGCCCTTGATCTTTTGCAGTGCGACATAAGGATTGCCGGCGACACTCGCCACTTCGGATGAAGAGTTCACGGCGGGCTTGATTTTGAGAAGACATGCTAGCATGCTAGGTAGCAGATTCAGCGTTGTCAACGCGTGCAAACGCCTGGTTTTCCCTACCCGAAGCCTTCCCTTCCCGAGGGAGTTCGAATGACCACGATCACCAATCTGTCCGTTCGCGATATCCGCTTTCCCACATCGCGTTCGCTCGACGGCTCCGACGCCATGAACGCCGCGCCGGATTATTCCGCGACCTACGTCACGCTCGAAACCGATTCCCCAGACAAATTCACGGGTCACGGTCTCACATTCACCATCGGCCGCGGCAATGAAATTTGCGTGACGGCCGTCAATGCGCTGGCGCCTCTCATCGTCGGCAAGCGGCTCGAAGACATTACGGCGGACATGGGCGCGTTCTGGCGTGCATTTACTTCGGACAGCCAATTACGCTGGATCGGCCCGGACAAAGGCGCGATTCATCTCGCTACCGCAGCGGTCGTCAACGCCGTGTGGGACCTGTGGGCCAAATCGGTCGGCAAGCCTGTATGGAAACTGCTCGCCGACATGAGCCCCGAGGAACTCGTGCGCTGCCTGGATTTTCGCTACGTGACCGATGCGATTACGCCATACGAAGCGCTCGCCATACTGCACCGTCACGCGAAAACAAAGGGCGAGCGCGAAGCGGAAATGCTCGCGCAAGGTTATCCCGCCTATACGACGTCGGCCGGCTGGCTAGGCTACGACGACGACAAGATCCGCCGCCTCGCGCGCGAAGGCGTTGCGCTGGGCTGGACGCACTTCAAGCAGAAAGTGGGCGGCAATCTGGACGAAGACGTGCGGCGCGCCCGCATTCTGCGCGAGGAAATCGGCGAAAACCTGAAGCTGATGATGGATGCCAACCAGGTATGGGACGTGGACGAAGCGGTGGCGAACATGCGGCGCCTGGCGGAGTTCGACCCGTGGTGGATCGAAGAGCCGACCAGTCCCGACGATATTCTCGGCCATGCCGAGATTCGCCGGCGCCTGGGGAAAATTGGCGTCGCGACGGGCGAACATTGCCACAATCGCGTGATGTTCAAGCAGTTGTTGCAAGCCCAGGCGATCGATTTTTGTCAGGTAGATGCCTGCCGCTTAGGTGGACTGAACGAAGTGATTGTCGTGCTGTTGATGGCCGCGAAATTCGGCGTTCCGGTATGCCCGCATGCGGGCGGCGTGGGACTGTGCGAGTACGTGCAGCATATTTCGCTGTTCGACTATCTGTGCGTTTCGGCCTCGCTGGAGAACCGGGTGCTCGAGTATGTCGATCATTTGCACGAGCATTTCGTCGATCCCGTCGTGATACGTAATGGCCGGTATATGCCGCCCGGCAAGCCCGGCTATAGCATCGAAATGAAGCCGGACTCGCTCGAGAAACATACTTTCCCCGAGGGCGAGGCCTGGCGGAGTTAGTTTTCGGCGCCCATACGTCCCTGCGCCGCGATTACATGGACCGCTTGCACGCCTCGTGCAGCACGTTGAGCCTGCGCACCGGTTCCGCCACGTAAGGGTTGCTTTCATCCCATGCGTAGCCTGCCAGCACGGAGCTAATCATCCGGCGGATCAGGGGCGTCTGGCGCGGATAATAAATGATGTCCTGCAGCTCGCCGGAGTACCAGCGCTCGACGAACGCGCGGAACGTATCGATACCCTTGCGCAGCGGCACGTCGTATTCGGCCTGCCAGTCCACGGCCGCGCCGCCGAGCGAGCGTTCCAGCGCCTTCACGGCCAGGTGCGCGGAACGTAGTGCAATGGTGACGCCCGAAGAAAACACCGGATCGAGAAACTCACCCGCATTGCCGAGCAACGCATAACCGGGCCCATGCAATCGTTCGACGTTGGCGGAATAGCCGCCGATGTGATTCACGGGCATGAGAAACGGCGCGTCGCCGATCAGTCGGTTCAGCGTCGGTTCCTCGCGAATGAGTGCGCGCAGCCGCGCCTCGCGTTCTGCTTGCGGCACGTCGAGGAAGGCAGCGTCGGCGACACAGCCCACCGACGAGCGGCCGCCCGCGAGCGGGATCATCCAGAACCACACGTCGCGGCGCTCGGGGTGCGTGGCAATGCAAATCTTGTTGCGATCGAAGGCGTCCAGCGTCAAGCCGTCGCGCACGTGACTGAAGATCGCGGCGCGTGTGGGCAAACCGGTCGGCGCTTCGAGATTCAGAAGGCGCGGCAGAACGCGGCCAAAGCCGCTCGCATCCAGCACGAAACGCGCGTGCACTTCATAGCGCGCCTGGTTTTCGTCGACGACTTCCAGCACCGGCGCGTCGCCCGTGCGCATGGCGGCCACGGTATGACCGAAGCGCACCTCGGCGCCCTGCTGCGCGGCGCAGTCGATCAGCACCTGGTCGAATTTCGCGCGCTCCACCTGGTACGTCGTGCCCCAGCCCGCCGAATGCTTGTCACGAAAGTCGTAAGCCGTGGCCTGATCGCGCCATACGAAATGCGCACCGTTCTTGTATTGAAAGCCGGCCTCCACCACCGCCTGCAGCATGCCGGCTTCTTCGAGATATTCCATGCTTTGCGGCAGGAGACTTTCGCCAATCGAAAAGCGCGGAAAATGCTGGCGCTCCAGCACGAGCACCGAACGCCCGGCCTGGCGCAACAAGGCGGCCGCCACCGCGCCCGAGGGCCCCGCGCCGATGATCGCCACGTCGACGTCTTCGCGTCGTGCGGATGGGTTCATACCTGCTTCTTCAGTGCTCTTTTCCATAGTCCTATGCCTTCTTTACGTCTGTCACGTCTTGTTACGCGTTGTATACCCAATGCAAGCGCGCAGCAGCGCGCGAAACCGTGATTCTGACACCCTTGGCCGTGCCCTTGCATTTACAATGCCGGTTCTCGTTTCACGACCGCATTCGCGACGGATAAAAAATATGTCGGTTTCCGAATCAAATTACGTGCCGTTCGTGCCGGAGACGGCCTTCGGCATCTGGTTTCTGCGCACCCATACGTGGGAGCATCATGTGCTGCGCGTGGCGATCAACGACCTCAAGCGGCTCGTGGACGTGCGTTTGCCCGAGGCACCCGAAATCGTCGACGTGGGCTGCGGCCAGGGCAAGTCGTTCCGTCTGCTGGCCGAGGCTTTCCGCCCGCGCCGCATCGTTGGGATCGACTACCACGAGGCTTCGCTGGAACTCGCGGCGCGCGCCGCGCGCACCTGCCAGGACACATTGCGGCCCCAAACCGCATTCGAGCTGCTGCACGGCGACTGCGCGAGTCTGCCGCTGCCCACGGCCAGCGCGGACATTGTTTTCTGTCACCAGACTTTCCATCATCTGGTCGAACAGGAACGCGCGCTCGCGGAGTTCCACCGCGTGCTCAAACCGGGCGGCGTGCTGCTGTTCGCCGAATCCACCGAAGCCTATATCCGCTCGTGGGTGATCCGTCTGCTGTTCCGCCATCCCATGCACGTGCAAAAGAGCGCCAGCGGCTACCTCGACATGATCCGCGCGGCCGGCTTCCGCTTTTCGGAGCGCAATGTTTCGCTGCCCTATCTATGGTGGAGCCGCGCGGCCGACTTCGGTCTGTTCGAACGAATCGGCCTGCATCATCCCAAGCCCGGCAAGCGGCGCGAAACGCTGGTCAACGTCGCCGCCGTCAAGGCGGCGTGAGCCGGGTCGCGCGCCGCCGCCTGCTGCGGCTTACTTGCCGCCCTTGAGCGTCACCACGTCGCCTACGAGCGCCACGCCGGCGACCATTGCGCCCGCGCCGCACGTAAATTCCGTGGCGCTCTCGCGCAGTTCGTTCTTGTAATTGCTCTTGATGTTGATGACGGCGTTGCCGCCTTCCTTGCGCGCGCGTTCCTGCAATTCGGCCACGGCCGAAAGAAACACGTGCTGGCAGGCCGCTTCGTCGCTCTTGCCGAACGCATTCGTCTTCTTGTTCGTGGAGAACTGGCCCAACGTCTTCGCCACGGCCGGATGCGGCTGGCCCGCGAAGTACAGCGCAACGTCGTCGCTCACCTTGCCGGGCTCGCTCTTGAGCGCCGCGTCCACGGCGTAGGTATCGACCGTATTGCGTGCGTAGGCGTGCGACGTCGCGAAGGCCGCGCACAGCGCGGCGAACATCCACAGTTTCTTCATTGTATTTCTCCGTTGGTTCAATGGGCTTGCAGCACGACGAGATCGCCCGTGACGGCAATGGCCGCCGCGCTCGGGCTCACGCCGCAGGTGAAGTCGGTGGCCGATCCGGTTTCGGTGCCGTGAAAGCGCGTGCTTACGTTGATGACGGCGTTGGCGCCCTTGTTCTGGGCGTCGGCGCGCAGCTTGTCGAGCGCGGCGGCGAGCGCCTTGTTGCAGGTGGCCTCGGCGCCGTCGGTCGCGCGGGCGACGCGCACGGAATGCGAGGCGTCACCCACGCGGCGCGCCACTTCCGGATGCGGCTGCGTGCCGAAATACACGGGGATCTTCGCGGCGGGATCGGCGCTGGATGCGGCTTTGGCGGTCGAAAGGGACGCTGCGGGCTGGATCGGCAGCGTAAGGCGCTGCGATCCGCAACCGGCCAACGTCAGGCCGACGATAGCGGCCATGCTCAACGAGAGACTAGTTTTTTTCATTGGAATCCTTACTATTTTCAGGGTTGCCCGAAATTCAGACTGCATTCCAGGCGCGCAATACCAGGCTCGCGCAACTGCCGCCGAACCCGAACGAAACCGACATCGCCGTATCGATGCGCGCTTCACGCGTTTCGCGCACGAGCGGCATGCCGGCAGCCGCGGCATCGAGCGTCTCGATGCCCACGGCGCCCGCCATCCAGCGCTCGCGCATCATCAGCAGGGTGTAGATCGCTTCGTGCGCGCCGCATGCGCCGAGCGGATGGCCGCTGAGCGCCTTCGTCGACGAAAACGCGGGCACGTCGCCGCCAAACACGTCGCGCAGCGCCAGCAATTCCTCGATATCGCCCGAAGGCGTCGAAGGCGCATGCGTGTTGATATAGTCGGGACGGCTGCCGGCCTCCGCGAGCGCCTCGCGCATGGCGCGCGCAATGCCGCCCGCCTGCGGCGCGACCATATGCGCGCCATCGGTGCCATGACCGTAGCCGATTAGCTCCGCGTAGATGCGCGCGTTGCGCGCCTGCGCATGCGCGAGCGATTCGAGCACCAGAATCCCCGCGCCCGAGCCGATCACGAAACCGTCGCGCTGCGCGTCGTACGGCCTCGAAGCACGCTGCGGCGTGTCGTTGAAGCCGCGCGAGAGCGCGCCCATCGCGTCGAACATCAACGTCATGTTGTCGTGCAACCCTTCGGCGCCGCCCGCGAGCACGATGTCCTGGCGTCCCGTCTGGATCAGTTGCATGGCCTGGCCTATGGCGAGCGCGGAAGTCGTACACGCCGACGAAGGCGAATAGGTCACGCCCTCCATACCGAATACGTGCGCAAGATTCGCCGATGTCGTGCTGCTCATCGCCTGCGGCACGGTGTAGGGCGGCACACGGTCGATACCGCGCGCGTTGGCGCTTTCCATGGCCGCGTCGTAAGCGGACATCGTGCCGACGCCCGAGCCCACCACCGCGCCGGCGCGTGGCGTGCGCAGCGTATGCGCGTCGAGGTGCGCATCGGCGATGGCGCTGCGCGCGGCGTGGCACGCGAAGCGCGCGGTGTCGCCCATGAAGCGTTCGGCCTTGCGCTCGAACGGCGCTTCGCCCTCCAGCGAAGCCACGGCCGCCACCTGGCTCGCGAAGCCGCGATCGCGCCACGCCTGAACGCGCGTGATGCCGTCGTGCCCGTCGCGCAGCCGCGCAGCGACGCTTTCCAGCGTATTGCCGAGGCACGAGACGATGCCCATGCCCGTCACGACGACGCGCCGCAAGCCGCTCGCTGATAACGATGTGCGCATGTTCAACGGCTCAGCGCACACACCGGAAGATCAGCGACGTATTCACGCCGCCAAACGCGAAGTTGTTGCTCATCACATATTCGGCGTCTATGGCGCGCGGCTCGCCCATGATGTAGTCGAGCGGCGCACAGGCCGGATCGACGTGGGTCAGGTTGAGCGTGGGCGCGTACTCGTTGCGCTTCATCATTTCGATCGTCCACCAGGCCTCGATCGCGCCACAGGCCCCTAGCGTGTGGCCGATGTAGCTCTTGAGCGAACTGATCGGCACGCGCTCGCCGAAGGTCTGCGCCGTGGCCTGGCTTTCGGCAACGTCGCCGCGATCCGTCGATGTACCGTGCGCATTCACATAGGCAATCGCTGCGGGGGACAACTGCGCGTCGGCCAGCGCCTGGCGCATCGCAACCGCCATCGTCGCCGCCGTGGGCTGCGTGATATGCGCGCCGTCCGAGTTACAGCCGAAGCCCACCACTTCCGCATGAATGCGCGCGCCGCGCGCCACGGCGTGCTCGTATTCTTCCAGCACGAGCGTCGCCGCGCCCTCGCCCACCACGAGCCCGTCGCGCGCGGCGTCGAACGGGCGCGGCGTGAGTTGCGGCTCGTCGTTGCGCGTGCTCGTGGCGTAGAGCATGTCGAACACGGCTACGCCCGGCCCCGAAAGTTCCTCCGCGCCGCCCGCGAGCATCAGCGTTTGCTTGCCGTTCGCGATCATCTCGTACGCGTAGCCGATTGCCTGGCTGCCCGAAGCACACGCGCACGACGTCGGCACGATGCGCCCCTTGAGGTCCCAGAAGAGGCTCACGTTCACAGCCGTGGTGTGCGGCATCATCTGCACGTAGCTGTTCGACGTCACGTCGCTCATCGAGCCCGTTTCGAGCATCTTGCCGAACGCGCGCACCGGCTCGACCGAACCGGCCGACGATCCGTACGCCACGCCCATGCGGCCGTCCTTGATCGACGGATCGTCGAGCAGGCCGGCGTCGGCCAGCGCGTGTTCGCTCGCGCGCACGGCGTAGAGCGAAACCGGACCCATCGAGCGCGTTTTCTTGCGCGGATAATGGTCAGGAGTGTTGAACGCTGGCAGCGGGCATGCCAGGCGCGTATGCAGCGCCTCGATATAGTCCCAGTCGTGCACGCGCTTGACGGCGTTCACGCCACCCCTGAGCGCGGCTTCCACCTGCGCCCACTGATCGCCGAGTGCGGTCACGCCGCCCATGCCGGTAATGACGACGCGCTTCATCAGACCATCCCGCCGTTTACGCCGATGACCTGGCGCGTGACATAAGACGCCGCGTCGGACATCAGGAAGCCCACCACGGCCGCGACTTCGGCGGGCTGCCCCACGCGGTTCATCGGCACGGCCTTGAGCGCGTGCTCCAGCGGAACGTCGTCGAGCATGCCCGTATCCACGAGCCCCGGCGCGACGCTGTTCACGGTGATGTTGCGCGTAGCCAGTTCCACCGCGAGCGCTTTCGTCGCGCCGATCAGCCCGGCCTTCGCGGCGCTGTAGTTCACCTGGCCGCGATTGCCCGTCACGCCCGACACCGAAGCCACCGTCACGATGCGGCCGCCCTTGCGCGCACGCACCATCGGCATGACGAGCGGATGCACGACGTTGTAGAACGCATCGAGGCCCGTTTCGAGCACGATGTCCCAGTCCTCGTCGGTCAGTGCGGGAAAGGCGGCGTCACGCGTCACGCCCGCGCAGCAAACGATGCCGTAGTACGCGCCGTGCGCCGCCACGTCCTCTTCGAGCGCCGCGCGGCATGCGGCGCGGTCGCGCACGTCGAACTGCAGCACACTGGCCGTGCCGCCCTGCGCGACGATGCCTGCCGTGACGGCCTCGGCTTCGTTGCGGCCCGTGCGGCAATGCACGGTCACGGCGAAGCCGTCCGCGGCGAGATGGTAGGCGACCGCGCGACCGATGCCGCGGCTCGCGCCGGTGACGAGAACACGCCGGCTCATGATCTGGAATTCTCCTCGATGAAAGTCTGAAAATCGCGCGGCTGATACACCTTCACGGTGGCCTGCGCCAATAGTTTGTCGTCCTGATTGATGGCGCAGCCGTACGCGCCGTGGCCTTCTTCGCTGCGCAGCAGTTCGTTGACCGTTACGTGGAGCGGCGCGCCGCTTGCGAACGCATCTTGCGCTGTTTCATAGCGTCGGGTGCCAAGCAGCACGCCTGGGCGCGCGGGCTTGCCGTCGCGCATGGACAGCAGGCCCACGTGCGCGGCGATTGCCTGCGCCATCAGTTCGATGCCGATCCACGCGGGCATCGCACCCTGCTCGTCGGCGTACCACGCATCGGCGCGCACGTTCGCCAGCGCCGTGAGCGACTGGTCGCCGCATGCAGCGACCGAATCGAGCAGCAGCATCGTGCCGCGGTGCGGGATGATGGCTTCGATCGGCGGGAACGCGTGCGTCGCTGTTGAAAGCGAAGAATTCATGGTCTCGATCACCGTGAGAGGATGAGTGAAACGTTGCTGCCGCCGAACGCGAACGAATTGCTCATCACGTATTGACGCACGCCGTTGCGCGGCAAATGCCGTATGTCCTGAACGAGGTCGAGCGCGGGCAGCGCCCGGTCCGCTTCTCCGTCCCACACGTGGCGCGGCAGCGCGACGTCGTCGCGAGCGAGCGCGAGCCACGCGAGCGCCAGTTCGCTCGCGCCTGCCGCGCCGAGCGTATGGCCCGTGAGCGGCTTCGTGCCGCTCACGGGCACTCCGTCGGGAAACACGCGCGCCATCAAATGCGCTTCCATCTGGTCGTTCTTGATCGTGGCCGTCGCGTGCAGGTTGACGTAGCCGATCGCCGACGCGCCAATGCCCGCGTCGCCAAGCGCCGCGCGCAATGCGAGTTCGCCGCCCGCGCCTTCCGGGTCGGGCGCCGAAATATGATGGGCGTCGCTCGACTCGCCCGCGCCCGCGAGCATCACCGGCCCTTCCTCGCGGCTCATCAGAAACACCGCCGCGCCTTCGCCGATGTTGATGCCGCGACGCTGCGCGCTCATCGGGTTGGTTCGCACGGGGCTCGTCGATTCGAGGGACGCGAAGCCTTGCAGCGTGAGTTCGCAAAGCGAATCGACGCCGCCCACGACGACGGCATCGCACAGGTTCGCGCGCAGCAGGCGGCGCGCGGCGGCGAACGCCTTGGCGCTCGACGTGCATGCGGTGGAGATCGTGTATGCGGGTCCGCGCAGGTCAAGCGCGGCGGCGGCGAACGGCGCGGCCGTGCCGATTTCCATCTGACGATAGTCGAACGTCGAAGCTGCCTGTTGTGACGCGGGTTGCGTGAACGTCATTTCGGCCGCGCCGATGCCCGATGTGCTCGTGCCCAGCACGACGCCGATGCGGCCCGCGCCGAAGCGCTCACGCGCCGCTTCGATGGCAGGCCGGATTTGCGCCAGCGCGCAGAGCAGAAGCCGGTTGTTGCGGCAGTCGTAGTGCGCAAGCGCTGCGGGCGGTGCGATGTCGAGCGGCGTCGTCACGCTGCCCGCGAACGCGGTGCCGGTGCGCGTTGCGATCGGCCCCATGCCGGGCGCTTCGTTGCGCGCGAGCGCGCCGGCAATCGACGCCACGTCGCCGCCTAGCGCGTTGACCATGCCGGGTGCATGCAAATAGACAGGGAGCGCCATTACGTCTTTTTCCGTTCGGTTGTGGGCATGCCCGTGGGCATGCCGATCGGCGCGAGCATGACGGACACCATGATGCCGAGCGACAGCGTGGCGCCGAAGCTCTTGAGCGCGGGCATCGAACTCATGCTGAGCATGCCGAACGAGAGCAACGTGGTCGCGGCCGAGAGCAGCACGCCGGTCCATACCGCGCCGCGATCGGTGGCCGCGCGCATTGCGCCTTCGCGCAGGAAAACGGCATAGTTCGCGCCCACGCCGAGCACGAGCATCAGCGCCAGCATGTTGAAGAGAGTGATGCGCACGTGCGCGTAGCCGAAAGCCGCGAGCGTCACGCCAATGGCGAGCCACACCGGCAGCGCGACCGCGATGGCCCCGCGCCAGCCGTAGCGGTACATCAGCAGCGCGAGCACGAGCGTGAGCGCGCCCGCCAGCCAGATCGCGCCGTCCTGGCGGTAGACGCCGAAGAGCCTCGACACGCTCGCCGCCTTGTCGACGAAACTCACGCCGGGCAACGCCTGCGCAACTCTGGAAAGGGCGGGCTCGTTGGCAGCTGACACGCCCTGCGGAATCACCATCGCCGCGTATGCGCCGGGGGTGCTCGCGGAACGCCCGAGCCACAAATGGCGCAACGGCTGCGCCCAGGGCTCGGCGAGCCAGTCGTCCACGCGCAGCACGGCAGCGCCCGAGTGCGCCCACGCATCGAGCCATGTTTGCGCCACCTCGTCACGAAAGCCCGCTGCGCCCAGCATCGCGCGCAACGCGGCGGGATCGGCGAACACATGCGCGCCGAGCAAAGCGCGATCGGCCCGCTGACGCGCTTCGGACGGCACGAACGACGTCACCGATTGCCAGCCGCTCAACGCGGACGCGCCCGTGAGCGCGCCGAGCCGCGCCGTCAGCGCTTCGGTGCGCTCCAGAACGGCCTCGGGCGATGCGCCCCGCACGACGAAGAACTGCGCGCTGTTGTCGGCCCCAACCGCGCCCGACACCACGCGCTCTTGCGCGACGAGCGCCGGGTCGCGCTGGATCAGCAGATGAATGTCGTCGTCGCTGCGCAGTTGCAGCCAGCCCGGCACGGCGGCGACCAACAGCGCGAGCGCGACGCCCCACGCGCGCCGGCCGCCGATCTGCGCTTGCCATTTCGCGAGCGAAGCCGCGGCTACCGCGAAGAGCGTTTGGGGACTGCGGCGCGCGGGCTGTGTCATGAGACTCGGCAGCAGCCAGATGACGGAAGCGAAGGCCGTGAAAATGCCGACGATCGCGAAGCACGCGATTTGCCTGAGCGCCGGAAACGGCGCGAACGTCAGGATGGCATAGCCCAGCAGGCTCGTGCTGAGCGCCACCGTGAGCGCGGGCAACACTTCGCGCGCGCCGCGCCGCGAATCCCAGCCGTGCCGCGCGCCCAGATAAACGACGAAGTACTGAATCGAGTAATCGACCGCCTCGCCGATCAGGCTCGCGCCGAACACGAGCGTGAGCAGATGCAGCTTGCCGAACACGAGCAGGGTGGCGGCGAGCGCGCACACGATGCCGAGCGCGGTGGAAACGAAGCCCAGCAGAATGAGCCTTGGCGAGCGGAAAATCCACAGCATGAGCAGCGCGATGCCCACCGCCGAGACGATGCCGATCACGTGGACGTCGCGTTCCGAGGCGCGGCGCGCGGATTCGGCATAGAACACGGCGCCCGTGCGCGCGACGGTGACATCGGGCCACGACGCCCTGAGCGCGGTTTCGCCCTGCGCGATGGCGCGCAGCACGCCGCGCTGGACGTCTGACTCGTAGGCCGAGCCCGGCAGCGTGCCGATAACGAGCACGCTCGTCGTGTTACCACGGTGCGCCACGAGGAACCCGTCCTCGATGGTCAGATTCGATGCCGCGAGCGGCAGCGCCGCGAGCCAGTGCTGAAGCCAGCCGAAGGGATCGTCGGCGAGCGAGGTTGCGAGACCCGCGCCCGGCAGCCCGTAGAGACGCTCCGCTAGCGCGTTGCGCAGCGTTTCGGCGCTTCCGCCGGCTATCGCACGATCTTCGGCCGTGAGCAGTCCGAAGCGATACGGCAGATAGAAACGCGTGATGCGGCCAACGTCGAACGGAGGCACTTGCGCCGTCACCGATGCAAATGCGTGACTCGCGCCCAGCGCCGTGCCCAGTTGCGCCGCCGCTGCCTTTGCGTGCGCCGCGTCGCGGCTCGACAGGAGCAGCACGGCGCGGTTGCCGAGCGCGCTCGCGAGTTGATCCACGGCCTCTTCGGCTACGGGGTCGGCCTCGGTCGCGGGCAACAGCGCGAGCAGGTTCGTCTGCAAGGGCGTCGGTCCCGCAAAGCGCCAGGCGCAGTACAGGGTCGCCGCGAGCGCCAGCAACAGCCACGCAGCGCGTAGCGCCCACTGCCGCCAAGACGGCGTACCGGTGCGAAGCTCGGCGGCGCTCACTACGGCGTTCCGAAAAGCGTTTGATCGGCGGGCGCCAGTTCGGACACCGGCGTACTGCCGCTGAAGTCGTACTGCGTGACGTCGCCGTTAGCGAACGTGATGCGCAGGCTGCGCAGAAAATCGCCGCCCTCCATCCCGATGCCGCGCAGCGCCTGCGCTATCTGCGGCTGGCGCGGCACGAGGCGCATCTGCCATTGCGAAGGCGTACCGTGGGCTTCGACATCGAATTGCGAGTACAGCCCGCTCAGGTCGCCGCCAAGCATCGCGCGCATCATCTTCGCGATCTCAGCCGCGCCGCGCGCGCCTTGCGCACCGCCGTTCCTGCTGCGCTGGCCGGCCGCATCGATCACGGTGATGCCGCTATCGCGCATGATCCACGTTTTCCTGTACGGCGTTTCGACTTGCCAGATCACGCCGCGCTCGCGATAGAACAGCAGCGAGCCCGTGCTCACGAGCGGCGCTTTCATGGCGGCAAGCGTCTGCGTTTGCGTGAAATGCGAACGCACGCCATTCGCGCGTGCGAGACGCGACGCGATTTGCGAAACCAGTGCGGCGTCGCTGGCGCTCACGTTCGCAGGCGTCGTTGCGGCATAGGCGGGAATCCACGCAGACTGAAGCGCAATCAGTGCGGCTACCGCCGCGCATCGTGTCAACGCGCCCATGCGCGCTCCAGCTTTTCGCGCACGACGGGCGGCGAAACGAACTGCAACTCCTGCGTGGCGGCATTCACGGCCACCTGGATGGTGTAGCCCTTCGTAAGCCGCGTGCGCGAATCGCAGTCGTAGATTTCGTAGCCTATTTTCAGGCGGTTTTCGTATTCGAGCAGATGCGCGCACACCTCCAGCCGCTGGCCATATACGGCGGGCCGCACATACTTCAGATGCGCTTCGACGACGGGCCACACATAGCCCGACGCCTGCATCTCGCGATAGTCGTAATCGAACTTGCGCAAGAGCGCCGCGCGACCGAATTCGAAATACTTCAGGTAGTGACCGTGCCAGCAGACGTTCATCGCGTCCACGTCATGGAACGGCACTTCCACGTTCGCACTCGCGCTCAACGCAGGCGCAACCTTGCTCGATCCGCTCATGGTCTCTGCTCCTGCTGCGCGTGCGCGAAGTCGCCCGCTGCGATGCGCGCCGTCATGGCGCGCAGTTCATGTTCGAGCGCGCGGTCCTCGTCGACGAATGGCGACGTAGCGGCCACGTCGTGCATGAACGCGGCCAGCGGCGCGGGGATCACCGTCGCGCCGTTTTCGCGCATGCGCAGGCGCGCGGCCTGCACCGTGGCTAGCGCGTGCGCCGCCGCGACCTGCTCGGTGAGCTGCAGCACGCGCAGACAGTCGCGCGCCGCGATCGTGCCCATGCTCACCTTGTCCTGGTTGTGCGCTTCCGTCGAACGCGAGAACACGCTCGCGGGCATCGTGTGCTTGAGCGCCTCCGCCGTCCACGCCGACGACGAGATCTGCACGGCCTTGAAACCGTGATTGACCGGCGCGCGCTCACGCGTCGCGCCCGTGAGATTGCGCGGCAGACCGTTGTTGAACTTGTCGTCGACAAGCAAGGCAAGTTGCCGGTCCATCAGGTCCGCAAGATTCGCCACGGCGGTCTTCAGGCCGTCCATGGCGAACGCGATATGGCCGCCGTAGAAGTTGCCGCCGTGCAGCACGCGCTCGCCGTCGGGGTCGATCAGCGGGTTGTCGTTCGCGCTGTTCAGTTCGTTCTCGATGTCGCGGCGCATCCACGCGAGCGCGTCGTTCGCCACGCCGATCACGTGCGGCGCGCAGCGGATCGAATAGCGGTCCTGCAAACGGTGCCCCGGCGTGTCCGGGCGCCCGGCCAGATCGGCGCGAATCCAGGCGGCCGCCTCGGCCTGCCCGGCGTGCGGCTTGGCCTCGAAGATGAACGCGTCGAAATGCGCGGCGCGACCGTCGAGCGCCACCGTCGCGAGCGCCGTGAGTCGCGCGCCCAGACGCGCGAGTTGCGCCGCGCGCGTGAAGGCGAGACACGCGAGGCCCGTCATGACCGCCGTGCCGTTCATCAGCGCGAGGCCTTCCTTGGGCGCGAGCGTGAGCGGTTCGCGGCCCAGCGCGAGCCAGGCGTCGCGAGCTTCGCACGCCGCGCCGCGAAACTGCACCCCGCGCTCGCCGACCAGCGCCGCCGCGACATACGAAAGCGGCGTGAGGTCGCCGCTTGCGCCGACCGACCCTTCGGCGGGAATACGCGGCAGCACGCGATGATTGATGAGATCGGCGAGGCGTTCGAGCAGCACCGGGCGCACGCCCGAGAGCCCGAAGGCCAGCGAATTCAGGCGCGCGGCGATCACGGCGAGCGCCGAGGCGTCGTCCAGATACTCGCCCATGCCGCAGCCGTGATAGCGCGTGAGTTGCAACGGCAGCGCCTCGACGAGCGCCATCGGCACGTCTACGACGCACGCGTCGCCGTAGCCCGTATTCACGCCGTACACGGTCGCGCCGGCTTCGAGATGGCGGCGCAGGAAGTCGGCGCCGCGCGCGATGCGGGCGCGCCAGGCCGGGTCGTCGTTCAGGCGCACGGCGGCGCCGTCGCGCGCGACCGCCACGACGTCCTCGATGGTCAGATGGCGGCCGCCGAACACCACGGCATGCGTTTTGACTTCGGCATCTTTCAGGTCAGTTTCGGCCATTCGCATCCCCACTGGGGCGCGCCCAGAAATCGTAGAAGTTGAACCATTGGTAAGGCGCCTTGCGGCAATAGTGTTCGAGGCGCGACGCAAAGCGCTGCGCCCACGCCGCAATATGCTCGGCGCGGCCACGCCGCGGCAGATCGATGCGCTCGGCAAACGGCTCGAAGTAAAGCCGGTAGCCCGCGCGCTCTTTCAGACAAAACAGCAGATAGACGGGGCATGCGAGCGCATGCGCCAACACATAGGGCCCCTGGGCGAATGCGGCTGTCTCGCCGAGAAATTGCGCCTCGGTGGTGCGTCCGGTTTCGCGCGCGGGCGTGCGGTCGCCGACGATCACGAGCAATTCGCCGCGCTCGATGCGCTCCTGCATCATCAGCGCCGTTTGCGGGCCGAAGTCGCTCACCGGCACGAGATGCTGCGCGAAATCGCGATGCGCGGAGGCCAGCACGCTGTTGAAGCGCTTCGCGTGCTCCGTGTAGACGATGGCCGTCACCTTCGTTTGTGCGCCGCGCACGGCAAGGGCCCGCGCCATTTCCAGGTTGCCGTGGTGCGAGCCGATCACGAGCGCGCCGCGCCCGCTCGCGAGCAATTGGTCGAGCGCGCGCGGGTCGTCGATCTCCACGTCGGTCTGATCGACGCGGCCCGTCCACGCGGCCAGCTTGTCGAAGCCCGATTGCGCGAACGAGAGCATGTGGCGGTAGGCCGTGAGCCAGCCGGGGCGCGGCGTCTCGCGTTCGGGCGAGCACTGCCGCAACCTGTCGAAATAGCGCCGCGAGGCGTCGCGCGCGGGACGGCCCGTGAGCAGGAAATAAGCGACGATGGGGTGCAGCCAGAGCGCCGTGAAACGCCGCCCGAACAGGCCGCAGCTCCAGGCGAGCAAGGCCATGCCGAGCCGGCTGCCGCGCTCGGCCGTGCGCCACCAGGGGTTGTCGCCATCGCCCGCATCGGCGCGACGCGGCAGCACCTTGTGCGCGAGCAGCAGCGGCAGGCGCGCGAGCATGCCCGCAACGAGCCGCGTATGGCTGCGGCTGATGCGCACGTTATCCCACAGCACGTCGAAGTGCGAAACGCCATCGGCCGCATAGGTGACGGCGGTCGGAATGGAGACGAACGCCGCGCGCCGCCAGTGCAGGCGCACCAGAATCTCGATGTCGAAGTCCATGCGCTCGGGCAGCTTCACGCTGTCGATCAGCGCGCATGCGAGGTCGAGCGGATAGAGCCGGAAGCCGCACATCGAATCGCGGATCGTGAACGAGAGCGTTTCGATCCAGACCCACACGTGGGTCAGATAGCGCCCGTAGAGGCGCGACTTCGGCACGCTCTCGTCGTACACGGGCTGCCCGATCGCGACCGCGCGCGGGTTCGCCTGCGCGGCGGCGAGAAAGCGCGGCACGTCGGCGGCGTCGTGCTGGCCGTCGGCGTCGATCTGGAGCGCGTGCGTGTAGCCCGCGTCGCGCGCCGCGCGCAGCCCCGCCATCACCGCCGCGCCCTTGCCGCCGTTCGCCGCCAGGCGGC
This sequence comes from Paraburkholderia sp. J76, assembly GCF_905220295.1. NCBI lineage: Bacteria > Pseudomonadati > Pseudomonadota > Betaproteobacteria > Burkholderiales > Burkholderiaceae > Paraburkholderia > Paraburkholderia sp. J76. The sequence goes on from NZ_CAJMZJ010000013.1 coordinate 59,151, forward strand.
GCAGCGTGAGCTTGCCCGCGTAACGGCGCGCGAGGTCCGCCAGCACCTGCTGGGTGGCCTCGTCGCTGCCGTCGTCCACGACGATGAGCGGCAGGCCGTGGACGATCAGGTTCGCCACGGTGCCGCCGATGGCGTCCTTGTGGTTGTAGATCGGAATGACGATACAGGCCGCGAGGCTCATGCGGGCTCCCTGTACACGAAGGCGCCGCTCGCGCAGTCGCGCTCGCCGGCACGCCACGCGAACGTCACGCGGCGGCGCGCGGCATCGTGTTTGAGCACGAGCTTGAGCAGCGCGCCCGGCGCCACTGGCATGGTGAATTTCAGTTGATCGACCGAAGCGAGCGCGCGCACGGCGGGCACCCACTCGCGCGCGAACCGCATCGCCCAGTCTACCTGCACGACGCCTGGCAGAATCGGCAGGCCGGGAAAGTGGCCCGCGAAATGAGCGAGCGTGTGCGGCACGCGCAATTCGAATGCGCGCCCTTCTGCGTCGTCCCATTCGGCGAGCAATTCGAACCCTTCAACGCTTGCCGCGAACGCGCGGGCGACGGTTCGCGCCTGAATCTTGCCGCGCGAATCGACGGGAAGCGCGCGGTGAATGCGCCAGTGGCGCGGCAGCACGACCGCGTCGAACCAGGCGGCGAGGTGGCGGCGTAGCGCTTTCAGGAACTGCACACGGCCATCGCGGCGAAGCGCTTCGCAGCCTTGCGCGGTGAGCACGACGAGCGCGCCAATGCGCTCGCGCGAACCGCCTTCGAGCAGCACGGTCCGCACTTCGGCCACGCCGGCATGCAGCAGCAGTTTGCTCTCCATCTCGCTGAGCGACACGCGCTTGCCGTCGAGCTTGACCACGCGGTCCAGACGCCCTTGCAGCACGAAGCGGCCTTGCTCGTCGAACGCGGCCTTGTCGTCGGTGCGATGCCAGCCGTCGTGGCCAAGATGCGGCGAACGCACTTCGAGCGCGCCGCCCTCATCCGCGGCGCCCGCGCGCACGGCGATGCCCGGCATGGGCGTCCACGCTTGCGCCTCGTTCTGTCTGCGCCAGGCGATGCCGCCCGTTTCCGTGCTGCCGTAGATCTCCAGCGGCGCGCCGCCGAACGTGGCGGCGTACTGCTTCGCTGTATCGAGCGGAAGCGGACCGCCCGACGAGAAGAACGCGCGCGGCTGCGGATCGAGCGTTTCGAAGCCCGGCAGATCGGGCCAGCGCGAAAGCTGCGCGGGCGTCGAGACGACGACCGTTGCGCCGCATTGCGCGGAACACTCGGTGATTCGTGCCTGGAGTTGCGCAGGATCGGCGCAGGTCGCGCGGGCGAATGGACGCGCCGCGGCAAGCGGCCAGAACACGCGGAACAGCAAACCGTAAATGTGGTGATGCGGCACGCTCGCGAGTACGGCTGCGTCGCCCAGAAGCGCGCCCCAGGCGGCTTCGAGCGTATGCACTTCCGCATCGAACTGCGCGAGCGTCTTGTGGACGGGCTTCGGCGTGCCGCTGCTGCCTGAGGTGAAGAGCGTGAGCACGGCGTTCGCGTCGATCGCCGCCATGCTGGATTCGACGGGCTGAACCACAGCGCGATCGGTACACCACGCGGCAAGTTCGGTTTCGTCGAGCACCGCGTCGTACGCGTCGCTCAGTTCGGCGAGATAGCCGGGCGTCGCGTTCGCCGGAATCACCGGTACTTTTCCAGCAGCAAGGAGTCCGAATAAAGCGCAGGCGAACTCATACGGGTCATCGCTCCACAGCGCGAAGCGCAGGCCAGGCCGCGTTCGCATATGCGCGGCAATGCCCAGCGCATGCGTACGGAACGTGGCGAAATCCGTCACGTGCGCGCCATCGACGCAAACCGCGCCATGCGGCTCGCGGCGCCGCGCCGCGAGAAGCTCGTGCAATGCGATCACGCCGCCTCCCGTCGCGCAGCACGCGGCAGCATGATCCATTTGCGCCAGATAAACTCGCCTGCGAGCAGCGCGCCGATGAGTCCATAGGCGATGGCGCCGTTATAGAGCGACCAGGCGCGAGCCGTCCACGCGAGCGCCGTCCACGCGGAAAACACGCTGTTCACGGCAAAGAAAACACACCAGAGCTGCGTGACACGGCGCGTATAACGCACGATATGCGCGGGCGGATCGGCATAAGTCAGTCGTGCGAATTTTTCGATCATCGACGGGCCCTTCACGAGGGTCGCGCCGAACGCGACGAGCAGCCCGAGATTCACGAGCGCCGGATACAGGCGCATGAGCCGCTCGCTATCGGTGAGGACAATGGCCACCGAGGCCACATTGAGCATGACGGCCACGGCCCAGTCGACGGGCGTGAGCTTGCGCAGCGTTGCGGCGAGCGCGCCCGTGCCGGCCACGCGCTGCATCCAGAGCAGCACGAGCAGCAACAGGCCCACGATGCGCGGCGAATCCCAGCGCCACGCGCACAGGATCACGACCGGGTAGGCGACGCTGGCAATCAGCCGCCATTTGCTGCGTGCACGACCTTCCGCCATGCCGCTTTCGCCTGCACCGGCAGGTTCAGCCGAGCGAAGAACCGTCACGAATGGCCTCAAGCCTGGGTCACGAGCAGCGACTCGACCGCGGCGATCACGTCGCCCACGGTGCGCACCTGCTTGAATTCTTCCGGCTTGATGCGGCGGCCCGTCATTTCCTGGAGCTTGATGGCCAGATCGACGGCGTCGATGCTGTCCAGATCCAGTTCCTCGAACAGGTGCGCCTCCGGCGTCACGCGCGCCGGATCGATATCGAAGTTTTCGTGAAAGATCTCGCGGATACGGTCGAGAATTTCAGCTTCGCTCATGATTCAATCCCCCTTCCCTGCAGTGGCTTGCAGCGCCTCGTCTGCGTCTGCGTGTGCTTCTTCGTTTGCGTGGCTCGCGACGAGCGCCGCGAGCGTGTTGATCGACCGGAAGTAGCCGCGCACGTTTTCGTCGTCGGCGTTGATGGTCAGGTGATAGTGCTGGCGCAGCACGATGCCGATCTCCAGCGCGTCGATCGAGTCGAGCCCTACGCCGTCGGTGTCGAAGAGCGGCGCATCGTCGTCGATATCGGCGGGCGTGAGGTGCTCAAGATCGAGCGCCTCGATCAGGAGCCGCTTAATTTCCAGTTTTAAAGTATCCATAGTCAAACAGGTGCTGTGTGATTTGCGCCTCGATGGTGCGCGTGACGTTGCGCGCGGCGAGTGCGGAGGGCATGTCGCGCGGCGCGAGCGGCTGGACGCCGATGGGCGCGAGCACGTTCACGGTCATGCGGAAAGGGCGCTGCGGGACGTCGTACCAGCGCATCTGCTTGGTGAAGGCCGGCGGATCGCAGTGCATGAGCACGGGCAAAACCGGCGCGCGGGCTTCGAGCGCCGTATGGGCGAAGCCGCGCGAGAACGCGTGCAGGCGATTGGGCGCGGGGCTGCGCGAGCCTTCGGGAAAAATGATCATGCTGTAGCCATTCGCGAGCTGACGCGCGCAGTCCTGCACGAAGCCGGCGGGATCGGCGTTGCTCACGTATTCGGCTGCGCGCACGATGCCCCAGAAGCACGGGTTGCGCCAGTGCGCGTTCTTCACGACGCAGCAGGCGGCGGGCGTGAGCGCGAGCAGCACGACCACGTCGAGGTAAGTGGGATGATTCGCCACGACAATGGCGGGTACGCCCGAGCGCAACGTGTTCGCGCCCGCCACGTCGAGTTTCATGACGCCCGCGCGTTGCAGCGCAGCCACGAGCGAGCGGAAAAACCAGTGGATGACGGTCGTGACCGCGCGTTGTCGCGACGCGCGATGCGGCCAGAGCACCGCGAGCGGAAACACGATCACCGAGAACAGCAGCCCGCACGTGCCGAACAACGCGAAGCTCAGTCCGGTGGCGAAGAGCCGCCAGCCGTAGTCAAGCCGGGCCGACACGCCAGCTCCAATGCCATGTGCCGCCGCTGTCGTGCCAGGCGGCGGTCTCGCCCTTGCTCAGGCAGTGATGCAGCGCTTCGCTTTGCGTAGCGAATTCGCGTGCCTGCCCCGCCGTTTCTGCCCTGTTTTGCGCGACCGAGCACGCGAGCCGGCCTTGCGCCGCCTCGTTCGCATCGAGCAGCAACGCGAACGCGCCGCGCTGGACTTCCTGCTCGACCGCTCCATAGCGTGCGTCGGCGGGTTCATCGGCGTAGACGATCAATACGGGGCTGGCCGGGTCTTCCGCGTGCAGCGCATGGCCTTCGAGCAGCGCATAGCCCAGCGTTTGCGCGCCTGCCGAGAGGGCCGTAGCCGGCGAGCGGTCGCCCCGCAGGATGCCGAACAGCCCGGTCATCGCGTTGAGCACGGAAAGGCTGAACGCATTGGGCGAAACGGGCTTGTTTGCTTCGATGTCGTGCAGAATGTCCGTCGTGCGGCGCAACTCGCCGTGCCGCGACGCGAAAACCACGCGAGCTTTGGTTTGCGCATCGACGCAGTCGCCCGCCACCTTCAGCGCCATGCGCGAAAGCGCGCTCAGGCGGCGGCGCATCATCGGATCGACGAACGCAACCTCAGGCAAGCTTTCCGATGCGGAAGACCAGAAGGACCAGCGCGCGATGGGCATGGTCCACGATAAATCGGGCATAACGGGTTGACGGTGTCGACGGCCGCAGCGTGCGGGCTCTCTACCCCGAACGGCGTATGTTTATTTTTCCTCGGCCCGCAAAATTCTCTGGGCAAAGTTCTCGTGCGTACTTTAACGGCGCAGTTCGCGATTTATTTAGGCTGGGTCACGAAATATTTTGAAAATATTTGTTATGCATCAAGAAGTACATGGAAATCAATGAACTAAGTCCGCGACGAATGCCTTCGTCTCTCTGAAAGAGAACCGCTTCAAGCAGGACAAATTGATACTCCTGGTTTACCGAAATCAGATTTATCTGAAGCAGGCATGCGTCGGCGTAAGACCGTAGAATGCGGGCAGCGCGGGAGCGTTCTGTCGCAGGCTGCGACGTCCCCTACCCTCGGTTTCCGGTAATACGGGGCCTCATTCGTCCAATCGCCATTTAATGCTTTCCATTTCCACCATCGGGCTGATGGTCTCGGGCTGCGCGATCGTGCTGCTCATGCCGGGGCCGACCAACACCCTGCTCGCCGCCGCCGGCTTGAGGCAGGGGCTGCGGCCCTCCGCGCATCTGACCGCGGCCGAACTGGCCGGGTATCTGGTGTCGATTACGCTTTGGGGGCTTTGCTTCACCCACGCGTCGCATTCGCTGGGCTGGCTGCCAAAGGTGCTGCGTGTGGCCAGCAGCCTTTATCTCGCGTGGCTCGCCCTGCGCCTCTGGTTCACGGCTAACTCGATCGAAACGTCGGCGAGGGGCGTCGTTAGCATGCGCACGCTGTTTAGCGCCACGGTGCTCAATCCCAAGGCCATCCTGTTCGCCGGCTCGATTTTTCCGCCTGCCGCATTCGCGAGCGTCGTCGCATGGCTCCAGGCCATGGCGATATTCGCGGTCCTGCTGATTCCCATCGGCCTCACGTGGATCGCCATCGGCGCCGCGCCGCGCAACGGGCGTGCGCCGTTCATCCGGCCGGCGTTTTTCCAGCGTTGCGCGTCCGTTGTGGTGGGCGCTTTTTCCGTGTCGCTCATGTGGGCGCTCGCGCATTAACGCGATCGCGTCGCTCCCAGGCTTGAGCCAACCGCGGCGTCAGCCTCGCACGCGCGGCTGCTGCCATATCGGGTCGCGCGCGAATTCGACGAAGGAATTCAGGTAATCGACCACGGCGTCGCCTTCCCGCGTGCCGAGAAAGATCTGTTTCGCAATGCCCTGCTTGCCGAGCTTCACGATCGCGAGCGGCATGCGGTCGGCGTATTCTTCCGCGAGCCATCGGGGCAACGCAGCCACGCCGCGACGGCTCGCGACCATCTGCAACATGATGTCGGTCGTTTCGATTGTCTTGTGACGACGCGGCGTGATGCTCGCGGGCCGCAAGAACTGGTTGTAGATGTCGAGCCGGTCGGTTTCCACGGGGTACGTGATGAGCGTTTCGTCGATGAGCTGCTCGGGCTTCACATAGCGCACGTTCGCGAGCCGATGCGTATCCGCGACCACCAGCACCTGTTCGTAGTCGAAAACCGGATCGAAACGCAGTCCTGGCCGAATGAGCGGGTCGGGCGTGACCAGCACGTCGATGTCATAGCCGATCAACGCGCCGATACCGCCAAACTGAAACCGCTGCTTCACGTCCACGTCGACGTCGGGCCAGCGCGCCAGATACGGCGACACCACCTTGAGCAGCCATTGATAGCACGGCGCGCATTCCATACCAATGCGCAGCGTGCCGCGTTCGCCCGCCGCATATTGCTTCATGCGCTCCTCGGCGAGTTCGAACTGCGGCAGGAGCCGGTCGGCGAGCGAGAGCAGATATTGCCCGGCCTGCGTGAGCCGCAGGCTGCGCCCTTCGCGGTCCCAGATTTGCGTGCCGAGCTGCTGCTCGATTTTCTTGACCGTGTGGCTCAGCGCCGATTGCGTGAGGAAAAGCGTTTCCGCGGCGGCGGTAAGCGAGCCCTGGCGCGCGACTTCGCGGACGATCACTAGATGAAAACGTTCGAGCATGGAAAAAGACAATCCCGCGCCGAATCCGGCGGCAGATGAAGAAAACTAATGGATGGATGAAATAATGCCATTTTTCTTCATTGTCGGATACCTCTATTATCGCTGCCACTCGGGATCGTTTTCAGCACCTTCATTTCGGACGGCAACGCACATGGTCACCACGCACAATCTCGGCTTTCCGCGCATCGGCGCAAAACGCGAACTCAAATTCGGTCTCGAACGCTACTGGAAAGGCGAATCTTCGCGCGACGAACTGAAGGCGCTCGGCGCGCAACTACGCGCGCGCCACTGGGAAAACCAGCAGGGTCTCGACCTCGTGCCCGCGGGCGACTTCGCGTTCTACGACCAGGTGCTCGACATGAGCTTCACGCTCGGCAACCTGCCCGAGCGCGTGCAGGGCTTTCACGGCGACAAGCTCGACAACTACTTCCGCGTGGCGCGTGGCCGCTCGGCAGCAGGCGCCGAGGATCACGCCGCGTGCTGCGGCGGCGTCGCGGCCGGCGAAATGACGAAGTGGTTCGACACGAACTACCACTACATCGTCCCCGAATTTACGGCCGATACGCAATTCAACCTGGACACCTCGCGCCTTTCCGAACAGTTGCGCGAAGCGCGCGAGCTGGGCGTGAAGGCCAAGCCGGTGATCATCGGGCCGCTCACGTATCTGTGGCTCGGCAAGGCCAAGGACGACTCGGACAAGCTCGCGCTGCTGCCGCGCGTCATGCCGGTATACCGCGCGCTGCTCGACTACTTCCGCGTGATGGGCGTCGAATGGGTGCAGATCGACGAGCCGATTCTCGTGACCGAACTCGATCCGGCGTGGCGCGCGGCATTTGCTACGGCCTACGAAGGATTCGATCAGCGCAGCGTCAAGCTTCTGCTGGCCACCTATTTCGGACAACTTCAGGATAATCTCGACCTCGCGTGCTCGCTGCCCGTCGACGGTTTGCATATCGATGCGATCAACGCCCGCGCTGAAGTCGCGCTGGCCGCACAACAACTGCCTGCGCAAAGCGTGCTTTCGGTGGGCGCGATCAACGGCCGCAACATCTGGAAGACGGACCTGAACGCCGCGCTCGAATGGCTCGAACCGCTCGCGAAGCAACTGGGCGATCGTCTCTGGATCGCGCCGTCGTGCTCGCTGCTGCACGTGCCCGTCGATCTCGCGAGCGAAGCAAAGCTCGACGCCGAAATCCGCTCGTGGCTCGCATTCGCACTGCAAAAGCTCGATGAAGTGAAGGTGCTCGCCACGGCGCTGAACGCTGGCCGCGACCCGGTCGCCGCCGAACTCGCGGCAAACGCCGCGGCAGTTGCCGCGCGCCGACAGTCGCCGCGTGTGAACAACCCGGCGGTGAAGGCCGCGATCGCTCGTATCGACGCGCAACTCGGCAATCGCCAGCACGCTTACGCCGAGCGCGCCGCGAAACAGGCCGCGCGCCTGAAGCTGCCCGCTTTCCCGACCACCACGATCGGCTCGTTCCCGCAGACGGCGGAAATCCGCCAGGCGCGCAGCCAGTTCAAGAGCGGTGCACTCGACCACGCGGGCTACCAGGCCGCCATGCGCGCCGAAATCGAGCGCAGTGTGCGCGAGCAGGAACAACTGGGTCTCGACGTGCTCGTGCACGGCGAAGCCGAGCGCAACGACATGGTGGAGTATTTCGGCGAGCAACTCGACGGCTACGCGTTCAGCCAGTTCGGCTGGGTGCAGTCGTACGGCTCGCGCTGCGTGAAGCCGCCCATTCTGTTCGGCGACATCAGCCGCCCGAAGGCGATGACAGTCGAGTGGATCACCTACGCGCAGTCGCTCACGAACAAGCCCATGAAGGGCATGCTCACGGGCCCGGTGACGATCCTCAACTGGTCGTTCGTGCGCGACGACCAGCCGCGTTCGGTCTCGTGCTACCAGCTCGCGCTCGCCATTCGCGAAGAAGTGCTCGACCTCGAGAAGGCGGGCGTGGGCGTGATCCAGATCGACGAGGCGGCGCTGCGCGAAGGTCTGCCGCTGCGCCGCGCCCAGTGGGGCGAATATCTGCGCTGGGCCGTGGAATCGTTCCGCATCACGGCGAACGGCGTGAAAGACGAAACCCAGATCCACACGCACATGTGTTATTCGGAGTTCAACGACATCATCGCGTCGATCGCCGACATGGATGCGGACGTCATTACCATCGAGACCTCGCGCTCGGACATGGAACTGCTCGACGCATTCGACAACTTCAGGTATCCGAACGAAATCGGGCCGGGCGTGTACGACATTCACTCGCCGAACATCCCGGCCGAATCGCATATCGTGCAACTGATGCAGAAAGCCGCCGAGCGCATTCCGGCCGAGCGCCTGTGGGTGAACCCCGATTGCGGTTTGAAGACGCGCCAGTGGGCCGAGGTGATTCCCGCGCTCACCAATATGGTCGCCGCCGCAAGGGCGCTGCGCAGCCAGGTGCGGTGAGGCTCGTTAATTGAGCGCGGGTTGGTGCGGCTGGAACACGCGTTATTGCTTCGCGTGCCCTCTTACCAACCGTTACACAAGCGAAGCAATCGTTTCACCTGAACGGAAAGCGAGTTCATAGAATTCCCCAGACCGTCGAGCAGCAAGGCACCACGCCACGTCGGTTTATACCAACTACGCAAAAAGGAATTCACATGACTCGCCTCTCGCTCGCCTCGCTCATAGCGGCTTCGGCCACCGGCCTTTGCGCCGTTACGCTGAGCGCCCATGCGCAGACCGCCGCGCCCACCGCAACGGCAGCGGCTTCCGCCTCCGCCAGCCGGCTTCACGAAGCCGACCAGGCCTTTATCGCTGACGGCACGCAAACGGTCGCCACGCAGCGCGATGCCGCGCGCATTGCCGACTCGCGCTCGACCGATCGGGAAGTCAAGGCCTTCGCGGAAAAACTGGTGGCCGACTATACGAAGCTGTCCGACTCGATGCGCGCCGCGAGCCCGCGCGGCGTGGACGTGCCGCGCAACGACCCCGATGCGGCCGTGATCGGCAGCATCGACAATCTGCGCGGCGCGGATTTCGACAAGACGTATATCGAGCAGATCGCGCTGGCCGGTCAGCAGAAAACGCTTTCGGCATTCCAGGCGGAGATCGCCTCGGGCCGCGACGCGGGCCTCAAGAAGGCCGCCACCGCCGGTCTGCCCGTGATCCAGGCCGACTACGCCAAGGCGCAGGAACTCGCCAAACGCAAGCACCTGGCAGGCTAACGACGATGTGATGCAGCAAGGGCCGGCCCCTTGCTGCTTACTCTTCCTTCTTTTCGCCGGCAGCGAGGGCGAGACGTTCCATGCGCCGATCGGGCACGAGCCAGAGCAGCGCCACGACGAAGTAGAAGATCGCGCCAATACGCGGATAATCGAGCGCAGCGAGCGCGAACCCTGCCAGATACAGCACCGGCGATATTTTGCCCTTCGCGTCGTTGCCCAGCGCGACGGCAAGCGGGCTTTGCCTGCCGTGGTAGCGCACAAGCGTGAATTGCAGCACGACATAGGCCAGCGCGCAGAGCAGCAGGTTGACGCCGTAGAGCGCGGTCGGCCAGCGCCCGAAGTGGTTTTCGCCCATCCAGCCCGTGGTGAACGGCAGCAGCGAGAGCCAGAACAGCAGATGCAGATTGCCCCAGAGCACCGAGCCGTTCACGCGGCGCGCCGCTTGCAGCATGTGGTGATGGTTGTTCCAGTAAATCCCCACGTAGATGAAACTCAGCACGTAGCTCAGATAAACCGGCCAGAGCGGCACGAGCGCAGCGAGATCGTCGCCATGCGGCACCTTGAGTTCCAGCACCATGATGGTGATGATGATGGCGAGCACGCCATCGCTGAACGCTTCGAGTCGGTTTTTTTCCATCTGCGGGATCGGCTTGCAAGGGATGTAAGGCACGCGGCAAGTATGGCCGAAGTCGCCAAGCGACGCCACGTAGCCGCAGCGGCATATCTTGCGCCGCACATGGCGCGCGAACGTTCCTGAACTATGATGCCCTTGAGCGCCACATCCGCTCGCCAGCCAGCCACGGATCATGAACTCGACGACATCTGCAACCCGCGACCGCCCCAACCAGCCTGAGCGACGCGTGCCCGTCTGGGACCTGCCCACGCGCCTGTTCCACTGGCTGAGCGTCTTGCTCGTGGCGGCGGCCTACGTCACGCAGCGCATGAACTGGATGCAGGCGCACGTGCGCATCGGCGAAACGCTGCTCGCGCTCGTGCTGTTTCGCATTTTGTGGGGCTGCTTCGGCAGCGAGACCGCGCGCTTTTCGCGCTTCGTGGCGTCGCCGCGCAAGGCGGTCGAGCATCTGCGTCATTTGTTGCGGCGCGAGCCCGACGTGCAGGTGGGCCACAACGCGGCGGGCGGCTGGATGGTCCTGCTGCTGCTCGCGCTGCTGTTGCTCGAAACGCTCACGGGTCTCTACGACAACAACGACATCGCCGACGAAGGCCCGCTCAGCGAAATCGTGCCCGCGAAAATCGCCAATGCCATCGCCGGCCTGCATGCGTGGGGCTGGGATCTGCTCGCGGCGGCGGTCGTGTTGCACGTGTGCGCGATTGCCGTCTATGCGCTCGTGAAAGGCCACAATCTGATCGGCCCGATGATCAGCGGCAAAAAGCGTTTGCCCGCCTCGGTGCGCGCGCCCGCGCGCGGGTCGCTGTGGCTGGCGGCCTTGCTGATGGGACTGTCGGGCGTCGTGGTCGCGTTGCTCGCCGCGTATCTTTGATACTGCGTGTGCGGTTTAAAACCCACGCGAAGCCCGCGCAGCGCGTAAAATCAGCGGCTCGTTTTCACTCGACAGAATTAATCGATGGCTACTTACCGCGAATTGCTCGCCCAGAAACGCGAACTCGACGAGCGTATCGAAGCGGCGCGCGCCGAAGCGGCGCACGAGGCGCTGGCCAGCGTGCGCGCGGCAATCGCCGAATTCGGCTTCACGCCCGACGAGGTATTCGGCAGGCCGCGCCGCGCGCGCAAGACGGCAGGCAACGCAGGCAAAAAGCGCGAGCGCGCCAACCTGGACCTGTTCGGCGACGCCTGACCCGCCGCGCGCGTTACTGCGCGCCGAGCTTCTTGATCAGCACGTCGAGCTGCGCCACTTCCTCTTCCGCAAGATCGGTGAGCGGCGCGCGCACGGGGCCCGCGTCGCGGCCCACGAGTTTCGCGCCCGCCTTCACAATGCTCACCGCATAGCCCGCGCGGCGATTGCGGATCTTCAGATACGGCAGGAAGAATTCGTCGATGAGCTTGCCGACGGTGGCGTGATCGTCGGCGGCGATCGCGCGATAGAACTGCATCGCCGTCTTCGGAATGAAGTTGAACACCGCCGACGAATACACCGGCACGCCCAGCGCCTTGTACGCCGCGGCGTAGACTTCGGCCGTGGGCAGGCCGCCCAGGTACGAGAAGCGCTCGCCCAGACGCCGGCGAATCGTCACCATCGCCTCGATCTCGCCCACGCCGTCCTTGAAGCCGATCAGGTTCTCGCAGCGGTCCGCGAGTTGTTCGAGCATGTCGGCGTTGAGCTTCGAATTGGCGCGGTTATAGACGATCACGCCCATCTTCGGCACGGCCTTGCAAACCTGCTCCACGTGCGCGGCAATGCCTTCCTGCGAGGCTTCCGTGAGGTAATGCGGCATCAGCAGAATGCCTTGCGCGCCGTTGCGCTCGGCTTCCTGCGCATATTCGATGGCCACACGCGTCGCGCCGCCCGCGCCCGCGAGAATCGGCACCTTGCCCTTGCAGGTTTCGGTGGCCGTCTTGATGACCTGCGAGTACTCGCTCTTCGTGAGCGAGAAGAATTCGCCCGTGCCGCCCGCCGCGAACAGCGCGCTCGCGCCGTAGGGGGCCAGCCATTCGAGGCGCTCGGCGTACGTGCTCGCGCGGAAGTTGCCTTGCGCGTCGAAGTCGGTCACAGGGAACGAAAGCAGGCCTTCGGAGACGATTTGCTTGAGTTCTTGCGGCGTGGTCATGGTCTTGATCCTGTAGCGAAGTCAGTAAAAGTGTTCGGTTGAAGACGGCGTTCAGCGCACGAGGCACGGGCGCTTGTTGTCGAATTTCCAGTCGGGAACGAGGTATTGCATGGCGATCGCGTCGTCGCGCGCGCCGAGGCCGTGTTCCTGGTAGAGCGCGTGGGCCTTTTCCAGTTCGTCCATGTCGATCTCGATGCCGAGGCCCGGCTTCTGCGGCACCTGCACCTTGCCGCCCACGATCTGCAGCGGCTCGCGCGTGAGGCGCTGGCCGTCCTGCCAGATCCAGTGCGTGTCGATCGCGGTGATCTTGCCTGGCGCGGCCGCGGCCGCGTGCGTGAACATGGCGAGCGAAATGTCGAAGTGGTTGTTCGAATGCGAGCCCCACGTGAGGCCCCAGTCGTTGCACATTTGCGCGACGCGCACCGAACCCTGCATGGTCCAGAAGTGCGGATCGGCGAGCGGAATGTCCACCGATTGCAACTGGATGGCGTGGCCCATTTGCCGCCAGTCGGTCGCGATCATGTTGGTGGCCGTGGGCAGGCCCGTGGCGCGCCGGAACTCGGCCATCACTTCGCGGCCCGAGTAGCCGTTTTCCGCGCCGCAAGGGTCTTCCGCGTAGGCGAGCACGCCGTGCTTGTCGCGGCACAGCCGGATGGCCTCGGCCAGCGACCATGCGCCGTTCGGGTCGAGTGTCACGCGCGCCTCGGGAAAGCGCTCGGCCAGCGCCGTGACCGCTTCCATTTCCGCGTCGCCCGCCAGCACGCCACCCTTGAGCTTGAAGTCGTTGAAGCCGTAGCGCGCTTGCGCGGCTTCCGCCAGACGCACGACCGCTTCCGGCGTCATCGCTTCTTCGGTGCGCAGGCGCTCCCAGTCGTCGCGGCCATCGGCGCCGCTCGCGTACGCGAGATCGGTCTTGTTGCGATCGCCGATGAAGAACAGATAGCCGAGCATTTCCACTTCGCTGCGCTGCTGGCCTTCGCCCAGCAGCGCGGCAACGGGCACGTTCAAATGCTGGCCGAGCAAATCGAGCAGCGCGGCTTCGAGCGCCGTGACCGCGTGAATCGTGGTGCGCAGGTCGAAGGTCTGCAGGCCGCGGCCGCCCGAGTCGCGGTCGGCGAACTGCTTGCGCACGGTATTGAGCACCGACTGCATGTTGCCGATGGACTGGCCCGCCACGAACGCGCGCGCGTCTTCGAGCGTCTTGCGGATCGCCTCGCCGCCGGGCACTTCGCCGATGCCGGTGTTGCCCGCGCTGTCGCGCAGCAGCACGACGTTGCGCGTGAAGAACGGACCGTGCGCGCCGGAGAGGTTCAGCAGCATGCTGTCGCGGCCCGCCACGGGCACGACGCGCAGCTCGGTCACAACGGGGGTGGCGTTCGGTTGAACGGTTTGTGTGGACATGAAGGTATTACCTGTAAAAGTGCGGCGCGCTGCGCCCTGACGATCGAAACGTTTTGTTGAACCGGTTAAGCGCCGGCGGCGACGATCTCCACCCAGTTCGCGCCGTTGCCGCCCTCGCTGCGCGAGAGGGGCGTGAGCGCGCCGCTGTTTGCATCGACGGAATAGACCGAGACGTGTTGCGATTTTTCTCCGCATGCCACGAGAAAACGGCCCGTCGGGTCGATGCGAAAGCCGCGCGGCTGCGTTTCCGTCGCGGTTGCGCCCGCGTATTCGAGCGCGCCATCCTGAGCGACGCGCAGCGCGAGAATCTGGCTCGTCGTACGCTCGGACACGTAGACGAAGCGGCCATCGGGCGAAACGTGGATGTCGGCGGCCCAGATGTTCTTCGCGAGCACGGCCGGGTCCGGCTGCACGGGGTCCGTGGGGCTCGGGCGCGCGAAACCGTCATTCAGATGCGCGAGGGCGGCGGCGCGCGGCGAAACGTGCAGCGGCGCGAGCTTGCCCGTGGCGGCGTCGCGCGCGAAAGCCGCCACTGTCGCGCGGAATTCGCTCAGCACGTACAGCACGTCGCCGCCCGGCGAAAAGCGCAGATGGCGCGGACCGAAGCCCGCGCCGAGATCGACCGTGCCGATCTCGACGAGGCGCCCTTCGTCTTCGAGCGCGAACGCGAACACGTGGTCGCTGCCAAGCGACGACGCATATGCGAAGCGCCCATCGGCGGAAACGATGACGGCATGCGCATGCTTCACGTCGCTCACGACTTGCAGCGGCGCGCCCTTCCCGCTCTCAAGATCGCCCGCGCCATACAGGCTCACGCGGTGCTCGCCGTACGAAGCGCCCAGCAAAAAACGCCCCAGCGGCTCCGCGCACAGATACGCGAGGCTCGATTCGATGGGCGTCTGCACGTTGGGCGCGAGGTTGCCGGTTTGCGCATCGATGGCGTAGTCGTTGATGCGCTTGTCGGCGCCGCGCGTGGCCGCGTACAGGCGGCGGCGATCGGGCGAGAGCGCCATCGGCATGACGTTGTCCTGCGCCGCCACGCGCGCTTGCGGCGTGAGCGCGCCATTACGCGCGTCGAGATGGAACACGCCAATGTCCCCGTCTTTCGAATTCGCGACGTAGACGAAGAAGCACTCGGGGTTCGGCTGATTCATGGTGTGTATTTCCTTCTCGATTGAAAGTGGCGCCCGGGTTCAATGCGCGCCGCTGCGCACCGCATCGTCGGCAAAGGCGCGGCGCGACGGCTTGTTGCGGGCGAGGAACGCGGCGGCCGCGGCGATGAGCGACGTCACGCCCAGGCCGTACAGGCCGCCCGTAATCGAGCCCGTATGCTGCTGAAGATAGCCGAAAGTGGCGGGCGCGAAGAAGCCGCCCAGGTTGCCGAGCGAATTGATGAGCGCGATCACGCCGGCGGCCACGCGGGTGTCGAGATAGCCCTGCGGCATGGGCCAGAACAGCGACGAAGCCGCCTTGAAGCCGATGGCCGAAAAGCAGATCGCCACGAACGAAAACACCGGGTCCGACGAAGTCGAAGCGAACAGGCCGCAGGCCGCGATCACGAGCGCGACGGCGAGCCACGCCTGCTGGAAGCGGTACTTCGCCGAGAGCAGCGCGAAGCCGTACATCGCGACGATGGCGATCATCCACGGAATAGCGTTGTAGAGGCCGACCTGGAAGTCGCTCAGGCCGCCCATCTTGCGGATGATCGTGGGCAGCCAGAACGTGGCCGCGTAAATGGTGAGCTGGATGGCGAAATAGAGGAAGCAGAACAGCACGATCTGCGGGTCTCTCAGCAGGCGCAGCACGGACACGTGCGCGCCAGTGGCGGCTTCGCGCTCGGCCTGCTCGCGCGCGAGATACGTTTCGAGCGCGCCCTGCTCGTCGCTCGTGAGCCAGTGCGCGTCGCGAATGCGCGACTTGAGGAATACCCAGCTCACGCCGCACAGCACGATGGAAAAGCCGCCTTCGATCAGGAACATCCACTGCCAGCCCGCGAGACCCAGGCCGCGCACGGAAAGCAGCGCGCCCGTGATCGGCCCCGAGAGCACGGAGGCGAACGCCGAGCCCGCGAGAAACACAGCCGCCGCCTTGCCGCGCTCCTTCTGCGGCAGCCACTGCGCGAAGTAATAGATCACGCCGGGAAAGAAGCCCGCTTCGGCCACGCCGAGCAGAAACCGCAGCACGTAGAACGAGGTGTCGCTGTGCACGAACGCCATGGCGCCCGCCACGAGGCCCCAGGTACCCATGATGCGCGTAAGCCATGCGCGCGCGCCATACTTCTGCATGAGGATGTTGGACGGCACCTCGAAGATCGCATAGCCCACGAAGAAGAGCCCCGCGCCGAACCCATACGCCGCCGCCGAAAGCCCGATATCGGCCTTCATGTGCGCGCCTGCGAAGCCGACGTTCACGCGGTCGATATAGTTCGCGATGAACATGATGAGGAAAAGCGGGAGCACGTGCCGCAGGACCTTGGCACTAGCCGACTCCAGCAGATGTTCGTGACGGTGGGCAGGGGCGGACATCGGGGCTGTCTCCTTCTGGCGCGTAGAGGGCGCGCGGATTGGGTGATGCGTGGTACGTTGTCTGATGACATTCTAGACTTGTGCCTCACGGGAGCCAACGTCGTGTTTACCCTGCTCCGGAACGGAAATCATACCCGAAAAGGCTTGATTGGCGTGGGCGGCGGCGTTTCTCATCCACAAATGACGCACCGTTGCGTTCATTCGCAGGCTAACTGGCGTATGATAGTTGTACGATGACTTAGCTCGCGGCACTCTTACTCGGAGACGACATGCAAATCACTGGCGACATGCTTATTGGAGGCCGCGCGGTGCGCGGCTCGGAAAAGCCGCTCGCGGCACTCAATCCCGCCACGGGCGAGGCGATCCCCGCGCCGGCCTTCGGCAGCGGCACGGCCGCCGACGTCGACGCCGCCTGCAAGCTCGCCGCCGCGGCGTTCGACGCCTACCGCACGCTGCCCCTCGCGGTGCGCGCGGCGTTTCTGGAACGCATCGCCGACGGCATCGCCGCGCTGGGCGACGCGCTCACCGAGCGCGCCCACGCGGAAACCGGCCTGCCGAAAGCGCGCCTCGAAGGCGAGCGTGGCCGCACCGTCGGTCAACTGAAGCTGTTCGCGCAGGAAGTGCGCCAGGGCCTGTGGCTGACGCCCACGCTCGACGCCGCCCTGCCCGAGCGTAAGCCGCTGCCGCGCGCCGATCTGCGTCTGCAGAAAATCGCGCTCGGTCCTGTCGCGGTGTTCGGCGCCAGCAACTTCCCGCTCGCGTTTTCGGTGGCGGGCGGCGACACGGCGGCGGCGCTCGCGGCGGGCTGCCCGGTGATCGTCAAGGCGCACGGCGCGCACCTCGGCACATCGGAGATGGTGGGCCGCGTGATCCAGCAAGCGGTGCAGGAGATGGGGCTGCCCGAAGGCGTGTTCTCGCTCATCGTCGGCGCCGGGCGCACCGTGGGCGAAGCGCTCGTTGCGCATCCGGCGATCAAGGCCGTGGGGTTCACGGGCTCGCGCGCGGGCGGCATGGCGCTCGTGCGCATCGCCGCGAATCGGCCCGAGCCCATTCCTGTCTACGCGGAAATGAGCAGCATCAATCCCGTGTTTTTGTTGCCCGAGGCGCTCGCGGCGCGCGGCGCGGCCATCGCGCAGGGTTTCGTCGATTCGCTCGTATTGGGCGCGGGCCAGTTCTGCACGAATCCAGGTCTGGCGATCGGCATCGAAGGCCCGGCGCTCGATGCGTTCGCGCAGGCCGCGGCGCAGGCGCTGGGCGTCAAGCCCGCGCAGACCATGCTCACTTCGGGCATTCATGCGGCGTATGAAGAAGGCGCGCGGCGACTTGCGCAAACCCCGGGCGTGAGCGCGCTCGCCCAAGGCCAGGGCGCGAGCGGGCCGAACCAGGCGTTCGCCGCCCTCTTCGTGACCGACGCGCAAACCTTCCTCGCGCAGCCCGCCCTCGAAGACGAAGTGTTCGGCCCGGCCTCGACGCTCGTGCGCTGCAAGGACGAGACGGAACTGCTCGCCGTGGCCGAGCATTTCGCCGGCCAGCTCACGGCGACGATCCAGATGGACCGCACCGACATACCCGCTGCCATGCGACTCGTGCCGATACTCGAGCGCAAGGCGGGACGCCTGCTCGTGAACGGCTTCCCGACCGGCGTGGAAGTCACGCACGCGATGGTGCATGGCGGCCCGTTCCCGGCCACTTCCGATAGCCGCGCGACCTCGGTGGGCACGAGCGCGATGGAGCGCTTCCTGCGGCCCGTGTGTTATCAGGACTTCCCGGCGGAGTTGCTGCCGCAGGCGCTCGCGGATGCGAATCCGCTCGATCTGTGGCGGCGCAGGAATGGGGAGCTTGTGCGCGGGTAGTCGCCTTCTCTCGGTGATCCAAATGAAAACAGCGGCCCTGGCCGCTGTTTTTCCGCGTGCGTAGGAGGTTCGAACGCGCTACGCCCTTTCCCCCTCCGCCGCCGCGCGCCTCAACCGCTCGCGGCTGCTCGACAGATGCATGCGCATCGCCGCGCGCGCGCCTTCGGGATCGTGCCGCGCGATAGCGTCGAAAATGCTTTCGTGCTCGCGGTTCACCAGCTCGGCATAAGCCTGCGGATCGCGATGCGCAATGCCCGCCGAATCGACGCGACGGCGCGGGATCAACGCCGCGCCCATCTGCGTGAGGATATCGACGAAATAACGGTTGCCCGTGGCGCGCGCCACCGAGACGTGGAATTCGAGGTCGGCGCCCGAACTGTCGCCGCCCGTGCGAATGACGACGTCGAGCGTGTCGAGCGCGGCGCGCATGCCGGCCAGGTCGCGCTCGCTCGCGCGCTGCGCGGCGAGACCCGCGGCCTCCGTTTCGAGGCTGATGCGCAACTCGAGCACGGAAAGCACGTCGTCCAGCGTGCTGGCCGGCACGACGTCGAGATCGAGCGGCTCGCGGCGCGGCTCCAGCACGAAGCTGCCGATGCCGTGACGCGTTTCGATCACCGACATGGCCTGCAGACGCGAAATGGCCTCACGCACCACCGTGCGGCTCACGCCCAGTTGCGTCATGAGATTGCTTTCGGTGGGCAGCTTGTCGCCGGGCTTGAGCGCGCGCGCGGCGATCTGCTCGCGGATGAAGTTGACGACCTGCTCGGCGAGATTGCGGCTACGCGCGGCGATGGGCGCGGCAAGCGACTCCGCCATGTGGATCTCCTTGGCTCGAATAGGCGTATGTCGTTCCATTATACGTTGTCGTATAACCGCGGGAAAAGCCCGCACGCAACAGGCCGGGGACATCGGATGACTGCACGAGTAACGCCATCCACGGAGATCCGCGCGCCGCACGAAATCACGTATTAAAAGCGCTTCATTTTATTTCGCATTCCGATGCAATTCGCCGAACCCGATGCGCGATGGAAAGCACATATCGTTGTGTTTGCGAACATCGACGACAGCAAGAAATGCCGCGGATTTTTTTGCGCATCCGGGCTGCACAAGTCGGCGTTCTCCGATAATCTCCATCAAAAGGTGCGCGCCCGGCCGTCATGGAAAACGACAATCCCCACGGACGACGCCTCAACTGATATCGAATCGCAACGCGTTTGTGTAGTCACATTCCGTACCGAGGGAATCATTGAGAAACCGCATCGTCCTCCTCATCCTCGCGTTCGCGCTGCCCTGTGCGCCGCTATTCGCGGCGCCGCCCGCCGAGCCCGCGCCTGACACGATGCAGGCCCGCGTCATGGGTTGCGCGGCCTGCCACGGCGCGCACGGCGAAGGCACCGACAACGACTACTTCCCGCGTCTCGCTGGCAAGCCCGCGGCCTATCTGTTCAACCAGCTCGTCGCATTCCGCGACGGCGGCCGCAGCTATCCGCCCATGAACTACCTGCTGGCGTATCTGCCCGACGCCTATCTCAAGCAGCTCGCGGAATTCTTCTCGCAGCAGCACCCGCCCTACCCGCCGCCTGCGCAACCCACCGTCGACGCCGCCACGCTCGCGCTCGGCAAGTCGCTCGTCCTGAACGGCGACAGCAAGCGCAACGTGCCCGCCTGCGCGCTCTGCCACGGCGCCTCGCTCACGGGCATGCAGCCCGCCATTCCGGGTCTTGTCGGGCTGCATCCGAACTACATCAGCGCGCAGCTCGGCGCGTTCCGCTACGGCACGCGCCGCGGCGCCGCGCCCGATTGCATGCACGACATCGCCACCCGTCTCGCCGACCGCGACATCACCGCGATCGCGGCCTGGCTCGCGTCGCAACCCGCGCCTGCTGATCCGGCGCCCGCGGCAGCCGCGCCGCTGCCGCTCGCGTGCGGCAGCGTTCCTCACTAGCCGGGGCCTCGACGTGCACAGACTTCGATCCCTTCTCCCCGCTTCGCTTTGCCGCTCGCTCGCGGCCGCCACGCTCTGCATGGGCGCCGCAGTCGCGCTCGCGCAAACGGCCGCGCCCAGCGCGAACGCCGCCAATGCGGCCAGCGCCGCCGCCGCGGCAGCCGCGGCCAACGCGAAACCGGTGTCGGGCAACGCCGAACTGATCGCGCGCGGCGAATATCTCGCGCGCGCGGGCGACTGCATTGCGTGCCACACGGTGCCGTCCGAACAGATGTTCGGCGGCGGCCGTCCAATGGAAACGCCGTTCGGCACGCTCTATACGCCGAACATCTCGTCGGACAAGACATTCGGCATCGGCGCGTGGACCGCCGACCAGTTCTACCGCATGCTGCACGAGGGCAAATCGCGCGACGGCACGCTGCTCTATCCGGCCATGCCGTTCGCGTCGTACACGAAGGTCACGCGCGCGGACTCGGACGCCATCTTCGCGTACCTGCTCTCCACGCCGCCCGTGCACAAGGAGAACCGGCCGCACGATCTGCGCTTCCCGTATAACAAGCGTGCGCTGCTGCTCGGTTGGCGCACGCTGTTCTTCCGCCAGGGCGAGTTCAAGCCCGACCCGGCGCAGTCCGCCGAATGGAATCGCGGCGCGTATCTCGTGCAGGGGCTCGGCCACTGCACGATGTGCCACACTGCCATCAACGCGCTCGGCGGCAACTCGGCTTCGAAGGAGTTCCAGGGCGGCCTGATCCCCGTGCAGAACTGGTACGCGCCTTCGCTCACCTCGAACAAGGAAGCCGGCCTCGGCGACTGGAGCATCGAGGACATCGTCGATCTGCTGCACGCGGGCGTTTCGAAACGCGGCGCCGTGTACGGACCGATGGCCGAAGTGGTGTACGACAGCTTCCAGTACCTCAGCGAAGACGACGTGCGCGCCGTGGCCGTGTATCTGAAGTCGCTGCCGGGCCACAACAACGAAGTCGACACGTCGCCCAGGAGCACCTTCGTGACGGAGGAAGCGGCGCGCCTCGTGCCGCTCGGCAAGAAGATCTACGAGTCGCAGTGCGCGGTGTGCCACGCGACCGAAGGCCAGGGCAAGCTGCCGCATTTCCCGCCGCTCGCCAACAACCAGTCGATCCAGATGAACTCGGCCGTGAACCCCATCCGCATGGTGCTCAACGGCGGCTACGCGCCGGGCACGCGCAAGAACCCCATGCCCTATGGCATGCCGCCGTTCGCGCAGTCGCTTTCCGACGAGGAAGTGGCGGCCGTGGTCACGTATATCCGCACGGCGTGGGGCAATCACGGCACGCCGGTTTCCGAACACGAAGTCAACGCGCTGCGTTCCGCGCCACTTTTCTGAGGGAGGCCGCGATGATCGAAACTCCCGCACCCGAACAGCCAGGCGAGCGCCCGCAACACGAGCAGGTCGACGAGATCGTCGCCGACGGCCCGGGCGGCGCGCTCGCGGTCGCGGGCATCGCCACGTTAATCGTGGCCGCGATCTGGTTCATCTTCTACTTCGTCGTGTTCCTGCCGCGCGGCGTCATCCAATAGACCAGACAGACAAGAAAAGGCCGGCCTCATGTCGAATCCGCTCGATAACCATGCCAGTGCCGAAGTCGCCGCGCGCGTCGAGCGCCGCTGGGCCGCGCTCATGGTGGCGTTCGTCGCCCTGCTCGTGGCCGTGGTGGTGTTCACGGGCCTGCATTGGGCCATGATGCCGCCTTCACGCGTGGAACTGGTCAATCCGGAAACGCTGCACATGTCCGGCGAATTTGTCGAATCGAACCTCGGCAGCGCCGTGGAAACCGACGGCTCCGTCACCGTGCGCATTCTTGCGCAGCAATACTCGTTCACGCCGCAATGCATTCTCGTGCCGGCGAACACGCCCATTACGTTCCGCGCGACGAGCGCCGACGTCGTGCACGGCTTTCTCGTCACGGACACCAACCTGAACTCGATGGTCGAGCCGGGCTACATCTCGACGTTCCGTACGAGCTTCGACAAACCCTCCGACCACCTCATGCCGTGCCACGAATACTGCGGCACGGGCCACCAGGGCATGTGGGCCCACGTGAAAGTCATCGACAAGGATGCTTTCATGCAGATGGCGAATCAGGCAGGCAATTCAGCGCGGAGATTTAGCTGTGTTAAATAACAAGCGACTCGTACTTGCCCACTTCTGGCTCGCGTTCATCGTGTTCGGCGTGGCGCTGCTGCTCGGCGCGTGGCAGATGTTCGTGCGCAGCCCGCTGCACCCGTGGCTGGGCGACCCCGAGCTTTACTACCGCTCGGTCACGGAGCATGGCACCGTGATGGGCTACGTGTTTCCCACGCTCATCGCCATGGGCTTCGGTTACGCGGTTAGCGAACTCGCGCTCAAGCGCCCGCTCGTGGGCGTGAGGTGGGCATGGGCCGGCTTCGTCCTGCTCGCGCTCGGCTCCGTCACGGCCTCGGTGCCCGTCGCGCTCGGCCTCGCTTCCGTGCTCTATACGTTCTATCCGCCGATGATCGGCAACGTGTTCTATTACCTGGGCGTCGTGCTCGTGGTCGTGGGCTCGTGGGTGTGGGTCGCGCTGATGAGCGTGAACACCTCGAAATGGAAGCGCGAGAACCCCGGCAAACCATTGCCGCTCGCCATGTTCGCGACCACGGCGGGCGCGTACCTCTGGGGCTGGACCGCCGTGGGCGCGGCCATTGAAGTGCTGTTCCAGATCCTGCCCGTGGCCTTCGGCTGGCGCACGACCATCGACGCGGGCCTCGCGCGCGTGTTCTTCTCGTGGACGCTGCACGCCATCGTCTACTTCTGGCTCATGCCCGCGTATATCGCGTACTACACGATCATTCCGCGCGCGATCGGCGGGCGGCTCTACAGCGACGTGATGGCGCGCATCTCCTTCATCCTGTTCCTCGTGGTGGCCATGCCTATCGGCCTGCACCACCTCTTCACCGATCCGCAGGTGGGCTCGGGCTTCAAGTTCGTGCAGTCGGTGTTCACAGCGCTGGTTTCGGTGCCCACGTTGCTGACCGTGTTCACGATCTGCGCGTCGGTCGAAATCGCCGGGCGGCTGCGCGGCGGCACGGGAGCGTTCGGCTGGATCGCGAAACTGCCCTGGCAGAACCCGCAAATGCTGGCCGTGGCGTTCTCGTTCGTCATGCTCGGCTTCGGCGGCGCGGGCGGCCTCATCAACATGAGCTATCAGCTCGACCAGTCCGTGCACAACACGCAGTGGATCACGGGCCACTTCCACCTGATCTACGGCGGCGCGATCGTCATCATGTACTTCGCCATCGCCTACGACCTGTGGCCGCAGATCACGGGCCGCGCGCTCAACAACTGGCGCCTCATGCGCTGGCAGTTGTGGCTGTGGTTCGTCGGCATGATCGTGACGACCTTTCCGTGGCATCTGGTCGGCCTCATGGGCATGCCGCGGCGCATGGCCTACTACGATTACAGCGACCCCGCGCTCGCGGGCCAGGGCGCGCTCGTCGTGCTCTCCGCCTTTGGCGGTCTGATACTCGTGATTTCGGCGGTGCTGTTCTTCATCGTGCTGCTTCAGGGGCATCGCAGCGAGGCGGCCGCGCCCGAGGAATATCGCTTCAGCAAGCCGGTGCACGAGTCGGCCACGCTGCCCGTGGCGCTCAACAGCTTCGGGCTGTGGATCGTGCTGATGGTCGCCCTCACGATCACCAACTACGGCTACCCCATCGCGCAACTGCTGGCCACGCCCGAATCGGCCGTGCCCGCGATCCCGATTGGAGCGCAGCGATGAGCGACGAACGCCTGTTCTCGTTTCGCAACGTGTGGTTTCGCACGGGCGTGGGCGCGACGATCGTCGTGTTCGTCGTCTCCGTGCTGATCGGCTTCATCTGGCTGCCTTCCGCCAAGAGCGATCCGTATTTTCAGGGCATCTGGACGGCCATCTGCAGCGCCGCCGGCGTGCCGCGCGAGTGGCATCCGGTCGAATCGGCGGTACCGCCGGGCTACCGGCTAAGCCAGGTCGAACTCACGCCGCACATGCTCGACGGCGCGACCGCGCTTTCGATTGGCCGCGGCGCGACGCTCGCCCTGCGCTGCACGATGTGCCACGGACCGCGCGGCATCAGCATGGCCAATTCGCCGAATCTGGCGGGACAGTTCGCCATCGTCGTCTTCAAGGAACTGCACGACTTCCAGACGGGCGCGCGTCAGAACGCGGTGATGTCGCCCATGGCACGCGATTTGTCCGACGAGGACATGCGCGACCTCGCGGCATATTACGCCTCGCTGCAGCCGATCGCGCACCTGCACGGCGGCGCGCCCGATATCGTGGCGCACGGCGCGCCGCTGCGCAATATTCCCGCCTGCGCGTCGTGCCATGGCGGCGTGGACAGCAAGATCGGCAGTCCGTGGCTCGACGGTTTGCCCGCCGCCTACACGAAGGCGCAACTGCTCGCGTTCGCGAACGGCACGCGTCACAACGACATTTCCGAACAGATGCGCAACATCGCGCGCAACATGACGCCCGAGGAGATCGACGCGGCCGCTGCCTGGTACGCGGGCGAAACGCCGCCGAAGCCCTGATCCCGACCCCGCGGCGCATGCGGCGGTACGCAAATTGCGCGCCCTGCACGTCCTCACCCAAACTCGTTACCCAAACTCGCGGAGCGACATCATGCAAAAGACGGCATCGGCAAAATGGCACGGCGGCATCAAGGACGGACAAGGCACGATCTCGACGCAAACCGGCGTGCTCAAGGAGGCGCCCTATGGCTTCGCCTCGCGCTTCGAAGGCGGTCCCGGCACCAATCCCGAGGAGTTGATCGGCGCGGCGCACGCGGGCTGCTTCACGATGGCGTTCTCGCTGTTTCTCACCCAGGCGGGCTTCACGGCCGAGAGCATCGAGACGAAGGCGACCGTCACGCTCGACAAGGTGGGCGAAGGCTTCGCCATCACGAGTTGCCAGCTCGACATGAGCGCGAAGATTCCGGGCATCGATCAGGCGAAGTTCGACGAGCTTTCAAAGGGCGCCAAGGAGAACTGCCCGGTGTCGAAGCTCTTCGCCAACAACGCGAAGATCACGCTCAACGCGAAGCTCGTTTGAGGCTCACAGGCGCAAAAGGGGCGTGTCCGGGTTCAGGCCGGACACGCCCCTTCGACTTCACGGCGACGGGTTGCCCCGCCCCGCTCACTGCTTCGACGTGACGGGATCGTCGTTGAGCGTCTTGAGGAACGCGATGATGTCCTGAATATCGCTTTGCGTCATCGCGGGCTTGTCGCCGAACTTGCGGTCGAACGGCGCATCGGTCACATCCACGTTCTTCTGGAACTGCGGCGGGATATCGTCGTACTTGTCGATCTTGCCGTCGGCGCCGTGCGGATAGAACTTGCCCGGGTCCGTATTGCGATCGTTGTAGAACGCCATCACGTCGTCGAGATTGTGATACACGCCGTTGTGGAAAAACACCGTGCGCGTGGCCGAGTTGCGCAGCGTGGGCGTGAGGAACATGCCGCAGTATTGCGTCTGGTCCTTGAAGTCCGCGCGGAACGGGCCGCATACGCCCATATCGAAGAAGTGCGGGTCCTTGTTCTGCGCGAGCTTGTGGTTGCGCGGCACGCCCAGCGCCTCGTACTGATAGTCCGTGAACATCGGCGGCAGGCCGTCCTTGCCGGGCTTCGAGAGGTGGCAGCCCGCGCAGTTCGCCTTGTTCGGGTCGTTGAAGAGGCGCAGGCCGCGCAGTTCGGCTTGCGTGAGGCGCGCATGGCCTTCGAGCCAGCGGTCGTACTTGCTGTTATACGGATGGAACGACTGATCCTCCACCTGATAGCGCGAGATCGCGAACATCGCCTCGGCCACGGAAAGCTTCGGGTCGCTGAAGATCCGGTCTCCGAACAGTTCCTTGAAGTGCTTCGCGTACGGCGCTTTTTCGAGCTTCGCCGCCACCTGTTCGATGTTCGCGTTCGCCATTTCCACCGGGTTGAGCAGCGGGCCGTAGGCCTGCTGCTGCAGCGTGTCGGCGCGTCCGTCCCAGAAGAGTCCGCCCTGCGGCACCATCTCCACCGAGGTCGATGCGCCGCCCGCCACCTTCTGTGACTTCACGACGTCGGCGGCGGCCGTGGCCTGCTGGGCGACCGTGGGCGCGTCGTCGTTTTCGCCCTGATCGGGCCCGATGCTAAAATTCGGCTGGCGGTACAGATACATGAGCGAAGGCGGCGGCCGATAACCCTGCTGGTTCATCGCGAGGCCGCCCAACTGCACGTCGTGCCCATCCGGGGGGCCGTAGGAATGGCCGGGGCTATGGCACGAAGCACAGGACTGCTGACCGGAGCCCGAAAGCGCCGGATCGAAGAAAAGCTGCTTGCCGAGCTGCGCCATGGCCGAAAGCGGCGCGACTGGCGGGCGCTGCAGCACCACAGGGTGGGCATTCGCGCCGGTCAGGTTCTCGACGGCCTCGCCCAAGGCATCGGGCACGTTGGCCGGAAACGCCAGGGCGTAGGCGCCGAAACCCAGTGCGCCGGCCGCGATCGCGGCGGCGGCGGCGCGCAGCACGAGCCGCGTGGGGCTCGACGCGCTGCGCGGTCTGGCTGATGAGGGGCCAGGCGAAGTGGAAAGCTCGGACATGATTCGATCTTTCTTTGCGTAATACCACGAGAAGGAAAAGCCGAACGCCGCGTTTCACCCAGCAAACGTCGAAGCTGGCGCGCAACGCGGCGAAAGCCACACGGCGTGAGAACGGCGCGAGGCCGGCCGCCCAGGCGCGCGCGCGATGCACGCGTGCCGACGGTCAGACTCGCGCCGTAAGCCGGTCAGATCGACGGCGCGGCACTTAGCTGCGTGCCGAGCGTGCCGTCGAGGTACAACACCGGCAAATTGCCCATACCGCTAAAGTTGAACATCGCGCGCATGTCGCCCGCGGCAGCGTCGAACGAACCGCCGCCAAGACGCGCGCCGCCGAGCCAGTTGTCTTCGATGAAGCGCACGACCGACGCTTGATCGATGAACGTGTGGTCGACGTAATTGGCTTTCGCCCACGGCGAGATCACGACGAACGGAATACGCGTGCCCGGGCCGCAACGGCCATTGACCGGCGCACCGGCGACACCCGTCGGCTGCGTGCCCGTGCCGCACACGCCGTTGCCGTTGAGCTGGTCGGCGGCGTTCATCGACGAATGCACCGGCGCCATGTACTGGTGGTCGTACCAGCCGTCCGAATCGTCATAGGTCACGACGACGGCGGTGTTCTTCCAGTCGGGCTGCTGCATCAGGAAGTTCACGACCTTGGTCACGAACTGTTGCTCGTCGAGCGGGTCCGAATAACCCGCGTGCGCGTCCTGGGCAGCCGGCGCCTTGAGGAAGCTCACCGACGGGAAATTGCCTGCCTTCACGGCCGCGAAGAAGTCGTCCGTGTCGTACTGGTGGTTCGCCGGGTCGAGCGTCTTGCCGTCCGCTTCGAGCGTCGCGCCAATGGCCGCCGTCGCGCTCGGGCGCAAGTGCTGCGGGTTCGCCGTCGACTTGAAGTACTGGAACCAGTTGTGGTGCGGGCTGTAGTCGGCAGTCGCCGCGTTCACGGCCGTCGCGACCGTGCTGCGCAGGCAGCCCGTCGTGCCGTTCGGGTTGACCGTCTGCAGGTTAAAGCCGCCCATGAAGCCGCCCCACGTGATCTTCTGCGCGTTTAGCAGGTCGCCGATGTTCTGCGCGTTGATCATGCCCTGATCGGTCTTGCTCGAGCACAGGTCGTAGCCCGGGTCCACGTCGCCCATCATCGTGAGGCCGCCTGCGCCGTCTTCGATGTAATACGTCGGCGCGGCAACCGTCGAAGGCTGCTTCGACGTGTTCACGAGTTCGAGGCCGTTAGTCTGGCCCGACACGACTTCGAGCGCGCCCGGCGTCGAGGGACCGTAGGTCGTGGTCCATGCGTTGTCGCTCATGGCGAACTTCTGCGCGTAGTTCCACATCGCCGTGACGGTGTTGCCGTCGTAGAAGCCCATCACCTGGCCCTTCGTGCCGAAGGCGCCCGCGCCGCCGCTCGTGCCCTTACCCGTGTACTTCGGGAACAGGTCGAGCGCGCCGTTGTCGCCGGCTTGCTGCTCCGCCGTGTAGGCGTGGTTCTGGTCGGCCGTGGCGGCCTGCGTGCGGTCGAGGCGAAACGGCCCCGAAGCGTCCGCGCCGTTGAGCGTCGCGTTCGCGTTGCCGTTCGCGTTGATCAGCGCGGCGGTGAGGCCGTTGACTGCCGGCGTGCCCGCCGCGGCCGTGAAGGACGGCTCGCCGCTCGGGTTCGCGGCGCTCGGGTAGGTGCCGAAGTAGTGATCGAACGAAACGTTCTCGCCGTAGATCACGACGAGGTGCTTGATCGGCGTGGCCGTCGTCAACGAGTCTTGTGCCGACGCGGCCGCGGTGGCGGGCGTCCCCGAATTCGAATTGCTGCTGCTGCCGCATGCGAATAAAGCGGCAGCGAGGCCCGCGCAAGGCAGGGCAAGTAATGCTCGGCGATACAGCATTGTGAGGCTCCGGTCGATTGTTTGAGTTGCTTTGAAGTCCTTCGGACGCGGCGCGCACGAGTGCGCCCTGCCGCCACGCCTTCAGGGGGAGCCCATCCGTCCTGCGAACGGGCCCCAATGCGCCTTACATCAGGGCGAGCGCATTACAACATCGCAACATGACTACACGGCGACCGTTTAATTTCCGAATACTTTCAGCGAATTTCAAAACCGAAAGAATCGCGCGAGCGGCGGCGGGCGCGGGGTCGGGATGCGGCCCTCGATCTGCGCCGCGCCGGCCCCGGATTCGGCTTGTTGCACTCCATGCGGCGCGAGCTATAACTGAAAGTACAGCGCGGATGTTCTCTGCGCGCCCGCTCGCCCCTTCTTCTTGCGTCGCGCCGCGCTGTGCCGCCCCCGAATGCGCGGGCGCGCTTCTTTCGTGAGTAGTGAGCTAAGACGTTCGGCAGCCGTGCGTTGCGCGCAGGCATCCCGACTTTCCAGATGAGTGTGCGGCCGGGACCAAGCCTCTCGCTCGCGCGCACCTTCGCCGCGGAGTTACTCCGCCGTTATCCCGCAGTGACTTCGTCATTGCCGCGAAGGCGCACTCACGAACTCGAGAAAGGAGGTTGATATGACATTACGCCTGGCATTGATCGCCACATGCGTGGCCGCCGTGGCAGCCGTTGCGCCCGGCACGGCGCACGCGAAGGACGAGTCCCTTCCGCAGGAGCGCTCGCATCAGACGATGATCGACGACGCCAACGCTTCGGCTCAGGCGAGCACCGACATGTCGTACGGCGGCACGCCCGATACGCGCGGCGCGTCGGGCCAGCGCGCGGGCAAGATGTGCTGGCCGCGCGCCCAGTGCGACGTGTTTTTTGGCCACTGACTTTAGTCGCTGACTTTGTTCGCTGAGCCGGGGCTCTGATCGAGCGCCGATGAACCCGGGGCGGCGGCGCGCAGCCTCGCCGCCCTCGCCTCACGTTTGCCCGCCTGCGCGCGGCCCGCGGCCCGCGGCCTTATAGCCGCTTTACGCGCGCCGGGCGAAGCCCACCGCGCGCCACGCAAACACCGCGCCCGCCAGCATCAGCAGGCTCGTGCCGAGAAACACGGCGCGCATGCCCAGATGCCCGCCGACGAAGCCGCCGATCAGCGGCCCGACCACCTGCCCCGCGAATTGCGCCGAGACCGAATAGCCGAGCACGCTGCCCGCGGCGTGGTCCGGCGCGTTGTGTCGAATGACCGTCGCGATGCACGGCAGCAGCGCCGCGAGCGACACGCCCATGAGAAAGCGCAGCGCGACGAGCTGCCAGCCCGCCGTGACGAACGCCTGCGGCACGAGCAGCACCGCCGAGACCGCAAGCGCGCCGACGATCACCTTCGCGTGCCCCACGCGGTCCGCTACGCGTCCCAGGCGCGAGGCCGCGACGATGCTGCCGAGCGCCGCCGCCGACATCGCAAGGCCCGCGACGAAGGTCACGCGCGCGGGGTCGTGCACGAGCGTCGCCACGTACACGGTGATGATGGGTTCGATCGACATGTTGGCGAGCATCAGCAGCATGCCGGTCACGAGCATGGCGGCGATCGGGCGCTTGTCGGGCAGCGCCGACCAGCCGCCCTTGTGCGCGGCGTGATGCGACGCGCGCGCGGGCCGCGGCGCTTCCTTCACGAACACGCAGGTCGCGACGAAAGCCGCGAAGATCGTTGCGCCCGCAACCCAGAACGTGGCGCGCAGGCCGATGAGCGGCGGCAGCAAGCCGCCCACGAGCGGCCCGATGAGATTGCCGGCCATGATGCCCGACGACAGCACGCCGAGCGCCCACGCCGAACGGTGACGCGGCGTTTGCGTGGCGACGAGGATGGTCGAGCCGGACGAATAGCCGCCCGCGAAACCCGCGAGCAGGCGCAGCGCGACGAGCTGCCAGATATTGCGCGACATGCCGATGAGCGACATCGTGATCGCCATGCCGAGGCTCGCGCGCACGAGCATGGGCTTGCGGCCGTAGCGGTCGCCGAGACGCCCCCACACCGGCGCGACGAGCGCGGCGGTGAAGAACGTCGCGCTGTAGGCGATACCCGACCACTGCACGATGGCCGCGTGGCCGCGCACGCCCAGTTCCTCGACGTAAAGTGGCAGGAACGGCAGCATCAGCGTCATGGCGACGAGCGTCGTGAACGAGCCCACCACGCACACGGCCAGATTGCGCCGCCAGTGCTGCTCGAACGCGGCATCGCGCGGGTTTTCGGGTAGTGCGGGTTTCGCG
Source organism: Paraburkholderia sp. J76 (assembly GCF_905220295.1). Classification (NCBI taxonomy): domain Bacteria; kingdom Pseudomonadati; phylum Pseudomonadota; class Betaproteobacteria; order Burkholderiales; family Burkholderiaceae; genus Paraburkholderia; species Paraburkholderia sp. J76. The sequence goes on from NZ_CAJMZJ010000013.1 coordinate 90,105, forward strand.
CCCGAAACGGCGGCCGACCCGGGCGATGCCGTGGACGAAGAAGCGGAAGTCGAATCGGACGCACGGGCGCGATCGCGCGGCGGATCGTCGGGGTGTTCAGCGCGGAAAGTCATCGGCGGATTGAGGCAGCGGCGGGCAACGCGCTTCGCCCGCTTGCCGGGTGAAGTCGCAAGCCGCCTACGTTAAGCGAAGCGCGGCGCGACTGTCAATTTTTAAGCGTCCGCCGAAGATGGGCGCCCGGGTGCTCGCCGTCTACCTGCCTATTGCACCGCAACCTGCAGCAGACCGACCACGCGCTGCAACGGCGCGAGCACTTCGGCGTCGATGCCGTAGAGGGGGCCAAGCGTCTGCGAAACGTCGCGGTAGTCGAGCCGCGTGTGCCCTTCGTCGTCTTCCCAGATCACCATGCGCAGCGGCAATTCCACCGCGGCGTGCGGGTTGGCGGCCATGACGGGCGTGCCCGCCTTCGGATTGCCGAACAGGATCAGGCGCGTGCGGCGCAGGCTGAGCCCGGCCGTTTCGGCGGCTTCGCGCTGGTCGACGTCGGCGAATACGTTCGCGCCCGCCTTGGCGAGCGCGGTCTTCACGCGCGCGATCGTCGTGTCGAAGTCGTGGGCGCTCCTGAGCGACAGCACGGACGAGGGATGTTGCCCGTATTCGGCCATGACGAACTCCTCCTGTGGCACATGGCCCGCGCGAATGCGCGATGCATGCAGGGGCACTTTATCCCAGAATTCGCGGCGGACGATCCACGGCGCGCGCCTTCGTTTCGTCGTGCGACGCCGCCGCGTGCCGGGGCCACGCGCGCCACCATCCCCAAGCCGCGGCCGCCGAGAGCGCGGCGGCGACCAGCAGATTCACACGCATGCCCGCGCCGATCGACGCGCGCCCCGCGATCATGGCGCCCGCCACGGCCACGCCGAGCGCAGCGCCCGTCTGCCGGGCCGCGTTGAGCACGCCGGCCGCGATGCCCGCGCGGCCCTGATCGACGCTCGCCATCAGTGCGGCGGTCGCCGCGGGCGTGATGAGGCTGGCGGCAAAACCGATGGCCGGCAACGGCAAAGCGAGCCAGTCGTAGCGCGCCGTCGTCGCGCATGCCGCCGCGCCGAGATAGCCCGCTGCCGCAAGCAGGCACGCAAGCGCGACGAGCGCGCGCGGTCCGAGCCACGCCACCGCGCGCCGCGAAAGCAGACTGCCGAGCGGCACAACCACGGTGAGCGGCAGGAAAGCGAGGCCCGCGCGCAACGGCGCGAAGCCGCGCTCCTGTTGCCAGTACAGGCTGAGCCCGAATAGCAGACCGTAGAACGTGAACGCCGAAATCATCGAGACCAGCACGGCCGCGCTGAACACGGGATCGCGGAAAAAGCCGGGCGGCAACATCGGCTGCGCGCGATACGTTTCGAGCGCGACGAATGCAATCGCCGCCGCCCACGCCAGCGCGAGAGCGCCCGCGACGAGCGGCGCATGCCAGCCGTGCGCAGGCGCCTCGATAATGGCGGCATTGAGCAGCGCCAGCGCCGCGATGGCCGCGGCCTGCCCCGCGAGATCGAGCCGGCGCGGCGCGCCCGAACGCGGCTGCGGCGCCACGCGCGTCGCCATGGCGATGCCGGCGAGGCACACCGGCACATTGAGAAGAAAGATACTGCGCCAGCCGGCGAGCCCGATCAGCAAGCCGCCCAGCAACGGGCCCGCCGCCATCGCGACACCGCCTAGCTCGGCCCACACGCCGAAGGCGGCGGCGCGCTCGCGCGCGTTGGCGCACGCGCCGTTGATGAGCGCCATCGATGCGGGCATGAGCAGCGCGGCGCCCACGCCTTGCAGCACGCGCCCGAGCGTGAGCAACGCGAGGCTCGGCGCCGCGCCGCACATCGCCGAGGCGGCGGTAAAGACCGCGAGCCCGGCCATATAGACCGGGCGCGCGCCGAGCCGGTCGCCGAGCGTGCCGCCCGAAAGCAGCAGGCTCGCGAACGTGAGCGTATAGGCGTTCACGACCCATTGCAGGCCGGCCACGCCGCCTGCGAGACTCGCCTCGATGCGCTCCAGCGCGACATTGACGATCGAGGTGTCGAGGATCACCACGACGTAGCTGATGCTCGTGGCCCAAAGCACACGGCGTTGCTGTGCGCTGACTCGCGTGTTGTGAATTTCGTGCGTCTGCATAGGCATCCCCTGATGCGCCGGCGCGCGTCGGGCGCTGGCCGTGAGCCGAGTATCGGGCGCAAGGAGACAGCCATGTTTCGATGCGTATCGAAGCATGCGAGCCCGCTCGCGCGCTACGCTACGCGTATGTCCTGGAGAAACGCATGAAAATGCAGCCGAGGGTGTCCGCCACGGCCTTTCTGATCGCCGACCCCGCGCGCGCGGCGATGCTGATGGCGCTCGCCGACGGCCGCGCACTGCCCGCCGGCGAACTGGCCTACGCGGCCGGCGTGACCGCGCAAACCGCGAGCAGCCATCTGGCGAAATTGCTGGACGGCGGGCTGCTCGCCTTGGAAAAGGAAGGCCGCCACCGCTACTACCGGCTCGCGGATGCGCAGATCGCCATCCTGCTCGAAAACCTCGCGACGGTCGGCGCCCGCGCGCCCGCGCGCCGCAAACCGCTTGGGCGAGAGGCGCAGAGCCTGCGTTTCGCGCGCTGCTGCTACGACCATCTCGCGGGCCAGGTCGGCGTGGCGCTAACGGGCCGCCTCACGGAGGCAGGACTCATCACCGCCGAGACCGACAAGCGCTTCGTGGTAACACCCGCGGGCGCCGCCTGGTTTGGCGAACTCGGTCTCGACGTCGCCGCGCTCAAGCCGGGGCGTCATGGCATTGCGCGTCAATGTCTGGACTGGACCGAGCGCGAACATCACCTGGCGGGTCCGCTCGGCGTGGCCTGGTTGACGCTGCTGTGCGAGCGCGGCTGGATGCGGCGCGCGCCTAAGTCACGCGCGGTGCAGATCACGGCGCGCGGCTGGGTCGATCTGCGCGAGCGGCTGGGCTTGACGCCCGAATTGCTAACCGCCCATGCAGATGATTCGAACGACTAACCAATTGCGCATCGCCACTGCACACGGTCACGCCACGAGGAACCGCTGCGCGAGCCGCACCCAGCACGCCGCGCCAAGCGGCAGCACCTGGTCGTTGAAGTCATAGCCGGGGTTGTGCACCATGCAGCCGCCGAAATCCCCTTCGCCGTTGCCGAGCAGCAGGTAGCAACCGGGCACGGCATTGAGCATCCACGCGAAGTCCTCGCTGCCGTTCAAGCCCTTAGGCGCCTGCATAACAACGTTGTCTTCTCCCACCAGATCCGCGCACACCTGCTGCGCAAGCGCGGTCTCTTCGGGCGTGTTGACCATCGGCGGCGTGAGTTGCCGGTAATCGATCTGCGCCTGCACGCCGTGTGCCTGTGCCGTGAGCGTCACGATCTCACGCACGCGCGCTTCCACGAGCGCACGCGTTTCGGCGCGCGCCGCGCGGATGTTCAGACCGAGCGTGACCGTCTCCGGAATCACGTTGTGGGTCGCGCCGCCGCGAATGTAGCCCACGGACACCACTGCGGATTCGTCGGGCGGCACGTTGCGCGCGACGATGGTTTGCAGCGCCGTCACGAGTGCCGCCGCGGCCACGATGGGGTCCTTCACGCGATGCGGCATCGCGCCGTGGCCGCCCACGCCCTTGAGCGTCACGTCGGCCACATCCGACGAAAGACTCACGGAACCCGGCAGCACGCGGAACGTCCCGGCCGGCACGCCCGGCATGTTGTGCAGCGCGTAGACCGCATCGCAGGGAAAGCGTTCGAAGAGACCGTCTTCGATCATCGCCTTCGCGCCGCACAGGTTTTCCTCGTCGGGCTGAAAGATCAGGTTGAGCGTGCCGTTGAAATCGCGGCGCTCGGCAAGCGTCTTCGCGGCGGCAAGCAGAATGGCCGTGTGCCCGTCGTGGCCGCACGCGTGCATTTTGCCGGGTGTCTGGCTCGCATACGGCAGGCCCGTGTTTTCGACGATCGGCAGCGCGTCCATGTCCGCGCGAATGCCCAGGCGCCGCTTGCCGTCGCCTGCTTTGAGCTGCCCCACCACGCCGCTCCTGCCGATGCCCGTATGCACTTCATAGCCCCACTTCTCCAGCAGCATGGCGACGAGCCTGGCCGTGGCGCCCACTTCGAAGCCTAGTTCGGGCTGCGAATGAATCTGGCGGCGAATGCCGATGAAAGTTTCGGCGTCGATTTCGATCTCGGGCAGCAACGTAGGCAGCAACTGGAACGGGGTGAGCGACGATTCACGTTTCATGAGGAGTCCGTTATTCATATGATGGATCGAGAAGGCTTGCGACCGCGCGCAACGCATCGTCAGCCGACGCGCCGCTCGCGAATCGCGCCTATGGCGCACAGCGAAACGAGCCCGCAAACGACGAGGTAGAACGCGGGCGAAAGCGGATTGCCGGTCTTCGCGAGCAGCCACGTGACGATGAACTGCGAGCTGCCGCCGAAAACCGTCACGCCCACGCTGTAGATGATCGAAAGACCGCTGGCGCGCACGCTGGCGGGGAGCATTTCCATGAGTATCAGCAGCATGGGCGTGGAGGCGAGATTCGCGGCGGCGGTGATCACGACCGAGAGCGCGAGCACGAGCGGCACGCTCGGCATGCGCGTCATCAGCCAGAACGCGGGCACGATCACGACGATGTTGAAGACCAGCGCGCACAGGACGAGCCGCTTGCGGCGCACGAGACGGTCGGTGAGCTTGCCCGAGACGAGCGAAGCCACGAGCATCGTGAAGCCCGTGGCACAGCCCGAAAGCAGCGCAAGCGACGGCGGCATCCTGAGCACGCGGATCATGTAGGTCGGCATGAAGAACACCACGAGATACATGCCCACCGTGCCCGCCGTGATCGAGAGGATGCCGAGACCCACTTTCGCGCCGTGCTCGCGCATGAGCGCGCCGAGCGGGCCCGGTGCGTCGGGTTCGGCCTCGTGCGTTTCGTCGAGTTTCGAGCGGATATAGAGGCCCACCGGCGCGATCAGCAGACCGCCCAGGAACGGCAGACGCCAGCCCCAGCTCCCCAGCGCCTGCGGCGAGAGCGTGGCGTAGAGCACCGTGCCCGTGAGCGCGCCGATGAGCGCCGCAATGCCCTGGCTGCCCATTTGCCAGCTCACGCGAAAGCCGCGCTGCCCCACTTCGCCCGATTCCATCAGCATGGCCGTGGACGCGCCGATTTCGCCGCCGAGCGAAAAGCCCTGCAGAAGACGCCCCGCCAGTATCACGAGCGAGCCCAGCACGCCGGCCTGCGCGTAGGTGGGTGCGAGCGAAATGCACAGCGTGCCCGCCACCATGAGCGCGATGGTCAGCGTCATCGCGGCCTTGCGTCCGCGCCGGTCGGCATAGCTGCCGATCACAAGGCCGCCGAGCGGCCGCATGACGAAGCCGATGCCGAACGTCGCCACGGCGAGCAGCAGCGAGCCGTATGGGCTGTCCGAGGGGAAGAAAAGCTGGCCGATGAGGAGCGCGAAAAAACTGTAGACCGTGAAGTCGTACATTTCGAGCGCATTGCCGATCGAACACGCGGCGATAAGGCGGAACTGGCTCTGACGAGTGGCCGCGGGCGGCGCGATCGGAGCGGTGGCGCTGAGCGTTGCGTCATTCATGGCGGATCTCCGCGAGCGGGTGAAGCGATGGGAATGGAAACCGGCCGAACGATATTCAGGCCGGCTTCATTTTTGAAAGAAGTCACAAATTTTCATCTTGATAACCAGATGGAATCGACGCGAAACGCATCGGCAATCGCGGGCTGGCGCGGCTGCGCACTCTCACATGACTAGACAAATTCCTACGCATTGAATCTGAATACGGTAGGACGCAGCGTGAGCCGCGCGATGTCTCTCCGTGAGAGTCAAGAGACAGCGCCCGTTTCACCTCGGCTTACAGGGTTTTCCGTGAGCCGTGTTTTATGAAATTCCCTTGCGCGCAAATTCATTTCTCGCCATGCTTGTCTATGCAAGTTACACGAATGCAAACGTACCCAGGAACTACGGTACCCACCGACAAAGGAGCATGGTCATGCAGGCGAAGTACACCCGGCTGGCAAAAGCGCTGATTGGCGCGGCACTCGGCGTCACGCTGCTCGGAAGCGGCAGCGCCGGCGCGAAGGAATGGAAAAGCGTGACGATCGCGCTCGACGGAAGCTATGCGCCCTGGAACCTCACTTTGCCTGGCGGCAAGCTCAGCGGCTTCGAACCCGAACTGGTCGAAAACCTGTGCGCGCGTGCACAGATCCAGTGCAAGCTCGTTGCCCAGGACTGGGACGGCATGATTCCGGGTCTGCAGGCCGGAAAGTTCGATGTCCTGATGGATGCGATCTCGATCACGCCCGAGCGCGAGAAGATCATCGCGTTCTCGAAGCCCTATGCGGCGACGCCTGCAACGTTCGCCGTGTCCGATCCGAAGGTTCTGCCGAAGGGCGGCCCGAACACGGCGCCCTTGAAGCTCGACGCCGACTCGCGCAGCAACGCACCCGCCGTCGAATCGATGCGAAAAGCGCTGAAAGGCAAGACCATCGGCATCCAGTCGGGCACTGTCTATACGGGCTTCATCAACGCGAACTTCAAGGACGTCGCATCGGTGCGCGTGTACAAGACCGCGCCGGAACGCGACCTCGATCTCTCGAACGGCCGCATCGACGCCACTTTCGACGACGTGACCTATTACACCGCCAATGCCGACAAGTCGCCCGTGGTGATCGCCGGCACGATGATCTCCGGTCCGGTCTGGGGACCCGGCGAAGGCCTCGCGTTCCGCAAGCAGGACGCCGACCTGAAGGCGAAGTTCGACACCGCGATCACGGCGGCGCTTGCCGACGGCACCGTGAAGAAACTCGCCCTGAAGTGGTTCAAGACCGACGTGACGCCATAAACGCTGCTGCACCAGGCCGTACGCGCGCCGCTTCTGGCGCGCGCCTTCGCTCCCCGACCGCGTGGATCCAAGCCATGTCTCTGTTATCGCTGTTCAACACACTCGGCCTCGGGCCGGACGGCTGGGGTAGCGTGCTGCTCCTCGGCGCGTTGATGACCGTCGTGCTCACGCTTGCCGCTCTGGCAATCGGCGCGGTGTTCGGTGCGCTCATTGCCGCCGCGAAACTCTCCCGCCTGCGCGTGCTGCGAGTTTTCGGCGACTGCTACACCACCGTCTTTCGCGGCGTGCCCGAGTTGCTCGTCATCTATCTGTTCTATTTCGGCGGCTCCTCGCTGGTCACCACCGTCGGCCAGTGGTTCGGCGCCGACGGCTTCGTGGGCGTGCCTCCCTTCGTCGTCGGGGCGTTCGCGGTCGGCATGATTTCCGGCGCCTATCAGGCCGAGGTTTATCGCTCAGCCGTGCTCGCGGTGACGCGAGGCGAACTCGAAGCCGCTCGCGCCATCGGCATGCCGACGCTGACGATGTTCCGCCGCATTTTGATCCCGCAGGTGCTGCGTTACGCCCTGCCCGGCATCGGCAACGTCTGGCAACTGAGCCTTAAGGACTCCGCACTGATTTCCGTCACCGGGCTCGCCGAGCTGCTGCGCGCAAGCCAGATCGCGGCCGGATCGACGCATCAGTACTTCTTCTTCTTCGTCGTTGGCGGCCTGCTCTATCTCGCCATGACGGGCGTGTCGAACCGTGTTTTCGGTCGTGCCGAAGCCATCGTCGGCCGCTCGTTCAAGCGTAACTTCGCGCGCAACTAAACAGGGAGCGCCCAATCATGACCATCGATTTCGCGTTCCTGCTCGACACGTTGCGCCAGCTCGTCGGCGCCGTGCCGACCACGCTCGGTCTTTTCTTCGCGTCGCTCGTGCTGGGCGGCCTGCTCTCGCTCGTGATCGTCACGATGCGCGTCTCGCCGCACTGGCTGCCGAATCGTTTTGCGCGCGCGTACATCCTCGTATTTCGCGGCTCCCCGCTGCTCGTCCAGATGTTTCTCGTCTACTACGGCCTCGGGCAGTTCGGCGTGATTCGCGAAAGCTTCCTGTGGCCCGTGTTGCGCGAGCCTTATGTCTGCGCGGTCCTTTCGCTTGCGCTGTGCACGGCGGGTTACACGGCCGAGATCATCCGCGGCGGCCTCATGGCGGTGCCCGTCGGACAAATCGAGGCCGGTTACTCGATCGGCCTCTCCGGCTTCGCCCTGCTGCGCCGTGTGATCGGCCCGATCGCGCTGCGCCAGTGCCTGCCCGCGTATTCGACGGAAGCCGTGCTGCTCGTCAAGTCGACGGCACTGGCGAGCCTCGTCACCGTGTGGGAAGTAACGGGCGTCGCGCAGCAGATCATTCAGCAAACCTATCGAACCACCGAGGTGTTTGCGTGCGCCGCGCTGATCTACCTGTTCCTGAATTTCGTCGTCGTGCGTTTGATCGGCTTCGTCGAGCAACGGCTGTCGCGCCACCTGCGTGCGGCGCCGCCCGCCGTACCCAGGGCCGCCGCGCCGCTAAAAGCTCGCCGCGCCGCGTCGTGACCCGCAGCCCTATCTGGAGAGAATGATGAATACCTCTGCACCCATTGCGCTGTCGGTGCGCAACATCCACAAATCGTTCGGTGACCATCACGTCCTGAAGGGCATTTCCCTCGACGCTCACGAGGGCGACGTGATTTCGATTCTCGGCGCGAGCGGCTCGGGCAAGAGCACGTTCCTGCGCTGCCTGAACCTGCTCGAGACGCCTGACGACGGTTCGGTCGCGCTCGCAGGCGAAGCGCTGAAGATGAAGCGCCGCCGCGACGGCAAGCTGCAACCGGACGACCGCCGCCAGGTCGACCGCGTGCGCTCGCAGCTTGGCATGGTGTTTCAGAACTTCAATTTGTGGTCGCACATGACCGTGCTGGAAAACCTGATCGAAGGGCCCATGCGCGTGCTCAAGCGCAGCCGCGCCGAATCGGTGGAAGAAGCCGAAGCGCTGCTCGCCAAGGTCGGTCTTGCGGACAAGCGCGGCCACTATCCGGCCCATCTGTCGGGCGGCCAGCAGCAACGCGTCGCGATCGCGCGCGCGCTCGCCATGCATCCCAAGGTGATGCTGTTCGACGAGCCGACGTCGGCGCTCGACCCCGAGCTGGTCGGCGAAGTGCTGCGCGTGATGCGCACGCTCGCCGCCGAAGGCCGCACGATGCTCGTCGTCACGCACGAAATGGGCTTCGCGCGTCACGTTTCGAACCGCGTGATGTTCCTGCATCAGGGGCAGGTGGATTCGGACGGCACGCCTGACGAGGTGTTCGGCGAATTGAAGTCGGAACGCTTCCGCCAGTTCGTATCGAGTCACCAGGACCGCAACGCTCACTGAACCCACGCGACGCACAAGCTCTCTTATGACAATCGTACGTACCCAGAATCCGCTCGACTGGCGCGCAATCGCCGCCGTTGCCGCAGGCGAGTCTCTGCTGCTCGGCGCCGATGCGCAGGCGAACATTCGCAGCGCCCGCGTGCTCGTCGAACAGATCGTTGCGCGCAGCATCCGCGCGTATGGCGTGAACACGGGCGTCGGCGCCTTGTGCGACGTGGTCGTCTCGCAGGACGAACAGCACGATCTCTCGCACAACATCCTCATGAGCCACGCGGTTGGCGTGGGCGAGCCGCTGGCTGCCGAGGAAACGCGCGCGATCATGGCGGCGGCGATCAACAACTTCGCGCATGGACATTCGGGCGTGCGAATCGAAGTCGTCGAGCGGCTCGCCGCGCTGCTGGAGGCCAATTGTCTGCCCGAGGTGCCCGCATTCGGTTCCGTCGGCTATCTGAGCCATATGGCGCATATCGCGCTCGTTTGCGTGGGCGCGGGACACGCGCGCTGGAACGGCGAGCGCCTGAGCGGCGCGCAAGCGCTGCAGCGGCTCGGACTACAGCCGCTTTCGCTCGAAGCGAAAGAGGGATTGAGCCTCGTGAACGGCACGCCGTGCGTGACCGGCCTGGCCGCGCTCGCGCTGCGGCGCGCCGAGCGCTTGCTCGATTGGGCGGACGTCGTTGCCGCCATGAGCTTCGAGAATCTCGGCGGCCAGATCGCCGCGTTCGACACCCGTTCGCTGGCGTTTCGCGTGTCGCCGGGCCTTGTCCGCGTGGGCGAGCGCCTGCGCGCGGCGCTCGCGGGCAGCTTGCTGCTCGAAGCGTCGCTCGGGCGGCGCACGCAAGATCCGCTCAGCGTACGCACGATTCCGCACGTGCATGGCGCCGCGCGCGACACGCTCGCCGCAACGGCCGAAGTCGTGAACCGCGAACTGGCCTCGGTGACCGACAATCCGATCGTCGCCGGCACGCCGGAATCGCCCCGGGTGTATTCGCAGGCGCACGCGGTCGGCGCCTCGATCGCGCTCGCCATGGACGGCCTCGCCACCGCCATCGCACAGGTCGCGGCAATGGCCGAGCGCCGTCTCGACCGTTTGGTGAACCCGCTCGTGAGCGGCCTGCCGGCGTTCCTTGCGCACGCCTGCGGCACGCGCTCGGGATTCATGATTGCGCAGTACACGGCCGCGTCGCTCGTCGCGCAGAACCGCCGCGAGGCCGCTCCCGCGAGTCTCGACGGCGGCGTGACATCGGGGCTACAGGAAGATCACCTGTGCCATGCGACGCCGGCCGCGCTGAAGGCGCTCGCGGTGATCGAGAACAGCAACCGCATTCTCGGCATCGAACTGCTCGCGGCCGCGCAAGCCTACGATCTGCAACCGCTCGCCGCGGCGCGCGCGCCCTACACGGACGCGCTTTACGCCAGCGTGCGCGCCGCGCTGCCGACCTATCGCGACGACCGCCCGCTCTCGGACGACATGACTTTCACATTTCGACTTGTCGCCGACGGCGCCCCCGCGCCGCTTCCCGACCCGGCGGACGGGTGCGCGAAGAGCCTCTCGCGGGAATCGGGGCTGGACATGCCTGCGGTCGTGCGCGACGCGGTTCACGGCACGCTCTGCGTTTGAGCGAGGTCAGCCATGAACGCGCCCACTTCCTTCATCGACAATTCGACGCGTTGCGCGACAGCGCACAAGGTCGCTCCCGCGTATGAGCAGATCAAGCGTTACGTGGTCGATCGAATCACGGACGGGACCTGGAAGCCGGGTGAAGCCATTCCGTCCGAAACGGAGCTTGTGAAGGAATTCGGCGTCGCGCGCATGACGGTGTCGCGCGCGCTGCGCGAACTGTCGGCCGAGCATGTGCTCCGGCGCGTTCAGGGCGCGGGTACGTTCGTCGCGTCGCGCGACGTCGAATCGACCGTGCTCGAGGTTCGCAACATCGCCGACGAAATCGCCGCGCGCGGTCACCGGCACAGCGCGCGGGTGCTGACGCTGGAAGCCAGCTCGAACGATCAGGCGATGGCCGCGCTCGAACTCGGCGGCGGTTGCGTGTTCCATTCGCGTATCGTCCACTATGAGGACAACGAAGCGATCCTGTACGAGGACCGCTATGTGAATCCGCATGTGTTTCCGGGTTATCTGGAGCAGGACTTCACGCTCGAAACGCCGAACCACTACATGATGAGGCTCGCGCCGGTTCAACGCGCGGAGTTCCGGATCTACGCGCAAAAGCCCGACGCGGACATACGGCGCCATCTTTCGATGAATATCGGCGAGCCCTGCCTGCTGATGTGGCGGCGTACGTGGGTCGGCCGCGCCGTTGCGACGGCTGTCGAGCTTTGGCATCCGTCTTCGCGTTTTCATCTGGTCGGCAAGGTGTCGGGATAACACCGGGCGTCCGCCCCTTACGTAGCGCTGCGCAACGTTTAGAATCTCCTTCCATCGGAGAACGTTGGAGCACCCCCAGATGAAACTGCACCAGTTGCGCGTCCTGCTTGCGCTCGCGCAGCACGGCAGCATGCACGAGGCGTCGCGCAGCCTGCACATCTCGCAGCCGGCGCTTTCCAAGGCCATCGCGGAACTGGAGCGCGAACTGGGCGTGACGCTCATGTCGCGCTCCGTACGCGGCGTGAGCCTCACCAATTACGGGCGCGCGCTCGCAAAGCGCGCGAGCGTGGTCGAACAGGAATTGCGCCACGCGCTGGAGGACATCGAAGGCATGCGCGGTCATGCCGAAGCGCAATTGAACATCGGCTTTACCGCCGTGGCGTCGAGCGGGCCGCTGCCCGAGTCGATCGCAGCGTTTCGCGCGCGCTTTCCGGGCGTGGATGTGAACGCCTATGAAATGCGCCCGCAGCAGATACTCGAAGGGTTGCGCGAAGGCCGCCTCGACCTCGCACTGATCTCGACGAACAGCGGCCCCGGCACGAGCGCGTTCCAGTGGGAGCCGCTTTTCTCCGCGGGCATGGTGCTCGCCGCGCGCCCCGGCCATCCGCTGGCGCGCACCACGCGCCTGCGCGATCTGCTCGACGCCGACTGGCTCACGCTCGACCCGCTGGACGATCCCGGCAGCCCGCTCGCGAGCCTCATGCGCCTGAATCGCCTGGACATGCCGAGGCGCATCGTGCTTAGCGCGTCGAACCTGCTCGGTCTGCAACTCGCGACCTGCACGGACGTGATCAGCATGTGGTCGGATTTCGTGTTCTACGGCATGAACGGACCGCTCGTCCTTCGGCGCGGCGCACTGCACACGCTGCCCATTCGCGACGAACTGCCGGACTTCCACGTGTTCATGGTGTACCGGTCCACCGACCTGATGACCCAGGTGTGCACCGAATTCAGCAAGGAGATGCGCCATCGCTGCCGCACGATGGTCTCGCCGCGCGCCGCCGCGGCCATGCCCCGCACGGCGCGCACGGCGCGCACGCGCAAAACGGCTGCTGGCGCCGCCAGGTAACGTTAGAGTAGCTAACGTTGCAGATTGCGCCGTTAGCCCGGCTTCGCGGCCGCCCCGCGCGCCCGCGCGAGCACGTCGAGATTGCCCTCGCCGAAGCCGTGGTGGCCGCTGCGCTGCACGACTTCGAAAAAGATCTCGCCGGGGTGGCGCTTCACAAACGTCTGGAAAAGAAGCCGCGGCACGCCGTCTTCGCCCATTTCGCCGTCGATCAGCACATGACGCCTGCGCAACGCCTCCAGGTCCACGCCGTGGCCCTGCAACCGCGCATCCACGGTGTCGTAGTAAGCGGGCGGCGGCTCGACGAACTCCACGCCGTTGGCCTTGAGCGCATCGACGCTTGCGAGAATGTCATTGCTTGCCAGCGCGATGTGCTGCACCCCCTCGCCGGGATGTTCGGGCAGATAGTCGTGCAATAGCTGCGTGCGCCGCGTGCCCTCCTCGTACACGGGAATGCGCAGTTCGCCGTCGGGCGAAACCATCACGCGCGACTCCTCGGGCACATGCCAGTTCGCGTTGATCTCGTGGATCTCGCGAAAATGCAGCAGATCGCGATAGAAGTCGAGCCATTCCGCAATGCGCCCCGCTCCCACCGTCTGCGTGAGGTGATCGACGCGCGTGAGGCCGGTGCCGCCGTGATCGAGATCCGTATGCGCCGTGGCGATGTCGATGGGCCGGAAGTCGATGTCGAAGATCGAAATGTCGCCCACGCCGCCGCGCTGGCCGCCGCGTCCGCGCCAACGGTCGATGAAATAGAGGTGCGAATCGCCAATGCCCTGGATCGCGGGAATATGCAGTTCCGCCGGTCCCAGGCGCTCGCCTTCGAACGCCCACGCGCCCAGCGAAATGGCGTGCTTGAACGCACGCTTCGCATTGCCGACCCGCACGCCGATCGCGCAAATGCCCATGCCGTATTCCTGCGCGTAGCGCGCGGCGAACGAGTCGGGTTCGGCGTTGAGCAGGAAATTCATCTCGCCCTGGCGATAAAGCGTGACCGCCTTGCTCACGTGGCGCGCGATTGCCTTGAAGCCGAACTGTTCGAAGCGGCGGCCAAGGTCGGCCGGCGCGGGCGCAGCGAATTCTATGAACTCGAGACCGGCCATGCCGAGCGGATTGTCCGCCTGCGGCGAAGGATTAGACGGGCTGGACATGCAATAGGCTCCTGACGCAAGCACTGAAACGGAAACTTCGCTGCAAACTTCGAGAGCGCGAGAATTCAGCCGATTTTAACCAGTTCGTTCATTTCGACGAAGACCGCCGCACCCGCGCAGTCCGCGCGCCAACTCGGTGCAAACCCGCAAAGCGTTCGATCATCGCACGCGCTTGGGCGATAATCGCGCAAAACGGCCTCGCCTCACATTGCCGGATAGCGTGGGCCGCCCTATGCTGCGACTCACGTTTGACGCAAAGCGCGACTACCGCAGCATGGCACATGCGCAAAAGTCTGGAGACAACTCATGACCCCAAGCCTCGACACCACTGGCTCGCCCGACGCCCCCACTCTCGCGCCCTCGCGCAGCCAGGCCCGCAAGGCGGCGCTCGGCAGCTTTGTCGGCGCGGTCGTCGACTGGTACGACTTCCTGCTCTACGGCATTGTCGCCGCGCTCGTGTTCAATGTGGCGTTCTTCCCGCAGGTCGGCAGGACCATGGGCACGCTCGCCGCGTTCGCCACCTTCGGCGTGGGCTTTCTGTTCCGGCCGCTGGGCGGCGTCGTGTTCGGCCACTTCGGCGACCGGCTCGGCCGCAAGCGCATGCTCGTCCTGACCGTCATGATGATGGGCCTCTCCACCGTGGCCATCGGCCTGCTGCCGACCTTCGCGACCATCGGCTGGTGGGCGCCCGTGCTGCTCGTCACGATGCGCGCGCTGCAAGGCTTCGCCGTGGGCGGCGAATGGGGCGGCGCCGCGCTCATGGCCGTGGAAAGCGCGCCGCGCGGCAAGAAGGCGTTCTATAGCAGCGGCGTGCAGGTGGGCTACGGCGTGGGCCTCGTGCTCGCCACGGGGCTCGTCGCGCTCCTGAGCCACCTGCTCGGCGAAGCGGCGTTCCGTTCGTGGGGCTGGCGCCTGCCGTTTCTCTTCAGCATCGTGCTCGTGCTCGTGGGCCTGTGGGTGCGTTCGAGCATGGACGAGTCGCGCGAGTTCGTCGAGAAAGTCGAGCACGGTCATCGCAAGCTCAAGATGCCCGTGCTCGAAGCGCTCACGCGCCACCCGAAGGCCTTCCTCTACATCGTCGCGCTGCGCCTTGCCGAACTCTTCACGATGTATATCGTGACCGCCTTCGCGCTGAGCTATTCGACGAGCAACCTCGGTCTTTCGCGCGATCTCTTTCTCGGCATCGGCCTTTTCGTGGGCGCGCTCAGTTGCATCACGATCCCCTGCTTCGCGTGGCTCGCGGACCGTCTCGGGCTGCGCCGCATCTACCTGATCGGCGCGTTCATCGGCCTCGTGAGCGCCGTGCCGTTTTTCCTCGCCCTCGAAGCGCGCGCCACGGTCTGGATCGTGATCTTCTCCGTGATGCTCGCGAACATCGCCCACGACATGGTCGTGAGCGTGCAGCAGCCGCTCTTCACCGAGCTGTTCGGCGCGGAGTACCGCTACAGCGGCGCAGGCGTGGGCTACCAGTTCGCGAGCGTGGTGGGCGGCGGCTTCACGCCGTTCATCGCCGTGGCGCTGGTGGGCGTGGGAGGCGGTTCGTGGCACCTCGTCGCCGCGTATCTGGCGATCGGCTGCCTGATCTCGCTGATCGTGGCCGCACGCATGAAGCCGGAGTGACCACGCGCCGATCGTTGGCAGCCAGCCGATGAAGAAGCCGCCACTGGACCGGCGTGACTGGATCGCCGGGCTCGAAAAAGGCCTCGCGATTCTCGAAGCCTTCGACAGCGAGCACGCGCGCATGACGCCCACCCAGGCGGCCGAGCGCACGGGACTCTCGCGCACCGCCGCGCGCCGCTACCTGCTCACGCTCGAATCGCTGGGCTATGTGTACACGGACGGCCGTCTCTACGGCCTCACGCCGCGCGTGCTGCGCGTGGGCTGGTCCTACTTCGATTCGGCGCGCCTGCCGCGCACCGTGCAGCCGTATCTGCAGCAACTGAGCGCGACGCTCAACGAATCGGCGTATGTGAGCGTACTGGACGGCCGGGACCTCGTCGTGATCGCGCGCAATGGCGTGTCGCGCGTGATGACCACGGGCTTCGTGCTCGGCGCGCGCGTGCCCGCGCCGCTCATCTCGCCAGGCGTCGTGCTGCTCGCGCACGAGGCCGACCAGCACGCGGTATCCGCGTGGCTCGATACGGTCGAACTAACGCCCTTCACGCCGCATACCATCACGAGCGGCGCGCGCCTGCGCGAGAAGATCGTGCGGGCGCGCGTGGATGGCTACGCGCTCATCGAGCAACAGTTGCAGGTGGGCGTGCGCGGTATTGCCGTGCCGCTCAGGAATCGCAACGGCGAAGTAATCGCCGCGCTCAGCACCAACATGCCGATGGGCGAAGAAAGTGCCGAAGCCGCTTTACAGCGCGTCTTGCCGCATCTGCAGGAAAGCGCGCTCGCCATGCTCAACGTGCTTTAAGTTGTGCTGACGTTCGACGCGCGCTAGTGCTGCGTTAGGGCTGCGTGAGCGCCGCGTTGGCGCCCGTCATGCGCGCACTGCCCGCCACCGCGAGCCCCGCTGTCGCGAGCGCTTCGCGCGCGTGCCCGCGTATGTCGTCCACGGCGTATTGCGCATCGGCCTTGCGCACCCATGCGCGCACTCGCAAGCGCGCGCCGCCGCCCGACGGGTAGCTCTCTACGGCGACAGTCGGCGCGAGCGTCGAGCCGCTTTGCACACGCGGCTCGGCGGACACCACTTCCTTGAGCTTGCCGATGGCGGCGTCCACCTGGTCGCGTCGCGCGAGATCGACCGTGACGTCGATGCGCTGCGTGCCGCCGCTGCTGTAGTTGATGACGGGATTGCTCCAGATCTGGCTGTTCGGCACGAATACGACATTGCCGTCGCCGCGTTCAATGCGCGTCGTGAAGAGGCCCACTTCGCACACGATGCCGGCCGCCGCGCCGCTGCCTTCGATCACATCGCCCGCGCGAAACGGACGCAACATCAGCAGCATGATGCCGGCAGCGATGTTTTGCAGCGTGCCCTGCAGCGCAAGGCCGATAGCGAGGCCGGCGGCACCGAGCGCGGCGAGCACGCTAGCCGTGGCGATGCCCACTTCGCTCAGCGCGGCGACGAGCGCGATCACGCGCACGGCCCACGCCGCCATGCCCGCGAGCATCGGCGCGAGTGTCGGATCGGCGTGCGAGCGCATCAGCATGCTCGCGAACACCTTCGCGACGCGATTGGAAACCCACCAGCCGATAACCACTATGAGCACGGCGACGATCACATTCATGACGTCGTGCGTCATCGTGGCGAGCAACGAGGGTTGGAGATGAAAAAGGCGGTTGAAGAAATCGTCCATGATCGGGGATCAAGTGGTTGCGATGGGAGCGAGATACGCATGGCGCACCCCACAGTACGAAGCAGCAGTCCGCATGCCCGTAAGCTTTGAAAGCCCCGGCATCGCATCCCCTCGCATCCCTCTTGATCCGGCACTATTGCGGTGCGCACGGCCCCGATTACTTGCGCCCGCAACGATCTCCCCGTCACTCGACGCTAGAAGTCCACCGCATCGCGAATGATCGGACACGTCATGCAATGGCCGCCGCCGCGCCCGCGACCCAGTTCCGCGCCCACGATGCTCACGACCTCGATTCCCGCCTTGCGCAGCAACGTATTCGTATAGGTGTTGCGGTCATAGGCGAACACCACGCCCGGCGAAGCGCAAACGAGATTCGCGCCGCTGTCCCACTGCGTGCGTTCGCGCTGGTAATCGTTGCCGCCCGCCTCGACCACGCGCATCTTCTTGATGCCAAGCGCCGCGCTCACCACCTCGACGAAGGACTTTTTCTCCTGATGCAGTTCCACACCCGCCGGATGATCGCTGGGCCGATACGTGAACGTGCGCGTGCGCGCGAGAAAATCCGGCGCGATCAGCACGCAGTCGCGATCCGCAAACGTGAATACGGTATCCAGATGCATCGCCGCGCGAATCTTCGGCATCGCGGCCACGATCACCTGCTCCGCCGCGCCTTTCTGGAACAGCGTGGCCGCAAGCTGGCTGATCGCCTGGCGCGACGTGCGCTCGCTCATGCCGATCAGCACCGTCTTGTTCCCGATAGGCATGACATCGCCGCCTTCGAGCGTCGCCATGCCGTGGTCCTGCGTGGGGTCGCCCCACCACACGTTGACCTTGCCCGCAAAGTCCGGATGAAAGCGGTAGATCGCCGCCGCAAGAATCGTTTCCTCGTGGCGCGCGGGCCAGTACAGCGGATTGAGCGTCACGCCGCCGTAAATCCAGCAGGTGGTGTCGCGCGTGTACAGCGTGTTCGGCAGCGGCGGCAGCAGATATTCGGTGGACCCGGCCGCCTCGCGCACCACCTTGAGCGCCGCGCCGCCGTGCGATTCGGGAAAGTCGTGGATCGAGAGGCCGCCCAGCAATGTTTCGGCGAGCTTACGATCTTCGAGTCCTTCCAGATAGCTGCGCAGTTCGTCGATGAAGCCCAGTCCCACCTGGTTGGGCACGATCTGGTTGTCGAGAATCCACTTCTTGCCTTCGGGCACCGCAACGGTTTCGGCGAGCAGGTTGTGCATTTCCACGACCTCTACGCCGCGGTCGCGCATCTTGGTCACGAAATCGAAATGGTCGCGCTTCGCGTTGTCGACCCAAAGCACGTCGTCGAACAGCAGGTCGTCGCAATTGCTCGGCGTGAGGCGCGAATGCGCCATGCCGGGCGCGCACACCATTACCTTGCGCAGTTGACCGACTTCCGAGTACACGCCAAACGCGCTTTCCTTTCCTCTGGCGTTGCCGCCCTTCGCGGCCTTTTCTGCCTTCCCCGCCTTGTCGCCCTTTTCACTTTTCTCACTGCCCTTCGCCTTGGACATATCGATCTCCGCTCGTTCCCGTTAGACCGCCATGGAGCCCGTGACCAGCGCAACGACGCCTGCAATCGCCGCTACGGCCGCCACGATGAAAATGACCCAGTCGCTCGTGCGCTGGAAAACCTTCAGCTTGCGCTCGCGCCGCGCAATGAAATACAGCAGCGTGCCGGGCGCGTAAAGGATTGCCGATAGCAGGATGAACTTGACGCCACCGGCAATAATCATGAACAACGTATAGATCACGGCGATCGCGGCCAGCACGAGATCGCGCTGGCGCTCTTCGGGCCGCACCTCGTAGCTCTCGCCGCGCTTCGAAACCATGAACCCATACGCCGCGACGAAAAGATACGGAATCAGCGACATCGAACTCGTGAGATTGAGCATCAGCGAAAACGCATCGCGCGAGAAATACGTGCTCGCCACCAGAAGCTGCACGACGATGTTGGTGATCCACAGCGCATTGGCCGGCACGTTGTTGGCGTTTTCGCGCGCGAACACCGCCGGCATGTCCCGGTTGCGCGCCGCCGCGAACATCACCTCGGCGCAGATCAGCGACCATGCCAGATACGCGCCGAGCACCGACACGATCAGACCGACGCTCACGAAAATGCCGCCCCACGGACCGACCACGCTTTCGAGCACGGCCGCCATCGAAGGCTGGCGCATGCCCGCGACCTCGCCTCGCGGCAGCACGGCGAAAGGCAGCATCGATACGAGCACCATGAGCGCCGTCACGCCCGCGAAGCCGATGATCGTTGCGCGCCCCACGTCCGCGCGCTCCTTCGCATAGCGCGAATACACGCTCGCGCCCTCGATGCCGATGAACACGAACACCGTTACGAGCATCGTCGCGCGAACCTGCTGGATAAGGCCGCCCTCCTGCGCCGCGGACTGGATATTCAAGTGGAAGGTGCCGTACCTGAAAACGAACAGCAGGATGACGATGAACACCAAAATCGGAATGACCTTGGCGAACGTCACAATGGTATTGATGAAGGCGGCCTGCTTCACGCCGCGAAGAATGAGAAAGTGAAACAGCCAGATGCCGACCGAAGCGACGAGGATGGCCGTGACCGTATTGCCGTCGCCGAATACGGGAAAAAACGCGCCCAGCGTGGACTTGATCAGCACCCAGTACGAAACGTTGCCGATGCAACTACCGATCCAGTAACCGAACGCGGAGAGAAAGCCGGGGTAATCGCCGAATCCCTCCTTGGCGTACATGAACACACCGGCGTCGAGATTGGGCTTGCGCTCCGCGAGCGCCTGAAATACGCGTGCGAGCGTGTACATGCCCACGCCCGCCACGACCCACGCAATGGCCGCGCCGACCGGCCCCGTTGCATTGGCGAAGGTTCGCGGCAGAGAAAAGATCCCGGCGCCCACCATGCCCCCGACTACCATCGCGGTCAACTGCACGCGACTCATTTTCTGTTCGGTATCGGCCATCGGTTTCCTCGCTTTGTCTGGAACTTCGCTTTATCGAGAGACCAACCACGCCTGCATATACCTCATCGGGTGACACGCACCGAATTGTTGCCGAGCAGCACACGCACGCGGTCGCCCGGAACGAATTGCTGATCCGCGTCCTGAACCACCGACATCAGTTGCCCCGAATCCAGACGCACGACAATTTCAAGGCCCGCACGCTGCGTAACGCGCTGCTCCACGGCATTGCCTGCCGCGCCGCCCAGCACGGCGCCGCCGATGCCGGCCGCAACGGAGCCCGTGCCGCGCCCGATATTGCTGCCTGCCGCGATGCCGCCAAGCGCGCCGCCCGTTATTGCGCCAATGCCAGATGGCCCCGGCTGGATGGTGACGGGCCGCACGGATTCGACCGCGCCGAGTTCGACCACCATCACCTGCTGCGCCTGCGCGGGCGTGAAGGTGGAACCCGAAGTCGGCGCCTCGCAACCGGAAAGCGCGAGCGACGCGGCCACGGAACCAACGAGTGTTGCAGCGAGATAACGCATGACATTCCCCCTGATGTGGTGCATTGCGGATTCGCCAGGACATTCGGCCTGTTTGCTAACGATTGTGCATCGGTCATTAGCAAACATTTAACCCAGGCGTGCCCGGCGATTAGCCTTTTGCCGTCCATCCTCCGGACACCTGACGAACATTATGGAATACGATTCGCACATGATGTATTCAACGTGGCATTCGTTCGAGAATAGTGCAGTCATTCAATGTTGCGTGCATTTTTTATCCACGATTTCCCGCGTTCGAATTTCCACCGGTCAACGATCAAAAAAGGCTCGAACATGAAATCGACGGATGACCAGAAGTTGTCGCTGCCGGTACTCACAGCCATGGTCGTGGGCTCCATGGTCGGCGCGGGCATCTATTCGCTGCCGCGCAACTTCGCTCTCGAAGCCGGACCGGCTGCCGCCGTCATTTCATGGTGCATTGCGGGAGGCGGCATGTACTTGCTAGCCCGTGTATTCCAGCTTCTCGCGGAAATCCGCCCCGACCTCGACTCCGGCATCTTTGCGTACGCACGCGACGGCTTTGGCGACTACGCCGGCTTTCTCTCCGCGTTCGGCTACTGGATGGCCGGTTGTTTCGGGAATGTCTCCTATTGGGTGCTGATCAAATCCACGCTCGGTGCATTCGTGCCGGCATTCGGAAACGGCAATACGCCAATTGCCATTGCGGTTTCCTCAGTCGGTATATGGGCATTTCACTGGATGCTTTTGCGCGGCATTCAGCAGGCCACGCTCATCAATGCGATTCTCACTGTCGTCAAGATTCTGCCCATTTTTGTTTTTATCGGTATTTTGAGTGTCTATGCGAGCGCGGAGCCATTCACGAACAACCTCGCGGAAAGCACCGTGGGACTTGCCACGCAGGTCAAAGGCACCATGGTCGTCACGGTATTCGTGTTTCTCGGCATTGAAGGGGCGAGCGTGTATTCGCGCTACGCGAAAAAGCGCTCGGACGTGGGCGCCGCCACGATACTCGGGTTCGCGTTCGTGCTCTTGCTGCTCGTGCTCGTCACATTACTGCCTTACGCGCATCTCATGCGCGCGGATATCGCGGCCATGCGGCAGCCCTCCATGGCCTCGGTGCTGGGCGCCGTGGTCGGCTCGCCGGGCGTCGTGTTCATTGGCGGCGCGCTCATCGTCTCCGTGCTCGGCGCCTATCTCGCGTGGTCGCTAATCTGCGCGGAAGTACTGTACGCAAGCGCGAAAGCGGACGCCATGCCGGCCATCTTCGCGCGCCGCAACGCGCGGCAACTCCCCACCGCCGCGATCTGGCTAACGAGCAGCGTGGTGCAAGCCTTCGTCATCAGCACGTACTGGTCCACCGACGCGTTTTCGCTCATGCTGCGCCTCACGAGCGCCATGGCGCTCATCCCGTACTTTTTCGTGGCGACCTTCGGGCTCAAGGCCGTTCGCGCGCTCCCGCAATCGGCAATGAGCGCGCGAAAACGCACGCAAAGCTATGCCACCGCGATCGTCGCCACGATTTACACCCTGTTCCTGCTATACGCTTGCGGGGTGGAACTGCTCGTCATGTCCGCGCTCCTGTATGGACCGGGCAGCCTGCTCTACATGTGGGCGCGGCGCGAGCGCGGCCAGGCGTTTTTTTCCCGCCGCGAATGGTGCGCCTTTATCGTGGTGGTGGGCGGCGCACTCGTGGCGATTTTCGAGCTGAGCGTGTCGGCCTGGCGTTAGCCGTGCGCCATTGCGCCTGCGCGAATCCATTGTTAGCGAGGAACCATGCCTATCAGCTATGCGCTCCGCAAGGCACAGCTAGCAGCCGTCGAGCAGCGCACGATGAAGGTTTCCATTTACGTCGTGTGCCTCGGTTTCGCGGCCAACGTCGGCTATGGCTTCTTCGTGCAGTCCGACACGCTGCTGCTGACCGCTATTTTCTATCTGCTCAACCTCGTGAGTTCCGTGCTCGGATTGCTCGCGGCCACGGCCGTCAGCCGGCCCGCGACTCACCGTTTCGAGTATGGGTACTGGTTTCTCGAGCCGCTCGTGAACGGCATCAACGGACTCATGATGCTGCTGGTTTGCGTGTATGGCTTCGTGAACGGGATCGAAGGGATACGTTCGGGCGGTCACGTTGTCAATGCGTACGGCGTCATGCTGATCAGCATCGCGAGTTGCGTGATCTGCTTTGTCATGGTGGTCTACAAGAAGCACGCGGCCGCGCAGATCAATTCCAAGCTGCTCAAAACCGACGGCTGGAAATGGATCATGAAACTCTCGTTCAGCCTGGCCACGCTGCTCGGCTTTTTCGTGTATTCGATCTTGCCCGAACACCTTCACTATCTATGGGCGCGCTATATCGACAGTGCAATGACCGCGGGGCTTTCGCTGATATTTCTCTCCGTGCCCGTGAAAATCGTGCGCACCAGCTTTGCGGAATTGCTGCACATGAGCCCCGAAGAGAACAATCCTCGTTCGGAGATCGAGAAGGCGCTTTCGAAACTCGAACACGAGCTTGGCATTCTGCGCCATCACACGCATGTCATCCAGGCGGGCCGGCGTAATTTTGTCGAAATCAATGTGCTGGTGAGCGCAACGTCCGCGTTAAGCGATCTCGCTTCGCAGGACCGGTTGCGCGAACGCATCTGGGAAACGCTCGGCACGAATCCGCTCGAAAACCGGCTCACGGTGCAGATCACAGCGGACCCGCGCTGGGAAGACGGACGCCAGCCGGGTTGACGCACGCCTCACCACAGCGCGCTCAACGAAGGCGAGAATTCCAGCGGCGCACCCGTTCTTTCCCAACCGCCGCCCATTGCCCTGAAGAGCGCGATTTGCGCGCTCAATTCGCCAACGCGCTCGCGCACGAGCGCTGCCTCGCTGTCCGCGAGTGCGAGTTGCGCGCGGTCGACGTCCATGCGCCCCAACTCGCCCACGCGCAACTGCGTTTGCGCTTTGCCCAGCAGCGTGCGGCGCTGCGCCACTTCGTCATTGCGCGCCGCCTGGAGTTGCGCCTGGCGCGATAGCCGCGTGAGCGCCTGCTCGACGTCGAAAAGCGCGCCGCTCGCCGCGCGTTCATAAGCGATTTCCGCGGCGCGCGCCTGGGCGTCCGTTGCCTGCACGCGCGACTCGCGCGCGCCAAAGTCGATGAGCGGCATCATCGCCGCGACGCCGAACAACCATAACGTGCTCGGCCCGAGCGACTTCCCCGCTATTTCCCAGCCGTTGCGGGCGAGCACGGCGCTCAGCGAGAATGTCGGCCAGTAGTTCAGGCGCGCCACGTCCGCCTGGCGAATGCTCGCGAACAGGCGATCGCGCGCGGCGATCAGGTCCGGACGTCGTTCGAGCAAATCGACCGGCTGACCCGGCGCGATGGCGGGCAGCGCATTGGGCAGTCCTGTGGTTTCGTCGAGCACGTCCCTTAGTTCGCCGGGTCTCGCCGCGCAGATCTGCTCGATGGAAAGACGCGCCGCCACGATCGCGCTGTCGACCTCCTGCTCGCGCGCCTGCACCTGCGCCAGCGCCGCGCGCGCCGCGTCGATATCGGTGCTCAACACCACACCCGCAGCGAAGCTGTGCTGCGCGATCACGACGAAGTCCTCCGCAATCGCGCGGCTTTGCTCAATGAAGCGGCGCTGCTCGATCAGTCCGCGGTATGTCATGTATGCGTCGGCCACGGTGGCGACCACGGCGAGCCGCGCGGCCTGCTCGTCGCCCGCCGCGGCAAGCGTCAGCGCGCGCGCGGCGGCGAGTCTCGCGCGGCCGCGCCCGAATACGTCGATTTCCCACTGTGTTTGCAGGCCTACGCGCCAGAACTGCGCATCGAGATCGCTGATGCCGAGGAACTCCGCAAATTCGAGCTGCGTTTCGCCGCCGTGGTATTTCGCGGCCTCGACACCTACGCCTACGGTCGGCAGCAACGCCGAGCGCGCCGCGAGGATATTCGAGCGCGCGTCGTCGACACGCGTGGCCGCGAGCGCGAGATCGTAGTTGTGCTCCAGCGCGCGTTGAATCAGCGTGTTGAGCGCTGGGTCGTCGTACTGCAGCCACCAGCGTGCGAGCTGGGCGTCATCCAGCGATTGCGCATTCGAAGCAACTGCTTCGTTCTGCTGATATTGTGCCGGCAGGTCGGGCGGACGATCCAGTTTCAGCGGGCCGGTGCATCCCGCAAGCATCGCAAGCACAACGGGTGCGATACGTCGCAGGCAATCCGAAGCCACCCGCCGGTACGGAACATCATCGCGTTTCATGATGGGCTCCGGTTGCGCCGTTCTCGGTCTCGTCGCTGCGGATCGAGAAAAACTGCACGTACAGCGCGGGCACCGCCGCCATGGTCAGCACGGTCGCGAACGCAAGGCCCGCCATCATCGTGATCGCCATGTCCTTGAAGAACGGGTCCCACAGCAGCGGCACCATGCCGAGTATCGTCGTGCCCGCCGCGAGCGCGACCGGCCGCAGGCGGCTCTTCGAACCGTCGATCACGGCGCGCATGCGCGGAACGCCCGAGGCGATCTGCAGATCGATTTCATCCACGAGCACCACGCCGTTCTTGATCAGCATGCCAATCAGACTAAGCAGGCCGAGCAGCGACATGAAGCCGAACGCGCCGCGAAAGAGCAGCAGCCCGATCGTCACGCCGCAGATCGACATCGGCACGACGAGCAGCACGATCAACGCGGGCTTGAGCCGCCCGAACATGAAGAGAACGAGCAGCAGCATGCCCGCGAAGCCAATCGGCAATTGCCGGAAAAGACTGGCCTTCGCCTGGTTCGACGACTCGTACTCGCCGCCCCATTCGAGCTGGTAACCGGGCGGCAACGGGATCGCCTCGATCGGCGCGCGAATGCGATCGAACGCCGCCACGCTGTTTTCGCCGTAGAGCGTGCCCGCAGATACGGTGAGCGTGCGGATACGGTCGCGCCGCGAGATCAACCCGTCCTCGGTGCCGTACGTCATACCCGTCAGCACGTCGGCCACGGGAACGTAGCGCCGTTGGCCGAGGCTGAAAATCTGCATGCCGGCCACGCGCTCCATGCCGCTCTCGCTGGGCGGCTCGTTGAGCACGATGGGCAGCAGCAGGTCGTTGTCGCGGAAGATGCCTACGCGCAGACCTTCGGTTGCGTACGCAAGCGTGTCGTTGAGTTGCCGGCGTGTCACGCCGAGCGCGCGGGCGCGCGTGTCGTCGAACACAGGCCGCACTACGTTCACGGGGTTTTCCCAGTCGTTGCGTATCGATTGCAGGCCGGCGTCCTTGTGAAGCACGGCTTCCGCCTTTGCGCCCAACGCGCGCAATACGGCGGGATCGGGGCCGAGAAAGCGCGCCTGGATCGGCAGCCCGCTGGAAGGACCGAAGTTGGGCCGCGTGACCGACCAGCTCACGTCGGGAAAACGCTTGCGCAGGTCGGTATCGAGCTTCGGAATCATGTCGTCGATGCGCGAGGCGTCGTCCACCGTCACGATGAACTGCGCATACGAGGGATCCTGGGTCTCCGGGTCGTAGACCAGAATGAAACGCGTCGCCCCGCCGCCAATATAGGTGCCGACATTCACCACGCCTGGTTGCGCGAGCAACAGTTTTTCCGGACCTCTCGTGCGCTCCATGACCGTGCGAATATCGGCGCCGCGCGGCAAACGCATATCCACGTAGAAAATCGGATTGGTGGACGCAGGAAAGAAACTCTGTTCGACGAACCGGAAGCCCCACACGCACACCGCGAACACCACCACCATCGAGGCGATCACCCAAACGCGCCGGCGCTCGACCCAGCCGAGCAGCAGCCCGTAGCGGCGATAGAGCGGCGTTTCGAACGGGTCCTTTTGCTCGCCTTGCGCCTTGCGAAAAAAATAGTAGCCAAGCAAGGGCGTAAGCGCGATGGCGATGACCCAACTGAGCAGGAGCGAAATCGACGCGACCGCAAAGAGCGACCGGCAGAACTCGCCCACCGCGTCGGGCGACATACCGATGCCGGAAAACGCGAGTATGCCCACCACCGTGGAAGCAAGCAGCAGCCACTGCCCCTGCTTGAGCACCTGCGCGGCGGCCTCGACGTGCGAAAGGCCTTTCTGCACGCGCACGAGCATGCCTTCGCAAACGACGATGGAATTGTCGGTAAGCATGCCCATGACGATGATCAGCGCGCCTAACGAAATGCGTTGCAACTCGATGCCCGCTGCGTACATCACGAACAGCGTGCCGAGGATCGAGAGGAACAGTTCGATGCCGAGCACGACACCGGCGCGCCATCCGAGCCCGATGCCGAGCGCAACCGTCACGATGGCGACGGAAAGCATGACGTCGAATACGAAGCCGCGCACCGCCGCATCGACGGCGTCCGGCTGATCGTAAAGCACATGAAGTTCGATGCCGAGCGGCCTCGAACGTTCGAGCGCCTGCATCTTCGCCTTCACTTCCTCGCCGACCTTCACGACGTTCACACCCGAGCGCGCGCTAATGCCGATCGTCAAGGCATCCTGACCGTTATACCGGACGGCCTGTGTCGGTATGCTCGCATAGCCGAAATGAACGCGCGCCACGTCGCCCAGCAGTAATTCGCCTGGCGTTGTGCCGATGGGCAATGCGCGAACCGCTGCGAGCGTGTCGAGCGTACCCGTGGGCGAGAGCCGCATGAGTTGATCGCCCACGCGCTCGCGCCCCGCGCTGCGGATTTCGTTCTGCACGCCTAGCGCCTGCGCGATGTCGTCCGAGGAGAGATTGTTCGCGACCAGCAAGGACTGGTCGGCCGTGACGCTGACCTGCTGCTGCTGATTGCCGGCGATCACGATATCGGCCACGTCCGGAATCGTCAGCAATTCCTTGCGCAGGTCGCGCGCGTAGTCGAACAATTGGGACTGCGAATAACCCTTTCCCGTGATGGCGTAGAACATGCCGTACACGTCGCCGAAACGGTCGAACACGATAGGCGGCCCTGCTCCCGGCGGCAGGCGCGGCGTGACGTCGCTCACCTGGCGGCGCAACTGCTCCCAGATCTGCTGCAACACATTCGATGCGTACTGGTCGCGAATCTGCACGCGGACTTCCGAGTAACCCGCCATCGAACGCGAGCGAATGAAATCCACCTGCTCCAGTTGCTGAACGGCGCTTTCTATGCGGTCGGTGACTTCGCTTTCCACCTGCCTCGCGCTCGCGCCCGGATACAGCGTCACCACCACGGCGGTCTTGATCGTGAACTTCGGATCTTCCAGCCGCCCGATGTCGATGTACGCGATGATGCCGCCGATCAGCGACACCAGCGCAATGGTCCAGGCAATCAGCGGCTTTTCGATTAACGCTCGCGCCAGATTCATGGGTTCGCTTCCAGTGGGCGAACTTCCTCGCCCTCGGACACGAACTGCGATCCGGCGGCCACCACCTGATCGCCCTCGCGCAATGCGCCGCTCACCACGGCGTCGTTCTGCTGGATCGCATGCAGTTCGACGGCGGTGCGCTGCACGCGATGCGTTTGCGCGTCATATTTCCAGACCGCGCGGCTGCCGTCCGCGGCGACCGTCAACGCGTTCACGGGCACGGTCAGCGACGACTGCGCGGCGGCCGCGGCCGGCACGTCGATGCTCACGCGCAATGCCATGCCGGGCAGCAGCGTGAGTTGTTCGGGCCGCGCCAGCGAAAACAGCAATCGATAAACGCTGCCCGCAGGCGTAGAAACCGTGGAATGCTCGCGATAAACGAGGGGAAAGATCGTCGAGGGCCGATCGGGCGGCCACGCCTGAGCCTTGAGCGCGCTGCCGAACGGCAGCGATTCGGCGACGTTCTGCGGCAGCGCCACGCCCACTTCCAGGCGCGAAGTCGCTTCGAGCGTGAAGACGGGCGCGCCTGCCTGCACCACCTGCTGCGTTTCGATGGTACGGCGCGCGATGCGACCGTCGAACGGCGCCACAAGCTGCGTATTGCGCAGATCGCGACGCGCAAGATCGCGCTGCGCGCGCGCCATCTCAACACCGGTTTTCAACTGATCGTAGGCCGCGCCGGAAAGAATGTTTTCGTCGCGCAGCGCGGACTTGCGCTTGAGATCGTCGGCCAGTTGATTGTATTGCGCGTCGGCGCGTTGCACCTGGAGCCGGTAAGGCTCGTCGTCCACGCGGGCGAGCAGTTGGCCTTGCCGTACGCGCGCGCCGTCGAGCACCGCGATCTGCACGACACGTCCCGGCACTTCGAAAGCGATGGCGGAAACGTTGGTCGTTTCGACCTGCCCCGAGAACACGCGCAATTCGCTCGCGGCGCTCGTGCCCACGCGAACCAGTTCGACCATGCGCGGTTCGCGCGTCTGCTCGGTGGGCGCGGGCTTTCCGCACGCCGCCAGCACGGCCGCGGCGAGAAGCACGACGCATGCGAAACGACTACCGCGCGCGGCTCGCTGCATGGCCGCCCCCGCATTTCCATTTGCATTCGAAAAGGCATCCTGACCGCTCATTCGTGCCCTCGCAATCAGCTGTCTCGCCATCGACCGAACGCGCAGGTACACGTTCGCTAACGTTACGCCGCGAAGGATGCCGTAGTCGAACTATCCGACGCGAAATGAGCATAGCGGATTCTTTCGCGACGAAATTCGAAGACGTCCGGGCGGGCTTCGCCAACGCACCCGATCCGTACCGTTCAGCGTCCCGATAACTGTACCGGTACTGTACCGCGCGCTGTCGATAAACTGATTCCTGTCGAATCTGTTTTCTCTTTGCGGAGCCCCTCGTATCATGCTGCCCGAAATGCTCAGCGCGCTGCCCGCCGGCATGCTCTTCGTCGTGGTCACGACCATTACGCCCGGCCCCAATAACACCATGTTGCTCGCCTCTGGCGTCAACTTCGGTTTTCGCCGCACGGTGCCGCACATTCTCGGCATCAGCGCGGGCGTGGTCGTGCTCATGCTTTCGGTGGGTTTCGGGCTGGGTCAGTTGTTCCGGCACATTCCGTCGCTCTACGTCGTGCTGGAAGTCGCGAGCATTGCGTATCTGCTGTATCTCGCGTGGAAAATCGGCACCTCGGGCGACTTGAAGGTAAAAAGCGGCGAGCACCGGCCCATGCGCTTTCATGAAGCCATCGCGTTCCAGTGGGTCAATCCCAAGGCGTGGATGATGGTACTCACGGCCGCCACCACGATCCGCCTTTCCGCGAACTTCGGCACCAATACGATGGCGATGGCCGTGCTGTTCTATGTGATCGGCCTGCCCTGCATCTGCATCTGGGCCGCGTTCGGCACCAGCATGCGGCGTTTTCTGTCGAGTCCGCGGCGGCTGCGCCTGTTCAACGTCGCCATGGCGCTTTCGCTGATCGTTTCGCTGTACCCGATGTTCGCGCATCTGCTTCAGCGCTAAGGCGTCTGCGCTTCAAACGCCGGCTCAACCGCTACAATCGCAACCGGGAAACATGGGCGGCGGAGTCACACTTTGTCTGAGTTTGAAGCGGGGTTTATTCTCACCCGCCATTGGCGCGATACGGGCGAACACACCGAGGTCGACTTCTGGCTCGCGACCGAGGCGGGGCCGCGCCAGTTGCGCCTGCGTCCGCAGCCCTCTGTCGCATTCGTGCCGGCCGCCCAGGAGGCCGCGGCCCGCGCTGCGCTAAAGGGCGACGCACGTACCGAACTGCGCGCGCTCGCGCTGCAGGATTTCCAGCGCCGCCCGGTGCTTGGGCTCTATACGCCGCAATATCGCGCCCTGGCGGGGCATGCGAAGCGCCTTCTCAAAGCTGGTGTGGACGTCTACGAAGCCGATATCCAGCCGCCGGAGCGCTACATGATGGAGCGGTTCATCACCGCGCCCGTGCTGTTTCGCGGCGATGCCGCTGGCTCGAACGGAAGCGGCGTGTTGCTCGACGGCGAGATGAAACCCGCCAACGGCTATCGCCCGCGCCTGAAACTCGTGTCGCTCGACATCGAAACGAGCGCGCAGGGCGAACTGTATTCCATCGCGCTCGAAGGCTGCGGACAACGCCAGGTCTACATGCTCGGCCCCGCAAACGGCGACGCGAGCCAGGTCGATTTCGACTTCGAATACTGCGAAAGCCGCGCGCAGATGCTCGAATGCCTCAACGCATGGATGGCAAGGCACGATCCCGACGCGATCATCGGCTGGAATCTCGTGCAGTTCGATTTGCGCGTGTTGCACGCGCACGCCCGGCAAACCGGCGTGCCGTTGCGGCTGGGGCGCGGCGGCGAGGTCATGGAGTGGCGCGAGCACGGTATGCGAGCGAATCATTTCTTCGCGGGCGCTGCGGGCCGTCTCATCATCGACGGCATTGAGGCGCTGCGCTCGGCTACGTGGAGCTTTCCGTCGTTCAGCCTCGAATACGTCGCGCAGACGCTGCTCGGCGAGGGTAAATCGATCGACAATCCGTATCAGCGCATGGACGAAATCCAGCGCCGCTTCGACGAGGACAAGCCCGCACTCGCGAAGTACAACCTCAAGGACTGCGAACTGGTTACGCGCGTGTTCGAGAAGACCGAACTGATGGCCTTTCTGCTCGAACGCGCGTCCGTAACGGGGCTTCCCGTGGATCGCAGCGGCGGCTCGGTCGCGGCGTTCACACATCTGTATTTGCCGAAGATGCACCGGCTCGGCTACGTCGCGCCGAATCTCGGCGACGTGGTGGGCGAAAACAGCCCCGGCGGTTTCGTCATGGACTCGCGCCCCGGCATTTACGACTCGGTGCTCGTGCTCGACTACAAGAGCCTTTACCCCTCGATCATCCGTACGTTTCTGATCGATCCGGTGGGGCTCATCGAAGGCTTGAGCGACCCCGGCGACGAAGCCTCCGTGCCCGGCTTCCTGGGTGCGCGCTTTTCGCGCGAGAAGCATTGTCTGCCGGAAATCGTGCGCCAGGTGTGGGAGGGCCGCGAGAATGCGAAGCGGCAGCACAATGCGCCGCTTTCGCAGGCGCTCAAGATCATCATGAACGCATTCTACGGCGTGCTCGGTTCGACCGGCTGTCGTTTCTTCGACCCACGCCTCGCCTCCTCGATCACGGTGCGCGGGCACGAGATCATGCGCAGAACGCGTCAACTCATCGAGTCGCAAGGCTACGACGTGATCTACGGCGATACCGATTCGACTTTCGTCTGGCTCAAGCACGCGCACAGCGAGGCCGACGCCACGCGAACCGGCAAGCAACTCGTCGAGCACGTCAATGCATGGTGGCAGCGCGAACTGCAGGAACGTTTCGGTCTCCGAAGCGCCCTGGAATTGCAGTTCGAACGCCATTACTCGCGCTTTCTCATGCCTACGGTACGCGGCGCGGAAGAAGGCAGCAAAAAGCGCTACGCGGGTCTATCGCTCGCAAAGGACGGCCGCGAGGAAATCGTGTTCAAGGGCCTCGAAACCGTTCGCACCGACTGGACGCCCCTCGCGCAGGAATTCCAGCGCGAGTTGTATCGGCGCATTTTCCAGCGCGAGCCCTATGTCGACTACATACGCGACTACGTGCGCCGCACGCTCAATGGCGAGCTGGACGATCAACTCGTCTACCGCAAGCGCTTGCGCCGACCGCTCGTCGAATATCAGCGCAACGTGCCGCCGCACGTAAGGGCCGCACGCGTCGCGGACGAATTCAATCGCGCGAAAGGCCGCCCGCTCCAGTATCAGAACGGCGGCTGGATCAGCTACGTGATGACGACCGCTGGCCCCGAGCCGCTCGAAACGCTGAGTTCGCCGCTCGATTACGCGTTCTATGTGAGCCGCCAGCTACAGCCGGTTGCGGACGCGATTCTGCCTTTCCTGCGCGAGGATTTCGATACGTTGATGTCGGGGCAGCAGAGCTTGTTCTAGGCGCGACGCCCTAGCGCGCCCGCTCGATGAACCGCCACAGCGCGTCGTCCATCGAATACGGCGCGTTGAATCGAAACCATGCGCCCGGTTCGTCGTCGGGCCGGAAATACGAGCCGGGTGCGAGCCAGATGCCGTCGCGCAGCGCAGCCGTAGCGATCGCGCCGGCCCGTTCAGGTTCGATCGCAAGACGCGCCCACAAGAAAAGACCCGCGCGCGGCCGGTGGAATATCTCCAGCCCCAGCGCGTCCAGCCGTTCCTCCACGCACGCATGCGCGGCCTTCAGGCGCTCGTTCACCAGCTCGACATGGCGCGCGTGGCGTCCTTCGAGCAGCACTTTATCGACCATACGCTCGATGGTCGCCGACGAGGTGAGCCCCACCGCCATCTTCGCGCGCGCCAGTTCTCGCAGCACGTCGCGCTCGGCGACCACATAGCCGCAACGCAGCGAAGGCGTGACCGTCTTCGAAAACCCGCTCACGTACAGCACGCGCTGCAAGCCCTCCATCGCGGCGAGCAGCGGCGCGCCGGGCGGCGCAAGTTCGCGGCTCACATCGTCCTCGACGACCCACATGCGCTGGCGCTCGGCGATCTGCAGCAAGCGGAACGCGTTGGACATCGCAAACGTCGCGCCGGTGGGATTCTGCAGTGTCGTGTTCACGAAGATGGCCTTGGGCCGTTGCGCGGCGACCTGGCGCTCCAGCGCCTCGATGTCGAGCCCGGCCGGCGTGCGCGGCACGCCATGCACCACGAGGCCCGCGAGCTTGAGGATCTGCAGCAGGTTGCAGTAACCGGGATCTTCCACGAGCACGCTATCGCCCGGGCGCAGCAGCGTACGCACGATGAGATCGAGTCCCTGCGTCGCGCCCTGCGTGAGCAACACGTTCGACACCTCGACAGGCAGCCCCAGGCGGTCCAGTTGCGCCGCGATGCGCTCGCGCAGCGGCGCGTAGCCGTATGGGTGCCCGTAGTCGCCAAGACGCACGGCCGGCACCCGGCTCATGGCGCGCAGCGCGTGTTGCAGGCCGCTTTCGTTGATCCACTCGCCCGGCACCCAGCCGCAGCCCGCCTTGATCGGCACCGAATGATCGGCGAATACGTCCGAGAGCAGCCACGTGGCCGTGAGCGTGGGCGGCTGCCAGCCCGCTGCGCTCACCCGCGCCGACTCGTTGCGGGGCGCCACGCGGTAGCCCGAACCGCGCCGCGCGACGACGAAGCCCATCGACACGAGACGGTTGTACGCCTCGGTCACTGTATAGGTCGAGAGTTCGTGCGTTTGAGCGAGCTGCCGCACCGAGGGCAGCAGCGCGCCGGCGCGTAGCGTTTGCGCTTCGATGGCGCGCGTGAAGCCCTGTACGAGCTGCTCGACAAGCGTAGTCGCTGCGCCGCGGCCGCGCTCCAGTTCGAGTTCGATCATGGGAAAAGCAGGCGTATAGTGCGAGGGAAAACCCGAACGATTCGGGCGCTGACCAATACAGTTGGCGAGAATTGTCCAGCACGGTTTGCAGGTCAGTATAGAGACTGTCTATGCCGCCGTCCAAGCCCCGGCGCTACAGTTGAGCCAAACCCACCTGAGGAGAAGCACGCATGACTTCGCGCCCCGTCATCGACGATCTCTCGTCGTTCTGGATGCCCTTCACCGCCAACCGCCATTTCAAGGCCGCGCCGCGCCTGCTCGAATCGGCCAAGGGCATGTACTACCGCACGACCGACGGCCGCGAAGTGCTCGACGGCTGCGCGGGCCTCTGGTGTGTGAACGCGGGCCACGCGCGCGAGGAAATCGTCGCGGCGATCGCCCAGCAAGCCGGCACGCTCGACTTCGCCCCCACGTTTCAGATGGGCCACCCGCTCGCGTTCGAAGCGGCCCGGAGAATCGCGGAGATCATGCCGGCGGGCCTCGACCGCGTGTTCTTCACGAATTCCGGCTCTGAATCGGTCGATACCGCGCTGAAGATCGCGCTCGCCTACCATCGCGCACGCGGCGAAGGCCAGCGCACCAAACTGATCGGGCGCGAGCGCGGCTATCACGGCGTGGGCTTCGGCGGCATCTCCGTGGGCGGCATCGCGCCGAATCGCAAGACGTTTTCGGGCCAGTTGCTGCCCGCCGTCGATCATCTGCCGCACACGCACGACCTCGAACACAACGCGTTCTCGAAGGGTCAGCCGGGCTGGGGCGCGCATCTCGCCGACGACCTCGAACGCATCGTCGCGCTGCACGACGCATCGACCATCGCCGCCGTGATCGTCGAACCCGTGGCGGGCTCGACCGGCGTGCTGGTTCCGCCGCAAGGCTATCTCCAGCGTCTGCGCGAAATCTGCACGAAGCACGGCATCCTGCTGATTTTCGACGAGGTCATCACGGGCTTCGGCCGGCTCGGCAAGGCCACGGCCAGCGAATATTTCGGCGTTACGCCCGACATCATCACCATGGCCAAGGCGATCAACAACGCCGCCGTGCCGATGGGCGGCGTGGCCGCGAGCCGCACGGTTCACGACACGATCGTGAACGCCGGCGCGCAGGGCGCCATCGAACTGTTCCACGGCTACACGTATTCGGCGCACCCGCTCGCCGCCGCCGCCGCGATCGCGACGCAGGACCTGTATCGCCGCGAGGGCCTGTTCGAGCGCGCCGCAGCGCTTGCGCCGAAGTTCGAGGCCGCGGCGCACGCGCTGCGCGGCGAGAAACACGTGAAGGACGTGCGCAACCTCGGCCTCGTTGCCGGCATCGAACTCGATTCGCGCGACGGCGCGCCGGGCGCGCGCGCCTACGAAGTTTTCGTGAAGTGCTTCGAGGCGGGCGTGCTGATCCGCTTCACGGGCGACATTCTTGCGTTCTCGCCGCCGCTCATCGTGACCGAGGAGGAAATCGCACGCCTGTTCGGTACGGTGCGCGACGTGCTCGCCACGGTGCAGTAAAGGCGCGCGCCCTTACCCACGCCTCCTTTCATTCGGTCATGCGCCGCACGGGCGGCCCGGGTTCGGGCCGCCTTTTCTTTTTTCAGCCGCGAAATTCAGCCACGCGTTGAGCCACGAGTTGACCCAACCAAGCGCGGGGTTCAAGCACGAGATGCGCCATAGGCGTATCGTTGCCGTATCCGCCATGGCAAACGTGATTGCGGCGAGCGCGCATCTGTCTGCGTGCGCGGCGCCAGGAGGGAATCTCATGAAGATGCCAGTCCGCATCGGCACGCATATCGAAGGCATCCACTGGATCGCCGAATATATGGAAGCCACGCACCAGATCCGTGTGTTCCGCGACGGCCGCGCGGTCGATACGATTCCCGCGCCCGCCGTCATGTTCGGCGAGGAGCGCGACGCGGGGTCGGCCAGCGACGCCGCCAGCCGCGCCGAGGAAGCCGCGCTGCTCGCCTGCCTGCGCCGTTACGTGGCCGACGTGCAGCCGGAAGAATAGGACTCTTGACTATGCGCGGCGCCAAAGCGCCGGTGTTCGGCTGAACGCGGGGACGCTTGCCCCGCGTTGCGTGAGCGCGCGATCAGGCCTGCTCGCCGTCCTGCTCGCGAAAGACGCGGTCGGCGAGATGGAACGCCGAGTTCGCCGCCGGCACGCCGCAATACACCGCCGCTTGCAGCAGCACTTCCTTGATTTCGTCGCGCGTCACGCCGTTGTTGCGCGCGGCGCGCAGGTGGAGCGCGAGTTCCTCGCTGCGATTGAGCGCGACCATCATTGCGATCGTCAGCAGACTGCGCGTGTGCCGCGGCAGGCCGTCGCGCGTCCAGATCTCGCCCCACGCGTAACGCGAGATGAAGTTCTGGAATTCCTCGGTCACTTCCGTGCGATTGGCGAGCGAACGATCGACGTGCGCGTCGCCCAGCACCGCGCGGCGCACCTTCATGCCCGCTTCGTAGCGATCTTCGTCGTTCATCACGCCTCCAGCAGGAAATCGACCACGGTCTTGTTGTACTCGTCCGCCCGCTCTACGTTCGAGATGTGCGCGGCATTCAGTTCGACATAACGCGCGCCCGGCACCGCCTCGGCCAGTTCGCGGCCTTGCGCGGGCGTCGCGGCCAGATCGTGCGTACCCGAGATCACGAGCGTGCGCGCCTTGATCGAGGGCGCGTCGCCGCGCAGGTCGGCGGCGTTGATTGCTTCGCAGTTCGAAGCATAGCCGTCCTTGTCGGTATGCACGAACACGTCGCGCACCTGCGACATCACCAGTGCATTGTGCGCGATGAATTCGGGCGTATACCAGCGCGGCAATACCGCTTCGGCGAGCGCGCGCATACCTTCTTCGCGAGCCTTCGCGGCGCGCGGCACCCACACCTCCGGCGAGCCGATCTTCGCAGCCGTATTGCACAGCACGAGGCGATCGATGCGGTTGGCGTAACGTGCACCGAGGCCGACGCCGGTCAGGCCGCCCATCGACACGCCCACGAAATGCGCGCGCTCAATGCTGAGCTGGTCCATCAGGCCGATCACGTCGCCGGTCAGTTGCTCGATGGTGTACGGACCCTGCGGCGCCGCCGAGTGGCCGTGGCCGCGCGTGTCGTAGCGCAGCACGCGAAAGTGCTTCGTGAATTCGACGATTTGCGGCGTCCACATCGACACGTCGCTACCGAGCGAATTGGACAGAACCACCCAAGGCGCCGAGCGGTTCTCCGCACCGTCGATGCGGTAGAACAGATGCGTGTCGTTGACGGCTGCGTAAGGCATGCGTGTTACTCCTCGTGTGTCTTTTTCGATCAATGGGACGTGCGTTGATGTTTTGCACTCGCTTCGTACGACGCGAGCACGGCGTCGACGAAAGCGTGCGCCTGTCCCACGTAACTGGCGGGATCGAGCAGCGCCTTCAGGCGCGCTTCGTCCAGGTGTTGGGTCACGGCGGAATCCGCCGCGAGGACTTCGTACAGCGTGCGGCCGCTTTGCACCGCCGATTTCGATGCGTGCTCAACGAGATGATGCGCGTCCAGACGTCCGATCCGGTCGCCGAGCGCGAGCATCACGGCTTCGCCGAGAATGAGGCCGTGCGTAATGTCGAGATTCGCCGCGAGGCGCTCGGGCCGCACTTCGAGTCCAGCCGTAATCTGTTCGATCTGCGCGAGCGCGCCGCCGGCGAGGCGCGCGAGATCGGGCAGCGCATCCCACTCTGCTTGCCAGCCGCCGAGCGCGCGCTCGTGTTCCTGAACCATGCCGGCGAACACTGTCGCGACGAGGCCCGGCGCGCGCGCGGCAGCCGTCAGGACTGCTGCGCAACCCACGGGGTTGCGTTTGTGCGGCATGGTCGAGGAACCGCCCTTGCCCGCCGCCGCCGGCTCGCCCAACTCGCCGATTTCGGTCTGCATCTGCAGGGAGATGTCGCGCGCGATCTTGCCAAGCGTGCCGATGAGCATGCCGAAGAACGATGCGGCTTCGGCAATGCGGTCGCGCTGCGTGTGCCACGGCAACGCAGGCGACGCGAGACCGAGTTCCTGTGCAAGCGCGGCGCTCACCTTCGGCGCGGCGTCGCGCAGGCTGGCGAGCGTGCCCGCCGCGCCGCCGAACTGCAGCACGAGCGCGCGCTCGCGCAGCACGGCGAGGCGTTCGCGATGGCGCTGCATGGCGTCGAGCCATTGCGCGAACTTCAATCCGAGCGTGATGGGCAGCGCTTGCTGGAGCCACGTGCGGCCCACGGCGGGCGTCGCGCGATGCGTGCGCGCGAGGTCCGCCAATGTCGCGCAGAGCGCGTCGATACCCCGTTCGACGAGCGCGAGCGCATCGCGCAACTGCAGCACCGTGGCCGTATCGATGATGTCCTGGCTCGTCGCGCCCCAATGCACGTACTTGGCGGCCTCCGGGTCGGCGGACTTCACGCGCGCCGTGAGCTGCTTGACGAGCGGAATCGCCAGATTGCCGCCCAGCGCGGCGTCGCGTGCGAGCGCCTGCGCGTCGAGCTGATCCGCCGCGCAGGCGCCGGCGATAGCCGCCACCGCCGACTGCGGAATCACGCCGTGCGCGGCGCAGGCTCGCGCAAGCGCCGCTTCGACGTCGAGCATGCGTTGCAGCGTGGCGTCGGGAGACCAGACCGCATTCATCGGCTCGGTCCCGCAGATCAGGCTCGTGAGGCGTTCAATCATGGAAGGCAGCGCGTAGAAAAATGCAGGCGTTCAGACAGGACAGATGAAACGAAACGGACGCGGCAACCGTCGACGAATGCCGACGGTTGCCGCGCCATGCATCGTGCGAACGATGCGCACGTCGGCAAACAGTTTACGCCGCGCGACGGTTTTGCGTCGCGTCGATCAGCGGCACGCCGGCGAGCTTTTGCAGCGCGTCGAAATCGATGTCCGAATAGATCTCGCGCACGGCAAGGCCTTCGGGCGTGACGTCGAACGCGGCGAGGTCCGTATAGATGCGGCCGACGCAGCCCACGCCCGTCACCGGGTACGAGCACTCGCTCACGAGCTTGCTTTCGCCCTGCTTCGTGAGCAGTTCCATCATCACGAACACCTGCTTCGCGCCGAGTGCGAGGTCCATCGCGCCGCCCACGGCCGGGATCGCGTCGGGCGCGCCCGTGTGCCAGTTCGCGAGATCGCCGTTGACCGACACCTGGAACGCGCCGAGCACGCAGTAGTCGAGATGGCCGCCGCGCATCATGGCGAACGAGTCGGCGTGGTGGAAGAAGGCGCCGCCGGTGAGCAGCGTGACGTGCTGCTTGCCCGCGTTGATGAGTTCGTCGTCTTCCTCGCCGGGCGCGGGCGCCGGGCCCATGCCCAGCAGACCGTTCTCGCTGTGCAGGAAGATTTCCTTGCTCGGATCGAGGTGGTTGGCCACCAGCGTCGGCACGCCGATGCCGAGGTTCACATACGCGCCTTCGGGAATGTCCGCGGCCACGCGCTTGGCCATTTCATCGCGATTCAGTCGTTTCATGGGCTCTCTCCGTTCCTTCAGGCTGCCTGGCCGCTTTGTTGCGTATGGGCTTGATGGGCCGCTTGCGGCACTTCCACGACGCGTTGCACGAAAATGCCGGGCGTCACGATGTTTTCCGGATCGAGCTGACCGAGTTCGACGACTTCCGAAACCTGCGCGATGGCGACCTTCGCGGCGCTCGCCATGATCGGGCCGAAGTTGCGCGCCGTCTTGCGATACACGAGGTTGCCCCAGCGATCGCCCTTGTACGCCTTGACGAGCGCGAAGTCGGCGTGCAGCGGCGCTTCGAGCACATAGTGGCGGCCGTCGATCAGACGCGTTTCCTTGCCTTCGGCCAGCTTCGTGCCGTAGCCCGTGGGCGTGAAAAAGCCTCCGATGCCGGCGCCCGCCGCGCGGATACGCTCGGCCAGATTGCCCTGCGGCACGAGTTCGAGTTCGATTTCGCCGGCGCGATAGAGCGCGTCGAACACATACGAGTCGGTCTGGCGCGGGAACGAGCAGATGATCTTGCGCACGCGCTTCGCCTTGAGCAGGGCGGCCAGGCCGGTGTCGCCGTTGCCCGCGTTGTTGTTGACGATGGTGAGGTCGCGCGCGCCCTGCTCGATGAGCGCGTCGATCAGTTCGGCGGGCATACCGGCCGTGCCGAAGCCGCCGATCATGACCGTGGCGCCGTCATTCACATCGGCCACGGCGGCTTGAAGCGAGTCGAAAATCTTGTTGATCATGCCTGTTCCTGAAAGCGATGCGCATCGCGGAAGGTCCACGTCACTTGATCGCAAAAAGTTCTATATACGAACACTGATTCGTTTAGCGAACGTCCAGCGCATTATCGGAGTGTATTCAAGCGCTTGTCAAGGCGGGTATGCCCACGGGTGGGTCCGCGAGTGGATGTACAGCAATTTATTTCATGTTTGCGACCTAGCCGATGGCGCCGCTCGTTCAAGCCGGGCGCGGCCGTGGGCACATACCC
Source organism: Paraburkholderia sp. J76 (assembly GCF_905220295.1). NCBI lineage: Bacteria > Pseudomonadati > Pseudomonadota > Betaproteobacteria > Burkholderiales > Burkholderiaceae > Paraburkholderia > Paraburkholderia sp. J76. The sequence continues at coordinate 130,351 of NZ_CAJMZJ010000013.1, forward strand.
CAATATCCGCAATTCTGATTTATCGACTAGTCTTTATCCGGTTTCGACATAATGCCGCGCCCTCGCCTCATGCACGACCTCGACCTGAATCTCATCCCTTTTCTCGTGGCCATGGAGGAAACGCGCAACGTGAGCCGCGCCGCCGAGCGCCTCGGCGTAAGCCAGCCGCGCGTGAGCACGGCGCTCGGCAAGCTGCGCGAGTATTTCGGCGATCCGCTCTTTGTACGCACCTCGCGCGGCATGGAGCCCACGCCGCGCGCGCTCGGACTCATTCCCGCCGCGCGCGACGCGCTCGTGCGCATCGAGAAAGGCATGCTGCAGGCGCAGGACTTCGATCCCGCCACGAGCACCCACACGTTCTCCATCGCGCTTTCCGATGTCGGCGAGATCGTGTTTTTGCCGCGCCTGTTGCAGGTGTTCGCCGAGCGCGCGCCCAACGCGAACCTGCGTTCGGTGTCTTTGCCGCCAGGCCAGGTCGAGCGCGGTCTCGAATCGGGCGACATCGATCTCGCCGTCGGCTATTTTCCCGATCTCGGCGGCAATAACTTTTTTCAGCAGCGCCTCTTCACGCACCGGTTCATCTGCATGATGCGCAGCGCCCATCCGCTCGCGGGCAAAGCCATGACGATCCAGCAGTTTCTCGCCATGGGCCACGCCGTCGTGCGCGCCGAGGGACGCAGCCAGGAAGTGCTGGAACAGTATCTGGAGAAAAGGCGCATGCGCCGCCGCGCCGTGCTCGAAACGCCTCATTTCATGAGCCTGCCGTTCATACTCACGCGCTCCGATCTCATCGCGACCGTGCCGCATGCCATCGGCTTCGCCTATGTCTCCGAGCATGCGTCGATCACGCTCGTCGAGCCGCCGCTGCCCTTGCCGCGCTTCGATCTCAAGCAGCACTGGCATCGCAAGTATCACAACGCGCCGCGCGGCGAGTGGCTTCGAAGCGTCGTGGCGGAACTGTTCAACGACGCCATGGACGAATGGCCCAAATGAGGCCCCAATGACCCTCCGCGCCGGGCGCGAAAAAACATGAAACAATGTGCGCTCGTGGAGTGCGTCAAAGCGGCGTGCTTTCACATGACAGGAGTCCATGCATGAGCGAAGAAAAAAAGCCCGGGAAAGCGACTGAAGGCGCGACCGAAGGCGCGACGCAGCGCGCAACGAACTCAACCATCGGGCGTCCGTCACGCGCCGAGGCCGAAGACGCCGTGCGCGTGCTGTTGCGCTGGGCCGGGGACGATCCCGCTCGCGAAGGGCTGATCGACACGCCCGCGCGCGTCACGCGCGCCTATGAGGAATTCTTCGCGGGCTATCAGGTCGATCCGCGCGAGATTCTGTCGCGCACCTTCTCCGAGGTGGACGGCTACGACGAAATGATCGTGCTAAAGGACATCCGCTTCGAGAGCTACTGCGAGCATCACATGGTGCCCATCATCGGGCGCGCGCACGTGGCGTATCTCCCCGAGCATCGCGTGGTGGGCATCTCGAAACTCGCGCGTCTCGTCGACGCATTCGCGAAGCGTCTGCAGATTCAGGAGAAAATGACCGCGCAGATCGCCGACACGCTCAATGAAATCCTGCAGCCCAAAGGCGTGGGCGTGATACTCGAAGCGGCGCATCAGTGCATGTCCACGCGCGGCGTGCACAAGGCGGGCGTGGAAATGGTCACGTCGCGCATGCTCGGCACGTTCCGCTCCGATCCTTCCACGCGCCGCGAGTTTCTCGCCATCGTCGGCAATCCCGTTTCGATGAGCGTCGCGAATACCTGAAAAACCGCGCGCAAACAAGGAACGGGACAGGGTGTCCCGTTCCGCGCCTCACTTCAGCGGGCTTTCGTCGCCCCGCTCGATCTCGCGAATCTTGCCCTGGCGCACGCTGCTGCCCGGCGGCACGCTATGCGTGAGCCACACGTTCCCGCCGATCACCGATCCGCGCCCGATCGTCACGCGGCCAAGAATCGTCGCGCCCGCGTAGATCACCACGTCGTCCTCGACGATCGGATGGCGCGCATTGCCCTTCACGAGCGTCCCGTCGAGGTCGGCCGCGAAGCTCTTCGCACCGAGCGTGACGGCCTGATAGACGCGCACGCGCTCGCCGATGATCGCCGTCTCGCCGATCACGACGCCCGTGCCGTGATCGATGAAGAAGCTCGAACCGATCTGCGCGCCCGGGTGAATGTCGATGCCCGTTGCCGAATGCGCGATCTCGTTGATGAAGCGAGCAAGCAGCGGCACGCCGAGGCGGTGCAACGCATGCGCGAGCCGGTGATGCGTCATGGCCCACACGCCCGGATAGCACAGCAGGATTTCGGTGATGTGCTGTGCCGCCGGGTCGCCCGTGAACGCCGCCTGAATGTCGCTCACGAGCAGCGCGCGAATATCGGGCAGTTGCCGCCCGAACTCGCGCGCGACTTCGAATGCGCGCATGCGCAACGCGTCGTCGCTCGCCTGCGAGCTTTCCGGCAGGAAGCGCAACGCGCGGCGAATCTGCTCCGCCAGCAGCCGCAAGGTGCTGTCGAGCGTATGGCCCACGTAGTAATCGATGCTCTCGTCGGTCAGGTCGGGCGCGCCGTAATGCGTGGGAAAGAGCGCGGCGCGCAGCCCGGCCACGATATTGACGACCGCCTCGCGCGACGGCAATTCGCGGATACCGAGCGGATGGCGCGTGCGATGCCGTTCTTCACGCGACGCACGCAGATCGGCGACGATCTGTTCAAGGCCCCAGTCGGGGGAAGCAGCTTTGGACATGTTGATGCGGCAGCGGACGCGAGATCCGTGCGGGAGCGAGTGTATCGACCCCAGAGATTACCGCTTTTTGCAGGAGTTCGCCGAAGCGTCCAGCAGGCCGGCTACATGTGCGGGGCGCGCGCGTTCAAAGGGTGACGGTGCTCGCGTCGATCCAGCGCACGGCCCAGTCGCGCGCATGGGCGATGGCGGCGGCCTCGTCGGAAAAGCGCAATTCGGCGGGAAAAAATCGGTTGGCAACGAGTTCGCCGTCGCTCGAGCGCGAAATCACCACATACGGCTGATACGTGCCGTCGCCGGCGCGCGCCGGCGCGCAGTTCAGCAAATAGCCACGATGCGTAAATGCAGCGTCGAAGTGCATGTGTGTCACCCGCCCCTCACTGCCTCGTCCATTTTATTTGGCGCGTGCATTCAAGATCGTGCGGCAAAGCCACAGCATGGACCCTCGCCCGGCCCATTAATCGAAAGCGCGCCAACTCGTTGAAAGAGGATCATACTCCTGGGAAAAAGCCCAAACCAACGAAAAAAATGCAACATCGCTGGAGGCGTTCTCCTGGCGAACGGCTTGCTTTTCGCCCCGCTTTTCGGCTCCCTCGCGGCCCGTCTCCCGGTGCGCGCGTAGCTGCGGTACGGCGCTTGCGGCATGGCCTGATGAATGCAGGCACCCCGCTCTTCGAAGGAGGAAGGATCATGAATCGTCCCGACGACATGCAAAAAGCGAATGCGGAAGACGTGAGCGCGTCGACATCGCGGCCGCGCAGCGCCGAACTCCACAACGACCGCACGCACGACAGCTCGGTCGACACCGACGGCAAGAACCGCGAAGCCGCTCGCCTCGCGGGCGAAGGCTGCATCAGCCCCGACGAAGTGACGACCAGCAACGCGACGCTCGTGAACAGCGTGCCGGAAGCGAGTGACGGCCTCGCGGGCTTCGACAGCCGCAAGGACGTGCACCGGCTGCCGATTGCGCTGGAATCCGGATACGAAGTCGTCGACCTCGGCATGAGCGAGCCCGAAGAGCCCGGCGACGTGGACGGGCAGCGCAATGCCGCGCGCGAACCTGGCGCCCGGCGCAGCCCGGGCCGCCTGCACTTCGCGCTCAATCATCTGCGGCCCACGCGCATTATCGAGTTGCTGCGCAAGTCTTGATCCGGAGGTTCGCCGTATACGGCACCGCGGCACGGCGAACCTTTCGCGCTATCCGGCCACTCACGCCGGCCTGGCGGATTCAGATGCCATTTAGTCGAGCGCGGTTAAAAGCGGAAACAAGAAAGCCTGAAAATAAATGAAAATGGTAAATCGCCGGTATTATTCCGGCGAATTGCCTGTTTTTCTCTTTCCGAAATTCCGCCCGACTTTATTTCCGCCCTGCCGCAATGCACGTCCGCACCGCCCTCCGACCCGCTACTCAGCAAACGCAGAAATACTCTCCGCTGTCACCGAAATCTGACAGAAATGCCGCCGCAACGCGCAAGGATTGCGGACCAAGGCGGATCTGACAGGAATTTAGTGATAAATTCTTACATCATAAGAAGCGAGGAGCGAGTATGCGAGGCTTGCCCCGCGATCTCGCCCAGCGCTGATGGAGAGTGTTGAACGTGCCTCTACATTTTATTGAGCAGATGTCGCCGGTGCTCGACGCGCCCGAAGAGGCAGCGTGGTTCGACGCGGTGGCGAAGCTCGCCAGTTCGTGGGGATTCAGCCAGCTCATGCTGGCTATCCTGCCACGCCCGGGCATGAGGCTCGAGGACGCGTTTATCCGCACGAACTACTCGGCCGCCTGGCGGCAGACGTACAACGACCACGGTATGGCCTACTTCGACCCCACCGTGTCGCACTGCACGACGCGTTCGGCGCCGCTCATCTGGTCGCCGGAGCTTTTCGCGACCGAGCAGCAACAATCGATGTATGAAGAAGCCCGCTCCTACGGACTGCGCGCGGGCATCACCCTGCCGATTCATGGCCCGCGCCAGGAAATCGGCATGCTGTGCTTCGTCAACGATGCGAATCCGACGGACAACTTCTGGGAAGACGTGAATCGCGCGTTGCCGAATCTCGTGCTGCTGCGCGATCTCGTGCTGGACACCAGCCAGCGGCACCTGAACGATCACGTCCAGTCGCTGATTCCCAAGCTTACGCCGCGGGAAAAGGAATGCCTCAAGTGGACTGCGCTCGGCAAGTCCACCTGGGAAATTTCTCACATCCTGAATTGCTCTGAAGCCGTCGTGAACTTCCACATGAAGAACATTCGCGGGAAGTTCGGCGTGAACTCACGGCGAGCGGCAGCCGTGATCGCGACGCAGATGGGTCTTATTGACCCGGGCTGAGCACCATCGGTGCGTCGCCGCGCAACACGCGCTCGGCACGGCCGAGGTCGCCGTCCGAAATCGTCTTGTTGAAATACAGCCCGAGCAGGATCGACACCGGCGGCGGAATTTCCGCGCCCGATTCGAACCGGCTGCCGCGCGACTGCGTCACGCCGAAACGCGCCCAGAAGCGGCGCTGGCTTTCTTTCTTCTTCTTCCGATACGCAATGATCAGGACGCGGTCGACGACCGAAGACAGGTCGCCGGGGGACGACATCGTGGTCGCACCCGAGTGCCATTGATTGCCCATAAGTTCCATGATGACTCTCGCTGTCAGATATGCCTGATGAGTGACTGCCGCGGAAGTGATTCTCCTTAAGAGGCCCTATCTGCGCACCTACCTATCTAGATAGGTGTTTTTTTATATTCATAACGCATAGCTTTCCAACCGTACTGCCGCGCTTCTACACAAATCCACACCAATTGGAGAGTTGTCATGCAAGCCGCAATACGGATCGGACTCAGGCAGGATTTCGACAACGAAGACATCAACGAGATGTACCGCCTGCGCGCGCGGGTGTTCCGCGACCGCATGGGCTGGGACATCCCCACCATCGCGGGGATGGAAATCGACGGCTACGACGCGCTCGGGCCCCATTACATGCTGATTCAGGACGGCGCGGGCCACGTGCGCGGCTGCTGGCGCCTGATGCCCACCGAAGGCCCCAACATGCTGCGCGACACCTTCCCGCAACTGCTGCAAGGCAATGCCGCGCCTACAGGCCGCAACATCTGGGAACTGAGCCGCTTCGCCATCGAATCGGGCAACGATCAGGCATTCGGTTTCGCCGACTTGACCATGAGCGCGATGCGCGCGGTCGTCTCGTTCGCCGACCGCGCGGGCATCAACAGTTACGTGACGGTCACGACGACGCCGATGGAGCGCCTGCTGCGCCGCACGGGCATCGAACTGAAGCGGCTCGGCGCGCCGATGCGTATCGGCGTGGAGAACGCGGTCGCGCTCGAAATCGCGATGAGTGAACAGACGCACCGCGCGCTATTCGGGGAGATGGCTCATGCCGCGTAAGGCGAACGGGAGCGCCGAACGAGTCATTTTTGTCTGACAACCAGGATGTGAACGGGTCTATTCCCGCGCCACTGCCTCGCGCCGGGCGCGATCAGCCTTGACCGGCCTTCACCTCGTCGTCTGCAGCCTCGTCCGCTTTCGAAGCCGCCGAGGCGCTGCGGCTAAAGCGGATGTGGGAGATCCGCCCGACGCACAGCGCCGCCGCGAGCGCGGCGCAGCCGGTCAGGCCAATTCCCAGATGGATCGCGTCCACGAGCACGTGGCGCACGGCATCGATCAGCGCGGGGCCGTCGAGCCCCGCCGCCTTCATCTGCGAGACGAGGCCCTCGCGCAGCGACGGGTCGATCAGCACGCGCGGATCGGCAAGCTGCGGTTGCCAGCGCTGCTGCAGCGGCGCGCCGATCACCGCGAGCGCATCCCCCACGCCGGCCGCATAGCGATGATTGACGATGGTCGCCACGACGCTGGTACCGAGCATGCCGCCCACCATGCGCGTGGATTGCAGCAACGCGGTCGTGATGCCGAAACGCTCCCGCCCGGCAATCTCCTGGCCGAATATATTCAGATTGTTCAGAATGAAGCCCAGCCCAACACCCACCGCCGACATCGCCAGTTCGAGCCAGAGGTGCGCCGTGTTCCGGGACGCGAAGGCGAGACCGGCGGAGGCCGCGACCAGCAAACTGAAACCGGCCGTCAGGATCGTCGTGGGCTTGCGCAGCCGGATCACGATGCGTGTATTGATCAGGCTGCCCAGCGCGATACACGCGGCGATCGGCGTGGCAAGCAGGCCCGCCTCCTGGGGCGACAGCCCGAAACCGCCCTGCAGCAGCAGCGGCGCGAAAAAGATCAGTGAGAACATCACGAAGCCCGAAAGCGTCGAGAGCGTAAACAACGTGACGAGCTGCGGGTCGCGAAACAGGTCGAGCGGGATGATTGGATGCGTTGCGCGGCGCTCGCACGCGAGCAACAGCGCCGCGCCGGCAAGTACCACCGCCGCCAGCACGGCGTTGCCGGTCGTCAGGCCGCTCCTCGGCACCGCCTCGATCAAGGTCTGGAAAGCGCCCAGCACCAGCGCGACGAGCGCGGCCCCCGTCCAGTCGATGCGCACTTCGCCGGTACGCGCGGGCTGGTAGCGCGGCAGATGCGCCCAGATGAAATACAGCGCAAGCGCGCCCACCGGCAGATTGACGAGAAAGGTCGAGCGCCAGCCAAAATGCTCGCTGAGCCAGCCGCCCAGCGAAGGCCCCGCCGCCGTGCCGATGCCATAAGCGGCCGCCATGACGACTTGCCAGCGCACCCGCGCGCGCGGGTCGGGAAAGAGATCGGGAATCGAGGCGAACGCGGTGCCCACCATCATCCCGCCGCCCACGCCCTGCAGCGCGCGCGCCACGGCGAGAAAACGCATGCCGGTCGCCAGCCCGCACAGCACGGAGGCCACCGTGAACACGATCACCGCGGCAATCACGAAACGCTTGCGGCCGAAGTAATCGCCGAGCCGGCCGAACACGGGCACCGTAACGACCGAGGCCAGCAGGTAAGCGCTCGCGATCCACGCGTAGAACTCGAAGCCGTGCAGTTCGGCGACGATCGAGGGCAAAGCGGTGCTGACGACGGTTTGATCGAGTGCGACCAGCATGTTGACGAGGCCGATGCCGAGCATGGCCAGCAGCGCGTCGCGAAACGGCAGGTTGGCGGAGGAAGGTTTCACAGGAGGGGAAAACGGCGCGAGGCGAAAAAGAGGCAACGATAGCGGTATGCCGGTGCGCGCGCAACAGAATGAAATTGCCGGCGAGCCCCGCCGGCCACGCGGTATTCAGCCGCAGCCCGCTTGATCTTCCGTCCCGCTCCTTCCATCTTTCATACAGTCCGACTGCATCTTTACTGGCGATCCATTAAGCTTCTCGCCAGTTACGCCGCGCCCGCCCCGGCGCAGCCTCGCCCGGGCCGCGCGATTCCCGATCCCACTCAAGAGGAGGTCTTATGTATAAACGCATCCTTGTCGCTGTCGACGGCAGCGCCACCTCGCGCCGCGCCTTCGAAGCCGCGCTCGACCTGGCGAAGGCAATGGGCTCGACCCTGCAGCCGTATTACGTGGTCGAAAACACGCCCATGTATTTCGACGCGCCGGGCTACGACCCGTCGATCCTGCGCAACCAGATGATCGCGCAGGGCAACGAGCTGGCCGAGGAAATGAACAAGGCGATGAACGAGCGAGGCGTGCAAGGCGCCATGATCACGGGCGAGGCCTCGTCGCTTGACGACGTCCCGACGCTCGTGCTCGACGCCGCGAAAACCTCGGGCGCCGATCTGATCGTGATGGGCACGCACGGCCGCCGCGGCTTCCAGCGTCTCATTCTTGGCAGCGTGGCCGAACGCTGCGTGCGGCAGTCCACCCTGCCGGTTCTCCTCATTCCGTCAGCCGCCGGAAATGCCGGGCAGTAATCTCATTAAAGACACACTGCTTTACACGTTATTGGAAAGTTGCTTGCGCTCCGTCAGACAGAGCGCAAGCGCCTTCTGACAAGGCTCAACACTAATCATCTCAAAAGCGCGTCACTTTGCCACCAATTTGAGATTTGACCCCGGTAGACAATGCCTGGACAGAGATCAAAGGAGCATTGTCGATGCTGAACCCTAACGTCGTTTCTCATACCACCGTGCGTCGCAGCAATCGCACGCCCGTGACGGCGCCGCGCACGTCCACGCGCTGTTCGGTGTGCGCCATGCGGCACCTGTGCATGCCCCAGGGCCTCACGCTCGACGACCTGCCGAAACTCGAAGCATTGATCTGCTCCGCGCGCAGCGTGCGTCGCGGCGAAGCCGTGTACCGCGCCGGCGACCCGTTCGACAATCTCTATGTCGCGCGCTCGGGCTCGCTCAAGACGGTCATGGCGCACCGCGACGGCCGCGAGCAGGTCACCGGGCTGCGCCTGGCGGGCGACCCGCTTGGTCTCGACGGCATCAGCACCAGCTTTCACACGTGCAGCGCCGTGGCGCTCGAAGACAGCTCGGTCTGCATCATTCCCTATTCGGCGCTCAAGCATTTGTGCCGCGAAGCGGGCGCCATGCAAGACCGGCTGCACCGCCTGATGAGCGAGCAGCTCATCCGCGAATCGTCGCAAATGATGGTGCTCGGCTCGCTCTCCGCGGACGAACGCGTGGCCGCCTTTTTGCTTGACGTTTCCGAACGCAACGGCCAGCGCGGCTATTCGCATGCGGAGTTCAACCTGCGCATGACGCGCGAGGACATGGGCAGCTATCTCGGCATGACGCTCGAAACGGTGAGCCGCACCCTGTCGAGATTTCAAAAGCGCGGCCTGATCGACGCGCAGGGCAAGCTGATCCGTATCATCGACCTCGAAGGTCTGCGGCACCTGTAATTCGCGGCAAAGCCCGGGCGGGCGGCCTAAGCTGGTTGCCCGCCCTGCGCCTCAACGGCGCAGCCACCCGGTTGGCACAACTCCTGCGCAGGGTTAGAGTCTCGTTCTACGCCCTCGCAAGGAGAATCGCCGAAATGCATCTCCCGCATCCCCCCACGCTCGCCGCGCGCCTTGAAGCGGCGCGCACCGCGAGCGACGCGCTCTTCGACGTCGTCAAGCCCGAGTTTCTGTACGAACGGCCCATTCGCGAGCGCCACCGCATCGTGTTCTATATCGGTCATCTGGAAGCATTCGACCGGAACCTCTTCGACAAGCGCCTGTTCGACGTGCCCTCCGCCGACGCGCGCCTGGATCAGTTGTTCGCTTTCGGCATCGATCCCGTCGATGGCGGCCTGCCGACCGATACGGCCGCCGACTGGCCCGGCCTGAGCGAAGTCCTCGCGTACGGACGCGACGCCCGCAGCCGCATCGACGCGCAGCTCTCGAAGCTCGACCTGCCGCCCGACGCGTCGAACCACGACACGCCCGGGCAGTTGTTGAACGTCGCGATCGAACATCGGCTCATGCATGTCGAAACGCTCGCTTACATGCTCCACCAGTTGCCGTTCGAGCAGAAGCAAGCGCCCACCGCAGCGCTCGCGCGCGCCCACCCGCGTCATACGGTCGAGGGCGGCATGGTGCACGTGCCCGAGGGCCGCACGGAACTCGGCATGACCGCCGAGCGTGGATTGTTTGGCTGGGACAACGAGTTCGGCGAGCAGCAGGTCGATGTACCCGCATTCGAGATCGATCGCTATATGGTGACGAACGGCGCGTTTCTCGAATTCATCGAAGATGGCGGCTACCGCAGGCGCGAACTCTGGAACGATGCGGACTGGGCCTGGAAAGAAGCCGCGCAGGTAGAACACCCTGTGTTCTGGTCGCGCGGCCCCGAAGGCTGGCAATTACGCACGATGTTCGAGGACATCTCCTTGCCGCTTGCGTGGCCCGTGTACGTGAGCCATGCCGAAGCCAGCGCGTTTGCGCGCTGGCGCGGCAAGGCCCTGCCAAGCGAGGCGCAGTGGCAGCGCGCCGCGCACGGCGCGCTGCCGGGCCGCACCGACAACTTCGACTTCCGCGACTGGAACCCGGTGGCCGTCGACGCCACGCCGGACAGCGCCAGCACCTGGGGCGTGGAAGGCCTGTACGGCAACGGCTGGGAATGGACTTCCACGCTCTTCGGCCCGCTGCCGGGGTTCAAGGCATTTCCGTTCTACGAAGGCTATTCGGCGAACTTCTTCGATGGTCAGCACTACGCAATGAAAGGCGGCTCGCCGCGCACCGCGCAATGCATGTTGCGGCCGACGTTCCGCAACTGGTTTCAGCCACGTTATCAGTATGTTTATGCGGGATTTCGCTGCGTGCGAGATTGACAGGTTAAGCAATAACCAGCGGTTTCCCGTAACAAATAAAGCGGAAGCTGGAAGCAAATTCCAGCTTCCGCTTTAACGAAAATTTCTTCAAAAAATGCTTTAGATTTTCAGGAAAAGCTTTATTTCATCCTCTTGTTGATGATCCTCTCACATCTGCCAGCAAGATCTTCGCACAAAATGGAACAAGCGGATTTCGGCGTCTGATCGCGGCACAACCTTAACACACCGAAAGACGCTTACAGTGGTAAATTGGCACCCCGCTTCGTCTAGCTGGCGTTTGGCAGCGCGCAACTTCCGCGCGAAGCTCAGAAGGCTTCTCCAGCGATCACGCGCCACCCGCTCCAGACGACGGGCTTGTATTTGCTGAACTACATCAGGAAGCTTCCGGTAAAAGACGCTGGTTTGTACGCCAACGCGGTCAGCAAGTTGCCCTATCCGGATGTCGGGCTCTCGATCCATTATGCGGCGGATTGCTCGTCGCAAATCTTTTTCATCCCGCAGCTGTTTCTGAGATCTGAAATACCTCGTGAACACGATCGCATTTTGACTCCCAAGTTTCGTGCGCTTACCTCGCAGAAGATCTACCAGTCTTATATCAACCGCAGAGCACAGCGAGAGAAGCAGTCTTAAGCTCACGGCCGCATTGCCTGTCGCAGCTAGGGAAAGGGTCGTGAATGCCAGCCCAAGTGATTTCGCTGCCTGGTTGATATTTGGCCATCGACTTTGAATAATTCGATTGATTCCAGTGCGCAAATGTTCTACGCTGAACTCTTTCCCTTCAGAAACAGCCGCAATCAATTCTCCTACTTGGCGAGCCACCCACATCTGTTGGGCCGAAGCCTTCTTCCCTTCAGCGCGGATACAACCGAAGGCGTTCTTGCGGCAACTCCGACAGACGCCCGGTAGGTAAGAACGATCACCTTGATAAACCCATTCCTTGCGGTCAGCGCCGCATTTTGAAACTGAAAGAGCAACCCCATGTTCGGGGCAAGCCTCTACTACGCCGATCGTCCAAAGAAGGCGATTCCAGCCACCAGGGTACGGCGCCTGCTGCACGCATATCGGACAATGCCGCTGGATCCGGAAATTCTTCGACTTGTGCAAGTGTACAAGGTCTCTAATCCTATCAAGCGAACATAGTTGGAGTGACGAATTTCCGGTCAATCGAATGACGGTTTCGATGAACGCGTCCGGCACCCGGAGGGAAAGATTAACAACCGGGTTCCTCCAAGATAACCAATCTGCGTCCGGCGTCTGCGTACGCACAAATTCACATAAGGAATTTAGCGATACATTGTGCGCTGCCGCCAATCTAGCCATGAAACTGAGAATGCTTTCGCAATCCTGTGTGCCGACGCCCTTCGGAGTCAAAGAATATAACGACGTTGTCGCGTACGCCATATTCAATAGTTCATTATTGTTTTTTGTCATCTCGATTGCTCTTCTTCATGTTGTTCGATGGCTCCGCCTGCAATGCCAGCTCCGTGAAATTCTATCCACGCCCTCTCAAATCGCGACTGACTCGTCACCATAACTCTTGCACGTAGCCAGACGTTTCGCTTCGTGAGTCTCAGCCCCTCTGTCTGCAGTTCTGTCGCCAGTCTTGCGATCAACTCGTCAGCTTCCAACTGCCGTCGTTCCGTCTGGATACGTTTGGCGTCGCGATAACGGCGCACGACTTCCCGAGACTCAACTGGAAAACACTGGGAGAGGTACTTGGTACTCAACCCGAGGGAATCTGCAACACGAGTCAAAGACGGACATGTGACGTCACGAGCGGCTCTGCGCATTGCCTCACTCCGCTTTGAAGGCGAGGCAGCATGTGCCCCTCCGCGAACGGGAGAATATTTGTAGTCAACGCGACGCTCACTCTGCACAATTTCGCCTCGCAGCGCCTCGAGCAGACCTACCCCTGCAGCTGCGCACAAGGCGACGAGAGGAGAAAGGCGCACGAGCTTTCTGCCATTGATCCAGTCAAAAAGCCGAGCCTTACTGATTCCGCAAACAGGCGCTGCCCGATAGGGACGACCATCCCCGATCAGGGATGCGAGCTGAAGGACGCTCTTGACCACGTCATTTGCCATAAAACGCTCGCCCGCAGTCACATGGGCCACGACGAGCCCTAATTCCTGGGCAACCCAAACGTCGGGCTCATTGACAGGCACATCCGGCGCCACAGTGCAACCATAGCCGATGCTTCCGCACGTCGAACAGGCACCGGGCACGTGCGGGCGGCCCCACAGCGACAATCGACGAGATTGTGGTGCTCCACACACCGAAGGCACCAAAGCCACCTTGTGATCGGGACAGACTCGAACCAGTTTCAGATCCCAAAGCAGCGGACGATAAGTTCGCTGCACATCAACATCCTTGCTGTGACACAGCGGGCAGTGATGTGGAATCTCTGATGACGAGCCACGTAGGTCGAGGACGTCACCGAGCGTAGACAACGACAGTTGATCCAGTTCCACCCTGCCCGTCGCGGCCCTCAACGCGGAGAGCAGTTGTGGCGTTCTTTGGTGTGTAAATATGTTTATTGCGGCGCTCTTTTTCCACGTCGAGAAGTGGCGCCAGATAGAGAAATCATCGCCGAAAAATCTCGCAAGGACCTGGTTTACAAGCAAGTCGACCGGGACGTGATGCGCATACGCCAGTCGACAAAGGTAGCTTACCGCGGACTCACATTGTGCCGTCCCGATAGCCTCGGGCTCCAGCGAGTACAACGCGGTTTCCGAAGAGCCGCCCTGAATCGTGTGGCCTTCTTGCGTGGATTCCTCAGAAGCTGAACTTGGATAAGAACGTGTCTTCATGCCGCACGCCGGATCGAATGAATAGCTCCGGCGAACGACGGAGCCGTATCATCGAAGAAACCTTCGTCTCGCATATTCTTTTCCCCGTTCTCCACCTCTTTTCGTATTTTTTTCAGCACGTATGGTTTCTTCATGGCGCGACGAACAAAATCATTGTTCCATTTCCCACCATTCTCGATCTGCAGTACAAGGCATTGCGTCATAAATTCCTTAAGCAAACCGACGATTCCAAGGGTCATGTCCATAAGATCTGACGCCAGCGCCGAGAACTGCGGGACATCTTCGAGCGGCCACTTATCCTGCAATTTTCCGATGATAGTCCTATATTCCCCGACGTCCATTTCGTTCGCTTCTTTGTCGGGTTTTCCCTTTTCATCAAAGTTGCTACCGTACCGCCCGAGATAGAATATCTCTTCGCGGCGGGCTACCTGGCCATAGGTCGTCGCAAGATCGAATAGATCATAGGACCCGATCAGTAGTATCTGACATGATGTTTCATCGGCCAAACTCTTGAAAGTATCCATCAACGCAGGGTGATTACCGAACCGCAACATATGCAGAACCTCATCGAGCGCCAGAATCATCGTCTTGCGATGAATCAACATACTCGTTACCGCATCTCGCAAAGCCGACAGGCTACCCATTGAGTTGCTCCTCACTCTTACCTTATCGGTTGTCACTTCGGTCACACGCTTGTTGTTCACTAGCGGTTCACCTCCGGCGAGCAGTATCTTTCTGTACATCTCGCTCCATGGAATTTTGTTGCTGCCGTGCGCTGGCGTCGGCACGGTGATAAACGGGATCTGGCCAATCTCAGTACCTTTGAGACGATTAGCGAGGACATTCTCGATGAACGACGACTTCCCTGCTCCAGGTGGACCGATCAGGGTTAAAATTGTTGTATCGGTGTTGCCGCTGATATAACGGGTTATCTCCTTCTCCAGTCTCAGGAGTTTCTTGTGCTTCACCTGGAGCGAGTAGAAGTACCGTCTTTTCTCTTCGGGAGAAAGTGTCACGGCCTGATCCCGCGACAAGCGTCCGTAGTAGAGGCGTTCTTCGATTGATAGTCGACGAACGTGATTAGAGCATTGCGGTTTCGTCATCGATATCTCCGATGTACTGTGGGACGTCAAGCGTTTCGCAGGCGACCTTCGGCGCTACCCGATTCGCGGCGCCGGATTCGATAGCCATGTTTTCCTGAGATTCTGTAGATGAATGATCCGTCGATGGCCGGCGTTGGTCGTAAGGGGCATCCAACAATGGCATTGCTTCATATTTCGCCACTGAAAGACCAAGCGACCGATAGTAGTCGCTCATGACCCGTTGCTTTGCCGCGATCGTCTCGTCGAAGTTGAGCGGTTCACGCGATTCAACAAGACGGGCGGTACGCTCAGGCTTGCGGCGCTCTCTTGCGGCCTGCAGCCGGGCAAATCGCTCCTTCTCCCGGATGGCCTGATTGAGTTCATATCGTGTACGCCCCCTAAGCGGCTCCACGTCCCGGGCCGTCGCGACCTCCCAACGAGAGCCGGTATATACATAGATGATTTGCGCCAACCACGGCTCGATCCTGACTTCAAGTTTTCTCTTGCCGAGCGTCGAGAAGCTGCTGTGCCAGTAGTACCGACCACTTTCCCAGATCCCTCGATGCGGATATACACGATGTTGCGACTGTGGGGGGGCTGGGCATGTCAGAAGCAGCAGGTTTTCATCGAACTCGATCGACATGTGCTTCCTCAACCCCGTCTGCTGAATTCTCGCCTCTTCAAATTCTCGTGGCGATATGCCAAGTCGAGGGTGCACGTCCAAGGGGCGCACTTGAAACAAATAATGATCAAGCGCTCGGCACAGGGCCGGAAAGGTCCACTTTCTGAACTGATTCGGCGAAACGGACTTGGTCGTCATGCGGGCGTCCTTCAGTTGCAGCGAGCTTCCTTCAAGTCCCGTGAAGAACTCCTGCTCTGTAACACCGAACATTCGTTCGACTAGCGCGCCGCCGCGCGGTCGACCAGGTCCGCGGTAACGTATTTCAATGCCAAATATCTTGCAAAACAGCTGGAAAGCGTGAGAACGAAACTCCTTCCCGCCGTCGACGACGACAACACGTGGTAGGCGGTGCCATCGCCGAACATAGTCGCGTAACACCATGAGGGCGGACCATGCCGATGGTGGGTCATAGCTGACATAGGAAGCCCGGGGGATAGGAACGTGTGCATCCACTGCCGCCGATAACCACACCTTTCCCCAATCTTCACCGTGCGTACCTGCCGTCATTAAATTGGGCTGCGTATGATCAATATAGACAACTTCATGCGGAAACAGTCCATGGATGGGTTCCCTTATATCGAGTATCAAGGGAATGTCGGAATCACGATACGCGACACGCTTTCCGTGGCGGTCGCGAATAGAGCGATGTTCCTTGACACGAACGAGAAATGTGACGTACGACATCGGACACAATCCCCGCTCTGCACAGGCTAAGCTATACTTATTAAATATCTGCTGGGCGCTAGATGCATTTGGCGCGTTATATTCCTTCTCGATAAATTCTTTCGCCAAAGCTTCCACGGCAGGAGGAAGACGGGGAATGCGCGACCCCTTATCCGCATCTCGTGGTGCAAGCGCAAGGATTGCATCGGTTATGGAGGCTGACTTTTGGATTGCCTGTTTGGCTCGCCAAAGCGTCGATTTGGAAAGCTTCGCCGTTCCATCCCTGATAGCTGAGTACTTGGCGGCGGCTTTCTTTAGAGCGTCCGAAGTCAGATTGCCCAATGAGCGCCGTTTTTCGGCATCGAGAATGTCGCGCCGCTCATTCTGGTCTGCCTGCGCCAGAACAAGCTGCAGAGCCTCGTGTCGCGGCTTTACCATCTGACGCCCTTCCTTCGTCCGGAACAGGACCTCCGGCTGATCATCCAGACGTTCGTGAATGATTTCCCACTGCTGATCGTTAAAGTGCACAATCATCCCCAGCTTCAGATTTCCGATCCCAGGCAGGGGCAACGACTCCTGAGGCAGGAGGCTCTCGGACATGCACGTATATGCCTTGCTCATTCCCTCATCACGGAAGAGCATCAGATGTTCGAAATCCCGGACCGGAATACAGGACAGGTCGACATAAACTATCCCGGTAGCGATCGCGGAGAGAAGTACGTCGGCACTAAGGCCTTCCTTGTCAAGCACATCGACATACCGTACAGGTTCGCGGTCCACCATTTCACGGAGACGCTCTTCAGTATCGGACGACAGCAACGGATTCCGTGTGTCGTGAAAATCATCCAGTATCCGCATGTTTTCAATAAAGACGCGGGGAATGTCTCGACTGGTACGCAGCCGGTAAGCTATTCCCAGCTCTGCGCACTTTTCCTCAAGCACACGATCGTGCCAGCGGCCGCCTCCGTCAAGGTGATAGCGAGTCATCTTGACGAAGCGCTCTGCATCCCGCTTTTCCGCTTCAACGAGATCGCGTTCCTCCCGCCAGTCTTCAAGCTCAGCCTCGTCACCGAGTACCAGCAACTGGACCGTGTGTGACTGCCGGTTGCGAACCCGACCGTTCTCGTCGCAACTAGCGAGATCGAACGTATGCACGTTCGTGTGGTACTCGAGCACTGACTGATTAAACTCATGCCACTTCACAGCGCTCGCATGCAAGGAGCGGCTCCGCGTCTTTATCTGTCGCCCCTGCATTTTCTTGGATGTCACGTACACAATTGAGTTATCGCGCTGGCGCCCATCAACGGACATGTCGGCGGGGCGTCCGCGAATGTCTTCGATGAAAGTCAATGCTTGCCCGGACAAGCCGCGTTTTGCGGCGTATTTTTCAAATTCGTTGATTGAAAGCATGTCTCTTCCTTACACGGAATCGGCTGACTTCGGCCGAGCATCACCGGAGCCCGCTGCTGACATCAGCATGGTCGAACGGAAGCGCCAAACGTATAGGTCTGTCACCGACGTTTAATCGGCTGGTCTACATGTCCGAATGCGGCTACTCCGTCCTCGCTGCGCTCGCATGCGAGAAGGCAATGTATCGGGACGTGCACGAACCTCGACCCCGCGGAGCGAGGTCGCCATTCGGTTGACACGGGGGAATAGGCTGAGTAGGATGAACCCGTCGACACATCAGTTCAGTTCGATGCGGTTCAATAAAGGCCTGCCGGGTTGCCGCCCGGGAGGCCTTTTCCTTTTTGCAGCCTGTCTCCTTCAGGGCTCGTTCATAAATTCCTCCTCTGACGAAAGGGCTTCCTTTCGATTTTGAAATTTTCTCATCAGGTATTCGTCAGCTTCTGGTTGCCGAAGCCTGCCGTTTGCCCGAAGGCAAAGACCGGCTGTTGCGCTAGGCGCTCGAGCATGCGCTTCCGCCCTGCCAGCGTGCGGCTCCGAACGTTGGATCCTTGCTGAAGAAGCTGGGTAAAGCGTAAATTGAGCCCATTTTTCTGGGTAAACAAACTGGTGTATTCGGGAGCATGAAGCGAGACGCTGGTACGTTTGGACACGATTCCCTAGGCGATGGGCGCTGGCTCGGACTACTTTGGCCACCTAGGGCCGACGTGCAGGAGCGATGCAAGGTGCCGCTGGCGCGTCGCATGAGCGGCCTCAGAGGCATGGCATGGGCGTGCGCCGCGTTGTTGGGAACAGGAATGACGGCGTCGAAGGCCAGTATTTTCTTTCGTCCGGCTACGTATGCGAACGGTAATCCGTGCACTGCAACGCCCAGCAGCAAAATTTTCTATCAGTATCTGCGTGGTTTACGTGCGCCGATCCCCGGCGCACGCGGCAAATATGGCTACGATCTCGTCGATGAGGTCGACCGATACCCCGGCGCCCAAGGCGCGAAAGTCTGGCTGAATCTTCCTCTGTGGGAACTCGTCGAAGCGCAATTGACACTGGATGAGATACAGCATGCCCTCGACGCGATGCCGTCCGGTGCGAACGCCGGATCGCTGGACAGATATGTTCGTGCATGGGCTGAATTCCGGCTGGCTCAGCTACGGAATGGGACTCAAGAGGAGCTCGCCGTCCTTGCGTCTCGTATCGCGGTATTGCATCGCCCGCTCTACGACGCCGAGCCGGTTTTCCGCTATATCTTCGAGCCTTACGTGGCAATGCTCACCTTACTCGAACCCTCCGTCGTGCTAAGAAGCGATTCGCCGATAAGGCCGGCTAGGGATATGGAGAATGTCGAGATCACACTCGTTTTGCCGGGGCAATCCGAGGAAGCTCGCGCGTACAGAAAACGCTTCTGGATCAAGGCCGCGCGCCTCATTCGGTCAGGAGAGCGACCTCCCGAATCCTTTCTCGCCGAGTTTGAGGATCCATGGTTTCGCTTGCTTGAAGCAGCCATGAGGGATCGCGACGGTGCGGTCGAGCGGCTGCGGCTCGGGCTTGCACCCACTTACCGGGTACTAATGTGGCCCGAACTCCTTGCACGGGTGTTTCCAGCTGCGTATGCCATGACAGTGGTGCTGCCACCCAACGTTCGCCCTCCGAAAGCGCACGGTTCCCCAGAAACGAGAATCATCCTGCTTCAGTTTGATCGCAAGACTCGCCGCGCGCACGGGCTACTGCAGCGTTTCGACTCCCCCATGTCAAGCTTGGCCGAATTTATCGAGTTCGAACGCGCTAAATGGGAGAAGCACATGGCGAAGTGCTTCAGCGGCCGCGCCGGAAATGGCAACGGAAGGTCTTTGAAATGAGGGAAGCCACGATAACGCCCCTTCTCACGGGAAACCTGCCTCGCTTTGCCCCCTCGAGGTTGCGACAGGGGCCACGTCAACCTCGACCGGGCGCCCTGCCCCGTTCGGCGTCGGGCATCCTGCGTGATAACGCCGTTGTCTGAAGCCCTCGTAGCCGAGGAGTCGACCACAGTCTGCCCATGCGCGAGCGGGGAAACCGGCTGCTGCACCGGCCGCAGTACTCCGCAACTTAACGAAGGAGCTATGCACACAAATCGGCCATAGCCGACCATCGGTGATCGGGGGCTATAGGGTAGCTGCACGCTCCATTGCCGACATTCACGAACCGGCGTCGGCGAGGTCCAGCTCCCCGCCATCGAATGGGTCTTCACGGTCCCGCTCCTGCCACTCGATCATCAACTGGAGTTATGTTGGCTTTGCCTGTACAGCGGACCTTCTGATTCGCCGAAGGAAACGTCGGGTGACTTGGCCTCGAAGGTCTATGACGCCTGCGGCTCCGACGCGGAAAACAAGCAACAAGCAACTCCCGCTCTTCTCATAGGAGCGGGTAAGCTGCCGCTGGCGTCCGGGAATGGTTTGAACGACAGCAACGGCGAGGTCGGCGAGCGCTCGCGATCGGCCAGTAGGCGACGTTCGACGTGGGTACGTGGATCGTCGACAATCGAAGAAGTCAGTTGAGTCTCGCCTCGTGCGCTGTAAATGCGCCGCGCTTAAGTGCATTCTTTCGCTATCGCCAGAAAGGAAGGGGATCAGTCGCATGACAAACACCGTTCCCGAATATATCGACACCATCGTCCGCAAAGTAATGGAAGAATGGGAGATCCCCGGCCTGGCGATTACAGTCACGCGGGACGGTGAAGAAGACTGGGTTGCGGCCTATGGCGCGCGGGATGTGGAGACCGTACTGCCCGTTACGGGAGATACTCAGTTCATCCTTTGTTCGGTCACCAAGTCCTTCACGGCATTGGGTCTGGCGATGCTGGTTGACGAGGGGCGGCTCGACTGGAACATGCCAGTGCGCGACTATCTGCCTGAGTTTCGTTTGCACGATGCGGTCGCGACGGAGCGCGTCACGATCATCGATCTCCTCTCTCACCACACCGGACTGCCACGACACGACTGGATCTGGATGCCGGCCGACATCTCGCGCGCCGAGATGCTCGCCGCGCTACGGTACCTCGAGCCAAGCAAAGACATTCGCGCGGCCTGGCAATACTGCAACCTCGGCTATGCCGCGGCCGGCATGGTCACCGAACGGATCTCTGGCCAGCCGTGGGAGGACTTCACGCGGACACGGATCATGAATCCGCTTGGAATGGTCAACGTCGGCTTTTCGGACGCGGACCTGACGAGTACCCCCGACAGCGCGCGGCCCTACATCCTGCATGATCACGAGAGACCAGGCGAATTTGTGCGTCAACGAGCGCGGCTGTGGCCGATCGCCAACACGCCAGCAGGTGGCATCAATGTTTCTGCGTCTGATATGGCGCGTTACATGCGCCTCTACCTCGCCGACGGCAAAGTCGATGGCGCAACGCTCATCTCAGAGGCACGCTTAGAGGACCTCTACAAACCGCGCGTCTACACTGGAAAGTCGCAATTCTCAGAAATTGGAGAAAGCCATTACGGGCTTGGCCTCGCGACCCATCTCTATCGCGGTGAGCGAATCATCAGCCATTCTGGAGGCTGGATCGGCTGGAGCACGCTGATGTCACTCGTGCCTGGGCGAGGCCTCGGCGTCACGGTGCTGATGAACCGAGGCGGCTCGCCGGCAGCCGATATCATCACGAACGCGATCCTCGACCACGTGGTCGGCAAGGATGCGATTCCGTGGTTTGAGCGTTTCCGCGAGGCGCGCCGTGCTTATGTGGCGCAACGGCCAGCCGACGTCGCAGCACAGCGCGCGACCCGGCGGACCGATGCGCCGAGCCGGCCCTTAGGTGAATACGTTGGCGACTACACCCATCCGGCGTACGGTCGCGTGACGATCGAGGCTGTGGCCGAGGCGTTGGCGCTTCGCTATCGCGGCATGTCGGGCGCCTTGATCCATCGTCACTACGATGCGTTCGAATTCGACGATCAGCCGGGAACCCTGTGGCCGGATGGCCTTGTCGCGACATTCCTCTACGACCGAGAGGGGCGCATCGATCGCCTCCTGGTCCCACTCGAGCCCAATGTCGCAGACATTGTGTTTTGCCGAGTTGCGTCGGGTGATTCGCTCGATGCGGCGTTCCGCCAGGCGTGTGTGGGCACTTACCGTGGAGGCGCCCACCTGCTGGTGGTGGCGATCAACGCTGACGGTGAACTCACGCTTTCGCCAACTGGCCAGCCGACCTATCGCCTCGATCCCTATCGTGAAAGCGTCTTCGCGATTCGCGAGTTGCCAGGCTACCGCGTGGCGTTTGTTCGCGACGATGGTGGAGTTGTAGCGACGATTGTCTTCCACCAGCCCAACGGAACGTTCCAGGCTCGGCGGGAGATAATCTTGCGGGACCGCGTTTCGGTCCGCGTACCACGCCGAACGAAACCGCTCGCGCGGTAGGTGCTCCGGTCCGACGCAGTGCGGCCATGACCGGTCAGTCGACGAAGCTGCATCGATCGTCGACAATATGCCCTGGTTCAACGCCCAGGCCTCCGGACGCCTATGATCCACGACTATGACCTTTCGGTTATCTTGCCGCGTCTCAGCGGCCCTCTTCGAGAGATACTCGACGCCGAGCTTTCTATCGGTAACGTGATGGTCGAGGTCAGCAGTGGTTGGCCAATGCCAAACGTGAATGTATGGTTAAAGAACCCTCTGAGCCGAAAATATGTGACCAATTATCCAGACCTCGAATACGCCTATCTCGACGACCCGAGAAACTGGCTGGAGCATTACATCGACACCCGGATCGGAGCGATGGTGGCAGCGAAGTGCTAGCGCATGAGCCGTCAGGCTCTCGCGCCACTGGCGTAGAGATGGTCGACGCAGTACGCACTACCATTCAACTGATTCTTCTTGCAGCCGCTCCACATGCATTTCGCCGCTGTATTTTCTCCACGCGACTGAGCAAGATACTCCTTACGCAGAGCCTCGTCTGAAGCGCTCCAGCCTTCCGAATCTGCGACCTTTACCGCAAGCTGAATCTGGTATTTTTCCCACTCATCGGCAGCCCATAGCTGTTCGCATACTGGGCATCGAAGAAGCGCTCTCCAGGAACCAGCATCCACGTGCTGGAAGCCGGGAAACAGGGAAGGCAAAGTGCCGTCAATCCGGCGTATCGCAGGCTGATCGTGGCAATCACATTTCATGGGTTTACCGCGGTCGCTCATCGCTGAATGAAAGGCTCAATGATGCACTATTTCGGATGACCGCTATCGCGCACAACGAACATCGCCTTTGGGCATCGCACGCTCACCGGAGATCATCCTCGCGCTCGGTCGGCGGGCTCCGGTCGGCCACCATCGGTCGTTAGGAGGGCACGGAATGCTGTCGTTGGAATGGCTGTAATAGTCTGAGAACCCGACCGACGAGCTACGCGCTCAATCCGGTTTCGGCTGACGGTGGAGAGCGGGAACCGCTTGACGGCTGCACATCCGCCGATTCAACCGGCCGAGCGACCGCAGAGGGACGGCTACCATCAACTGCATGGGGCGGGCTTACGTTGGGACTCAAGCCTGGCGTATCCAGTGTTGAAGGCCATGATCGCGGATCAGACGATTGATGTGGGAGTAGGAATAGGAAATCTGTAAGCATCTGATCTGTACCGTTCCCCGCCTTGCGTAGAAGATGCAATCATCGGCTGGGACGGACACGAATGACTGACAGTGTCCACAAACAGCGAGGAATGAACACGGTGTCTCAGACAGTCGAGTTACCTGCCAAGCGTCAGAACCGACGACATCCATTGGATTGGAAGCGATCGGTCGTCGAGCAGACCTTTGAACCCGGTGCCGCAGTCGCCCGAATCGCCCGCGAGAACAACATCAACGCCAACCAGGTGTGGGCGTGGCGCAAACTGTACGCTCAGGGTTTGCTGGTAGAAGAGGCGGAGACGCAGACCATGTTGCCTGTCGTTGTCGATGTACAGTCCGACCGGAAGACAGCTCAGGCGCCGGATGCGCCGCACACGCCTGCACCTGCCGTGGCTGCAAACGGCAGCATTCAGCTTCAGCATGGCAATACGTCACTTCGGATAGAGGGCGTGCCCGACGCGACAATATTGCGCCTGGTCCTCGAGCGGATCCTCCGATGATAGGCCTGCCCACAAACACGCGGATCTGGATCGCGGCCGGCGTCACCGACATGCGCGCTGGCTTCAACGGCCTTGCTGCGAAGGTGCAGACTGTTCTGGAACGTGACCCATTCGGGGGCCACGTTTTTATCTTCAGGGGCAGGCGCGGTGATCTTCTGAAGGCGTTGTACTGGAGCGACGGCGGCCTATGTCTCCTTGCGAAGCGTCTTGAGAAGGGACGTTTTGCATGGCCTCGTGCCGACTCCGGCGTTGTGGCGCTGACCACGGCGCAACTCGCCCTTCTGCTCGAAGGGTTTGACTGGCGCGAGCCGGTCGACGCGGCTCGCCCGCGCAGCGCTTTGTAAACGTCTGTTACCCGCTGATCCGCGTGCAGAAGATGGTCGTAAACTGCAGCAATGGACCTGATCGCCACCGACCTGCCCGACGACATTGATGCGCTGAAGGCGCTGGTGCGCGCGCATGCTGCGTCGGCCCATGCAAACGCCCAGCGGGTCGCAGAATTGCAGGATCAGCTCAGCTCTCGCGCGATCGAGATTGAACATCTGAAGCTGACGATCGCAAAGCTACGCCGCATGCAATTCGGGCGTAAGTCCGAGAAGCTGGAGCGTCAGATCGAGCAGCTTGAGTTGCGGCTTGAGGACCTGCAGACCGACGAAGGTGTGGCCGCCCAGGCTAACGCTAAGAAGGTGCAGCAACGTCGCGAGAGTCCCTGTCGCAAGTCATTGCCCGGTCACCTTGAGCAGGAAGAGCGCGTACATCTGCCCCTTGATGAACACTGCCCAGGATGCGGTGGCACGCTCAAACCACTGGGCGAAGACGTATCCGAGCAGCTCGAATACGTGCGCGCACACTTCCGTGTCATCCATCATCGTCGTCCCAAGTTCGCCTGTTCGTGCTGCGACTGCATCGTGCAGGCCGCAGCGCCGAGCCGGCCAATCGATCGTGGCCTTCCAGGGCCGGCACTGCTCGCACATATCGCGACATCGAAGTTCGCGTACCACATCCCGTTCTACCGACAGTCTGTCATGTACGCGCGCGATGGCGTCGAGATTGAACCGGGCACCATGGGCCACTGGCTAGGCGGCATGACATGGTTGCTCAACCCGCTGGTCGACGCGGTGCGCCGCCACGCGCTTGGTGGCGCCAAGGTTCACGGTGATGACACGCCGCTGCCGGTACTCGCGCCGGGCAATGGCAGGACGAAGACCGGCCGGCTCTGGGTGTATGTACGCGATGACCGGTCCAGTGGCTCCACCGAGGCTCCTGCGGTCTGGTTTGCGTATACACCGGATCGTCGCGGCGAACATCCGCAGCGGCATCTTGCTAACTTCAAGGGCGTGCTACAGGCAGACGCGTTCGCCGGCTATGCGGACCTCTATGCGGGCGGTCAGATTCGGGAGGCAGCATGTATGGCGCATGCACGTCGAAAGCTGCATGATCTGCACGCCGTCCGGCCATCACCGATCACCGACGAAGCATTGAGGCGTATCGGCGCACTCTATCGCATCGAAGAGCAGATTCGAGGCAAGCCGCCCGAAGAACGACGCCGCATCCGCCAGGCACAAGCCGTTCCGCTGCTTGATGACATGAAGCGGTGGTTCGAGGCGACGCTGCTCACACAATCCGCGAAATCGGACACCACCAAAGCGATCCAGTACTCGTTGAATCGCTGGCCTGCACTGGTCTACTACTGCAGCGATGGTCGGGCGGAGATCGACAACCTGATCGCCGAGCGGGCGTTGCGGGGCGCGGCAATTGGGAGACGGAATTTTTTATTTGCCGGCGCAGACTCAGGCGGCGAACGTGCAGCAGCGATGTACAGTTTGATTGGTTCGGCGCGCCTGAATGGAATTGATCCCGAAGCCTACCTGCATTACGTCATCGAACGTATCGCCGATCACCCGGTGAACCGGGTCGATGAACTGTTACCTTGGAATGTTGCGCCTCTGTTGCCGGCCTCCGGACACATCGATCCCATCCGCTAGCAGCCGAGCCTCACGTACGTCAACATCCATCGCGACGATACCCGATCGAGAGATTACGAAGTACCGGTGCCCTGTCTCATATATCATCGAGCATCTCCTCGGCAGCGATCGAATATATGAGCCCAAATTCCCGCAGTATTGTTGAGTTGACCGACGTTGGAGCGGATGACTTAATGTGGATCCTCGCACGCGCGACGGAGATGGCACAGCTTTGGCGCGGGCGACGCATGCCACAGAGCTTGTCGGGGAAACGGCTCGCGCTCGTAGTCAACGACACCGGATGGAGAAATACTGCTGCCTTCGATCTCGGCATTCAGGCAATGGGCGGAATCAGCGTGCAGCCGCCTTTGCGCTGGGATACCCGTGAGGATCTGCGCGATCTTGCCGCTTACCTCGGAAATTGGTTCGACGCGATCATCACCCGGGCACCTGAATTGTCAGTCTTGCGGACTCTTTCCGATGTGTTTGACGGTCCGGTTATCAATGCCCGGACGAGACAGAACCATCCCTGTGAGACCTTGGGGGATCTGGCTTTCTACTTTCACAAAAATCGAGTCATTGACGGCATCAAGGTCGCGGTAATATCGCCAAAGTCGAATATTCTGGGATCGTGGATTGAGGCGGCGGCAGTGCTGCCGATCGAGGTTGTGCAGATTTACCCCGCGAACTGGCACGATCACCGAAGTGCGGAAGCAGTCCCTCGCTTCTCCTGTAGTTCGGACATCAAGGCAGTCGAAGGTTCGAACATCGTCATCACCGATTGCTGGCCCGAGAATGGAGATCCGGCTGAACTGATTGATTACCAGATCACCAGGAAGATTCTCGACGAGTTGCCCGAAGGCGTCGAGTTTGTACCGTGCCCCCCCGTGCATCGAGGCAAGGAAGTATCGTCTGAAGCAATGGAACATTCAGCATGCCGGGTGATTGACGCAAAGGAATTTTTAATGCACGCGCAGAATGCCGCACTGGAATGGGTATTCCGCGTCGGTTGAGCTTAGCCTTTATGGCTCGGTTTGGTCGACAAACCTGACTGGCAATTCCACTGCCTGAGACACGGTGCCGATTCTTCGCGGTACTTTTTTGGATCGACGCTGTCAGTCGCTTGTTCCCGATGCCGCTGATGATTGCATGCTCTATGCGGAACGAGGCAACGGTACAGATCGAGCGCTTACGGAAATCTGGAGTTCCCGCTCGATGTAGCGCTGCACCAGAAGATTCGTCCAGCACTCTGCCACGAGGCCTACCTTGTGCGGTGACTGCCTGATTGCCTCGATCAGCCGCGCGAGCCCATCGGCGGTAAGACGCGGCCGGGGCCCCACGTCGCCCAGTTCCGTCAGCGCATCTGCACCGCCCGCCGAGAAAACGCTCTGATAACGCCGTGCTGTTGCTGGACTCAAATCCAGCGCAGTCGCTCCGCGCGCGATGTCCTGCCAGCAGCCAGCATCCGGGCTGCTCGCGCCCGGCGACCCGACTACCGTCGGCCGGCGGTGTTGCTGGTGCTCAGCGTCACTCTCCACTGAACCTGCACGGATGCTGTTGCTTTCCGTCATTGACGCCACCAGGACTGAATCGAACCCTGTCGAGGTTCAACCCTGATGGCGCAGCCACCGGTCATGCCGGGAAGATTGAGCAGGGATGACTGTTTCCGGGGCGGCGAATTCCGCTAGCGGCGCTTCGGTGCGAGCCGCTCTACCGTCATGAGCATGACGTCTGCGGATACGGGTTTCTGCCAAAACGCATCCCACAGAGCTTCGCTCAAGGCTGGTTCCTCGCCTGCACTGGCCAGGATGATCGGGATTTTAGCCAGCTTCGGATTACGTTTGAGTTGACGACAAAATTCAATACCGTCCATTCCTGGCATATGCCAATCTGTAACAATCAGGCCCGGGTGTAGAACGTTCGCGGCTGCCAGCCCCGCTTCAGCGTCTCCAGCGCTCGCGACCTCGAAGTTCTCCAGGCGCAATATGCGCTTCCATGCAACGATGATCGCGGGATCGTCATCCACAATAAGAATCGTCTGCATGAGCGAGGAGGAATCTACTTGAACAGCGAAATGCTACGACGACACGTTGTATACGGCAAAAACCCGCACAAGTTTCGGCTTCGGACATTCGACTGTGGGAATCTGAAGGTCCGTCGCAGGTCCCACTGAGCCGAAACGCATCGGGCACTACCCGGCCAGTTGCGGGCGTTCGACGGCGGCCCTTTAATTCGCCACAATCGACACATCGCATACATCTGTTGATAGGAAATGATCAACAGCGAATCGAACGACGCGCCAGGCGATGGCCTTGGTGCAACTTCCGTTTGCCACACCGCGTTTTTCTATGGATGGCGGTGTCGCGACGATGGGGACGTTACGAGCGATATTCGCGTGATAGTCATTGGCGATACCGGTGGCCGAGCGCGTCACTTCAGGAAACTCGAGCATGTCGCGCCGCACGCGCTGCGAGAGCAGCATTCAGCATTGCGCAAGCAGCAGTTCCAGCGCCGCGAAATCGATAGGTTTTAGAAGATGACGATCGAATCCTGCCGCGCGCGTACGCTCGCGGTCATGTTCCTGGCCCCATCCCGTGACAGCGATCAGCTTCATCTGAGCGCCGCCGGGCAGCGCGCGAAGCCGGGAGGCGGCTTCAAAGCCATCCATCCCCGGCATGCCGAGATCCAGTAACGCGACATCGGGTCGGAAGTTTGCGGCCTTCCGTAAGCCATCCTCTCCATTGAAAGCGGTCGCCACCGTGTGCCCCCATTGCTCCAGTAACTCCGTCAGCGAGCTTGCCGCGTCCTGATTATCGTCGACGATCAGAATTCGCCGCGCAGGTTTGCCATTGGGCTTCGCGTATGCCTGAGCAGAAGCGGTCGCTGGCTCCTCGGCGCAGATGCTCAAGGGCAAACGAACGGAAAACGTGCTTCCGGCATTGAGTCCGGGGCTCGAAGCACTCACTGCCCCCCCATGCATCTCAACGAGCTGCCGAACCAGCGATAATCCAATCCCCAGTCCACCGGCAGCGTGGTTTTGGTGCGAACGAACCTGGGAAAACATATCAAAAATAGAGGACAACGATTCTGCAGGGATCCCAATGCCGGAATCTGTAACGCTGACGACCGCGTCGTCGCCTTCGCGGCGCTGGCGAAGGTCGATCGTTCCACCGTCCCTGGTGTACTTGGCTGCGTTCGACAGAAGATTTGAAAACACTTGCGTGAGCCGATCAAAATCGCCGTTTACCGTCATTTCCTCATCGGACGGGCAGATTAGTAACAAATGCCCATGGGCGTCGATGATCGAGCGCGAGGCCTCAGCGCTTGCGGCTAGTACGGTGCGCAAATTTACGTTTTCACGCCGAAGCGTAATCTTGCCCGAGGTGATTCGGCTGACATCAAGGAGGTCATCGACCAGGTGCGCCAACATGTTGACTTGACGCTCCATCATGTCGATCGTTCTCACGATGGGTGCACCGGGCGATCCATGAAGCCGCGCGATCTGTAATCCATTTCGTAGTGGCGCCAAGGGATTCCGGAGCTCATGGGCGAGCGTGGCCAGGAACTCGTCCTTGCGCCGGTCCACGATGGACAGCGCTTCCTCGGCCGTCTTTCTCGCCGTGAGATCGATCGCGGTGCCAAACCATTCGATGACAGCACCCTGATCATCCATGACTGGAATCGCACGGGAAAGCACCCAACCCCGTGAACCATCGGCGCGCAGCACCCGATGTTCGAGTTCGAACGGACGTTCCCCCGCCACCGCCTGCTGTATAGCCGCAGTCACGCGCTCCCGTTCATCCTCGGGGATATACCGCCTAACCCAGTTTGTATCGAATGCGGTCGTATCGGCGAGCTGATTTCGTCCATCCAGCGTCCACATCCCACTCCAGTCCGGGTTCATTCGATACAAAATATCGTGGGTGGTCGTCACGAGCATCCGGTAACGCTCCTCGCTCACCTGAAGGGCTCCAGAGGTGGTCCGGAGTTCCTCAAGTGCGCGGCGCAGGGCCTTGGTTGAATTGGCCCAGTCAGAGTCATGGGGGCTCAGCAACAGGCCTGCGAGATCGGGATGACTTTGCATCAAAGCCCTCATATCGCTCTCAATTTCCAGCGCAGGATGCGTTTCAGTCCAATAGTGGGCCGTGCGGATGAAGGCGAGGAAAGCGACCAGGAGTTCGAAAGTTCGCTCCCCAACGGCGTGCAGCACCGCTGAGCGGGCACGATCCGCGCCACGCGGGGCGATAAAAAGTATTGTGAGGGCATCAAACAACGCGGCCTCAAGTTCGTTCTCCCCCTCGGGAAGGCTCACGGGAGATTTGAGGCTTTCCAGTCGCGCAAGCGACCGATTCAGCTGCGTGGAGTCGGGCAGGGGTCTGCGCAGCAGTGCAATCGCCTGCTCAACGGTCTGCGGTCCCACAGAGCCGTCGCCGGCCGGGCGTCCCTCGCCGACCAGAAAACCCACGTGACGAATGATGCAATAGCGAATCTCACAGAATCGTGACAGTTGGACAAACAGTCGTTCTTTGAAAAGCGACGGCAGTGGGCTGTTAAGGTATGCCGATTTGGCGAAGCCCCATAACTCCTCGATCAACCCTGGGGAGCTCGCCGCAGTGCAGAAGAAATTCGGCAGAACGCCAAACCGGGCGCGCACCTCGGCCCGGAAACGGTCTGTCGCGCTTGCTGCTTTATCATTCATGAGCAATCCTGGTAGGCTTGTGGCTGTAGGCGTCCCGAATCTCAAGGGTTATTATAGGTTTCTGATGACGATCTAAAGCACACGGACGCACTGACGCCCAACAGACGGGCACGCTGGTGAACTATCAGGAATCGCGTCACATTAGACCGTCAGTCGCGGCAAGGCAACGCCGCCCGTTTAGATGAACGCGGACAACGACGGCGACGCTGCTCGTAACACGGCTGAACCCGACCTTCCGCGACCTCACGCCGACGAAACTCCGCGTACAGTTCCATAGCAGATGCCTTAATGGCTGTCCATTTCGAATGGCCGCTTCGTCGCGCGACGGCCATCTCTTGTGGGTCGGCTGCGGAAGTTGAGCGGCAGCTCGGCTGGCGCCCAATCATCGGTGAGCATCGGTTTTCCGCCATCGGCCATTTCCCGACTTTAGCGGCGGCTTCGTAAATAGCCGACAATCCAGGGAATCCATCGACCCGGGCCGCGTCTATTGCCCGGCCTCACTCCGCCGCCTCGATGCGGCGGCATCGTATTCAGTTGAGCAGCATGGGTTGAAGAATCAGATTGCACCATTCGCGAAATCCCGTCGGCGTGTGTTCGGCACGTCTCGTTACCGCAGTGTTGTCCATCCCTTCGTTCTTCGCCCGGTACATGTCGACGTAGCCTTGCGCGAACGACTCGCTAGCGCCGCGCTTAAGGAACTGGGCCTTGAGCGTGTCGAAGGGAATCTGTTGATAGCGAACGTCGCGGCCGGCGGCCTCGGACATGAGCAGTGCGATCTCAGCCAATGACAGCACGTCAGGGCCAAGCACTGAAAGCTCGTCGTTGCCGGTCCATGCGCCATCGCGAAGCAGCTGCGCTGCCACCGCAGCGAGGTCACGCGTCGACGTCCACGGCACCTTTCTATCCGGATCCATCGTGCCCGTCATGACGCCCTGGTCCTTCACGACACCGGCCTGGCGCGTGAAATTCTCCATGAAGGACGGCATGGCGAGCGCGCGGAACGCAGCCGCGCTCGATGCCAACAGGTCGTCCATCTTCATCGATGCAGTCACGAGGCCCGCCCTGTCCGCCCAGGCTGTCCCGCGGCCAATGCCGGTAACACTGACGACACGCTTGCCGCCAAGTCGCCGGATCACGTCGGCGGCCGGCCGGGTGAATTCGACGTAGGCCTGCTCCGGAGTTTGCTTCATGTCGGGCGGGGCCACCCAGAACAGCGTGTCTGCGTCCGTCAGCGCCCGCTCGACGATGGCGCTGTCACCGTGCGAGCCCTGGATGACGTTCACGCGATCGAGCATGGGCCTCGGCAGCATGTCTGGATCCCGGGCAATCACGCGGACCGACCGGTTCGCGTCGAGCAGAATGCGTACGACTTCCTGGCCGATCTGGCCTGTCGGAGTGGTCACGACGATCATCGCGGGTCCTTCATCGAAAGGTGGAGAGGCGCAGTATGGGTGGTCGTTATCGGATGATCTATACTCGAGCGTCGCTATTTTCTTCGCCATCGTATGGATCGTGTTATGGATCCTCTGTCCAGCGTCCTGGCGCTGCTGTGGCCCCAAAGCTTCATCACCGCAGGCTTCGACGCCGGGGGCACGTGGTCAGTGCGCTTTGCCGGCCACGCTGGCCGGATCAAATGCTATGCGCTCATGCGAGGCGAATGCTGGCTGATGGTAGATGGCGTCGCTGACCGGATACGTTTGCACGCAGGCGATTGCTTTGTCTTGCCGGGCGGCCACGGTTTTGTGCTTGCCAGCGATCCCGATGTCACAGCGCTGTCCGCGCGCGACGTATTCGCTGGCGCGCACTACGGCGGGATCGTCGTGCATCAGGGCGGTGGCGAGGTGTTTCTCACTGGCAGCCGATTCGATGTCGATGCACGCCGGGCGGGAGCGTTACTGGACTCGCTTCCGACGCTTATCTACATCGAGGGCGCTGGCGAGCAGGCCGTGCTGCGCTGGCTGATTGAACGGATGATGGCGGAGGCTCGGGGCCAACAGGCGGGCGCGTCACTGGCAGCGAACCACCTCGCCCAGTTGATGTTGTTGCAGGCGCTGCGCATCTATCTGTCGACGCAAAAACCTGCTGGCGTGGGATGGTTCTTCGCGTTGGCCGATCCGCACCTGAGCGTGGCGCTGGGTGCGATGCACGGCGAACCGGGGCGCCGCTGGACCCTCGAAGCGCTAGCTCGCCTCGCCGGCATGTCGCGGTCCGTTTTCGCACAGCAGTTTCGTGAGAAGGTGGGGATGACGCCCATTGCCTACCTGACCCGTTGGCGCATGGTGCTTGCTGCTGAGAGGCTCACGCTCGGTCAAGCGTCAATGGCCGAGACTGCGACATCGTTGGGCTACGAATCGGAGAATGCTTTCAACACCGCATTCAAGCGCGTCATGGGCTGTTCGCCCCGGCGCTATGGCCGGTCGCAGGCGGCGTCCGCATGAATTGCCAGAGAAATCGCCGGGAAGTGCTGCGCCACGTTGGGGTACCGCCGACTGGAGACAGATATTCGAAATGGGTTGCCGACTGAACGCCGTGCTTCGGCCAGTTTCTGCCACTCGCCATCATGGAGCGTGGTCATTCAAACGGCCTCTCTGATTAGGGCAAGAGACATAAGGCTAATGCCCGACGCGGTGGTCTTCTCCGCCCGCTCGCGGGCGACCGGCCAACTTCACGCGCGATAGCTCGGTCAATGCCGTCTTTATGTGTGCCCGGCACGTTGACGCGTTCGCAACCTCGCTCAGAACGAGCGCCTTGACCGAGGGGAAGGCGCGACGCGAACCGCGGATCACCTCGAGGCCTTTGAGGATCCTCAGGTGCGGCGCGAGAACCAGCAGGTCAGGACGTTGCTCGCGCAACAATTGCATGGCTCCCACGCCATCACTTGCCTCGCCCACGACATCGTAGCCTGCGCGCTCCAGCACCAGCCGCAGAGCTTCGCGGGCGAACGACTGGTCCCCCGCAATCACGACGCGACGCGTCGCAACCCCTTGCTCGACCGTTCTCCCGTCCAATGACTACTTCAAACGCCGGGATCGGGATGTCTTTGCCGCGGGATCACTGGGCCAGTCATGAGCTGCCAATCTGGGAAAACACCTAAAGCCGGGGCGCGCCGATCTCGAGTACGATCGTACTTAGTACATTTGTACTAGCCCCCGATTCAAACGGAGTGTGTCGACCATGGAGCACGTGCCTGGCACCGCAACGAAGGACCGCCTGATTGCCACGGCCATCCCCCTGTTCGCCCGTCACGGCGTCGAGGGCGTTTCTGTCCGCATGCTCAACAAGGAAGCGGGCGTTTCGAGCCAGAACGCGGTGTATCAACACTTCGGTGACATGTGGGGGTTGATGGAGGCGGCGCTGACTTTGACGTTAAGCGAAATCCGTGAGGGGGTGGAGGGCCTGCTCGACGGGGCTGAGTCCAGTGATGCCGACCCGTTGCCGCTGTCTGAAGTCGTGCAAGCGATCGTACGACCGATCACGCGAATCGCGGTATCGAAAAGCGGCATGGAGCGACTGCAGTTTATCGCGCGCATGATTGGAGGTTCAGGGCCAAGAGGCAAAGAGGTCGTCGCCCGTGAATGGCGCAGCGTGGCGCTTCGCGTCAATGAGCTCGTGTACCGCGCTCTGCCGGAGAACGGACGGGAAGCAGCAGGCGTCAAGACCCTTTTCGCCTTCAACACCGCAATCAATGTCGTCGCAGACATGGGACTGGAAGCGTACTGGCCGCTGGAAACAAAGAGCATCAAGCGGATCGACCACTACCTGCTCGATTACATCGAAGGCGGAATTCGCTTTACGTCAAACCCGAAGACGTAGTCTGAAACACGCATAGTTCCCTAAACCAATCCACAAAAGCGGAGACCTCGTGTTGAGAACATTTCAATCAGTTTTCCTAATTTTTTCCATGACCGCATCGGCA
This sequence comes from Paraburkholderia sp. J76, assembly GCF_905220295.1. NCBI lineage: Bacteria > Pseudomonadati > Pseudomonadota > Betaproteobacteria > Burkholderiales > Burkholderiaceae > Paraburkholderia > Paraburkholderia sp. J76. The sequence goes on from NZ_CAJMZJ010000013.1 coordinate 164,591, forward strand.
GTGATGCTTGCCGCATGCGGCGGTTCCTACGACCCCGAGGTGCGGCTTCCAGCCAGCTTCGCGGCCGCGCATCCGCTAAGTACCTGCCTGATGCAGGGCCCGTTCGGCACGGGCCCCCACGAAATCAATGTTGCATATCCTGACGGAGGTGCGACTTACTGGTCAGCCGTATTCACGGTGCCCACGGGCGATCGTGTCTTCCTGAAAGGCCAGTACGCTTACGCACGCTACATGTCCTTCAACACCTACGCTCCGGACAACAGTCCGGCTACAGCGATTCACGACGAACAGATCGCGGCCGACGCAGGATCCACCAACCCCTATGCAGTGGGTGCCAACCGCTACGTGGAGAATCGAAACTACACCCTGGAAATCGTGCCGACGGCAGCGTCGGGTACGGCGGCACCCAATACGCTTTATGCAAATAGCAGCCATGGACAGCCGATCTCCATGGTTTTCCGCATTTATGCGCCTGATAGCGGCGCCGATGTGACTGGCGGAATCGGCCTGCCCGATCTGCAGGTCCAGCGCGCAGATGGCTCGTTGCTCACCGGCTCGCAAGCCTGCACGGAGCTGTCCGCCTCGGCAGCACCTATCCAGCCACCCGTGTTGGGTTCCGCGGTCTACGCAGCGCTGCGTGACCAGTCTGGCAAGCCTGTCGGGTTCCCGGCATTGAACCCGGCCGTATGGGCAGCTTCCTATAACACACAGTACCTACTGAACTGCACCTTCACTGGCATTTGCGGCGGCACGCCGGCGCGACAGGTAGGCTTCTTCGCGAATCTGGACAATGCCTACGTCGGCGCGCAAATCAGCAGAGCGTTCGGCCCGGTGGTCGTGATCCGGGGACGCATGCCCGTCACGCCAAAGACCTTCAAGAACGCGGCAAGGATGGCAAGTGGGCAGTTGCGCTACTGGTCTATGTGTACCAACGAGTTTTACACCCAGAAGGCAACGTCTTGCCTTTACGACGAACAGGTACCGGTGGACTCGAACGGAAACTACACGATAGTCGTTAGCCGTGTGGCAGACCGGCCGTCGAACGCAACGGCCGCGTGCGGCCGCGGTTTCCTCACCTGGTCCGATGCGGGCGACGGCGCGGGTCATCCGGACGACGGCTTGCTGCTCATGCGGAACATGTTGCCGGCCACGGATTTTGCCAACGCGATCCAGAACACGAAGACGCCTGGCGACGAGAACTCCGTCATCGGCCCCTACCTGCCGACCATCACCTATACGACGACCGCAGCCTACGAGGCTCAAGGGTGCAAATAGCAGGGAATATCCGCTGCGCCAGTGCGGCGGATACGTCGCGCATCTGACCAGGTAGACGAGCGGCTTGTCCGCTCGCTCAAGCCAGCCGCTACGCGTTTGTGTCGACTTATTCGTAGCCCGCGGGTGCATGTTCCGCCGGCACTGGCAGCGCGCTGCCAGTGCACCCAGTATCAGCGAAGGCGGAACGGACCATCATCGGGTCGGCTGCTGCCCGATGCGCAAGCATCATCGGTGGAGCGTCGTTTTACCGAATTTGCCGCTCCAAAGCCAGAAAGTCGGACCCGATAGACAGCATTACGTCGACCACGTCCGGATCGAACAATACGGCCCGGCCTTCGGAAAGAATTCGCATAGCGGTAGCGTGAGACCGGGATTTCGCGTACACGCGATCGTGGACAATCGCGTCGTACGTGTCGCATATCGCCACCAGCCGTGCGCCATAGGGTATCCGGCGGCCCGAACGTGCGCACGGATAGCCACTGCCGTCCCATCTTTCGTGATGACACTCGCAGACCTTCGCGATCAGGCGCCGCAGCGGATCGGCAACGCTCCCCGCCAAGCCGTCGATCATCCTTGCGCCGAGCAGCGTATGGGTCTGCACGCGCAGAAGCTCTTCCGGCGTGAGCCGGCCGGGCTTGGCGAGCAGGCTGGCCGGGACAGCCACCTTCCCTATGTCATGAAAGAGCGATGCCACGGCCAGCAGTTCGGCAGAGACGTCACGGTCTGCGACGCGCCTTCCGTCCAATTCGACCGCCCTGGCGAGACACCACGTGTAGAGCGCCACCCTGGCGCTGTGAACTGCGACTTCCTTTAAGACTGCCTGGCGTTCCGCTGCTGTGTCATTCTCATACTGCTGCACGGCTCCAATCGCAGCGCTGGTAATAGCCGTGATCGCAGCAGTCAGCTCGCAAGCCGGTTCGGTCAACGTTGTTGCTGCCGTTATGGCGGCGACTAACGCGTTTCGTTGCGGCAGAGCCAAGGTTCCCTTATACATGGCAGTGTCCTCTAGAGCGCGGCGACGCTCGCCTCGATACGAGCACATCGTCGTCACTTTTGGCCAGTGGGCGGTTGGCTACGCTATTCGGACGCGAGACTAATCGCGAAGGCGTCGACCAGCACCGCGTGAATCTCCTCGCCGGCCTTGAGTCGTTCCAGGTCCACCCCCTGACCCGCCTTGACGGTGATGGTCTCGCGCGCACCGCGCAGCGTTACCGCGCGGGTGATGCGGTCAACGTGCTGCACCGTCGCGACGAGCTCTACCTGGGACGCCGTGCTGTAGCCCATCGGCGTCGGCACTGCCACCTGGGTGTCGATACGCGTACGAATACCGTCGCCGCTCGCCCTCGGAGCTTCGGCACTCACCAGCATCGCGTCGCTGAACGCCACCGCCACGGTGTCGCCCACGACAGGCAGATGCGACAGGCGGCCGTTGACCGCAATCGGTGCGACGAGTGCGTTGCCCTCTGGCCCGATGACCGTCATCCGGTTTTGCGCGTAGTCCACGCTGGCGACGACGCCGCGCGCGCGTACGGGCTCCGTGTTCGCGACGATGCCTTGTGCCATCTCGGACAGTGTTTGGCCCGCGAACGCGGGAGCTACCGCCAGAGCCGACAGCGCGACAACTGCCACGATGCGCCTGATTTTCATGATCGTTCTCCTAACAAAATAAAGGCGGGGGCAGACGTCCCGGACTGTCCCGGTACGCCGTGTATGCCGGGGTCAATGAGAACGCCGCACGTGCCACCCGGGTTCCTGGTCGCCGTGCGCCTGAACACCGGTTTAGCCGGCTTCACGCCGCGTGAGCGTTCGCGGCGCGGATTTGCGCGGAAAACAAGGCGAGCGCCGATAACTACATGTTGGCGCGCGAACGTTCAGGCCGCTATCAGGGGTGCCTGAACCGGTTGTACGGGAATCACTACAAGTTCGTCCCCAGGTGTGAGGACCGAGATCAGGCAATCTCGCTGCCGCGCGGCAGCGACAGCTTCAGGACGACAGCAGCGGCACCGCGCCCTCCGCCAGTTTCCAGTTCGCCACGCAGCGCCTGTGCCATCTTCCGGCACAGCACCAGTTCGATCTGCTCGGCACGCGCATCCCCTTCGGTTTGCCGACGACGAGCTTCCTTGCGTGGGGCCCTGTCCGGACCGATGCGCAGTTCGATGTCGACGAGCCCGCCACCACGCAGCGTCGCTTGAAGCGCGACAGGAATTTCGCCTGTGCTGTCCTTGACTGCCGCGCGATATAGCAACGCTGCAAGCAGTCGCGCGTACCGTGCGCTGTCGAGCCAAACAGCGCCGCTGCCGCGCCCAGAGAAGTTCGTCAGAAACCGCACGTTCAGCATCGCCATGCCTTCCTGCGAACGCCTCACGACATGGCGCGTCACCTGGCGCAGATCGCAGCGGTGCGCTTCCCACGCGTGGGCGGTTTCATTCGCCGTCGCAAGCAAACGCAGGTGATCGAAACGCAGCGCCGCAAGCTGCAACCGGGCATGGGCCTGCGCGATCGGGTCGTTCGTTGCTGCCCCGCGCCGGGCAGAGGCTTCGCCCAGAAGTGCAATGGCCTCGTCCAACGGCGCGCTTACGTCGCCGCCGCGGGTATCGAGCAATGCGGCGCGCGCCTCGCTGGCCGACAGCGCCTCCGCCATGGCTTCGTGCAGCCCGATCATGAGCCGCTCCGCCCCGTTCACGTTAAAGTTGCCGCCGATCATCAGGGTGACTGTGCCGTTCGCGTCGGCAAGCGGCGCACCCCAATGGACGCCAATCGACAACTCGCCACCGGACTCCGCGACCGCGTCGAGTCGGTATGCAACAGCGCGCGCAGTCGCGTCCACGAAGGCCGCTTCAAGGCGGCGTGCCGTCGGCTCGTCGACACCGAACAACAGGGCCTGCTCGCGCAGGCCGACTCGCCGAAACGCTTCGAACCGCTGAGGACCCAGCCTTGAGTGCACATGCCGGTTTGCGAACACGACGTGCCCATCGAGCGTGCGCACCGAGACGCCAAACGGTAACGTGTCGAGCAACGCATGGATCTCGGGATAAGGGCTCGGCGCGGGGATGTCTCCGGTAGCGTCGGACACGCCGCCAGGCGGCAGCTCCGCCTGGGAAGCGAGCCGGAAACGCCGTGCAATATCGACGAGTCCGACCACAGAATGCACGTTCAGCTTGCGCAGCAGGCGCGCCTTGTAGGTGCTGATGGTGCGCTCATTGAGCGCCATTTCGCTCGCGATGTCGCGAATCCGGAATCCCTCTGCGAGATAACGAAGCACGCTCAATTCGCGTTGTGACAGCACGCCAATCGGACTCGTGTCCTGAGCGTCGGCGCAGCCGCTCTCTACGTGGCGGGTTTCATCGGCGGGAAACCAGCGGCGGCCACGCTCGATTGCCTTGAGCGCGAGAACGAACTCCGCAAAATCGCCCGTCTTGCTCACGAAGCCCGAGGCGCCCGCTTTCTCGCATTCCGATATGCTCATCGCGTTATCGATTTCGCTGAGCACAAGCATCCTCAGTGTCGGAAATGCGCGATGCGCCCGGCGGATCACCTCGATACCGTTCAGCCTCCGCAGACGCAACCCCAGTACCAGCAGATCAGGCCGGTGCGTACGAAGCAACCGCATGGCCTCCAGCCCTTCTGCTGCTTCGCCCGCGACGTCGTAGCCTTCGCGTTCGAGCACGACGCGCAGTGCCTCGCGGGCAATTGCCTGGTCCTCCGCAATCACGACTCGACGCACGGACTTCTCCTTCGCGGGTTCGTCATCGCATCCTACAACATTCGTCGCTCATGTCAGGCTTTACTGACAGCAGTTTCGTGGTCCACTGATTTCAGCCGCAGGGGCCCGATTCGATACTGGTTGCATCGCCGCAATGCGTTGACCCGCAAGGCTTTAATACCAGAGACGAATGATGATTGCCCCTCCCAGCAGAGCGCACACGAGCGCACTCAGGCGTATTCCGTACCCCCCCGCCCGCGCGTCAACCAAGCGTAGCGAGACCCCAAGCCCTCGCGTTCGAACGCTCGCCGCCGCCATTGCCGTTGCGCTCGCGTCACTGTGCGCGCAAGGCGGTGCGCTTGCGCAGGATGCCCTGCCGTCCGGTCCGAGCGTGGTTTCCGGCAGCGCGGCGATTCATGAATCCGGCAATGCCATGCAGATCGACACCAGCGGCGCACGCACCGCGATCGACTGGCAACGCTTCAGCATCGGTCCCGACAACAGCGTGACAATCAGCCAGCCCGGCAGCCATTCCGTCACGCTCAATCGCGTGACCGGCCCAGACGCCTCACAGATATTCGGCGTCCTGAATTCCAACGGACAGGTCGTCCTGCTCAACCCGAATGGCATCTGGTTCGCGCCAGGTGCGCATGTCAGCACCAACGCCCTGCTCGCCTCCGCTGGCCGGATCAGCGACGAGGAGGCCAGGCAGTTCGCCGGCACCGGAACATTAAACGCACGCCAGCAAGGCATCGTCCGCAACGACGGCACGATTGTCGCCGCCGGACGCGGCAGCGTCGCGCTGCTCGGCGCCGAGGCGGAGAACCATGGCGTCGTGCGCGCGCGCGAAGGCAGCGTGCTGCTCGCAACAGGCCCGCAGGCGACGCTCGATTTCACGGGCGACGGGCTCGTCAACATCGCCGTCGGCCCGCGGCAAGGTGCAGGCGGCGACTTCGACCCGGCAGTGAAAGGCGGCGTCACGAATACCGGGTACATCGATGTGGGCGGCGGCGTGGTCGCGATGAGTGCGACGCGCGCGGCCGATCATCTGGACTCCGTCATCAATCTGGGCGGCAAGGTTGCGGCCGATTCCGTGACGTCGAAAGGCGGCGTGATCGTGCTCGGCAATGCGGCACAAACGAATGTGACCGGCGAGCTATCTGCGACCGGAACCGAAGGCGGCACGATCAAGGTGTTCGGAGACCGCGTGACGCTGGGCAGCACGGCCAAGCTCGACGCGAGCGGCACCCAGGGTAACGGCGGCCAGGTCCAGGTAGGGGGCGGCTTCCAGGGCACCGGCGCCGAGCCCGCGGCCCATGCGACGACCGTTGCGGCAGGCGCGCAGCTCGCGGCCAACGGCGCGCGCGACGGCGGCGTAATCGTGGTGTGGTCCGACGGACACACCATCTTCGCGGGCCAGGCCATGGCGATCGGCATCGAACGCGGGGGCACGGTCGAAACCTCGGGCAGGCAGCTCTCCGTGACAGGCGGCGCCCGCGTGAACACGCAAGGCGGTACGCGTGCGGGCACGTGGCTGCTTGACCCGGAAACGGTCAATATCGTCGGCTCAGGAGCAGACCCGAGCGTCGAAGCGATTCTGAACGACCCGAATGCGCTCGCACAAATCGCGGGAGTCCTGAACGTTGACGCAAGCACGATCGCCGATGCGCTGAAAACCGGCGACGTGATCATCGTCGCGACGAAGGAAATCAACGTGAACAGCGCGATCGTTGCGACAGATGTCGGCACCGACGCGAACGGCAACAAGCACACGCTTGCACTGCTTTCGATGGGCGACGTGTTCCCCGCTGGTTCGGATCTCAGTGCAATCGGCAGCAGCGGAGAGCATCACAACACGAGCGGCGCGGTCTATATCCGCGCGCCCATCGTCCTGAAGGACGGCAATCTGTATGTGCAGTCTACCGGCGACATCCATCTGATCGACAACGCCCAGCCCGGTCAGAACAGCAACGACGCGATGTTGAACCGCGCCATCATCGACGTCGGCACGGGCACGGTCTGGCTAGACGCGTCGCTGAGCGCCACGCTCTGGCAGGACGCGAATACTGCCGTGATCGGCGACAAGGTTGCGCTGAGCGGCGGCAGCGTGCGCATGGAAAGCCCGCTGAACTATGCGGGCACCCTCGCCGGCCAGGCGACCAACGGCGACTTCGCCTATGTTCAGAGCGCAGCGACCGGCACCGTCAACCTCGGCACCGTGCGCTCGCCGATGTCCGCGACGGAAACGCTTTCGGGCGTCAGCGCGCGCGATCTCGACTACGTCGGCACGTCGCATTTCGCCGCCGCATCGAGAAGCCTGAATCAGTACTCCAACGTGACATTGTCGAGCGGCGGCGAAGTCTTCGACGTCATCCTGTTCGAAGCGGGCCCGTATGTCGACAACAATGGCGCACCGCTTGGCGCCTATGGCGAGGACGACAGTTCCGACTACGTGGTTCGTAGCCTCACGTTCCAGTCCAGCGACGGCGGCACCTCGTGGAAACTGATCGCTGACTCGAACTCGCCGACGCTAGCGCGTGCAACGAAGAACGGCGCAGCCGCGGGCGCGCCGGCCGACTTTCGCGTCGATGCGTACAACGGCAAGGCGGTCGTCGCGAAGGAAATCGTCGGGGTCGATGGCGCGGGCAATCCGGTTCTGAGCAATACGGACGCGGGCTGGGGTGTCGATTCATTCGGCATCGGCGGCGCGGCCAACGCCGACGAACTCCAGTTCGACAAGAACGCCGGCGCATCTCAGCAGCTCCTCTTGTCCCTCGGAGAAAAGACCAGCAGCGTCCAGGCGGAGATCGGCTACCTCTTCGACGACGCCGCGTGGAGCGGCGGCTCGGGACAGCGGGAGTCCGGCAGCGCATACCTGTTCAACTCGACTTCAGGTACGGTCACGCTGAACGGCAAGATCGCCAGCCTGGACTACAGGATCGACGACGTGACCCGCCCGGAAGGCACGCCGAACCCGGCATTCACGCATAGGCAGGAAGGCGCCAGCGGCGAAAGCGCGGACGTCCATGCCGTCGATCTGTTCGTCGACAGCCTCCTGAACCAGAACCGGTTCGAAACGAGCGTCGACTACCAGCCCGTTCCGGGCGAGCAGGCGCCGCCCGGCCAGTACGCGATCGATGGGACGCTGCGCACTGGCGACTTTCAGGCGGCCCGCTACCGGAACACGCTCACACTCGGCACGCTGACCGTGACGGCCGCACCTGTCGAGCCGCCTCCCGTGCAGCCCCCGCCGGTTACGCCTCCTGACGAGCCTGTGGCACCACCGGTCACGCCTCCCGACGAGGGTGCGGTGCCGCCGGTCATGCCGCCCGACGAGCCTGCGGCGCCGCCGGTCACGCCTCCCGCTGTGCCCCCTCCTGATCCGCCCGCACAGTCACCCACCGAGCCGCAGCCGGCGCCGCCCGCACCCATGATCGACGGACAGGCAAGCACGCCGATGCCGCTCACCGGGGAGGCACCTCAACAGTCAAGGCCCGACACCTGGATCTGCAATGCGTTCGAGTCGCCCTCGTCGGTCGGGACGAACTACACGGCGAGCCCGGCCGTCGCGCGGACGTATTACGTGCAGCTCATCTGCAAACCGCGCGCGTATCCGAAGACGCCGGTTGCCGTCACGGGCTCGGGCAGCCCCGACGCCTGGAGCAATCAACTCGTACGCGGCAGCCAATACCAGATTGGCGACTGGGACCGCACCGTGATTCCGCGCGAGCGCAACCCACAGACAAGGGAGCACAACCATCCCGGCAAATCAGGCCAACCCTTCGGCGCCGGCCACGCTGGCTCACCACGAGGAGAACAACCATGAAGCCGCTCCATGCTGCACGCGTGCCGGCGCTTGCGATGACGCTGATCTGCGCGGCCACGCTCGCCGCCTTCACCCCCGCGGGCACTTCGGCACAAACGACGGCGCCTTTCACATCGCTTGTCGAACTGGCTCAACACGTTCCGCCGCCCTCCACGCTCGCCCCGGGCCGGGACCAGTTGCCCGGTACGGACGGCGTACGCGAACCGCAGAATGCGGTACAGGGCACGCTGAAAGGGGAAACGGTCGAGCCAGCCGTCGTGTCGCCAGTCGAAGCAAACAGGCAAGCGTCGCAGGACAGCGCTGTCTCCTTCACGGTGCGCCGGGTGACGGTGACAGGCATGACGCGCTACGGCGTCGGGACCTTCCGCCCGTTGCTAGAGACTATCGAGAACCGGCCGGTGACACTCGCCGACGTGAACGCCGTTGCGCAGCAGATCACGGCACGCTATCGCGCCGACGGCTATCTGCTCGTGCGCACGCTCGTGCCCGCGCAGTCGCTCGAAAACGGCGAACTCGTCATCGAGGTAGTCGAAGGCAAGCTCAACCGTGTCGACGTGCAGGGTCATGAGAGCCGTGCAATGCACGGCTATGCAGAAAAACTCATGCAGGAGCAGCCGCTGAGCGCCGAAACGCTCGAGCGCAATCTGATGCTGATGAACGATCTGCCGGGCAACCAGGTGCGCGCGACGCTCGTGCCGTCCAAAAACGAAGCGGGCACGGATGCGGTGCTCAACAACGAATTCCGTCGCTGGGACGGCTTCTTCGGCCTGGACAACCGTTCGAGTCGTTACTACGGTCCGTGGCAATGGTATGCGGGCGTGGGACTGAACGATCCGACCGGTCTCGGCGACCGGCTCTCCGTGCGTGGCGGGATGTCGCTCGACGGCCGGAAAATGAGCTTCTACGAGGGGCAATATGAAGTGCCGCTCGGGAGTGACGGGGTCGCGCTCAGCCTGCTCGCCCAACACAGTGACGGACATGCGGACTTGCCGTCTTACCTGAACGCGAACAGTCAGGGCGACAATTTCGCGGCACGTCTTACATGGGCGCCGGTGCGCTCGCGCGAGCAGACAGTCAAGTTCACGGGCGCGCTCACTGCGTTCAACGGGCGCTCGGTCTATCTGGATGATCCTTCGCTGCCGCCGTCTTCCAACGACCGTATTCGCGCGCTTCGAGTTGGCGCGAGCTATGACTTCACCGACCCGCGCGGCGGGCGCAACCTGATCAAAGGCGAAGTAAGCCAGGGACTGGACGGCCTTGGCGCCAGTACCGGCAACACGATCAACCCATCGCGGCAGGGCGGACGCACCGACTTCACGAAGCTGCAACTGGACGCCCAGCGAATGCAGGATCTGAGCTGGATCACGCCTGGCCTCGGTCTCTATCTGGCCGCCACCGGCCAGACATCGTTCGGCAAGCCGTTGCTTGCGCCCGAACAGTTCGGTGTGGGCGGCAATTTTTTCGGCCGCGGCTACGATCCCTCGGAAATCGCAGGCGATAGCGGCGTGGCAGGCAAGGTCGAACTGCAGTACAACCGCGTTCACAAGATCGGCGATCGTGCCGTGCCGGCGCAGTATTACGCCTATTGGGATATCGGCAAGGTCTGGAATATCCAGCCGTACTATGTGCGTTCGCAAAGCCTCGCTTCTGCGGGCGCCGGGGTCCACCTGAACGTTGCGAAGCGCACCTATGTCTCGCCGGAGATCGCGTTTCCGCTTACGCGCCCGGTCGCGGCGGAGGTTGTGAACGGGCATAGCGGGAGGTCGCCGCGCTTCTACCTGAATTTTCTGAAGCAGTTTTAACGCCTGGCGTACGGCGTGAACGCTGGTTTCTCTAATTGTAGGAAGGTCTTGCTAAAAAGAAACTAGCCGCGCAGCGCTGATAAATCCGCTTGGGCCCGTGGCCTCACAAGCAATGCGCAGTTCAACCCTGTGAAGGGCCGTTGTCGCATCGCAAACGGCCGGAGCTATCCATGCGAGATCTATGACCGAGATGGGTCGATATGACCCATTCGCATATAAGGGACATTGACATTGGCGCCGGATACCGCAGCGCCGGCGCACTCACCGAGATGTTCGACATACGAATCTCGACATTACAGATCGGACGTCCAATCTCACACTGCCCGGACGATGCCACCTACCTTTCGCCGCGCGTGAGGCTCGCTAAGCAAAAAGTCACGGCCCGGCGCTAGACGTCCAGCGGGGTCCACGAGACCACCGTCCGCGAAGTCCGGCGACAGCCACCGAGACTTTGCTATTAATTGGAGGCGCATCACCGACCATGGGCTTGTGCTCCCTCATAGCGCCTCCCCTGCTCACCGCCGGCAGAGGTGGTGCGCAGGGAACCAGCGGTCATAGGGCGGATACTCAAGCCTTTCATCGGCCGACTCAGTCGCGCAGGTCGGTCCACGTGGTTTTCAGATCGCTGTACTTGTCGAGCGCATGCAGTGACTTGTCGCGACCGAAGCCAGACTGCTTGAACCCGCCAAACGGCACGGTGATGTCGCCGTCGGCATAGCAGTTTACCCAGACCAACCCTGCACGCAGCCTGCGCGCCAGGCGGTGAGCTCGCCCGATGCTACGAGTCCAAAGGCCGGCGCCAAGGCCGTAGATCGAGTCGTTGGCGAATCTGATCGCCTGGTCCTCGGTGGAAAAGCACTGTACCGCGAGAACCGGCCCGAAGATCTCCTCTCTCACAATGGACAGGTCCTGTGAAGCGCAGTCGAACACGGTGGGCTCGATGTAGTATCCGCCGCTCGCAATGCGGACGCGGCGCCCGCCAGTGCGCAGCGTAGCGCCTTCTCTCACCCCCGTCTCGACGCACCGTAGCACCGATTCCATCTGGCGCTCGTCGACAATGGCGCCGATAGGTGCGTCAGGGTCGAGCGGATCGCCGGGCGCCATTGCGCGCGCGTGCTCAACGAGCTTGTCCATAAAGGCGTCGTAAATGCCCTCTTGCACGTACAGGCGCGAGCCGGCGATGCAGACTTCGCCTTGGTTGACGAAGATAGCCTGGGCGGCGACGAGCGCAGCACGGTCCAGATCCGGGCAGTCGTCGAATACTATGTGGGGCGACTTGCCGCCGCATTCGAGCCAAACTCGCTTGAGGTTGGAATCAGCCGAATAGCGCATGAAGCGCTTGCCGGTCGCCGTGGAGCCGGTGAAGGCGATGCAGTCCACATTCGGATGCAGACCGAGCGCCTGTCCGGTAACCGCACCGAGGCCAGGCACCACGTTGAACACGCCTGGTGGGATGCCCGCCTCGTGCGCAAGCGCGGCGAGCCGCAGTGAGCTGAGCGAGGACTGTTCGGCAGGCTTAAGCACCACGCTGTTGCCCACCGCGAGCGCTGGCGCGACTTTCCACGCGGCCATCATCAGCGGAAAATTCCAGGGGACGACGGCGGCCACCACACCAAGCGGTTCGCGCGTGATTGTCGCCAGCACGCCGTCACCCGTGGGCGCGATCTCGTCGTAGCGTTTGTCCAGCGCCTCGCCGTACCACGCATAGCAGCGCGCGGTTTCTGGCACGTCGAAGTGCAGGGCATCGCGCACCGGTTTGCCCATGTCCAGGGCCTCGATGAGCGCGAGTTCCTCGGCGTGCTGCTCAATCAGCGCGGCTAGTCGCAGCAGACGCTGCTTGCGTTCGCGTGGTGCAAGGCCGGACCAGACGCGGCTGTCAAAGGCATCGCGTGCGGCCGCCACTGCTCGATCGACGTCGGCCGCGCCGCAGGCGGCGACATCGGCCAGCTTGCGGCCGTCGATGGGACTGACGCTCGGAAAGGTGGCGCCGTCGGCCGCTGCGGCATAGTCCCCGTCGATGAAGGCGTTGCCGTCAAAGCGCAGCACGGCGGCACGGCTGCGCCAATAGTCAAGGTTGTGCAGGGACATGTTGGTCTCGTGGGTCTGTGGATGAGCGAGGGCAGAATGTCACGCCTGCCCGCGCGAGCATCGCGTCGAGCAGCACGTTGCAGCCGGCCTCAAGATGTGCGGGTAGGGCGTCTTCTGTCTCGTTGTGGCTGACGCCGTCCTTGCATGGTACGAACACCATCGCGGTTGGGTAGACCATCGCCATGTTGACCGCGTCGTGGCCTGCGCCAGTCACGATATCCATGACGGGTAGGCCGCGCCGCGCGGCGCCCTGACGGACCAATTCGACGAGCGCTGGATCAAAAGGTGTGGGCTTGTTGTACTGGGCGAGTCGCAGTTCTATCTGCACGCCCAGACGTACCGCGACGTCCTCACAGGACTCCCGCAAGCGGCCATCCATCGCATCCAGTGTCGACGCGTCGATATGGCGCAGATCCACGGTGAAGTCGACCCGGCCCGGCACAACATTGCGTGAGGCCGGGTACACGTTGAGTACGCCCACCGTGCCGCGGCCGTAGGGAGCATTCGCGTTCGCGATACGGATCACGCCCAGCACCACTTCGGCGGCGGCCTGCAACGCGTCTTTGCGCACCGGCATTGGCGTCGGGCCAGCGTGCATTTCCATACCCGTCACAGTCACGTCATACCAGCGGACACCGAGCGAGCCGGTCACCGCGCCCACCACCCGGTTCTCGAACTCCAGAACCGGCCCCTGCTCAATGTGCGCTTCGAAGTACGCGTCGACAGGCCGGCCGCCCACCGGCTCGGCACCGGCATAGCCGATCGCCTTGAGTTCGTCATGCACGCTCAGGCCGGCAGTGTCACGCGCATCAAGCGCGGCTTCCAGCGTGAAGCGCCCAGTAAAGACGCCCGAGCCCATCATCACAGGCAGGAAGCGCGAGCCTTCCTCGTTGGTCCATATCGCTAGCTCCAGGGGCGCCTCCGTCTGCACCCCATGTTCGTTGAGCGTGCGCATGATCTCGAGACCGGCCATGACGCCGTAGCAACCGTCGAACTTGCCACCGGTGGGCTGCGTATCAATATGGCTGCCGGTGATGACGGCTGCGCGCGCGGGATCGCGGCCGGCGCGCCGGCCGAAGATATTGCCAAGCTGGTCGACGCGGACGTCGAGGCCCGCGTCCTTCATCCAGCCAACGACGAGGTCCCTTCCCTCGCCGTCCAGAGCGGTGAGGGCCAAACGGCAGTTGCCGCCCTTTGGCGTGGCTCCGATGCGCGCCAGTTCCATAAGCGACTGCCATAGCCTGTCGCCGTCGATGGAAATGGCAGGCAGATGGGCGGCTTGGATCGAAGTGTTCATAGGGTTTTCTTCCGCTTCAGTTCGGTTAAACAGCTCATCACTATCGTGGGAGCGCCGTGTCACGAATCGATCAACGCGTTTTGCCTGTGCGACGCTGCCCGCATTGCAGGGCCGCCAGGTCGAGGGTCTGTATCTATTCGCCGCGCAGGCATTTTTCGTGGCGAGGATGCGCTTTCCGCTTCGGCGCCATGCAGGTCAATCCGCGTCATTGCGGTCAACCGAGGGCGCAGTTCGCCTACGACAACCGTTGAGTCGCAACCTCACACAAGGATGTGGATGGGTACTCCGCCACGCAACGTGTACTCGCACGCCACGCGGCGGGCAGGCCTGTCGCCCAGGTCATGCAAATCCGAACTGGCGCGCGGCGTCATCGATGGCCGTCTTCGCCTTCGTGACGATCTCGTCGATCTCATCGTGCGTGACTACGAGCGGCGGTGATAGCGTCATTCGGTCTCCGGTCGGCCGCATGATAAGGTTGTGATGGTACGAGAAGTCGCGGCAGGCGATCGCCACCTCCGTCCCGTTGTCGAGCGCCTTGCCGTGCGCAGCATCCGCGATCTGAATGCCAGCGACCAAACCGACGCCTGCAACCTCGCCAACGAGCGGATGATTCGTGAACGCGTCCCGCAGCTTCCGCTGAAAGTAGGGGCCCGTGTCAGTTTTCACATTCTCGACGATCCGATCGTCGCGCAGCAGCTTGAGGTTCGCCAGAGCGACCGCTGCCGCAACCGGATGGCCCGAATACGTGACACCGTGTGCGAAGTCGCCTCCCTTCGCGAGCACCTTTGCGACGCGCGAATGCACACCGACCGCTCCCATGGGAACGTAGCCGCTCGTGAGACCCTTCGCCATCGTGATCAGATCGGGCGCGAAGCCGAAATGCTCATGCGCGAACCATTCCCCGGTTCGGCCAAAGCCGCCGATCACTTCGTCGGCGACCAGCAGCACGTCGTATTTGCGGCAGATTCGCTCTATTTCCGGCCAATATGTCGACGGCGGCACAATGACGCCGCCTGCCCCCTGGAAAGGCTCGCCGATGAACGCGCCGACGTTCTCCGCACCCAGTTCCAGGATCTTCGCCTCCAGCTCGCGGGCGCGCAACAACCCGAACTCCTCCGGCGTCGTGCCCCTCTGCGCCTCGCCGAAATAACAAGGCTGGCCAATATATTCGACGTACTCGACGCGCGACAGCATCTGGCTGTGCATTCCTGTCATTCCGCCGAGCGTCGCACCTGCGATGGTCGAGCCGTGATACGCATTCTTGCGAGAAATCACATACTTCTTTGTTCGCTTGCCAAGCGCAATCCAATACTGCTGGACAATACGCATCACCGTGTCGTTGCCTTCGGAACCGCTGTTGCAATAGAAGAAGTGACTAAAGTCGCCCGGCACCAGTTCCGCCAGCAACGCCGACAGCTCTATCACCGGTGGATGCGTCGACTGGAAGAACGTGTTGTAGTACGGCAGCACCTGCAGCTGCCGGTAAGCGGCTTCGATCAGTTCCTGTCGACCGTATCCGACGTTTACGCACCACAGCCCCGCCATTCCGTCGATGATCCGGTTGCCATCTGAATCCGTGAGATAGACACCGTTCGCCTTGGTAATAACGCGACTGCCCTTAAAGTTGAGCGACTCCATATCCGTGAACGGATGGATGTGATGCGCGGCATCCAGTGCACGATATTCGTCCGTAGTGCATACAGGTTTGACATGTCCTGTCTTCGCGCCAGCGCCATATTCAATAAGATCCGCAACCACTCGATTCATACCACTTCTCCATTTCTCAAATTGGATTTCTACTGCTACGACATTTCGATTCATGGTCCGAGCGCAACATCCGCGTGAACATGGTGCTCTTTGGAGGAGTCGCGCAATAGCGCCCCGCAATAACCAAGCGGCATGCTTTCTTTCTGCGCCCCCATCGCACCTCTGGAACTAAGTACTCCAGATAGCCGGCAGAGCAATTCGACGCAAGCTCCGACGAACGCCAGCCGATTAATCGCGGCCAGGGTGGACTGCTCGACCACCCGGCCGAGCAATACCAACTCAGCTAGCCAAAGCAAGAAACAGCTTCCCCACGCATCAAATTGATCGCACCCTATCGCTTTGCCCCCCATGATCACGAGCAGATGCCAAGACGCGATCTGTTCAGTCAGTCAGGCAGTCAGCTCGTCGTACTTCCCTGGCCGACGATCCCGGAACAGGCCCCACGACGCCCGTTGCATCCGGAGCACTTCCAGATCGAATTCCTGCACCGCGAAACCTTCGCTATCGGCGCTCAGCTCCTGCACGACTTCACCACGCTGATTGGCGATGAAGGACTGCCCGAAGAACTCGATGCCGCTCGTACCCTGCCGTTCAACGCCGATTCGATTCGAGGCCACTAGCGGCATCATGTTGGCGGCCGCATGCCCGCACTGCACATTTCGCCAGTGGCGATGCCGCAATTCGGTGTTCTGCAAATCGCCCGGCACGATAGCGGAAGAGGCCGCCGAATCGGTCGGACTCGAGCCGATTGCGGTCGGAAACAGCAGGATCTCCGCCCCTTGCAGTGCCATCGACCGTGCAGACTCGGGAAACCATTGATCCCAGCAGATGCCGACACCCACCGTCGCATAGCGGGTCGTCCAAGCCCTGAAGCCGGTGTCACCCGGGTTGAAATAGAACTTCTCGGAGTAACCCGGCCCATCAGGAATGTGCGTTTTCCGGTAGGTACCAAGCAGCTCGCCGCCGGCATCGATGATTGTCATGCTGTTGAAATACTTCTGGTGACGGCGCTCGAAAGTGCTGACCGGAATCACGACATCGAGCTCCTTCGCCAGCTTGCGGCACAGCGCGATTGCCGGATTCTCTTCTATTGGCGTCGCAAGCGTAAAGTACTCCTGATTTATGGTTTGACAAAAATACGGCGTTTCGAACAATTCCTGCAGCACAATGATCTGCGCGCCGGATTCTGCGGCCGCGCGCACCACACGTTCGGCCGCCTCGAGATTGCTTTCCAGGTCCCAGGAGCATGAGAACTGGCTGGCAGCGATGGAGACTTTTCGATGTCCTGGTGAGAGAGTCTGTTTCATGAGTCTTTCCTTCTTGTTCAGTTAGCTACCACGTGAAACCTTTGCGGCAATCTCGTGCGGGTAATCGACCAAATCCCCCGCTTCCTGCGAGCCCCGATGGCTGAACAACCGTTCCACGCGCTGTCGCTCGGCGGCCTTCATTGGCAACGCGTACGTCACGACGAAATATGCCGCCGTATTAATCAGCAGTCCGACCACGCCTGCAGTCGCTCCGCCGAACCACGGAATCGAAATCGGATAGAACACCTGCAGGACCGTGGCGCTCGCGATACCGCTCACCATCCCGGCAACGGCCGCCGCCGCGGTGCCGCGCTTCCAGAAGATGCCGAGCAGGAGCGTCGGAGCGAGTTGGGAAATTGCCTGATACGAGATGAAGGCCAGCGTGATCAGACCGGACGTGAGACTCATCGTCGCGAACGCGCCAACCGTCGCCAATATCGTCAAAACGACCACCGCGATACGCCCGATGCGTGCGTCGGTGATTCGCACGTCCATCGCCGCGCCAACGATGTCGTTTGCGGTCTGCGTGCCCAGTGCCTGCAGGTTCGCGCCGATGTTACCCATCGTCGCCGCGACGACGCAGATGCCCGCGAGCGTCACCAGCCCGACGCCACCGATACCTGCGGTGATGAACCAGACATTGTCCGGCGCCTTCTCGACTCCCGGCACGGACGCCGCGACGACCCCCAGCAGCATCAGCGCGGAACTGAAGATCAACAGCAGCGGGGCCGCCATCACGGCCGAACGCTTGATCGTTGCCGTACCGTTTGCCGTGAAAAGGCGAACAAAGATGTCCGGCCAGCACCACCCGCCCAGCACGCCGGTCAGCGTCAGCGACATCACATAAAGCGGGCCGAGCGCGCTGCCGGGCCCAGGCAGCGAAAAGCGGCTGGCCGGCAGCCTGTCGAAGCCGTGGCCGTTGGTGAACAGCCACGTGAGAAGCCCGAGAATAATGACGGTGCCGACCATGTAGGCGACGATACCCTGCACCATGTCGCTGATGATCACGCCGCGCATCCCGAAGCGGGCTGTCCAGATCTGGCGCAACCCGATCACGACAATGCCGACCAGCACGGCAGTGGTTTCGCTGAAGTGACCAAACGACAGGTACTTGAAAACAAGCGCAAGCGACTGCATCCCGAGAATGACCCACGGAAACGACGCGCCGATACCGATGATCGCCGCGATGACGCGGACCGCCCGCGAGTTGTAACGCAGCCCGAGCAGATCGGCCTGGGTACGAAGATCGTGCCGCTTGCCCCAT
Organism: Paraburkholderia sp. J76; assembly: GCF_905220295.1. Taxonomy (NCBI): domain Bacteria; kingdom Pseudomonadati; phylum Pseudomonadota; class Betaproteobacteria; order Burkholderiales; family Burkholderiaceae; genus Paraburkholderia; species Paraburkholderia sp. J76. The sequence goes on from NZ_CAJMZJ010000013.1 coordinate 182,920, forward strand.
TCGTAGACCGGCCGGGCCAGAAAGAACATCAGCACGACGGCGAGCAGCGAGTAGATCACCGAATAGAAGCTGATCACACCAAACTCCGCGGCGAACCCCGCGAACGAAATGAACATGGTTCCCGGTAACCAGGTGTTCAGGAACGCCATCGTGCTGAACCAGGATCCGAACGATCGCCCGGCCGTCGCGTATTCACTGAAGCCCGAACTCTGCTTCTTTGTAAATTCGAGGATGCCGATTACGACCAGAAAGAAGACGGCGATGCCGCCGTAACCTATCACCGCATTCATTGGCTGTCCCTCTTGTCTGGATCAATGGTCATCATCACCCCCAGACTCATCGTGATGAAAACGCACGTGCCGAGGAAGTAACCGATCGAGGCTGAGGGCGTGCCGTTGCCAGCCGCCCAATGCAGTTGCGGCGTCAAGCTCACGATGAAATCGGTCGCGACAAGAATGGCGATGACCAATCTCGGCCACTTGTCTGGCGAGCGAGTCGAGGATGGATACATGGGAACTCCGAGGTCAATTAAATAATAATTTCAGGTTAAAATCTCTCAGAAACCGCGTGCCGGAACGTTCCGGCACTGTGGAAATCATGCAGTCACCGATATTGCATGTCAAGCTATCGGACGTAATTTTCCGTTGAATTTCAGGTAGGGTTTTCCATGGCAGCAACAACCATCCTCGATCTGGCCCGTGCGCTCGGTTTGTCGAAAACGACCGTTTCGGATGCGTTGATCGGTTCCGGTCGCGTGTCGGAAGAGACGCGCAAGCGCGTGACCGACGCGGCTCACTCGATGGGCTATGTGTCAAACAATGCCGCTCGCTCGCTGCGCCGCCGCAGCATGGGCGCGTTGGGCCTGTACATTCCAGCCTATGCGCGCGCGCTGTCGTTCTACATGCACTTCGCATTCGGCGCGGTAGCCGGCGCGGCGGCCGCGGGAAGCGACCTGACGTTGCACGCGAGTGAGGCCAGGCGTTTTCGCGTCGATGGCGCGCTAGTCATCGACGCGATGGATGACGACCCGGTCGTCCAGCACATGCTGGACGCATCCTTACCGATCGTCTTCGCCGGTCGCAGTTCCCGCGCGCTCAGCCCGAACCTTCCGATCGCGATGATCGAAATCGACCATCGGGAAACCGTTGATTTCCTGCTCGACAGACTTCTCGCCAGCGGGGCAAAACGTCCCGGATTCATTGGTATGGACTTGCGCCACGGGCCTGGCTGGGCAATGGACGCGCATTGCGCGTTCGAGACCAGGTGCGCTCGCCAGGACATTGAGCCGCATATGGCGACGCTGGCGACGGATCACGACGACCGGGACCTGTTTCGGGCCATCGCACATCTGGTGCAGGAAAACCACATCGACTCACTCGTGGTCGGCCTGCAAGGCGTCGCCGCACGCGCGCTCCCGATGCTGCAGGAACTAGGGCAACCAGTCGCCAATCGGGGCGAGCCAGGCTTTCATCTCGCATCGCTGGCCGGTGATCCGGTCGGAGAGCTGGGCAACGCGAAGATTCTGGCGATGGACCTCGGGCCGAGGCAGTTCGGACTGGCCGCAGTCGAACTCCTCAATGAAATTATCGCGACGCCGCAAGCTGGCATCGTGCACAGATTCCACCGGCCGAATATCTTCGCAGAATAACGCGACGGGGACAGTGCGATCTGGTTCGGATTGCTCATGGAAAACCACCCATGATGTCTTCGAGCAGCAACTGCGCCAGTATTGATCTGGCGACTAGCTTCGGAAACAGAACGCGCTTCAGCCAGTTTCTTTTCCGTCAGTTTCACACTATCGGGCGGCACCCGCCCTCCTCCCACGGCCTCGCACCGGTACGTCCGTCGATGAAGCGCTCATATCAGGTGCTCATTTCGCCCTTGAACGTGGAAACTGGCTGGATGATCGGCGTTTCGCAAAAGCCTGCAGCGCTGATCCTTGTCGTTGACCCGGAATACGTGTCGGTCAGTCCCGAACAACGGCTGCGAGGCATATTGCATACGAGCCGAGCTCGAGTCTATACGGATAGTGTGCAGAGCCGCCGCGAGGACTCGACATCATCGACCGCCGCGTTGCTGTCGCCAGAGTCCATTGAGTTCTTAAGCCGAACGCCTTGATGGGAGCCGATTTTGAACGATTGCACTCAGCACAAAGAATCGGCTGCTGATCGACAACAGACGGTTCAGCCAATCCGGTCGCCACTCAATATCGCCAGCCTCGGTAACTATAAAGTCGCGCTGCCAATCACAGCTAAATCGGTAACATGGTGCAGAATCGAGACCTCATGCACAAAGTGGACCCCCATTGTCCGTGAAAGCATTGAGCAATGCTGTGCCACACTGCTGCGTCGGAGAGCGGAGTTCGGTCTTGCCTTCCCCGGCATTGCGGTGAGCAAGTAATCACTTGTTGTAACTCGCCTCCGGCCTGTGGCATGCGAGTTAGCCTGTATGCGGGCATTTCCATCAGCGAAGTTCAAAAGCAGCGGCAAGAAACCCGCTTCTGCAACGGGGGTTGGTGGCTTTGATGCAGTGACTGGAACAATGGCCAGGTGCCTTAAATCGGACCAACGGGCGTCCGGGCAGGCCGAGGACCTTGCCGGGGATTCGCCCGCGACTGGCCGCTATACTCAGTTAAGTGCCGTTGAACCCTAGACAGTGCGACCGGCAGTTGCGGTTCGGGTGCCGTCCTTTGGCAGGGCGTAAAGCTGTCACTGGAACTAACAGTCCATCCAACGCCCGCGGAGCAATCGATAGCGACCTTTGGCCGGCGATCGGCCGAATGACCGCAATGGCCGACAACTTGCCAGCCGAGTCACCGCACGAATGACCGTTCCAGTTTGCGACCTGCCGCACCCCTCGCATTAGGTCGAAAGACAGGTTCAGCAGACGCGCGAATGGCGACGCAGGCCGTCATACGCGGCGCTATCCATGCACCGGGCCCACGACATGATCTTTTGCAGCCGCCACGGCCGCCTTGGCGTCCGAAGTCAGAACCTCGCGAGGACGCTTGCCATGCAGCATGCCGCAGGTCGACTCAAACCAGGCTGCAATCCGGAACGGGCTGTAGCCTGCAAAAACGCCCAGAATCTCTGCGACTTCGGGGATCGGGTTGCCGGTTTCGTCGAAGAGGTAGGCGGGGTACAGGGGCTGACCCGCCAGTTCAACGGCAAAAATCCTGGATTCCTTTTGCCACTGGTTCGTCACGGCCAACAGATCGGTCGCTTCCGGGTCGTGTCGCCTGCCGACAGTTTCCGCCGTCAACCATTCCGTTCCGTTGATGACCGCCGCGACGGCCTCCGATGATGGATCGATCGTAATGTTGCCGGTCCGACCGATGCTGCGATGAACTTTCTTACCGGAACCCTCACAAGCTGAAGGTCCCAGCCAGCTGTTCGTCGAGTGGTCTGTGCATCGCGTTCGCATCCAGCCCGCGCTGATCGTCTGCCCGGGGTTGCCGCATTGTTCGCACAGCCGGCCGCTCATCATTTCGGCCAGTTCAATCATGGCTCGCTGTCGCGCGTCAGCGCCGGAGGCACTGAAGCGCAACGTCCCGAACTTTTCCTTGACCTGCGATGCGACGACCTGCGGTGCGCCGTGCCTGGTAGCGAGTTGCAGTCTCGCGCACAACACATCGATCAGATCGAACCAGCCGTCCCCGCACCCGAATCCCCATAGGGAGAACACCGTTGGCATGCCGTCTGCCGTGTCGGTGGCTACCGGACCGACGGCGAAGATGAGCGGATATCTTTCCCGCAGGATGTTCGATAGTTCTTCACGCATCGTTCTCTTTCTCCGCCCCCTCTATTTCAGAAGCAGCTACCCCTTCAATTCCATGGCGAGAGGCCACACCGCGAAACGCGAGGCTGCACTGAACCATGCGCTTCGCTCATCGCATGATTCGCCGGGCATCGTCAGTGACAAAAACGGCGCTCTCTCGTGCATATTTCGGCATTCGACTTGAGCTTATGATTACAGCGTTCAGATCCACTGCTCCCTGCCATCAGCGTTGACCACCAAGAAAGTCGTACCGGTCGTGCGCGTAAGCACAGCCGTGATCGGGGATGCCGGACCCGGAGAGCTTCTGATCGAAGAATGTTCTGGCCGGCTCGGGAATTTCGTCCAGACGCACATAGCGGAAGCCCGCGTCGTTCACGCGCACGTGACCTTTGGCTGTGCTGGCCGCGGCGGCAACGCTTCGCGGCTCTGGTTCAGTACGGCAGCAAGACCGCGCGCAACGAGATCCCACACGCTACCCGGCCACCTCGGATAACCGCGCACGATCGTCCGCTCTCCGACCTCACCGAGTACCGCATCGTCCAGGACCACTGCGTAATCGGCGAGCGCACCGTTACGCACACGCGCGATATCCGCCGTCGCGATGACACCCTTTCCGCTTTCCCGCCCGCCGGGCAGCAGCTCAACCGTGATTCGAAGCATTCGCCGCTCCTTCTGGTGATTCCAGCAGTTGTCCCGGCGCAAGACGGAGCGCGCGTTCCCAGGCGCGAAGCTGTTGCCCGGTGAGCGCCTTCGGGAACGCTCCGCGCTCCCACCGCAACAGCGTAGGCCGGGACACACCGCAGACCCGCGCCACTTCCGCGACCGGGAGTCCGAGCGCCCTCCGGAGTTGCGCAGCGTGCGGCCCGATCTGCTCGCAGCGGACGACGGGAATTCGCACGGGCAGTGCTTCCGCTCCTGCCGCCGTGCACACTGACGCATCACCGGCAATGACGACTGGATCGGGCAACGGCGGCGCGTCCTGACTGAGGAGCCAGCCTTCCGGTATCTGCAGCGCGGCCTCCAGCGTTTCCACGATGCCCGCGTCAATGGTGTCGGGCACCCTTCCGTTCTCCCAGTGCACATAGGTCGGGTGCGCCACACCCACCCAGGCCGCCAGTTCGACCTGCGTCAATCCCAGTGCCCTGCGGCGGTCGCGCAGGCGCTGCGCGAGCCGCTGCGCATCGGACCGTGGAATCCATGCGCGCGTCCCGGTCCTCCCGATCTCATCCATGTCGTCTGTTTTCTTTACGAAAGGAAGTCTCTGCATGGTCGGAGCACCGCGAACGGATATTCCGGCCTCGTCGTACTCACCCGGTGCAGGCGCACGCGTTGGCCCGCGCATCATGCAGCGCATGGTGCTCGCCGCCATGGCGGGCGTAGTAGGCGGCGCGCCGCTCCCGGTCGCGCCGGCCCGCGATGTTCTTGAGCCGCCAGCCGCGCGGCAGCGCACCGCCCAGCAGGAACCGGAACAGGTTCAGGTCCGTCTCGTAGTCGTAGCAGAGCACCGGCCCGGCGTCGCCCGGTATGCCTGCGAGCCAGCGGCGTAATTCGTCGCGCAGCCGGTCAAACGGCATCGCGCGCCCCCCGAACTGACCCAGTTGCGGCAGCACCACTGCGCGCACGAAGTCACTGCACAGTGCCGGATCGAAGTCGGTCCGTTCACCGTAGAACTCGTCACCGTTCTCGCCCACGACGGCGACGCTGATCAGCTGGCAGCACTGGAAATCGGTGAACTCGGTGTCGATGAAATAGTGGCGGTCCTGACCGCCATCCGCCCCGGTCGGGATCGGATGCACCAGGGCACCATGAAAGCGGGGATCGGTCATGGACGTGCGCACCTTCGCGCGTTACCGGGACACACCGCTCCATCCCGGCGACCGGTCCGTTCGACATTCAGCATCGGTTCGCTCCTGCCTGATTGAAACGGCCTCGGCCACCCGCACGTTGCCGCGTGCGCGACTGGCCATTCACGCCGCCTGCTGGATTCTTCGTCGCCCACCGTCGTCGTCCGGGTCCGGATCGGGTGCCGCGCGTTTGGCTGGCTGCCGCCCGGCGCCCCGTGGACGCGCGGGCCGACGCCGGAGCGGTCCTCGAGTACGCTCACGTGCCCGGGAAGCCGCACGGTGGCCGCCTGACGCTCTTCATCGCGTGTCGTCTGTACCGGCTCAGCCAGTCCCGCCCAACGCCGCGCCGGCCGTAACGGCTGCGCGCTTCCCGCGATAAGCGGCGGATTATCACGGGAAGCCCCCTTCAGGACGATGCATCGCGGCAAGCCGCGCCTCCAGTTGCGCGAGGACCGCCGGATCGCTGATGCCGAGCACGGGGTCGGTATGCACCAGGTGCCCCCGGCACACTGCCGGCCAGCCCACATCATCGTCGTCGAGCGCGAGCCACGCTGCAGGCCGTCGCCGGCACACGTCGCCCCAGACCTGCACGCCACGCGGCACGGACCGGAACCACACCGGATCCATCCGGCCGTGGAAGGTCGCGCCAATCACGCGCTGGCGCAGGTCCTGCGGCAGACGCCGGGCCGTCGTGCGCACACTGCGGAACACCCGCACCCAGCTCGTGGACAGCACGATGCGCAGCTCAGGGTACGGTTCGAGGCAGCGCGCGAGCAGCGCCGCGTGTTCGAACACCACATGTCCTGGTGGGGTGGCGACATAGGGACCATAACCCGGCCGTCGCCAGACATCCTTCGGATGAAGCACACCGTCGAAATCGAGGTACAGCACGATGCCGCCCCGCCGTTGCGGCCACATGTCCGGCTCCTCAATGGTCATGCCCGGCCTGCCTGGATGCGCCTCCACTGCAGGTCAGAGTCAGCAACGGGCTGCGGGCGGCGCCTTCGCGCGCCAGAGCCGCCTGCCGCGCGCGGGCTTTGCCGCGAGGGCGTACGGCACCGATAACGTGCGCCCCGCTGCCGTTGTGAACCGGGTTACCGTGAGCAACTGTTTGCCTGTCCCGCGATGCTCGTACTCGGTCACCCCCACCCTGATCTCACAAAGCGGCTCGAGCGTCCACTGTTCGACCTCCCGCGCGAGCCTCGTGCTCAGTATGGCCGCGTCGCGCAGGACGACCGCCCCTTCGATGAACTGCTCAAGCGTCGCAGCCGTCTCGGGCAGGTCGAGCATCACGATTGTCGGGACGGCCCGCGAACGCGCCCGCGACACCCTGAGAATCAGGACGTCCCGCGGGAGCAGTTGCTGGACCGCTGACCATACCCCCCTGCCCGGCAACCCGCCGAAAGGCACGTTCAACGGAGGCACCCGGTTAATTTCACTCGTCACAAACATACAGCCAACTACCTCTTTGCTTTCTCTATCAACTAGCCGCCCTATACCGCGCCAATCTCCCCCAAGAGGATCAAGCATCCTCCCGCGAACAGATCACCACCAAAAAACCACAAAACCCAGACTGCACATAGGTTTCAGCCAGATACTTCACACTTAATTCCTAGTGTACTGGGAAGACAAATTATAGCCCCAACTGGAGAGTGCTCCCATTTCACTGGGAGAAAAATTTGGAGTTGGCCGAAGTCTTTGGGGCGGTCCTGCGCGAACGCCGTATCCGCGCCGAGCTAACACAAGAGCAGTTCGCCTTTGAAGCGGATATACGGCGCAATTACGTCAGCATGCTGGAACTTGGCCAACACCAGCCAACTCTGACTATGCTGTTTGCGCTGGCTGCTGCTTTGAAATGCTCGCCCAGCGAACTCCTCGCTGAAGTCGAACGGAAGCTCAAAAAGTCTCGTCGCTCGACCAAGAATGCGCCGAATACGGTTAAGAGGCGCGTGAAGGCTGCCACCGACAATTCGCGTGTGGATGAGGCGACCGACCGCTCACACCAGCGGTCCCGGCGCAGCAAATAAGCCTGCGTCCCTGGTCTCCAAGCGGAGGACAAGATCCTGCGGCCTCAGAGCTAAAACGAGATCCATCCGCACGTTTGCAAGTCCATTTGCGTCCAATTCTTGGCGCCCGTGCTGCTTGTCGCACCTGCCAGGACGTGACGAAGCTGTAGCATCAGATCTCGTTCGATACCGTCACCCCCTGGGCCAAGTAACGACAATGAGCACCGGGCCGGCGGATCAGTTGGACATTGGACTAGCCGTGGCGACTGATCGTTCACCGCGAGCACATCGGGTAGTTGGCGTAGTGCGGCCTTCGTCCGTGGACCGACGGGGCCGAACACGGGCAGGATGCGTTGGGGCCGGTTGAGGTAGCCGGGCGTTTGGTGGCCAGCCCCTAGCAGGCTGTTGAATTTGGATCCCGTGTAAACGGGGTTTGCGGGGCGAGCGTTATGGATATCGTGTTCATGATCTTTGGCGGCAGATGCGATACGCGGAATGGATGAGATGCAGGAGCCCCTGTTCACGACGGTCAAGCTGGAGGACTTCGTCCCTGCAGACCGATCCGGTTGCTGATGAATGATGCGTTGAAACGGCTCAATGGGCTGTTCAGTGCCATCTACGCGGACACCGGCCGGGCTTCGGTTGCGCCCGGAAACTGATGCGTGCGCTGCTGTTGCAGGTGCTCTACTCGGTGCGCAGCGAGCGCATGCTGATGGAACAGATGCGCTACAACCTGCTGTTCCGCTGGTTTGTCGGGCTGGCGATTGAGGACACCGTGTGGGACCACTCGGTGTTCTCGAAGAACCGCGACCGGCTGCTGGAGCATGAAGTCGTGGAAGCGTTCTTTACGGAAGTCATGAGCCTGGCGGACAAGCGGGGCTTGCTCTCGAGAGACCATTTCTCGGTGGACGGCACGCTGATTCTGGCGTGGGCTAGTCACAAGAGCTTCCGCCGCAAGGACGGCCCGGACGATGGTCCGCCAGGCGGCGGCGGCCGCAACGCGACACTGACTGGAAAGGCGAGCGACGTAGCAATGCCACGCACGAGTCGACTACTGATCCGGAGACGCGATTGTCCAAGAAGAGCCACGAGAGCCCGGCCATCCTGTGCTACCACGGGCACATCCTGATGGAAAGTCGTTCGGGGCTGGTGGTCGGCGCCGTGGTTAGTCACGCAGATGGTTTCGCCGAGCGCGCGAGCGCGTTGCAGTTGCTCGATCGCGTGCCAGGCGCTCATGCGAAGACAGTGGGTGCCGACAAGGCGTACGATACCCGCGACTTCGTCTTCGTGAACGATTGCCGCGCTCGCAACGTGACACCGCATGTCGCGCGCAACGATATGCGTTGGGGCGGCAGCGCAATTGACGGCCGCACTTCGCGGCACGCGGATTACCGGATCAGCCAGATCATCCGCAAACGAATCGAAGAACATTTCGGCTGGGGTAAAACCGTCGGTAGGATCCGGCAGACGGTTTATCTTGGCATCCGGGGCGTCGACCCAGCATTTCAAGCTGACGACGGTTGCGAGCAATCTGACCCGCATGAGAAGGCGAAAAAACGTCGATGAGCGCAATTCCGGGGGCCCTGCGCGGTGAAAGCGAGCACCCAGTTTTGCATACGGGCCGTCGTATTGACGGGCCCATCATACGCAGCACCCTCGTCGGGCTGCAGGTCTTCGAGCCGCAGTTCAAGCTGCTCGATCTGGCGATCGAGCTTCTCCGACTTGCGGCCGAACTGCATACGGCGCAGGGTCGCGATGACGGTTGCATGCCGCATTGACCAAAACTGTGGTGTGCGGGTGGATTTGGTAGCCCGGCATATCTTCATGTCCGGATCTCCCATGCTCGGTGGCGGAAGACGCTGGACGCACATCCCAATTTGGTGGGAACACCGTTCCGGCGTCGGTAAACAGATCATGCGCCTTCGGGACCTCAACGGTGACTGCGGATCAGCATAGGGTTCGCACGACGCTGCTACTTCACCGACAAGTGTGCGTCGGCGTGATGCCGGCGCGGTCGGGCACGTTTGCGATCGTTTGGGTGCGCTCTCCTCTCCCCATCGCAACTCAGCCCTTGCAGGAGCGCGGTCAGACGCTTTCCCAAGGGCCACAGATACGCTGCCGCACGAGAGGTATTACCCCCCCAAGCCGATGCAGGTCGAACTAGCCAGCCTTGGACGCGGCGCGCTCAGTTCGACCGCAGCGCCAAGGACGCTGCCCTGCCACCTGGCAGATTCGTTTGCCGGCCGGGCGCACGCAATACTCATCTCATACAGACAGGTCATCGCAACGAGATCGGCCCCGCTGGCCGTGGAATGGGGTGTTGCGGGCGCTTTTTGATCCAATTCCCGGACGCCGAGGAATTCGCCAGGCGCGGGCCCTGGACTGGTACATGTGTCGCTGCATCGCGCTCGCCTATGAGGGCAGGATTTTGGTCAGATCCGATGAGCGCGAGACACGGTTCATTGGCGAATTTTCGCGCTTCCCTGCGTCGGCACGTTACCGCCCGTTCCGCTGCGGAGTTCCACCGTCGTGGCTTCCGCCATACCGTAGGGCGGCAACGTCTCCGTCAGAGATATAATTCGATCGCCCTCGCCCGCCATAGGTGGCAACGTGGATGACCGCCGGTAGCACGTATGAGACGCAGGCGATCGACTTCTACGGGCATGACGCGCCCAGTCCGCTGTATCGAAGCGCCTCTATTCAGGAACATGACATGACTAGTCCCACTACTATCGCCGGCACGCCGCTCGGTGCCTACCATGTATGCGCGTTTTTCAACAGCCGCGACGAAGAATACGACGCGCTCAATCCGTATTACAGGCAGGGCGTGGACAACGGCGAGAGGAATCTTCACATCGTCGATCCCGCTAATCTGGACGATCACCGTGCCCGGCTGGAGAAGGCAGGCATCGACACGCACCAGTGCGAGGCCTGCGGACAGCTTGAAGTCCTTACGTGGCCGCAAGCCTATCTCGATGAGCAGGGCAGGTTCGACAAGGACAGGATGCTCGCGCTGGTGGACGGCCTGTCCGACGCGGGGCGCGCGAAAGGGTTTTCGCAGCTTCGTATCATGGGAAATATGGACTGGGCCTTCGGTGATACGCCGGGAGCGCCAGAACTCATCATGTACGAAGCCGAAGTCAACGAGATCATCGAACGCAACCGTCAACACGCGGTTTGCGTTTATGACATGGCCAAGCTGTCGGGTGCCATGCTGATGGACGTGCTCCGCACCCATCCGCTGACGCTGATCAACGGCATCGTGCAGGAGAACCCGTTTTTCATTCCGCCGTCGGGAATGATCAAGGAACTTGAGGCGCGCAAAGAGCGTGCGGACATCTGAGCATTCGATCTGCGCCGGTGACCCCAGGCGATCATGCCGATGAAAAGAGACCGATACGATGGCGAGAATGGCGAAAGCGCCGAGCACGCCCTGAGAGACTTGATGGGCCTGCTGGCGCTCCCTGCACTTTGGGTCGGCGCGGACGGCAAAGCAGTTGTCGCATTGATGACGCAGGCCATTGAGCGGATCGTGCCGCTTGATATCTGTTACGTCGATGTTCCCCTGTTGCCCGCCAGGGCGCCACTGATTCAGTTGAGGCTGCGCGGGCGAGAGGTCGAGCGCGATGAACTGAGCAGCTGGCGAAGCAACATCGAGAGCTGGCAAGTGTTGCCCATCGGGACGGGCGTCAGCCTGAGCGAGACACCCGCAGGTTCGATGTGGCTGATCCGGCTGAGCATGGGATTCAGTTCAGGTCAGGGAAGCGTATGGTTCGGATCTGCGTCGCCATCATTCCCGACACTCAACCAGATCGCGTTCCTGCGAGCGGCAACCTCTCAGGCCGCGACCGGCATCCAGGCGGCCCGGGCGGCGCACGAGCGCGAGGAAGCCAACCGCGCGAAAGACGAATTCCTCGCCATGCTCGGCCACGAGCTGCGAAACCCGCTCGCGCCGATCACCACCGCACTGGCGCTGATGCGGCGGGAACGCGGTAATGTCGGCGACCGCTATCTGGAGATCATCGAGCGGCAGGTGGCCCACCTGTCGCGTCTGGTGGAGGATCTGCTGGACGTGAGCCGCATCACGCGCGGGAAGATCGAACTGCAGCGGGAATGCCTGCGGATCAGCTCCGTGGTCACGCGCGCGATCGAGGCAGCAAGCCCGCTCGTTGAGCAGCGCAACCAGCGTCTGACCGTCGCACTGTCAGATGACGGGGCACAGATCTACGGAGATCTCACCCGGCTCACCCAGGCGTTCAGCAACCTGCTGAATAACGCGTCGAAATATACGGATACGGGGGGCGAGATCCGCGTCAGGGCGCATACGACAGCCGGACATGTGGCAGTCGCGATCTCGGATAACGGAGCAGGCATCAGCGCCGAACTGATGCCCAGACTGTTCCGGATCTTCGAGCAGGGCCTGACGACCATCGACAGGTCGAGAGGCGGTCTCGGCATCGGTCTCGCGCTCGTGAAGAACATGGTCGAACTGCATGGCGGGAACGTCAGTGCAGAAAGCGAAGGTGCGGGCAAAGGCTCCACTTTCACGGTGACGCTCCCGCTTGCGACCCGCGCGCAACTCGACAGCAGGCAGGCGTCACCGACTGCGTTCCCGGCCCCACCGATGGAGCGGCCGGGCGTTCGCGTCCTGCTGGTCGACGACAACGCAGACGGTCTTTATTCGATGGAGGCATTCCTCCAGGAATTCGGCTTTGAAGTAAGAACCGCGCTGGATCCTGCCCAGGCGCTAACGGTCGCGGCGCAGTTCAAGCCACACGTCGGAGTGCTTGATATTGGCCTGCCCGGTATGGACGGCTATGAACTCGCACTCGCGTTGCGTGCGCAATCCGAAAATGCCGCATTGCGGCTTTTTGCGCTCACCGGATACGGTCAATCCGAGGACATCAAGCGAGCCCATGCCGCTGGATTCGAGCGGCACTTTGTTAAGCCCGTCGCGCTATTCGAACTGGTTGATGGATTGCATGAGACAAAACGGGAATCGATGCCTTGATCAATCGCGATGGTCGTCCTGCCTACCGCCGACAATCTGTGTCATGCAGCTAGCACCATAACACATGGTTATTTGATATCGGCCAGTCCCCGTTCTCGACGTAACGGATTAGCTTCGGCCACTGCTCGCGCAGAGACGTTAACGCATTGCCTGGCGGACTTTTGGGCACAACACCGGGTGCCTGATCGAGCATCGGATTGTGAATGGCGCTGAGCACGCCGGGACTGCACCGTCGCCGCAAACTATGGTCGTTTTTGCATAAAACCGGTCGCGACATGGTGATGTTTACGCGCAACAGTGTCCGGGCTAGGCTCTATGAGCAATTCGGTTTCCTGCGCACATTGTCGATCTTTGTCGAGAAGATGCGCAAGTGTCTGCGGTGCGAGGCAAACGCGGCAGCATATGGCATCTGGACGAAGTGTTCGGGAAGCTGCGCGGCGAGCCCGGCCGTGGATGAATGCGGTGGCACCGATCTAGATGTGCTTCTGCAGAAGCGCGGGACAAGGCCGCAGTCAAACGCTTCCTCAAACGTGTGCTGTGATCGAATCCCGTGCCTCTAAAAATCGACACCGACCAATTGCGCGGTTATCCCGCGGCGAAGGCAGAAATCACAGAACTCGCGCCCGTCAAGGACGTGTTCGTGAAGGGCTGCTCGGGAGAATGAACCTGTCCGCATTTTTGTGGGCGAGGCGATTGATAAGACGCGTTATCCACGTGCCTGCGCGAACCGAGCGCCGCGACGGATCACGAAGCTGCGCGGCATGACGTCGGTAGCCCGACGGGGCAATCCGCAAGACCTGCAGATCGGCTCAACCCCGAAGGCGTCGCGATGCTGATCAATGAAGGCCTTCAGGACTTGAAACGGCGGTCGAGCTCCGCCTGGGGGAAAAACGCGCTCGCGACCTTGAGAATCTCGTTGGCACAACGCAACTCCTTAACTTCGCGCTCCAAGGCCTTGAGGCGTTCGCACCCGTCTGTGGTCACGCCATCGCGCTCACCGTGGTCGACCTGGTCGCGCTTGACCCATTCGTGAAGCGTCTACGGTGTGCAGCCGATCATCGGCGCAATCGATTCGACCGCCGCCCACATCGACGGACGTTCGCTACGCTGCTCGCGCACGAGGCGCACTGCAGGCTCCTGGACTTCTGGGGAAAACTTCGTCGCCTTCTTGTTCATGGCTCCATTCTCTCAAGAGTTGGAGCCACAAAATCCGGGGCGGTTCAAAGAGACATTCACAGGGCAACCGTACCGACGAATAAATGTCGCCTACGCACCCAACAGCGGACCGTCGAACATTGGCCGATTGTCGATCTACTGAGCTTGAGGCCGAACTGCCCTGATCCATTTCAGAATACCCCCTGTGCCGCCTTGATGCTGGGCGAACCGGGCCGCAATCCGTAGCATCCTGAATCTAGCAGCGCGCCAGTCCGCGTCAATCGCAGGTTGTTCCCACACGGAGAATTCAAATATGTCCACCCCAAAGCCCGACGAACTCGCTATCCCCTATGCATTGCCACAGGTTCCTTATATGTCGCCAGATCTCGTGCACCTCAACGTCCTGGACAAATGGCTCGAAAACGATGACCTCTGGGTGCCGGTCACGCAAAGCGTCTCTTTCAAGCCTCTACTGCTTTCGACGAGCGGCGGCTACTACGTCAATCTGCTCCGGGTTCGCAAAGCCGGCGTCCTCTCCCGCCACCGTCACACGGGCGCAGTCCATGCCATCGTTCTCAAAGGCCGCTGGCAATACCTGGAACACGACTGGATCGCGGAGGAAGGCTCCTACGCTCACGAGCCGGCTGGAGAGACACATACGTTGGTCGTTCCGGAAGGCGTCGAAGAAATGATCACCTGGTTTCACGTGACCGGTGGCTACACGTACGTCGATCCCCAAGGAGTCGCTGTCGGATACGAAGACGTGTTCACTAAGCTTGAGGCGGCTCGCAAGCACTACACGAACTTGGGCTTGCCGGATAATTACGTCGAGCAGTTCATCCGCTAAGATGTAGAGTGCACAATTGAAGGTGGCCTCTGCCCCACCTCGAATTTTTTTCGCTGATCGTGTAGCGTGTCGACTATGGACCTCTACACACAAATCCAGATTTTCGTCTGGGCCGTCGATAGCGGGAATTTTTCCGCCGCGGCCCGGGATCACGACCTTGCGCCCTCGACCGTCAGTAAGGCGATCGCGCACCTGGAAAAGCGTCTCAACGTCAGACTTTTTTATCGCGGCCCGCACGCACATACGCTGACCGAGGAGGGGCGATCTTACGAGCACACCGCTCGCGACGTGATCCGCGCGATGGCCGCAGCAGAAACTGTCGGCGAGTCACTTCCACAACAGGTTGCTGGTGTGTTGCGCGTTCACACCATGGCGACCTTTGCAAAGCATCAGATCCTCCATCGCCTGCCCGCCTTTCTTGATCAGTATCCCGAGCTTTCTGTCGAAATTCAGGTGGGCGCGCAGTACGTAGACCTACTTGAAAAAGGCGTCGATATAGCGATCCACAGCGGCGTGTTGCCCGACTCGTCGCACGTGGCTTATCGTCTCGGTGAAGCTGAGTGGATAGTCTGTGCATCACCACGATACCTCGAAATCCACGGCACGCCGCGCGAACCATCCGACCTTCTGAAACACCGCTGTTTCAATTTCGCCTTCGCCAGTCCGTGGAATAGCTGGTCGTTTCGCCACAACGATGAGATAGTTGCCGTACCGGTAAAATGTCGGGCGTCGTTTACTCAGGGTGATCTGTTGCGCGATATCGCACTCGCCGACGAAGGAATCGTGCGGCTTGCCAATTTCCACATCGGTAATGATATCGCCGACGGCTCACTTGTGCCTTTGCTCACTGAATTTCAATTGCCGTTACGCGAGCCTGTGTTTCTTATCCACGCAGACAGAAAACACACGAGCCCACGAATCAAGGCATTTCTCGACTTTTTTCGCGAGAAGCTGTCGGGCGCAGTGTGGTAGGCCACCTACTCACGGTGGCCATCTGCTGCGCAACCCTTTGTGAGCCTCTAGACAGCGAGCGCCTCAGCATACTTCGCAGACCTCATTCGCGCGGCAGCTTTGCTGAAAATCACCTTCATTTCTTCGACCACTTCGGCGGTATGGTCAAACGATACGTAAATTCGGCCGAACGGAGACGGCATCACAAGCAATCCGAGGTCGCGAAGAACGAGGTGCAGTTCAGTCGAAAACACTTTCGACGCAACGCCAAGTGCTTCGCGATACGTCTCGGGTGCCGTGGCACACGGCCAGATTGTAAAGACCGTTCCATATCCACTCGTCGATACAGCAATACCCTGTTCCGCAAACGCCGTCACGATATGCGCCCGCAAGGACTCACCTGCCATCGTTAGCGCCGCATAGTCGGCGGTATCGAGTACTTCGAGGGTGCTGGTCAGCGCGGCGCACGCCATCGGATTGCCAGAGAAGGTCCCGCCCCGCAGTACACGCCCTTGCTCGAAACCTTCAAGAACGTCCGGACGTCCAACGACGGCCGAAACGGGTACTCCGGAGCCGATCGCCTTGCCGACAGTCGCCAGGTCCGGGCGCAGCCCCTCGCGCTGACTGGTCAAGCCGGCATGCAGACGGAAGCCCATCAATACTTCATCTGCGATCAGCAATGCATCATGCTGGCGAGCGACCGCCTCAACATGCTTCAGGTAGCCGGGTGCCGCCATCAAGCAGCCGGCGTTTGCCAGCATTGGTTCCATGATGATCGCCGCGATGTCATCGTGTTCTGCGAAGAGTCGCCCGACATCTTCAAAATCATTGAAACGAAGCAGGGTCACGCGCTCGCTCGACGGGCGCGCACCATCCGCGAAATCGGCATCGGCACCCGCTACGTTTCCGAGCGTAATCTCGTCGAACCAACCGTCAAAGCCTGCAGCCATCTTTGCAATTTTCGTGCGTCCGGTATACGCGCGAGCAGCACGACATGCAAGATGGACCGCTTCGCTGCCCGAGTTGTTGAAAATCACCCTGGTCAAATCGCCGGTGTGCCGCGCGAGTTCGCTTGCCGCAGCATGCTCCCGCACATGCGCCCACGAAGGCGCCGGGGCTTCGTTAAGTGCTTCGACGACGCGTGCAGCGACCCCGTCGTGAGCATGCCCCAGCAAGACTGCACCGAAGCCCAGAGCCGTGTCGATGTAGCGTTTGCCTTTCGTGTCCCAGAGATATGCCCCCTTTCCTCGGGCGACAAATAACGCCTCTCCATTAAGGTCGGGCAGGATACGTGCGGCGCTCGAGACGTCTCCAATAAGGTTTTTCATAGCTACTCCATAGGAAAATGCGAGTCGCCGCCGGGAAATCGCAGCGAGCATATGTTCACCCCCCAATTTATGTACGCGATGCGCACGGATGAAGACGAGTGACATTGCAATCACACAGAGCCTAACGACCGCAATGACCGCTCGCAAGAGCAGAGCGGAAGCCTGGATAGTTTATTGAACACCACGGCGACGCAGGGAAGACCCCTAATTTGCCCGCATTTGGTGCATGCCAAAGGCATTGATATACCGCATCGGACCCGCGAGAGTTCAAGCGGCGGGGCAACCCCCTTCTACCAGATCGATTCTGGTGCACGGCGCCCCTATCCGCCCTCCACAACAGAAAATCGGTGGTCACAATAGTTTCATTAACCAAGCGATGGGGTTTCGCCTTGGAAAACGGTGTAAGACACTCCGGAGCAGTCAACGCACATGAGATCATTGAACGATATGAAAACCACCCCACACAGCGGCGCGGGACAATTAGGGCGCGGCCTGAAATCCCGCCAGGTGACGATGATTTCAATCGGCGGCGTCATCGGCGCTGGCCTGTTCGTCGGCTCGTCTTCTGCAATCGCGCTTGCCGGTCCGGCAGTCATCATCGCGTACGTCGCTGCTGCGCTCATTGTGGTCGTCGTCATGCAGATGCTCGGCGAAATGGCCTGCGCCAGTCCCGAGACCGGCTCATTTTCCTCGTATGCTGACCGGGCACTGGGACGCTGGGCGGGTTTTTCGATAGGCTGGCTGTACTGGTGGTTCTATGTGCTCGTTGTCAGCATCGAAGCCATCGTTGCTGGCAACATCCTCGGCTCGTGGCTCGGCGTGTCAGGATGCGTCACCGCGTTCGGCATCACGCTCGCGTTGATCGCCGCGAACTGCATGAGCGTCAATAATTTCGGCGAACTGGAATATATCCTCTCGATTATCAAGGTCGCGTCTATCGTTCTGTTTATTTTCTTGGGGACGCTCGCCATCCTGGGATTTCTGCCGTTTTCTTCGACCCACGGTTGGTCCAATCTTATGGGAAATGGTGGGTTCTTTCCCAAGGGATATGTTGCTGTGGTGGCCGCGCTGTTAACAGCGATGTTCAGCTTTCAGGGTACGGAAGTGGTCACGATCGCAGCAGCCGAATCGGCGGAGCCGCGTCGCAATATCAAGAAAGCTATCCGCGCAGTTATCTGGCGTCTAGCGCTTTTTTATATCGGATCGATGTTCGTGGTGATCTGCCTCGTTCCCTGGAACGCACCCGGCCTTTCGAAAGGTTCCTACCAGGCTGTCCTGACTGCGATGAACATCCCGGGCGCGCCTCAAATCATGAGCGTCGTGGTTCTGGTGGCCGTCGTGAGCTGCCTGAATTCGGCAATTTACACGGCGTCACGTATGGTCTATTCGCTCTCAACGCGCGGCGACGCGCCGGCTCGGCTGTCGAAGACCAGCAGTCAGGGCGTTCCTCGCTCCGCCATCTATTGCACGGCGATCGTTGCCCTGGCCGCACTCGCAGCAAACTATATGCTGCCCAAAGCGCTGTTCGAGTTTCTGCTTGCGACGAGCGGCGCCATCGCGCTCCTGATGTATCTTGTGATCGCCGTTACACAACTCTTTATGCGCCGTGAGCTGGTCGCGCACGGCAAGCCACTCGAAGTAAAAATGTGGTTCTTCCCCTATCTCACCGTTCTGACGATCATCTTCATTCTTGGTGTCTTTTTGACGATGGCCGTATTCCCGGGATTCCGGGGCGAACTTGCATCCACTGCATTCCTGACGGCGATTCTCGTTGTTACAGGTTTTTATCTCCAAAAGCGGGACAAGACGTCCCACGTTGTCAATGGAGAGCAGGTCAACGCGTTGTGATGATGGCAAGCTTCTCTGGCATGCTGTAGCACTCGTCCACACAGGAGCGCCCATGTAATGGCGCTCCTTCCGATTTAGCGGCTCGTCGTGACAGGCACGTGAAGTAGAATAACCGACTGATACGAGGAGAGTAGGTATGCCCCAACTGGGTCCGCACCTGAAACAATTGCGCAAACGCAGGAAGCTCACGGTGCGGGAACTCGCAACCCGCTCGGGCGTTTCTCACGCGACGATCTCGCTGATCGAGCGGGACAAAACGAGTCCGACCGTCGATACGCTTTCGGCAATGCTGGACGCGCTAGGCACAACGCTGGTGGGATTTTTTGATGGTCTCCAGACCTCGCTGCCTTACTCGCCGTTCTATGCAGAGACAGATCTGGTGGAGATCGGTGATACCGACTCAATTTCGTACCGGATGCTCGGCATGAATCACCCGAACCGTGCAATTCTCATGCTCAAGGAAACCTACAAGCCCGGCGCTGACACTGGCGAAGCATTCTCGCATCGTGCTCAGGAAACCGGCTTCGTTCTCAGTGGAGAAGTAGAGGTGACAGTGGGCAATATGACGAAAGTTCTGCGCCGTGGCGACGGATACTATTTTGACAGCGCTGAGCCACACCGTTTCCGCAATGCAGGCGACTCCGATGCTGAGATCATTAGTGCCGTGACGCCGCCCACCTACTGAACCTGGTTACATAGTCTGCCCCTTGGGACGCGGCGCGATGCATGCTCGCTTTACCGCAGCAAGAGAATTGAAGTTTGTGTTGCATGCGCACGGTTGCCTTCAAGACAGAAGACCAGCAAGCGAAGCTAGGGCTTCATCGTATGCGCTCGCTACTCGTCAAGTTCCGGACGATTTGCAGATAAATCAGCTACGTGGGCTGCTATATGAATTCGGCGTTACGTTTCGCGCTGGGCGCGTAGCTGGACTCGACGAGATCAGACAACGCATGGCAGAACGCGAAGACGCACTGCCACGATCCATCGTTCTCATGGGAATCGGCAGTACAGACCGATCGCTCATGAAGCGCCGGCTGCTCGTGACTCGTGAGCGGGAACGGGTCTACCGGCACGCCAGCCGGTTTGACAGGTGTTCGCTTGCACCGGCCGCTCAGCCGGTGCCCCCACAACGGTCAGAAAATAAAGGCTGAGTTTATCCGTTATCGAATAAGCGCCTAGAAAGATTTGCGCAGCTGAACCCAGCAGTGGACCGACGTATTCGAATTCGCGCTGAGAATTTCCGGAGTACGGCCGAACGGAAATGCCACACTTGCGCTCACCAGCAGCTTGTAGGGGCCGTCCCACTGCACGCCAAAACCTGCGCTGCTCAACTGCCCCGTGTTGGGCCCGGGAACGAACGTATTCTTGTATTGCTGCACCCAGCCGGTATCCACGAACGCGGAGAACTGCCAGATTCCCGACACATTCTGGAAGGTCGAGTCGTGCCGGAATTCGACCGTCGCAAGGTAGCCCCTCGAACCGGACAGCACGCCCACGTCGTAGCCCCGCACGCTATCCGGGCCGCCCAGATAGAACTGCTCGGAGGTATCGAGGTTCTTGCTCGCGTTCTGTCCGGAAAAACCGAAGTAAAGTGCGTCGCTTTTCGTGAGCTGTTGCAGCCGCGAGAAGGACAGCGCGAGCTTGACATAATGGCCCGCCGTGTTGGCACCGAGCTGGTCGATGATGTCGGTCTGCAGGTTGTTCGCGGATTTCACGCCGTAAGTCACCGCCACGCGCCCATTCAGAACGCCGTTCGAATCCAGCTCGTCTCCCGAGAGCGTAGTGGTCACGCCATTCGTATGGCGGTCGTTCTGGAGGCCGATCACGTCGATGTTGTCGTTGAGCCTGCGAAAGTCATACTCGATCTGGCCGAACAGATTGCCGCGCGTATTGCGGATCAGCGGCTGGGCCAGCACAACACCCGCCACGAATGCCGAACCGTGAGCATCGAGGTCCGAGAGGTCGTTGCGCAGGTGATAGTTAAGCGCGGACATCGTAGCCCCGAGCGTCGTGCCCTGGCCGTTGAGCAGATACCGGTAGTCCATGCGCCCGTAGGTCATCCCGGGGCCCGTGGTAAGCGCGCTGAAATCCAGCAGATCGCCCTGGTTGAAAGGCCCGTTGATGGTCAGGTTGCCGCTGCCTCGCACGCGGCCGCTATAGGGGTCGCCGAAGTTATCCACGCCAGCGTCTCCGACGACGCGCTGCTGGGACGCCACGTCGACTAGCAGGTCGGAGGTGCCCACCTGCTGCCCGGGCCGTAACGTTGAACTCACCTCTGCGCCGGGAATGTCCTGCATCAGCAGCAACGTGCGTTCGAGCTGGAACTCGCTGACCGGTTGCCCGGACTGCAGCGCCGCGAGCGTGTTGTTGAGCACGCGATCCGATACCTGGCTCTGGTTGTTCAGCGTGACGGCGCCGTAGCGCGCCTCCGCCACGTCGATGCGCACGACCCCGCTCTCCACCGTTTGCGCGGGCACATAGGCAGTGGCAAGCGGGTAGCCATGCTCGTGATAGACATCGCTGATGGTATCGGCGAGCGCGTTCAGGTCGGCGAGCGTGAGGTTCCTGCCCTCGCTCGACGCGACCACCTGATGCAGCAGTTCGGTGGGCAACTCGGTGTTGCCTGTGATCTCGATCCTGCGGACCGGGAAGGTCTTCGTGTTGTCCGCTGGCGCTTCCTTCGGCTGCTGGATCGTCAGATCGAGGTTCGAGGAAGGCGGCTGCGTCGAAGGCTGCGGCATCTGCTGAAGCAACTGGCCGCTGCCGCTGTTCGGCGTCGCCACGCGCGCCTGTCCGTGCGCGGCCAGCGCCGCCGTGGCAAGCGTGATGGCGAGACCAATTCGTGTTTTGCGCAAACGGTTCGAGCGAATCTCGATCATGGTAGGTATCTTGTCGCGCTGTCACGCGCGCGTTGTTCTGCGTTGTCCTTTCCTTCACGTGGAGGCCTCGGTTCACCCCGGTTCACCTCAGTTCGCGGGCAGGCGGACCCCTCCGTTGAGCACCGTGAGCGCCAGCCCGGGATGGAAGTCCGCGTGCGACACATTGCGCTCGTTGGGATGCTCTGCCTGCTTCTGGTTGCCGGCATAGTTCCCCTGTGCGGTGTCGGGGGCGGTGCCGTACGGCGTCGTCGGGTCGTCGGGCCCGAGCGGCGCCTGGACGTTCGCGAGCGTGCCTACAGGCACCGGAGAAACGGGGGCGATGATGTCGGCGGTCAGGCCCGCCGGCTGCACGAGCACATAGTTGCCCGCATCGGCGCCGCCCGCAGTCATCGCCGTGGTCACCGGCTTGTTGAAGCCCACGGCGGGATCGTGGAAGTAGCCCACGCTGTCGTTGCCGAGCGTCACCGTGTCGCTGCCGAGTACGCCGGAGAGCCGCGCGTTCGAGAGCGCATCGAGCACGGTGCCGTCATAGGCGCGATTGGTCGTCCGCGTGCCCACCACCATGAGCGGCGCGGGCGTGACCGTCACCCAGTCCACACCACCTGCCAGCGTGTAGTTGCTGCCAAGCGCCGCGCCATTGCCGACCAGCGTGTAGCCGCCGAGCCCGCCCGCTGCGAACGCATTCTGCTTGCCGACGTTCTTGGTGGCGAGCGTGCCGGTGCCCGAGAGCGTCAGCGTCTCGCCATTCACGCCCTGGAGCACGCCGTTCGTGCCGAACAGTCCCGCCGCCGCGCCGGTGGTCGCGTCGTACGTGCGGCTGCCCGTGAGGTTAAGGACGGCCGGCGTGATGTCGGCGAACGTGCCCGCCGTCGTATTGAACGTGTAGTTGCCGGCGTCCGCGCCGCTGGCCGTGATGGCTGCCACCGAGATCGGAATACCGTTGCCGGCGTTGGGTGTGGCGAAGCTGGCCGACTGGTCGCTGAAGCTGACGCTGTCGCCGCTCAGGATTCCGTTGCTCGCGAGACCGACCGTAGCCGTGCGTGAGCCGTCGTAGACCTTGTTCGCGCCCGTTGCGGTCACGTTGACCGCGAGCGGCGTGATGGCGACCCAGTCCACGCCGCCTGCGAGCGTGTAGTTGCCGGCGAGCGCGCCGCTGTTACCCGTGAGCGTGTAGCCTGCGAGGCCGTTCGCCTCGAACGGCTGTTGCTGTCCCACGTTCTTCGTGGAGAGCGTGCCCGTGCCGGCAAGCGTGAGCGTCTGACCGGCGACGCCCGTCAACTGGCCGCCGTTGCCGAAAAGGCTTGCTTCGGCCTGGTTCGTGCCGTCGTAGACGCGGGTGCCCGTAAGGTTGAGCACGTACGGGAGAATATCCGCGCTCGCGGTGGCTGTGGTGTTCCACGTGTAGTTGCCGAGGTCGCTGCCCGTGCCCGTGATGCCCGCGACGTTCACCTGGATGCCGTTGCCCACGTTAGGCGACACGAAGTTACCGCTGCCCGTGAAGGTGGCCGTATCACCCGCCACGAGGCCGCTCACGGTCAGGCCGTTGAGCGTCGCCGCTGTGGTCGCGTCATAGATCTTGTTCTGCGCGCTGGCCGTGACAGTCAGCACGCGCGGTGTGATGTTCGCGTTCGTGACAAGCACATTGCTACCGAACGTGTAGTTGCTGATGTCCGAGCCGGTGGCGTAGAGACTCACCGTGATCGGGATGTTCTGGCCGACATTGGCCTGGGTGAAATTAGGCGACTGGTAGTACACCTGCGCGTTGTCGTTCCCCACGAGGCCGTTCACGGTGAAATTGCTGATCGTGGCGGTCGTCGTGCCGTCGTAGACCTTGTTGTCGCCCACGGCCGAGGCCGTCAGCAGCTTCGGCGTGATGTTGACATAGTCGCCTGTGCCGGTGCCCAGCGTGTAGTTACCCTGGGAAGCGCCGTTGTTGCCCGTGAGCGAGAAGCCCGCTAAACCGTTCGCAGCGAACGGCTGCGCGGCGTTCACATTCTTGCCTGCGAGCGTGCCGGTGCCGGAGAGCGTGAGCGTCTCGCCGTTCACGCCCGTGAGCACGCCGTTGTTGCCGAACAGGGTGGCGGCGGCGCCGGTGGTGCCGTCGTACACGCGCTCGCCTTGCAGGATCAGCGTATAGGGCGTGATGTCCGCCGCGGTCGTCGCGGAGGTGTTGAACGAGTAATTGCCCGCATCCGCGCCGGCCGCCGCGATGCCGTTCACCGTGACCGCAATGTTGTTGCCCACGTCCTTCTGGGCGAAGGTCGCGCCGGTGGAGCTGAAGTTCACGGTGTCGCCCGCGAGCACGCCCGTGGGCGTGAGCGTGGCCGCGGCGGCGGTCGTGCCGTCGTAGGTCTTGTTCGCGGCGGTTGCGCCCACCGTGATCCCGAGCGGCGTGACCGTCACCCAGTCCGTGCCGCCCACGAACGTGTAGTTGCTTGCGAGTCCGGTGCCGTTGCCGAGCGTGAGCGTGCCGGGCGTGAACGGCTTCTGGTCGCCCACGTTCTTGTTGTTCAGCACGCCACTGCCCGTGAGCGTGAGCGTTTCGCCATTCACGCCCGTGAGCGTACCGTTCGTGCCGAACAGTGTGGCGTCGGCGCCCGTGGTGCCGTCGTACACGCGCGTGCCGGTGAGATTCAGCACGGCGGCCAGAATGTCGGCCGTGGTCGATGCGGTCGTGTTGATCGTATAGTTGCCTGCATCCGCGCCGCTCTTCGTGATGCCGTCCACCATGACCGTCTTGCCGATGCCCACGTTCGGATCGGAGAAGTTCGCCGTGCCCAGGGCGAAATTCACGGTGTCGCCGGACAGCACACCCGTGCTGGCGACCGACGCCGTGGCGGTCGCATTGCCGTCATACGTCTTGTTCTGCGCGGTCGCGTCCACCGTGATCGCCAGCGGCGTGATCGTGCCAGTGAGGCCGCTGGGTCCCGTGAACGCGTAATTGGCCGCGTCGGTGCCCGAGATCGACATGTTCGCGGTTACCGTCTTGCCGGTGCCCACGTTCTTGTTGTCGAACGTGCCGGTGGTGCCATTATCGAGCGTCACGGAATCGCTCCCTAGCACGCCGGAGAGCGCCGCGCCGCTTAGCGTGGCGTTCGTGTTGGCGTCGTAGACCTTCGTGTCCACCGTGGTGCCGACGACGCTGAGCGGCGCCTGTGTGACCGTCACCCAGTCCTGGCCACCCAGGAGCGTGTAGTTGCTGGCCTGGCCAGTGCTGTCGCCCAGCGCAAGCGTGCCGACCGTGAATGGCTTCTGGCTGCCCACGTTCTTGTCGTTCAGCACGCCTGTGCCGGTCAAGGTCAGCGTCTCGTTGTTGGTGCCGGCAATTGTGCCGCCAGGTGCGAACAGGCTCGCGTTGGCGTTGGTCGTCGCGTCGTAGACACGCTGGCCCTGCAGGTTGATCACGAAGGGCGTGATGTTGGCGCTCGTGGTCGCGGTCGTGTTCTGCAGGACGTAGTTTCCGGCGTCGGCGCCGCTAAGGTTGATGCCTGTCACCGCGATGCCGATGTTAGTGCCGACGTTGGGCGTAGCGAAAAGCGCGGAGGTGTCGCTAATGGTCACGGTGTCGCCGGCCACGACATTGGGGCTGCTCAGGTCGACCGTCGCCGCCCTCGTGCCGTCATAGACCTTGTCGTGACCCGCGGCATCCACTACGACAATGGGCAAGGCGGTAATGCTGGCCGTAAGGCCGGTCGGCTGCACGAGCGTGTAGTTCGAGAAATCCGTACCCGAAACCGTCATGCTCGTGGTCACCGGCTTATCAGTGCCCACGTTCTTGTTGTCGAACTGGCCAATCGTGTCGTTGCCCAATACCACGTTGTCCGAACCGAGCACGCCCACCAGCGTGGCGCCCGTCAACGCGGCATTGGTGTTGCCGTCGTATTGCTTGTCATGCGCGAGCGTGCCCGCAACGGTCAGTTGGGCCGGCGTGACCGTCACCCA
The DNA here is from genome assembly GCF_905220295.1 of Paraburkholderia sp. J76. Lineage (NCBI taxonomy): Bacteria > Pseudomonadati > Pseudomonadota > Betaproteobacteria > Burkholderiales > Burkholderiaceae > Paraburkholderia > Paraburkholderia sp. J76. The sequence goes on from NZ_CAJMZJ010000013.1 coordinate 208,508, forward strand.
GTCCGTGCCGCCCGTCAGCGTGTAGTTGCCGGCCTGGCCGGTGTCGTTGCCGAGTGCGAGCGTGCCGAAGCCGGCGAGCGCCTTCTGGTTGCCCACGTTCTTGTCGTTCAGCGTGCCGGTGCCGGTCAGGGTCAGCGTCTCGCCGTTGACGCCGGCGATCGTACCGCCTGGCGCGAACACGCTCGAGTCCGCGTTGGCGGTCGTATCGTAGACGCGCGTGCCCTGCAGATTGATGATGCGGGCCAGGATGTTGGCGGTGGTATCCGCCGTCGTATTGAGCAGTGTGTAATTGCCGGCATTGGCGCCGGTCGCGGTAATGCCCGTTACCGTCACCGGCAGATTTTGCCCGACGTTGGCCTGGGAGAAACTGGCCGAGTAGTCAAAAGTCAGGTTATCGCCCGCTACCAAGGGCGAGTTGGTGAGATTGACCTGGGCATTCCTGGTGCCGTCGTAGTATTTGTCGATACCCGTGGCCGTGACCGTGATGCCCAGCGGGGTGATGTCGGCCTTGATGCCCGTGGGCTGAATGAGCGTGTAATTGCCCGCGTCCGTGCCCGAGACGGTCATGCTTGTGGAGACGGGCTTGCCCGTTCCCACATTCTTGTCGTTGAACTGGCCAACCGTGTCGCTGCCCAACGTCACCTGGTCAGCACCCAGCACGCCGTTCAAGGTCGAGCCGGACAGCGTGGCGTTGGTGTTGCCGTCATAAACCTTGTTTGCCGCCACCGTATTGAGAACCGTGAGCGTTGCCGGCGTGATTGTCACCCAGTCCACGCCGCCCACGAGCGTGTAATTGCTCGCAAGGCCGCCGTTGCTGCCGTTGCCGAGTGCCAGCGTGCCGAAGTTCGCGAACGGCTGCTGCTTGCCCACGTTTTTGGTGGTCAATACACCGGCGCCGCTCAAGCTCAGCGTCTCGCCATTGACGCCGTCGATCACGCCGTTGCTCGTCAGGAACAGGCTCGCGTCAGCGCCCGTCGTGGCGTCGTAAACACGCTGACCGGTGAGATTGATGATCTTCGCCGTGATCTCGCCGAGCGTGCCGGTAGCCTGAGTCGGCAGGGAGTAGTTCGACAGGTTCGTGCCCAGCGCCGCCGTGTAATCGGACGGCTCGAGCGTCGCGCTGATCCCGACGTTCGTGCCCACATTGGGCGAGTGGTAGCCGCTCGACGCTGTCTGCGTGACCGTCGCGCTCTGGTTGCCGACAAAGCCCGTGATGGAGAAGTCGGACGCGCCGAGCGCCACCGACGTCGTGCCGTCGTACTGCTTGATGGGGTTGCCGGTGATCGTGACCGTGAGCGGCGCCGGCGTGATGTTGGCGAACAGGCCCGAGGGCTGCGACACGGTGTAATTGGCCGCCTGCGCACCGCTCACGGTAAAGCCGTTTGCCGTGACCGCCAGGTTGTTGCCCACGTTGGCCGTGATGAACTGGCCCGTGGCGCCGCCCGAAGAAAGCGTGACGTTGTCGGTACCCAGCACGCCCGAAAGCGTCGCGCCGCTGGTATTGATCGTGGCGTTGGTGGTGGCGTCGTACACCTTGTTGTTCGCCACCGCCCCGTTGATGACGAGCGGCGCGGGCGTGATGTTCGCGGCGAGCCCGGTAACCGGCTGCAGCGTGTAGTTGCCCGCCGCACTGCCCGAGATGCTGAAGCCGTTCGCCGTCACCGTAATGCCGTTACCGACATTGGACTGCGCGAACGTTCCCGAGGTCGTCGTATTGAGCGTGACGTTGCCCGCGTCGGACGGCACGAGACCCGAGAGCGTCGCGTTGCTCACATTGAGCGTGTCGGCAGTCGTCGTGTCGTAGACCTTGCTGGTCGCGAACGCGTTGAGCACATACAGCGGCGCGGGCGTGATCGTGCCAGGGCCCGTGGCCCGGGTGGGCAGCAGGTAGTTGCTGAGCAGCGTGCCGCTGTTGGCCGTGTAGTTGCCCGGCACCAGCGAGCCGGCGATGATGCGCGTGCCCGCGTTCGCCTCGCCGTAGTCGAATTCCGCGGTGGGCGCGATGCTGGCACCCTCGCCGCTCACGAAGCCGTTGATCTGGAAGTTGCTGCTGTCGACGTGCGCGATCGTGGACCCGTTGTAGACCTTGGTGGGGTTGCCGATGATGGTGACGATCAACTGGGCCGGATTGATGGTGCCCATGCCGTAAGCCGCGACCGGAAACGAATAGTTGTTGAGGTTGGTTCCGGCGTTCGGCGTGAGGTCGGACTGCGCGAGGCTCGCCGTCACGGGCTGGGGCCCGGCGTCCTTCGTCGCGTACTGCCCGGTGATGGTGTGGTTGACCGTCGCGCCCTGGCCGGCGACGAAGCCGCTAAATGTGAAACCGTCCGCAGGAATGGTGGCGGTCGTGTTGCCGTCGTAGGTCTTCGTCGGGTTGTCCGTGATCGACGCCGTCAACTCGCCGGGCCCGATCTGCCGCTTTACGATCGTGCCCATGCCCGTCGCGAGGGTCGGCAACGCGTAGTCGGAGAGCAGCGTGTTCGCGCCGGCCTGGTAGTCGCCAGCCGGAATGCTCGCACTCACGTTCCAGTAACCGACGTTGGACGACGCATAGGTGCCCGTTGCCGGGTAGGGATTCAGGGTGATGGACTCGCCGGGGATGGCACCGCTCACCTGGTAATTGCTGGCCCCGAGCGTAGCCGTGTCGTTGCCGTCATAGGTCTTGGTCGGGTTGTTGATGATGGTGACCTGAACCGGCGCGGGCGTGATGACGCCCGTCGTGGTGGAGACGGTGGTCGGGAACGTGTAGTTCGACATCGACGTGCCGGCCGCCGGCACGAAATCGGAAGCCGTGAGCGTCGCGTTGACGGGGATGTCGGTGCCCGCATGGGGCGTCGCATAGCCCCCAGTCACCTGGCCGATGGTGGCGCTTTGCCCGCCCACGAAGCCCGTGATCGTGTAGTTCGACTGATTGAGCTGGACACTGGCGCTGCCGTCGTAGACCTTGGTCGGCGAGCCGAGGAAGCTGATCGTGAGCGGTGCGGGCGTGATGTTGGCGGTGAGCCCGGTGATGCCGGTCACGTTGTAATTGCCCGCCGCCGATCCGGAGAGCGTCATGCCGTTGACCGACACGGTCAGGTTGTTGCCCACGTTCGACTGGCTGAACGTGCCGGCGGCCCCGTTCGTCGAGAGAGAAACGTTGCCGGCATCCGAGGGTACGAGACCCGTAATGGTGGCGTTGGAGAGATTCAGCGGCGCCGCCGTGGTGGCGTCGTACACCTTGTCGCTGGCCGTGACGCCCGTGATCGTCACGGTCCTGGGCGTGATGTTGGCGGCCAGATAGAGCGGCGGCGAGATCTGGTAGTTGCCGGCCTTGGCGCCCGTGAGCGTAAAGCCCGTTGCCGCCACGGCAATGCCGTTGCCCACGTTGGGCGTGGCGAACGTGCCGGCTCCGCCGCTCGAGTCCAGCGAGACCTGCCCGCTGTCCGTGCTGATCACGCCGAACAGCGACGCGCCGCTGGTGTTGAGCGCGGCGGCCCGCGTGCCGTCGTAGACCTTGTTGTTGGCGATGAGGCCAGTGATGTTCAACGGCGCGGGCGTGATGGTGCCGGTGCCGGTCGCCGAGGTCGGCAGCGTGTAGTTCGCGAGGTTCGTGCCGCTGCTCGCGACGAAATTGGTCGACGTGAAGGTCGCGTTGACGGCGATGCCCGTGCCAGCGTTGGGGCTCGCGTACGAAACGGAACTCGCCTGGTTCACGCTCGCGCCCTGCCCCTGCACGAAACCCGTGAAGCTGTAGTTGCTGGCCGCGAGCGACGCCGACGTGGTTCCGTCGTACACCTTGGTCGGGTCGTTGACGATGCTGGCCGTGAGCGGCGCGGGCGTGATGGTGCCGATGCTGGCCGAAGCCTGGCCCTTCGCCTGGTAGCCGTAGGCCGGAATGCCGCCCGCCGTAGTGACCACCACGCCCGCGAACGTCGTAGGCGAGTTCACCGTGATGCCCGTGCCTGCGTTGGAGGTCGCGTAAGTGCCGGTCGCGCTGGCGATGACGTCGCCATTGACGAGCCCCGTCGTCTGCAGATTCGCGCTGGTCAGGTTCGCGGCGGTCGTGCCGTCGTAGACCTTGGTCACGCTGCCAGTCAAGCCTGTGAGCGTGATCGTCGGCGCGAGGCTGTAGAGGAAGCCGTTGCCGGAAGCCGCCGGCGTTGTCCCGTATGGTGCGTTGTACTGAATGTATGAAGGCGTGAGACCGCCGGCAGTGTCGTTCGCCGGATTGGTCGAATAGATCAGCCATGGGGCCGAGGTGCCTGTGCTGACCGCCGAGCTGCCCGCGTTGTTCACGAAGTTGCCGCCTGTGGCCAGCGTCACGCCCGTGCCGCCCGTGATCGACGCGCCCGCACCGATCGTCAGGTTCGCGCCGCGCGCCAGCATGGTCACGCCGCCCGCACCGCTTACGCCTGCGTTCACGTTGATGGCGTTGTACGCATCAAGCGTCAGGCTCGCCGCTGCATTCGTCCAGCTGATGGCCGAGGCGACGGTGATGTCGCCCGCGCCGGGCGACTGCACGCCAGCGCCCGTCGCGCCCGTTGCAGTAGTCTGCTCGACGACGTTCGTGCCGCCGTTCAGCGTGCCCGAAATCGTGCTGGCAGCGTTGGCGTCGATGGTCAGGTCGGTCGGGTCGACGAGCCATGTGCCGGCCCGCCCGAGCGGCGCGGCCGCCGTGATATGCGCATTGGGTGCAAGGTTGAACCGGGCTGCAGAGGTCTCGATGGAGCCACCGTTTCCGCCGTTCGGCGCGCTCGCGTCCAGGGTGCCGCCTACGCTGACCTGCCCGGCCGTCATGCCACCCAGCAGCACGATCTTGCCCTCGTGGTCCTCGACGGTCTGCGCGCGAATCTTGCCCGTGTTGTTCACGGCGCTGGCGAGCAGCGCATCTCTCGCGCCCGCGGTCATGACCACCTGGCCGCCGTCGGCCACCAGCAGTTCGTGGTTCTCGGCCAGGTTGCCGAGCGTGCTCGCATCCACCTGGACGTGGACGAGCCGCGCGCTGTCGAACGTGAGCGTGGCGGCGCTGCCGCCCGCGAGCGCGATGGTGCCGAGCCGTGCGGTGATCACGCCCTGATTGGACACCTTGTTGCCCAGTAGCACGGCATATCCGCCGTCCGCTACCGTGATGGTGCCCTGGTTGACAACGCTGCCCGTGCCGTTCCCGCTAAAGCGCCGGGTACTGCTGCCGAGGGTGTTCGGATCCACGTCGAGCGTAGAGGCCACGATGCCGCCGACATTCACGCGCGCGGCCGGCCCGAACAGCACGCCGTTGGGGTTGATGAGCCATACCTGGCCGTTGGCGTTCAGGTGGCCCATGATGGCGCTCGGCGTACTGCCGAAAATACGGTTGACCGCCAGCGCACTGGCGCCCGGCTGCACGAAATTCACCGTCTGGCCGGCGCCGACATTGAAGCTCTGCCAGCTCAACTGAAGCGTGGGGCTACCCTGCTGGATAGTGGTGACGGCGCCCGCCTGGCTGATGGAGCCGATGCCAGACACGATCTGGCCGCCGCTCGGGGCTCCTGCGGCAAATGCGATACTGCTCCACAACAACGGCGTCCATGCGAGCACGTACGCCGTGACGGTGCGCAGGCAGGCGCACCGGCCAGCGGCGCCCCTGCCCGGACGCCTGCGCGCGAGCTCCGATGCGACAACCCACTGCCTGAGAGAATGATTCCAGCATAAGCGATAGACGTGATTCATGACATCACCCCTCGTCAACGGGCGAACATGCAATGGTGCGCGGCAATCCGTCCATCTGATGGTCAGCAGACCTTACCATAGTGTTTGGCCCGCTGCCGGCCCGAAGCAGCGTGGCCCGTCGTGAAACTCTCACTGCTGCGCTAGCAGGACTGCCAGGTAATACTCTGGTCCAATTACTTTGGATTGCAATTTACCTCTGAAACAACCGGAATCACCGTCGCCATCTCGCCTACGTCCCCCGCTCTCCCAGCGAACCGGAACAGCTCCACAAGGGAGGCGACCTTGAGCTTGCACCTGATCGCACTTCGGCAGTATTTGATTGTTCTTTCCGACACATCGAGCTGCTGAGCGATCTCCCGGTTCTTTTGACCAGCGAGTATTCCGGTCAGGACAATACGTTCACGCTCATTCAGGTTTGCCAGCGCAACGCGTGGACTGGCTTGCCGGGTCGAATTCAGCGCTGCGTCCAGGCTGCGCAACATTATGTGTGGGTCGATGGGCTTCTGCAGGAAATCGACTGCACCTGCACGCATTGCCTTTACTACGGTCGCTACGTCACCGCCCGAACTCGTTACTACGACTGGCAGGCCATTGAGCGCCCGTATTCGCGCCAGCCGAAACTCGAGTCCGAGTACGCACTCATCGGCTCCGACATTCAGAAAAATACAACCGCGTCCGGTATGAAACGCCTGTAGCCACGCCTGTTCCATCGTGGCAAAGTGGAAAACGCAATATCCCGAGTCGCGCAGGAATGGGTTCAGCTCGCTACGCCACGCGTCGTCATCGTCAATGACATAAACGGTCGTTCGAGCCGGCTTACTCATGAATACTCCCTGGTTGACAGGATGGGACGTAGTGGACATCAGGCATGTTCGAACATACTGATTAAACTGACTGTACGGCCAACTGCCTGAACATCGGTCCGGCGTGATCGTGAAAGCGACGGATACCGGAACACAGGTAATTGAGGCCCGGCTCTCCATCCGGGCTGCGGATGAACCGGTTCTTCGGACACTCGCCCCAGCACACCTTCAGGTGCTTGCATTGGCGGCAGTACACCGGCAATGTGTCGCGCTTCGCGTAACCGAACGACTGCTGGCGCGCCGAGAACGCCATCTCGCCTATATGCGTATCGCGAATATTCCCCAACGCGTAATCCGGGTAGACGTAGTGATCGCACGAATACACTTCGCCGTCGTGCTCGATCGCAAGCGCCTTGCCGCAAAATTCGGCTGTCACGCAGGTTTGCGCGGGTCGCCCCATCGTCTGCACGACGGCTGTCTCGAACAGGTTAACGAGCACCCGGCCCGCGTCTTTTTTGAGCCACTCGTCGAAGGTCCTCGAAAGAAAGTATCCCCAGTCGTCAGGGTCAACCGACCAGTCGGTCACGACGGAATCCGGGTTGCCCGGCTTCGCGGCCGCAGTGCCGAGTAACGGCTGTGCGTCCTCGGGCCAATGTTGTGGCGCAACCGTATGGAAGTCCTTGGGCTCGACACACGGAATGAACTGGATATACGTCGAGCCCAGTTCGTTACGCAGAAAGCGGTAGACGTCGAGCGGGCGCTTAGCGTTTAACCGGTTCACGACCGTCAAGGTATTGAACTGCACGCCGTGCTTGCGCAGCAGCGCGACGCCGCGCATGACGTTGTCGAACGTGGGCCGCCCCTTGCGATCCACGCGCATCGCATCGTGCAGCTCACGCGGGCCGTCGATGCTGAGACCGACGAGGAAGCCGTTTTCCTTGAGGAAGGCGCACCAGGCGTCGTCGAGCAGCGTGCCGTTTGTTTGAAGGTCGTTGGAAATGCGGAGGCCAGGTCGCGCATAGCGCTTCTGAATCTCGACGATATCGCGAAAGAAGTCGAGGCCGAGCATGGTTGGCTCGCCTCCTTGCCACGAGAAGATGACTTCGTTGCCGTTTTGCGCCTCGATGTACTGGCGAATATAGCGCTCCAGCATCGTCGGCCCCATGCGGCGCCCGCGATGCTGCTCGAGCAGGTGTTCCTTGTGGAGGTAGTAGCAATACGTGCAATCGATGTTGCATGTAGAGCCGATGGGCTTGGCCATTGCGTGAAATCGCCCTTTGTGTTGCGGCACAACCGGTTCGGTACCGGCTGGGCGTTCGCGGAAGAAAGTCACCGGTACTTCAACCGCCGTTTCCCTGATCTCGCTCATCGCGCTCGTATCCTCAGATTCCAGTTGCAGGTGCCAAAGCAGGCCGTTTCGCTCCCAGCGCTATCCCTAAGGGCACCCTGGTCGCTATTGCGCGCGCCTACCGGGCCCCGGATATACGGTTTTCCAGTCCTGTTTCATGCTGACTACGATCCACCCGCGTTGCCGCGCCTCGTCCCAGGCCTTGTCGAGACTCGCCGACCCCGCGTGCCGGTCGTAGTCGAACTCGCGGGCCGCGTCGTCGTGATGCAGGAGCAGTCCGAGCGACGGTCCCGCGCCGCCTGTTGCGTATTCGAGCATCTGGCGGTCGCCATCAGAGTTTCCGAATGCAAGGATCGGGCGCTCCCCAATCGCACGGAAAATCGCCACAGGCTTGTTGGCCCCATCGTCCCAGAAGTCGAATCCAGGCTCGCGAACCAGCATGGCTTTGCCGTCGCGTATCTCATACTTCAGCTTCTCTTCGCTGCCAACGACGTGCTCAGGCGCGATACCGTAGACCTTGCCAGCCCAGACGCGCATGAATTCAGCCGTGCCTCCCGAAACGATCCAGACTGTAAAACCATTGGCGCGCAACAGGTCGAGCAGTTCCAGTTGCGGCTGATAAACAAGTTCCGTATAGGGCCGGTTGAGCGTGGGATGTTTCGCGCTCGCGAGCCACGTTCGAATCGACTCGTCGTACTCATCGGTGGTCATGCCGCTATTGGCCACTTCGAGCAATTGCAGGAGCGCCTTCTCGTTTTTCGCGAGCGTCGCCGTATCGTTCGCCATCAACGCCTTGAAGGCAGGATTGCGTTTCCATTCCGGGTGCTGGGGCGCCGCAGCCTTGAGTCGATCGATCATGAACGCGACCTGAAACGGCACTGGCTGCTCGCTCCAGAGCGTGCCGTCGTTATCGAAGACGGCGATGCGCGCCTCCGGCGGAACATACCGCGGGCCGCCATCCTGCGTGACGTCGGCGATGAACTTGAGGATGGCCGCGCGAGCCGCGCCGTCCTGCCAGGACGGCAGCGCCCCGGCTACCGGCGCCCCGGCGGCGACGGTCTGAGCGGCCTGGGTCGTGAGCGGCGGCGGTTCATGGCTCGCACAGGCGGACAGGGCGAGACACGCGCAAGCCGCGAGAGCGGTTACGCGCCGTCGCACGATGTGCGCGCTGCAAAGGCGCTGGACGGGTCGCATCGTGATTCGATCCTCTTTTGACGGGGGATATACGCCAATACGGCAACCGGCACACGCCACGTTGACGGCGCCGCCGGTTGCCGGCAACACCCGGATCCTCAGTTGCCGCTAGGCAGCGGAATATTGAAGCCGTTCTTCTGGAGCGAATCGCGGACGTACTGGAATCGCTCGTACTGGCTGAGCGTGATCGGCCCTGAGTACGCTTCGCTCTGCACCTTGCGCGGCGGATACTGGACGTAGGTCTTCATCAGGTCCTTGACTGCACTGGAGAAGGCCGGAATGGTCCACGTATGTTCCGTGAAGTTGTTCATGAAGATATCGTAGCGCTCCTGGGGATCCTGATACAGGTCGAAGACCTGCGGAACAGTCGCCACGTAACTTTCCGGGCCCTTCCATCCGAGATTCGAGTCCACCGCGAGACCGCCGGTCGGCTCGCCCGCGTCACCGCGCAGGTTGAACACGGCCTTGAAGCGGCCGATACGTACGGCACCCGGCGTGAGTTCGTCCTCCGTGAAGTAGAACCACGTATTACGACCAGCCTTGCCCGTTCCATATAACACTGGGGTCATGTCGTAGCTGTCGAAGATGATGGGCTTGCCATCGCGGTCATTCTTCGGCAGATCGACGCCGCCCAGCTTCGCAAAGGTCGCCATAAGGTCGAGGCCGCCGAGAATGTCGTAGTTACGCTGATGCGGCTTGATCGTGCCGGGCCACCAGGCGATGCACGGCACGCGCGCGCCCCCTTCGCGGTCAGTGCCCTTCGTACCTCGGAACGGCGTGTAGCCCGCATCAGGATAAACGTCCTGCCATGCTCCGTTGTCGGTCGTGAAGACAACGAGCGTGTTCTTGTCCAGGCCCTTCTCGCGTAGCTTGTCGAGTATGTGCCCCACGCGCGCATCCAGTTCAACGAACGAGTCGCCATACTTCGTCTTCGACAGCGACTTGCCGATATAGTCCGGATCGGGCAGATTGGGTTGATGCATCTTCATGAAGTTGACGTTGAGAAAAAACGGCTGCCCCTTGCTGGCCGCCTCGTCAATGTCATCGAGGGATGCCTTTTCGATGTAACGGTCGAGGAACGGGATCCCGACGACACCCTGCTGTGGCGTATCGACATACTCACCGTTGACCTTGAAATCCTCGTGTGCTTTTTCGCCGGCCTTACCGGAGAGCATACCTTTTGTAACCTTTGCAAACATCGCGCGCGTTTGCGCATCCATGTCCGGGAACCACTTCGGATCGGAGTACGTGTAGGCGTTCAGGTGATAGAGGCCGACATACTTCATGTCATCGTAGCCTTGTGCGTTCGGCAGCGCGTAGTCCGCTTCGCCCAAATGCCACTTGCCCGTGAAATACGTGTTGTAGTGGGCAAGCTTCAGGACCGAGGCGAGTGTCCATTCCCCATGCGGTAGTCCGCCGCCCTGGCCCTGGAACGCGACTGCCGTCATGCCGCTGCGGTTCGGGTTACGGCCTGTCTGGATTGCCGCGCGACCTGGTGTACAACTGGGCTGTCCATAGAAGTCGAAAAACGTGATGCCTTCGTCGGCCATGCGATCGAGGTTCGGCGTGGGCATGCCCCGTCCCTCGCCGCCACCATATATGCCGATGTCGCCCCAACCCACGTCGTCGGCCACAATCAGCACGATGTTTGGACGCGCGGGTTGCTGGGTATCCGTTTGAGCCTGCCCGTTGGCGGCTACCGCCAGCAGGCCTGCAGCCAGAAGTGCAAAGGGTGCGCGAGTGACGGGCCTCGCAAGCCCGGCGATGCGTGATTCAAGTCTCATCCTGTTCCCCTATTGATCATTCACAACATGGGCCGATTCACATGCCGCCTCAACTCCATATTTCTGGGCGTGGAACCGGTCGAAGCCACTCAAGATAATCCATCAATCCACGCGAAACAGCCCCCGATCCTTGCCCTTGATCCAGTTCGGCGGTCGTCCCCTGCCATTCCATGTTTGCCCCGTTGCCGGGTCGCGATACTGAACCAGATCGAATAAATCGGGTCCGAACAGTTGCTCCGGAGAAATGCCGTACTCCCGGATCTTCTGACGCATGTCGATGACAACGTTGCGCAGTTCCCTGTGACGCAACGCTTCAGCCTCGGCCTCGAGTCGGCGGATCCGTGCCCTTACCTGCCGGTAGCTCTCGACCATGGATCAGCCTCGTTCGCATGTTTGAAACTAAAATAGCGCAGCAGGGAAACCGGCGTTATCCAAAAAACGAAATCGAGGACGATTGCCATGTCGTTGCACGCAAATTTTCAGCGACACGTGTATTCCGGCTTCGAGCCTGCGCTGGCGTTCGATGTCGTCTACGGTGGAACATTCGAGCATCGTTTGCTATCGTCGCAACGCACGACGATGATGCACCAGCGCCTGTTGCTTGACGAACTGAGGCTTGAGACTGGCTGCTATAACGTGCCGATGATCGCGATGGGCACCATGCCTCGCAATGCAGTCTGCATAGGATTGATGGCGCAGGGTGGAAGCTCGACCCGCGTAAACACGACCTTCGTCGAGGAAGATGAGATCCAGATTTATCCTTCCGGTATCGACCTGCTCTACCACGCTTCAGCGTCGTCTCGCTGGATCAATTTCGTGGTACCGGAGGAACGTCTGCAACACACCGCTGAGACGTACAGCGGGCGTCCACTTGACTTGCCTGTGGACTCAGTTGGCTGGGCACGACTTCTTCCGGGTACGCGAGCCAGCTTGACCTGTCTGGCCGACGATGCAATGGGCCTGGCAGCTTCACTTGCGCCCGGTGGCGGACCTGGGCCGGAGCTGGCCGCCGGAATCGCTCAAGCCCTGCTGACCGGCTATGTCGCTGCGCTTTCCAACTCGAGCGCCGCGCACAGCTCCCACAGGCTTTCGACGGCTCAACGGCACCACCACCTCATACTGGGCTGCGAGCGCCTTGTCATTGGGGGCGACACGAGTATTCCACTTGAAGAAATCGCTCGCCGCAGTGGTTACAGCCTGCGTTCGCTGGAACTCATATTCAGACGCTGCGTGGGCACGACACCCGGAAGGTGGTTCATCAACATGCGGCTGAACGGAGCACTGCGAGATCTGATTATGCCTGGGCAGACCCTCCCCGTTTCGGCAATTGCCTCGAAGTGGGGATTTCGGCACCTGTCCAGATTTTCCGCCCAGTACCGCAACGCCTTTGGGGAACTTCCAAGCGACACGCTCGCCCGGACACTGCGCGCCTGAATGAGGCACTGAGGAGCCGATACCCCTCGCCACCCAGCATCGCTAAAACTTTTCACGATAAACAAAGGACCGTTCTGGATCATCCGGGAGGCAACGAGTCCATGGACAGGCTCGAGAAATTGTTGTGTCAGCACATTGGCGGCTCGGGACGGCTCCCTCCTTTCCAGTTCGGTCAGCGATTGTTCTGTGAAGAACGGCTAAAGCAGCGGGGCAACACGATAATTTCGTTTTTTGGATAACGCCAAACCTGAAAAAGCACTATTTTTGGTCTGAGTTGCAAGGCAGCATCAGGGATGCCAATGACAACGATCCCGCAGTCGCCAAGGCATGCCAGGTTTTTGGCATGCCGACACATCAAACTTGGTGATGGCCGGACAAGCAAAAAATCGATGGTGCGAGAAGCTCAACGAGTTCGTGTCGTGACTCGGCGCGTACGGATCTTGATTCAACATTGTTATGCCTTCTGTTGATGTCTCATGTACATCCGCAATCTCAAGGTACATTTCGGCGTCTTCCATCCTCTGGCGCGTGGCGTGGCAGTTGCGATCCGTATGGGCGCCGAGACCGAGTTGATCAAACCAACAGGTACCGTTGCAGTCGCGCTCGCGACTGCACGATCGACATAGAGACCGGTAGCTTCAATATGGAACCGGGAGACGATTGGACTCAAGGCCTGTGGCCCGATGCCGTTAAGGTTTCCTCGGCAGTTACCTCGAATTTGACGTGCCGTCCGCGAGCAGCAGTCGCGATGTGAATACGGTCCATCTAATCCAGATTCCGAGGCGTGTGGAGGGGCACGGATCCTGTTTTTACGGTCTCCGTCCCCACCGGGCGTCGAGCATCATTCAAGATCCGGCATGGCTGCGAGCTATGCCAGTAGCGCAGATTGCTACCGTCCTGTCTGCGCTGTGCTTCCGTCGTCACGCGGATTGAGTACCCGGCTTCATCGCTTTCAGAGATACCTTGCAGCAACAATGATGCGCAACTGTGACGCCGTTTACAGCCTGTCCTCGCCGGTCAAAGAATGCAATGAACAGAGATTGGTGGCTGCTTTTTGCAACTCCTGCTTTCTTCATATTCCCCAGTTGCGCCGTCGCGCAGGAGTTGGCGATTTTCGCTGGTCCGCTTGTGGGCGCTTCCAATCACTCGTACTCGTGGGAGATGAATTACATGGAAGGCTTCGGAGAATATTTTTCCGGCAGCGTTTCATGGCTGAATGAAGGACATATTCCGGGCCATCATCGTGACGGGCAGAGTGTGCAGGCATGGGCACGCCTGCCACTGGCGAGCAGGCGCTTTGTATTCGCGCTCGGCGTCGGACCGTATCGCTACTTCGATACCGAGGCCGCCAACCAGGGGCTCGATTACTCGAACACACATGGTTGGGGAGTTGCCTATAGCGCACGTATGACATGGTATTCGGCGTACCGCTGGACCGCGAACCTGCAATTAAACCGCGTACAGGTTTCGCACGGGCCCTCCACGACGGCGCTCATGCTCGGCGTCGGCTATCAACTGGACGCACCCGACACGCCTGGCCCACGTGATTTCGCGCTATCGCGTACGCACAATATGACCAACAATGAAATCACGCTGATGGCGGGGGAGACCATTCTGAACAGTCTCGACTCGCAGACATCGGCCGCTGAGGCCGTCGAATACCGGCGCGGCTTCACGCCCTGGCTTGATGGCACCATCGGCTACCTGCATGAAGGCAACGGACTTTCGGCAAGGCGCGACGGCGGAACCGCACAACTCTGGCTTACCCGCGCGTTCTTCGACGACAGCCTTACGCTCGGCTTCGGCGTGGGCCTTTACGCTGCTATCCACCACGGAACTCACCGCGAGGATCGCGACACCGGCGACGGCATTCTTTCCGGGCTCGTCTCGGTCTCTGCATCGTATCGCTTCACACCGCATTGGTCTGTACGTGCGACATGGAACCGTGTGGTCACACGCTATAGCCGCGACACCGACGTAATCCTGGGTGGTCTGGGTTACCGCTTCTAGCGAGGCGTGCACACCCTAGGGAACGTTGCGGCGAAAAGACATGCTCCTTCTTCCCAGGACGTCCATCTCCAACGGCTTTGCCGCCCAGGAGCGCAAACGTTCGGGAGCAACGATTGCTGTGTGTCTCCACGGGCACAGCTTTTTGGGGGAAACAGATGGTGCCTCAACCGCATCAGGAACCGGGCGTTGCTCACATCCTGATCGCCGAAGATGATGCGCTTGTGCGCGCGGGCGTTGCCGAAGAATTGCGTGCCGCGGGTTTTTCCGTGATCGAAGCGAATTGCGCCGACGATGCGCTGACCTACGTTCGCGAAGGAGGCAAAATTGACCTCGTATTTTCGGATATACAGATGCCGGGCACCCTTGACGGTCGGCAACTCGCTGAAGTGATTGCCAGAGACCACCCTGGAATTCCGGTCATCCTCACTTCCGGCGAGACGTTACCTGACGTGAGTGCACTGGCGACGCTGTTTGTCGCCAAGACGTACAGCGTGGCGCACGCGATAACATTATTCTGTTTACTGCTGGGCCTGCAACCGCCGGAGTCGCATTCGTGACTACCCCTCATATCCTGATCGTTGACGCAGACATACTCGCTCGTGCGCCTCTTGCCGCGTACCTGCGCGAATGGGGTTACCTCGTTCTTGAGGCGACGGACCTCCAGGAGGCCGGAATCCTGCTCACCGGCAACGCATCACCCATCGATATCGTGCTTGCGGACATGGGGAGCGAGGAACGCAGCGGATTCGCCCTGGCGACGTGGATACGCGACCGGTTTCCAGGCACCCGGATGGTCCTGGCTGCGAGCATTGCGGGATCCGTCGAAAAAGCAGCCCGATTATGCGAAGACGGTCCCGCACTATCAAAACCGTACGATCACCGGATAGTGCTGGAACTTATTCAGCGCCTACGAGCGGCGCGCGAAAGCGCGCCGCGTGACGGTTCGATCGATTTGCAATCCTGTTTATCATCGTCCACATTCCGTGGCTTGCCTCGCGGGAGCAACGCGGCGCAACAACTCCCGATGTGCAGCCTTACGGGGCAAAATGGACTGCCCGAAAGGTCAATGAGGCTTCCCCAAATCCCCGATGGCAACCCTGATACAGCGCCGGGAGAATCGGCAGGCAAACGCACGCTCGTCCCATCGGGTATTGGTGTGTATTGCATCATTGGAGACGTTCATCTTGTGTCATGACTCCATCGGAATCATTTTACGCAAGCGCATCGTCGCAGCGCTCGGCCTGCTGGGTGTGGCGTGCGTGGCGACACCGCCTGGCCTGCGAGCGCCGGCTTTCTTGGGAGCGCACCCGACGGCCGTCTCGATGAGCAGGACATCGATGCGCTCAACAGCGCGGTCAGAGTCGTGCTGAACACCAGCGACGACGGCGAAACGAGCCACTGAAGCAGTCACGCGGCTGGCCCGAGCCGAATTCAGGGCGACGCGCACGCCGGAAGGCACCTCGATCAAGCACCACAGAACGTGCTTATACGGGGTCGTGACTGTGCAAGGCAGCGCGAGCCATTCACGCTGGGACCCCAATATTGCAAGGCGGCCGACGCGTCTTGGGAACTTCAAGGATCAAGGTGACGATCGGCATAGCGCAGCCGCAGGCTGCATGCGTCACGCCGTTGCGGTGGCCTTGAAGATTGCCTCGACCAGCGCTTCGCCAGGAAATGGCTTGGTCAGCAACGCGTGCGCACCGGTGCTGTCGACGGCGCCGCGCGGGCGTGCGCCGTCATAAGCCGTCATGAATACCGCGGGCGGCCGCGGCGCGTGCAGCGTGTCGTAGAACGCTGGCCCCGATAGTCCCGGCAGCTGAACGTCGATGACGAGGCAGCGCGCCATCGAGGCGAATTCGAACAGATTGGCGTCCTCGGCGCTGCGAAACGATCGCGTGCGAAAGCCCGAATACCGCAGCAGCCGCTCAAGCGCGCGCCGCAACCCGACATCGTCCTCCACTATCACGATCATCTGCCGCATCACCTTCATCGGACACCCGCCTCACCGTCACGTCGATTCTTGTACAGGCGCGCGCGCAACGCCCTACGGAGTCGGGGCCTGCGTCGCTGGAATTGTTCGATTACATTGCAATCCTATGCAATCAGGCACGTCGATGCATGATCCACGAAGGAGAAGGACGAGGCGGACGCATCGCTACCTCATGCACCGGGCATGCATGACTCGCGGACCTACAGTAAAGCATTGCGCGGTTCCGCGAGTTGCAACATCGGGACTTGGGGCAATCGCATTTCCCTTTTGGGCAATATCGGGCAGAAGCCTTCCCTTTCGCGATCGCGGCCAGTACATTAGGCACTGCAAGCGTGCGGCTCGATACTGTGAAAGCGCCTGCAAAAAACGATGCTTTCACGTTTCTGCGGCTTCGCGCTCATATGCCGGGAGAACACGATGAAGAGAAGGGTTACATGCGTGGCCCTGTTGGCCGCGACACTCGTTGCGCCACTGGCTTTCGCCCAGGCTTCCGCACCGGTCGCGGCAAGCAGCGTCGCCAATCCCGTCGACCCCGCGGCCGTCGATGCGCTCAAGAAGATGGGGACTTACCTCCAGTCACTCAAACGCTTTAGCGTTTCGACTGACCTCACTGGCGAACGCGTGCTGGAAGACGGTCAGAAACTCCAGCACACGGCGACGGCCGACGTGGACGTCGACCGGCCGCACCGCATACGCGCGCTAATGTCGAGCGCACGCAGCAAGCGCGAGATCATCTTCGACGGTAAAACGGTCACGCTATTTTCTCCGGGCGAGAAGTACTACTCGAGCGTCGCGTTCGACGGCACGATCTCAGGATTGATCGACAAGCTCAACGAGAACTATGGCGTGGAGTTCCCGCTGGCCGATCTTTTCATCTGGGGCACGTCCAATGCGCCTGCCGACCAGTTCGAGTCCGCCATGTTCGCGGGCCAGGACTATATCGGCTCGGACCTCTGCAATCACTATGCATTCCGCCAGAAGGATCTTGACTGGCAAATCTGGATCAAGGCCGGGGAAAGTCCATTGCCGCGCAAGATCGTGATCACGCGCCGCGACGACGACGCACGCCCGCAGTCCACTTCGGTCATCGACTGGACGACGCACGCCACTTTCAACGACACCACGTTCTCATTCCATCCGCCCGCTGGCGCGAAGAAGATCGACATCGTTCCGGTCAAGAACAAGGGGTAGGCCCATGAAGACCACTCTCATGCGAAATCCGGTCCGGCTTCTTCCTGTCGTGATAGCTGCCTGCATTGCCTTCACGGTGCCGCCCTCCGCGAACGCCTTTAGAGGCGGTGGTGGTGGCGTGCACCCGGGCGGCGGCGGTAGAGGCATGCACGCAGGCGGCGGCGGTGCACGCGCCAATCGCCCTCCCCTAAACAACGTGAACGCCGACGCACGCACACGCAACGTCCGCAACACGAGCGTGAATAACATCAACGCGAATCGCAACATCAACGTGAATCGCAATGTCAATGTGGACGCGCACAACAATTACCATCACGGCGGCTGGGATGACGATTACCACCCGATCGCCACGGCCGCCGCCGTCACGGCCACCGTGGCGGTGACATCGGCGGTGGTCGGCTCGATCGTCCACTCGGTGCCGGCCAACTGCGTGCCGGTGAACTACGGTGGCATGGTGTATCAGCAATGCGGCAGCACCTGGTATCAGCCGCAGGGGGCCCAGTACGTCGTGGTCAATCCGCCGTATTGACGTGCGTCGCCGTCACCAGCAGCGTAACGACCGGCTCAAAACGATGTTTTCGCCCGCTGCCTGCCTTCAGCCGCTGCGCGAGCCGAGCCTGGCGACGACGCGCCGCCTCGCGCGGCGCGTTCCCTATCCGTGGCCCAATGCCTGTTCACATTGAAGGTCTGGCCCAGAATGACTTGCGCAGTTTCAACCAGCAGTGCATCGAAGTGTTGACGTTCGCGCTGAGTATTTCCGTCCATGCGGCCAAACGGGAAAGCCACGCCGACGCTCGACAGAAGCTGGGAGGTGCCGTCCCATTGCACGTCAACGCCGGCGCTGCTCAACTGCCCGGTGTCGGTTCCGAGAACGAGCAGGTTCTTGTACTGCTGCACTGCATAGGCAAAGGCGGAAAACCGCCAGAGACCCGGAGTGTTCTGGAAGGCGGCATCTTGCCAGTATTCGATGGTGGCCAGATAGCCGTGCGTGCCGGATTACGCGCCCCCTTCGTTGCCGCGCACGCTATCGGGGCCGCCGAGGTAATACTGCCCGGAGGTGCTGAGGTTCTTGCTAGATGTCGGTCCGGAGAAAACGTGCGGCGCGTCGCTGCGCGTGAACTGTTACAGGTGCCACGGGAGTAGCGCGATACTGCCGGACGATGGCGAGCGGATCACCTACGAACGCTCCATGCAGGTATCTGCGTGATGCGCCCGGATAGACGAAAGCCAGAACGGAGAGGAAGTGCCGTCGAAGACAGCAACGCTACACCCAGCCTACACTTCCTGCGGGCCCCGATCGATGTGGACGAGGTTGTAGCCTGTAGACAAGGACCAACACGATGAGCCGCCGCACGTGCCACGCCAGTAGCCGAACATCGTGACCGCCGTGTGCCCTATTCTACGGGTTCTTGCTCTGCTTGCGCTGGCTCAGCCGCCGGACATTCCCGCCGTGAACGAAGGCTCAAGGGGAGGCAGACGCATATGAAACAATTCCGGTATCACGAGGTGTTCCGCCACTACGGAGTGACCTTTCGGGGTCACGAGCGGCGGCACTGCGGCGCGATCGGGAGCGCCCCCGGTACAGGAGAACGTGTGCTGGTGCTAGTGCTCCACGCGGACCTGTTTGTGGACGACAGCGTGGTCGACGACATCCAGGCGCCGCGCTGGCGCGACCGGGCAGATACCGCCGCCGGGCGTGACTTTGCCGCGGCGCTCGACGAGGCCTATGCCCACTCGTTACCCGTGCACCCTTACCTGCGCCTCCAGCGGGGCGCTGGCCGCTTCGTCTTCGTGCGGTATTGCAATAATCGCGGTCGACCAATCGTCGGGCGTCTGGCACTCTGGAACGGGCGCCAGTACCGCGTCGAACTCGGGGATTTCTGAAGGCCGGCTTCCTGTCCATGCGCGCGCCACCACTTTCTACGTTGACGGACGAAAGGGTTCTGTTGCGATAAATGCGGGACGCTAGTGCAACAGACCATGGAGCGGCCCCCGTCCCGATCGCAGGCACCCAGCGAACGGATCGACGTGCAGAGAGCGCTCGCCGGCCAGCCACGCACAGGGATTTCTGGAATCGCGCGCCGCGTGGTCGCTGCGATCCGAGAGTGGGCCCGCGAACGGACGCCAGACCGGATTGAAGCGCTCCAACTGGCTGCGCTCCACCCATCGCTACGCAGGCTGCGGATCCCGCAGGTGCGGCCTAGATCATCGCAGAGGCGCCGCGGACATGTCCGAAGGCAACGGTTGAACTGGACGCCGTCGTCTGATTAATGGGTCTGCGGACACGGTTAACGGTTTATATTTGCAGAACTCCGGACAACGGATGTTGTTCACCTATCTTCCTGGTCCGCGCATACGCGCGCGGAGATCGGCCGAACCACCGCGTGCAACTGCGCGAGAATGCGGAAGCGTACTCGTAACCGAGTAGGTCCGAGATATAACCGATCGTCACGCCTTGGGTCAGCAATTCGGCCGCCCACATGCGGCGCTGATTGTCCACGATTGCTTCGAACGATGTGCCTTCCAGTCGCAAGCGTCGATGCAACGTGCGCGAGTGCACGGCGAACAATCCCGCGACGTATTCCTGGTTGCAGCGCCCCGTGCTCAGGAGCGGCCGGATCAGGCACTCCACCTCACGCGCGAGGCTGGGTCTCCCATCGCCGAAACGGCCGAGCAGATAGCTGCGTGCGAGGCCGGCTATCGCGACGTTGCGGCCGTTGATCGGCGTACGCAGTCCTTCCGCTTGCATCACGATCCCACAGATGTCGCGGTTGAACGTCACCGGACACGAAAAGTATTGCGCGTGCAAAGAGGGCTCGCCCGGCGGCGCATGCGCGAACCAGACTTCGGTTGGCCGCCACGCGCCGCCAGTCAGACTCGACATCGTGTCGCATGCCAGCGTAGCCACGAGTTCGCAATTCTGCGCCAGCGACTTCGCTCCGCGCACGCGCAACCGGAAGGTCCACAGATACTCGTTGGTCTGACTCACGAAGCGATGGCTGAGCGATAGCGCCTGATCATGGGTGCGGATGTAGCGCTCGGCCAGAAGCAGCATTTCGTCGAGCGTTTCAGCGTTTTCGAGGGCGAGCGCCATCGGGCCGATGACGTGGATCGTCTGCCTGCGCGCGAGGCGCATACCGAAGTCCGGTATGCCAAGTGTTCGCGCGGCTTCTTCGAGTGCGAGCGAAAAGGCCTTGTGGGGAAGATACCGGCCCGACATGCGCGTCTCCTGCGGGTCCAATCCCGCCGCGCGCAACAATGCGTCCGCGTTGCCGCCAAGCTGATCGACGAGATCGTCGAATTCGAGTAGCCCGTCTGCCCGGACGAATTCCGGCATGTCATTGTCTCGAAAAAAAACTTGTCTGGAAATGATAAGTTATTTTCGTCTCCTCGACACATCATCGCAATCAGGACGGTATCCGTGACCTCGCAGAGCGGCGTGCGGACGCCGTGAAGACAGATCGCCGGAAAGGCGACTAACGCAGACTGAGGAGACAGAAGTGGAAGTGTTCGACTATGTCGTGGTCGGCGGCGGTTCCGCCGGCTGTGTAGTGGCGAGCCGGCTTTCGGAAGACCCGTCCATTCATGTGTGCCTGCTCGAGGCGGGCGACGCCGGGAAAGGGGCGCTGGTCCGGGCGCCACTCGGGTTTGCAGCGGGCGTTCCCCGCGGCATCCATAGCTGGCACTACCAGACGGTGCCGCAGCCGGGTCTGAACGGCCGGCGCGGTTTTCAGCCGCGTGGCAAGGCGCTTGGAGGCAGCAGCGCGATCAACGCGATGGTCTACGCGCGCGGGCATCGCAGCGACTTCGACGGCTGGGCGGCCAGCGGCAATCAAGGCTGGAGCTACGAGGACGTTCTTCCGTATTTCAGGAAGTCGGAGAACAACGAAAACTTCGTGGACGCGCACTATCACGGCAAGGGTGGTCCGCTGAACGTCATGCACCTGCGCAGCCCGAGCCGCATGAACGACGTCTTCCTCGACGCGTGCCAGGCGACCGGGATTCCGCTGAACCTCGATTATAACGGCCGAGAGCATTTCGGTTGCTGGCCCGCGCAGGTCACCCAGAAGGCGGGCGAGCGTTGCAGCGCCGCTGCGGCGTTCATTCACCCGAATCTTGATCGCCCGAACCTGCACGTGCGCACGCAGGCGCACTGCAAGCGGCTGATCGTCGAATCGGGACGCGTAACCGGCGTTGAGTTCTGGCTCGGTGGCGACGTCCGTCGCGTCAGGGCACGCCGGGAGGTGATCGTCTCCGGCGGCGCGTATGGTTCGCCACAGATCCTGATGACCTCCGGCATCGGGCCCGCGGAGCATCTGCGGGAACTGGGACTTCCCGTTCATCGCGACATGCCTGGCGTCGGCGCCAATTTGCAGGATCACATCACGGCGGTGCTGATCTATCGTTCGCCGCGCAATCACGAGACCTTCGGTATTTCGGCGAAGGGCGTCGCAAAGGCGGTTTCTGCGATCGGCGAGTGGCGCAACCGCCGCACGGGCATGTTGACCAGCAATGCAGCGGAGTCCGGTGCATTTCTGCGCACCGATCCCGCAGTGGATGCACCGGATATCGAACTGGAATTCGTAGTCGGCATCGTCGACGATCATGCGCGCAAGCAGCATCTCGGTCACGGCTATTCGTTGCACGTCACGCTGAGCCGACCAAAGAGCGTCGGCTCCGTGAAGCTCGCAAGCGCAGATCCCCGTGCAATGCCGTTGATCGACCCGCACTATTTCAGCCATCCCGACGACATGAAAACGCTGGTCAAGGGAACCCAGATCGCGCTGGACATCATGCACGCCGGGCCCTTCGATCGTTGCCGGGGTAAAACGCTCACGCCCTTCAAGCGCGACGATCCAGTTCAGATCGAAGGCATGCTCCGCGACACGGCCGACACCGAATATCATCCATGCGGCACATGCAGGATGGGCCCGGATACGGATCCGATGGCGGTCGTCGATGCGCAGTTGCGTGTGAAGGGTATTGACGGTCTGCGCGTGGCCGATGCGTCGATCATGCCGGCCATCACGTCGAACAACACCAACGCACCGTCGATCATGATAGGCGAGAAATGCGCGGACATGATCCGTACGCGCGCCTGATGCGCTCCGGCCGCTCGCGAGGCGGCCCATCCGACTACCGTCACTGCCGTCCAAACTATGTCCAACCACTCCGAAGTCAATCAATTACAGCTTCCAGCCGAATTCACCCGCGTCTTCGCGTTGCAGCAACGCGCCTACGCAAGCCATCGCAATCCTGGTCTCGCAGTCCGCCGCGAGCGCCTGCGCAAGATCCATCGCATGATGATCGCGCACAAGGACGAATTGATCGCAGCGGTCAACCGCGACTATGGGTGCCGCAGCAGCTTCGAAACGCGGTTGACCGAAATCTTCCAGGTTCAGGACGCGGCACTCGATGCCTGCAAGCGCGTTAAAAGCTGGATGAAGCCACAAAAGCGCCGCCTCGACGTCACGCAATATCCGCTCGCGCGGGCGTGGACGTTTCCGCAGCCCGTCGGCGTGATCGGAATCGTTGTGCCATGGAACTTTCCGATCGCGATGACGTTCCAGCCGCTGATATGCGCATTTGCAGCGGGCAATCGGGCGATGGTCAAGATGAGCGAAAATTCCGCGCATCTGGCTCGCCTGCTCCAGACGATCATACCGAAGTATTTTGCCGAAGACGAACTTGCTATCTTCGACGACGGAAACGGCAGGGGGCCCGCATTTACGCAGTTGCCGTTCGACCATCTGTTCTTCACGGGTTCGCCGCAAACCGGCCGCGCCGTCATGGCGAACGCGGCGCGTAACCTTACGCCGGTGACGCTGGAACTCGGTGGCAAGTCGCCATGCGTCGTCGCTCCCGATTATCCCGTGCGCAAGGCTGCAGAACGTATCCTGTGGTCGAAGATGCTCAATGCCGGGCAAATCTGCACCAACGTCGACTATGTGCTGATACCGGAGGGGAACGTCGGCGCGTTCGTGCAAGCGGCTCGCGCGGTTGCGCAGGCGCGCTACCCGGATCTCACCAATGGCGACTATACCGCCATCATCGATCAGCGGCAGTACGACCGTTTGCTGGCGATGCTGGCCGACGCTCGCGCGAAGGGTGCGACAGTGGTGGAGCTATGTCCCGGGCAGTCTGGCGACGCGGCGCGCCGGCTCATGCCGCCTTACGCCGTGTTGAACGTGACCGACGACATGGAGATCATGCAGCGCGAGATTTTCGGGCCGCTGTTGCCGGTACGGACCTATCGTACGCGTGAGGAGGTGGTGGCATACATTGGCGCGAGGCCGCGTCCGCTCGCGCTTTACGTCTACAGCAACCGCCGAGAACTGCAGGACTACTACCTGAACAATACTATCTCGGGCGGAGTCACGCTCAACGATGGCCTTCTGCACGGCAGCATGCACTCGCTGCCGTTCGGAGGCACCGGCAACAGCGGGATGGGGCACTACCACGGCATCGAGGGCTTCCTGACGTTTTCCAAGCTTCGGCCGGTGTTCAAGCAAAGCCCGTGGCGGGCGCTGGACATGCTCATGCCACCCTACGCCGGGCGCGCCAGCAAGCTGCTGGATTTCATGATGAAGCTTAAGCGCTGAGTCATGCCTTCATCCCACAACGACACAGGAGACAACATGAATCAGGGAACATCGCATCAACGGGCGACGTTCGGCCACATGGAACAGGCCACCCGCGAAGACTGGGCGTGCATCGCCGCGGATTTCCTGCCCTTTGCGCGCGAGCTTGCGGATCGGGTGCTCGCGCATCTTCGGCTACTCGACGGCGACTTTGGCGGTTTTCCGGTCGACCGCCTCACTCACTCGCTGCAGACGGCGACGCTGGCGCACCGCGACGGCCGCGACGAAGAATACGTCGTCTGCGCGCTGCTGCACGACATCGGCGACACGCTGGGGACATTCAACCATCCGGACATCGCGGCGGCGATCCTCAAGCCGTTCGTCAGTCCGGAGAACCACTGGATGGTGGAAAAGCACGGCATTTTTCAAGGTTACTACTTCTTCCACCATCTCGGTCTGGATCGTAATTTGAGGGAGCAATATCGCGGCCAGAGCGAACTGTTCGAGCGCACCGCGGAGTTTTGCCAGAAGTACGACGCGGCAGCTTTCAGGCTAGACTACGACACGCTGCCCTTGCGTTTCTTCGAGCCTATGGTCCGGCGCGTGTTGGCGCAACCGCGTGCTTCGATCTACGGCAAGGCGGCCGGAAGTAGCGAAAGCAAATCCGCTGATATTGCTGCTGTTCACGTTAGTTCAGGGATCGGGCCGGAAAGCCGGGATATCTGCTAGCGGGCGTGAAGCCATCGGCGCGCCGATATGCGGGCTCGAACGCCTGAATCGGTCGAGCACCGGGCCGACGATGATTTGTGAATGACCGGTCCTCCCGCGGGACCGGTCGTCCTATCTCACTGATGCCTGATGAACGACTCCCACTGTCCGACTACCGCCCGCGATACTCGCTGCTCTAGCCGGCCCAGGCCCCCTCCACCCAAAGTGCAAATGGCTGTGTTATTTCCTGATCCAGCCACCGTCCGGCAATGCATGAACGTCGACTCTTCGGCCTCGAAGAGATTCGGATAAGGACGCGTGAAGACCGCCGTGCCTGATCGGCGCAGGGCATGAAGTGACGTCGTGGCTCAGCCCGAAACGATCGAATGCGATGGCGATAATGCCAACGTCCGAATCGCGTCACCCTCCACCCGATATCGGATCCATTCTTCTTGTGGCTTTGCACCAAGAGATTGATAGAAAGCGATAGCCGGCTCGTTCCAGTCGAGCACGCTCCACTCAAAGCGGCCACACCCATTTTCCAGCGCAATTCCCGCGAGATGCTGCAACAAGTGCTTTCCTGTGCCCTGACCGCGCGCCTCGGGCGAAACATACAGATCTTCCAGATACAGACCAGGTTTTGCCTGCCACGTCGAATAGGAGAAGAAATAGACGGCAAAGCCAACCGGTTTTCCGTCGAGATCGCATATCAACGCCTTCGAAGGCGAATGCTCCCCAAATAGAGAGGTCGCGATTGTTTCCGCAGTCGCCGCGACCTGATCTCCCGCCTTTTCGTAGACGGCGAGGTCAGTAATGAATCGCAGGATGAGCGCGGCGTCGCCAGCGGTGGCGGGTCGGATAGTCAATGCCATGAGCGTGGTCGAGTTCCGGATAAGCAATAGGGGAAACGGGCCCATGATGGTAGTCGAAAGAAGAAGTGCATATACTGCATTCTATTCATCATGGATTGAATTCTATGCATCGTGACCTGCGCAGACTCGACCTGAACCTGTTACTAGTATTCGACGCGTTGGTGCGTCATCGCTCGGTGACGCTGGCTGCGGAAGAGCTGGCAATAAGCGCATCGGCGCTCAGTCACGCGCTGGCGCGACTGCGTGATGCGCTCGCCGACGAGTTGTTCGTGCGGGTCGGAAATGAAATGCGCCCGACGGCCGCCGCCGAAAGGATGATGCGTCCGGTCGGCGAAGCGCTTGATTTGCTGCACGCTGGGCTTGCCCCCACGCGCCAGTTCGATCCGGCCAGCAGTGAACGCACGTTCATTTTTGCCGCCACCGACTACACCGCGTTTGCGATGCTTCCCGCATTTATCGCGAGAATGCAGAGCGTCGCGCCGAAACTCCGCTTCAAGGTGGTGTCTTCACGCGGCCGCGAGTCGGCGGACGAACTGGTCTCGGGCCGCATCGACTTCGCGCTCGGCTACGAAGAGGAAGTGTTGCCATTGCCAGCAGGGATTGAAAGCTCTGACTGGTTCTCCGACGACTACGTGATAATCGCAAGTCGGCAGCATCCCTCGATCCGACGCAAGCTGAGCCTGGCACAGTATCTCGCTGCACAGCACGTGGTGGTCACGCCCTGGGACGATTCTCGCGGTTCTATCGACCTCGTGCTCGACCGGCTGGGCGTAACACGTGAAGTGGCAGTGCAGCTACCGACCGTTCTCGTTGCGCCGTTCATTGTTGCCCACTCCAGTTTGTTGATGACTGTGCCGCGCCACGCCGCCCTGATCCTGCGCGACGCCGCGCCGGTCACAATCTACCCCGCCCCTTTCATCGCGCCGCGTTACACGCTGAAGATATATCAACACACGCGGCATGCGGGCACAGCAGCGCACATGTGGATACGTGAACAGCTACTTCGCTCTGTGCCGGTTGAGAAGTATTGTCGTTGCCCCAAATAGGCGTCACAGCGAGAGGAGAGGAATCGAGTGCCTGCAAGCGCTAAAGACGCTGCCGAACTTCCTGCTGGAGCGGATCGCAAACGACACGGGGTGACTCGAAACGACCTCGAATCAACAGCTCGTTTTTCACGAGCAAAGTGGCACTTCACGGAGATAGAGCGGTCGTTGGGTCGCTTGTTCTGCAGGTCGTCCACCCCGCAGACGCCATGATATGCCCCAAAGTGCAACGACATTGCCCTTTTCCCTTATAGCCCTTTTACTGAAAGTATCCGATCCTTTTGCTGGCGTTAGTTTTCAAGACCGTTGCGCGCGCATGGAATGCTGAATTTTTCTGGAGGACAGGTCGATGGCACTTTCACGCAGAGACTTTCACCGCATGAGCATGGCTGTCATGGCGAGTCTCGCGGCCAGTGGTAGCAGCCCGGACGTCCTCGCCGACGAAGCCTCGACGCCGCTCGCTTCGGGTGCGGGCAGTCCCATGGAGCCACTGGGCGGCCAGCCGGCCGCCGGCTCCATCTGCTCGATCAAGGACTTTGATTACCAGATCAAGTATCAGCGTGCATTTGAAGCCGTGCTCTGGAACATGCCCGCCATCGCAATCTACAGCTTCCGGCGTGCCGCCTTCGACAATCTCGGCGTAAAAGACAACGACATCATCGCGTATTCCGCACCGGCGACGCCCAAGCTCGAAGCGATCACGGCGAACAGCACGACGCCTTACATCACGGCATTTACCGATCTGCGCAAAGGCCCCGTGGTGCTGGAAGTGCCGGCCGCCAGCGCCGAGGGGAGCGTGTACGGTCAGGTCGTC
This sequence comes from Paraburkholderia sp. J76, assembly GCF_905220295.1. NCBI lineage: Bacteria > Pseudomonadati > Pseudomonadota > Betaproteobacteria > Burkholderiales > Burkholderiaceae > Paraburkholderia > Paraburkholderia sp. J76. The sequence continues at coordinate 235,968 of NZ_CAJMZJ010000013.1, forward strand.
GACGCGTGGCAATTCACGATTGCGGACGTCGGACCGTCGGGGCTAGACAAAGGCAAAGGTGCGACGTTTCTGTTCACCGGTCCCGGCTATAAAGGCCCGATTCCCAAGGGCTATCTTCACGTCGCGTCGCCGAACTTCAGGATCGCGTTCGCATTCCGCTCCGTTCGCGCGCCCGGCAAGACTGCGACCGATGCGTATCACTATGCCCAGCGTCTGCGCATGTACGCTCTTTCACAGGCCGCGAATCCGCCGAAACAGCGCTTCATCGATCCCATCCACGATCGCTATCCCACGTTGCCTTATTTCGACGAGCGGCATTTCGACGACCTGCACGCGATCGTGAGCGTCGAGCCCGTCAATGCCCACGACAAGATCATGATGGGCATGCTCGCATCGCTCGGTATTGAAAAGGGCAAACCGTTTGCGCCCGACGAAGCGACGAAAAATGCCATGCGCCAGGCCGCGATCGATGCGTGGTTTTATCTGCAGCACTGGTACGACCATTTCCCC